>NZ_JZKH01000251.1 GCF_000961885.1 Streptomyces rubellomurinus
CCGGATACTGGGCCGCGAAGGGGGGCCGGGGGAACCGCGCAGCGGGGCGCCCGGACCAGAAAAAGCAGCCGCGCCGAAGGCGCGACCGAATCCCGCCCGCCCCCGGCGGCAACAACCACCGAGGACGGGGGCGGGGAACTGGGCTCAGAACGGGTCGAGTTCGGCGATCCTCTCGTAGGCGGCTTCCTCGCGGTACCGCAGGTACGCGCCGTGCGTCAGCTCCTCGCGGTCGCCCTGGACGCCGGTGGCATCGGCGAGGTGGAGCAGTCCGGTGATCAGGTCACAGACGACCAGGGACATGCCTTCCGGGATCGTGGGCTCGCACTGGTAGGCGCCAGGTGTAGCGGCGGCGAAGGCGTGGGCGGCGAGCAGCGCGCGGGCCGCCTCGTCGGCGGTGCTCCGCTCGGGACCATCGGTGAACATGAGAGGGCCCCTCGATTCGGCCGGACTGGCAGGGGCGGACAGGGGGCCTAGGAAGCGATGGCGGGGATGTCGGCGGCACGGGTCGGGGCGAAGTGGAGATCCCGTTCGACCAGGATCGGGAGTGCCACACTGCCGGGCCGGACGGCAGGGGTGAGATACAGCTCTTCCAGTTCGACCAGATGGATGTAACCCCACTCGCCTTCCGAGTAGTTGACTCGCGCCCAGCCGAAGGCGAGGCCGCTGGCCGGGTCGACCTCGGCGATGTACCAGTCCGATCCGCCGGTGAAGTAGTGGAGGTGGCAGATCTTCTGGTCGACCGGCTGGCCTTCCGTGGCGTACAGCTCGGGGATCTTGGCGAGGTCAGCGAACGGCGGGTAGAACTCGTGACCCCTGGCACGCCGGTTCTGCTCGGGCATCGCCCCCCAGGACCAGGTTCCGGGTTCGACGGTCGCACTGTTCAGCTCAGTCATGTTCTGCCTCTCGACGGGCGATTCCTCGTGGGCCGTCGGTCGGGGTTGCCCTCCCCGACCAACAAGATAAGAATACACCAAAGAGGGTTTTCAGGCAAGTTCACGGACAGGGCTCCCCACCCCGGGAAAGACGGGTGGCGGACCGTCAGTTACGAGGGCGCACCTCCCCCGTCCCCCCGACAGCTGCCTGGGGTCCGGGGCAAAGAGGCCGTCCGGGTCAAGGGCCGGCCGAAGGCC
>NZ_JZKH01000252.1 GCF_000961885.1 Streptomyces rubellomurinus
CGGGTACTCGGTGCGGGCGGTCCGCAGCAGGCCCCACAGGGCGGCCTGCACCGGATCGCCGGCCACCGCGCCGCGCGTCACGAACACCAGCTCGACCGACTCCAACGCCGCTTCTGCGACCAGCTGTTGCACCGGCACCAGGACCTCGGCCAGCGCCTCGTCCAGCGAGCGTCCGGCCCAGCCGGTCAGGTCGACGGCGAGCAGCTGCGGCACCTCGGTGCCGGCGGCGAGCAGCGCGTCGAGGTCCGGCACGTGCTCGGCGCCCAGCGCACGGGCGATCTCGCCCGAACCGCCGAGCACCAGTGCGCGCAGCGGGGTCCGCTCCTGGAGGCGGTGGAGCTCCTGGAACTCCACGCGGTAGAGGTGGTCGACGGTGGCGGCCCCGCGGACCTGCTCGGCGGTCGCCTCGCGCAGCTGGAGGCCCTGCGCATGCAGGACCGGCCGGCCGGCGGCGTCGGTGACCCACAGCGCGAGCTGGTCGCCGGTGCCCCCGTCGCTCAGGTCGACGCGGACGCGCAGTTCGGTGCCGCCCACGGCGAACAGCTCGACGCCGCTCCACTCGAACGGCAGGAGAACGCTCTCGCTGTCGCCGGTCTGCGCCTGGGCGGCGACCAGGGTGTGCAGGGCGGCGTCCAGCAGGGCCGGGTGAACGCCGAACTCGTCGGCCTTCAGGCCCTCGGGGAGCCGGACGAGCCCGTACGCGGTGCTGCCGTCACGAAACAGCTCGGTCAGACCCTGGAACGCCGGGCCGTAGGCCAAGCCCCGGGCGGCGAAGCGCTCGTAGAAGCCGTCCAGGCTCACGGGCTGGGCACCGACCACCGGCCAGTGACGGAGAGCGTCGAAGCCGTCCGATTCGCCCTTCTCCTCGGCGAGTTCACCGGAGGCGTGCAGCGTCCAACCGTCCTGCGCGTCCTCGGGACGGCTGTAGAGGGAGACCGGGCGGCGGCCGTTGTCCACACCGCCGACGACGACCTGCAGCCGGACCGGGCCCTCCAGGACCAGCGGCTCCACGAGCGCCAGCTCCTCGACCCGGCCCGCGCCGAGCTCACGGCCGGCGGCCAGGACGAGGTCCAGGATCCCG
>NZ_JZKH01000253.1 GCF_000961885.1 Streptomyces rubellomurinus
CGGGAGCCGGTCCGCTTCGACCGGGCGCTGGAGCAGCTGCTCGGTGACGGCCGCAGCGTGTTCGTCGAGGTCAGCGCCCACCCGGTGCTGTCCATGCCGCTGACGGACGGCAGCGCCGAGCACGGCGGCGTGGTCGTCGGCTCCCTCGCCCGCAACGAGGGCGGTATCGGCCACCTCCTGAAGTCCCTCGGTCAGTTGCACACCCAAGGTGTGGCCGTCGACTGGATGAAGGTCCTCGGTGACAGCGGTGACCTGGTCACCGACCTCCCCACCTATGCGTTCCAGCGCGAGCACTACTGGACCGAGGTGGGTTCGGGTTCGGCGGATGCGGGCTCGATGGGCCTGGAGGCGTCCGCGCACCCGTGGTTGGGTGCGGGTACGGCGCTCGCGGACGGTGAAGGCCACCTGTTCACTGGGAGGTTGGCGCCGAACGCTCAGCCGTGGCTGCGTGACCACGCCGCCTTCGGTACGGTGCTCGTCCCCGGCGCGGGAATCCTGGACCTCGTGCTGGCCGCCGGCCGTGAGGTCGGTGCGGGCCGGGTCGAGGAGCTGGCGCTCGTCGAGCCGCTGGTCCTGGAGGGCCCGGTCCGGCTGCAGGTCGTCGTCGGTGGCGTGGACAACGGCCGCCGGCCGGTCTCCCTCTACAGCCGTCCCGAGGACGCGCAGGACGGTTGGACGCTGCACGCCTCCGGTGAACTCGCCGAGGAGAAGGGCGAGTCGGACGGCTTCGACGCTCTTCGCCACTGGCCGGTGGCGAACGCCGAGTCCGTGAGCCTGGAGGGCTTCTACGAGCGCTTCGCCGCCCGGGGCTTGGCCTACGGTCCGGCGTTCCAGGGCCTGACCGAGCTGTTCCGTGACGGCAGCACCGCGTACGGGCTCGTCCGGCTCCCCGAGGGCCTGAAGGCCGACGAGTACGGTGTCCACCCGGCCCTGCTGGACGCCGCCCTGCACACCCTGGTCGGTGCCCGTGACGAGGCCGAGGGCGACCAGCGGGTGTTCCTGCCCTTCGAGTGGACGGGCGTGGAGCTGTTCGCGGCCGGTGGCACCGAACTGCGGGTGCGCGTCGACCTGGACGC
>NZ_JZKH01000254.1 GCF_000961885.1 Streptomyces rubellomurinus
CGGCGGATTCCTGTCCGGCGTCGCCGAGTTCGACGCCGAGTTCTTCGGGATCTCCCCGCGCGAGGCGCTGGCCATGGACCCGCAGCAGCGCCTGCTGCTCGAAACCGCCTGGGAGACCTTCGAACGGGCCGGCATCGACCCGAGGTCGCTGCGCGGCAGCCGGACCGGCGTCTTCGCCGGAATGGCCGGGCACGACTACGCGACCGGCGGCATGCCGGCCGGCGTCGAGGGGCACGTGCTCACCGGCAACGCCACGAGCGTCGCCTCGGGCCGCGTCGCCTACACCTTCGGGCTGGAGGGCCCGGCGCTGACCGTGGACACGGCGTGCTCGTCCTCGCTGGTCGCCCTGCACCTGGCGGTCGGCGCACTGCGCAGCGGCGAGTGCGACCTCGCGCTCGCGGGCGGCGTCACGGCGATGTCCACCCCGGACTTCTTCGTCGAGTTCTCGCGGCAGCGCGGACTGTCCGTGGACGGGCGGAGCAAGGCCTTCGCGGCGGCGGCCGACGGCATGGGCGCGGGCGAGGGAGTCGGTCTGCTCCTGGTGGAGCGGCTGTCGGACGCGGTGCGGCACGGGCGCCGGGTGCTGGCGGTGGTGCGGGGGGCGGCGGTCAATCAGGACGGCGCGTCCAATGGGTTGACGGCGCCGAACGGTCCGTCGCAGGAGCGGGTGATCCGGGCGGCGCTGGCGAGCGGGGGGCTGTCGGCGTCGGACGTGGACGTGGTGGAGGCGCACGGGACGGGGACGGCGCTGGGGGATCCGATCGAGGCGCAGGCGCTGCTGGCGACGTACGGGCGTGAGCGGGCGGGTGCGCCGTTGTGGTTGGGGTCGGTGAAGTCGAACATCGGGCACACCCAGGCGGCGGCGGGTGTGGCGGGCGTGATCAAGATGGTGATGGCGCTCCGGCACGGGGTGCTGCCGAGGACGCTGCACGTGGACGAACCCACGTCGCACGTGGACTGGTCGGCGGGCGCGGTGGAGCTGCTGACGGACGAGGTGCCGTGGCCTGCGGGCGGTTCGCGGGTCCGGCGGGCCGGGGTGTCCTCGT
>NZ_JZKH01000255.1 GCF_000961885.1 Streptomyces rubellomurinus
CGCTCGCAGATCCGCTCGGCCGTCTCCGGGTCGAAGAGGTCGCAGGAGTACTCCAGCAGACCCGCCAGACCGCCCTCCGCCTGCTCGATCAGCTCGAAGAAGAGGTCGAACTTGGCCACGCCCGCGTCCACCCGGTGCAGGTCGGCGTTCAGGTCAGCGAACGTGAACCGGGCCCGCTCGTTGTTCTGCAGGACGAGCATCACCTGGAACAGCGGGTGCCGCGCCAGCGAACGGTTCACGCCGACCGCGTCCACCAGCCGCTCGAACGGCACGTCCTGGTGCGCGAACGCCGCCAGATCCGACTCCCGCACCCGGCCCAGCAGTTCGCGGAACGTCGGATCGCCCGAGGTGTCGCTGCGCAGCACCACCGTGTTGACGAAGAAGCCGACCAGCTCGTCCAGCGCCTCGTCCGTACGCCCGGCCACGACACCGCCGATCGGGACGTCCTCCCCCGCACCCAGCCGGGTCAGCAGAGCCGCCATCGCGGCCTGGGCCACCATGTACAGCGTCGCCCCGGACTCCCGGGCGAGCGCGAGCAGGCCGGCGTGCACCTCCGGCGGGACGGTGAAGGTGAGACTCGCGCCCCGGTGACTCGCCGCCGCCGGCCGCCGCCGGTCGGTCGGAATGTTCAACTCTTCCGGAACACCGGCGAGTTCGGCCTTCCAGAAGTCCAACTGCCGGGAGATGACGCTCTCCGGGTCGCCCTCCTCACCGAGCAGCCCCTGCTGCCACAGCGCGAAGTCGGCGTACTGCACCGCCAGCGGCTTCCACTGCGGCGCCTCGCCGCGCACCCGCGCCGCGTAGGCCGTCGCCAGGTCCGTACTCAACGGCACCAAGGACCAGCCATCACCCGCGATGTGATGCAGCGTCAGCAACAACACGCACTCGTCGGCGCCGACGACGAACAGCTCGGCCCGCAGCGGGATCTCGGACTCCAGCGCGAAAGCCACCGCCGCGGCCGCCGACAGCGCGCCCTCCACCTCGCCCGCCGTCACCTCGCGCACGGCCAGCTCCGGCGCCACACCTTCGAGCACCCGCTGGTACG
>NZ_JZKH01000256.1 GCF_000961885.1 Streptomyces rubellomurinus
GCCGTGGCGGTCCGGGCGCGGTTGACGTTCTCCGGGACGGAGACCGTGAGGGTGGAGGTCACGGACGTGACCGGTCGGCCGGTGCTGTCGGTGGCGTCGCTGAGTCTGCGTCCGTTGGCGGTGTCGGCGGTGGGTCGGGTGGAGTCGCTGTTCCGGGTGGACTGGGTGCCGGCCGAGGTGGGCGGTTCGCTCGGTGAGTGGGCGGTGGTGGGGGACTGCGAGGCGGTGGGTGGTCGGCGGTTCGCGGATCTGGGGGCGCTGGCTGCGAGTGGGTTCATGCCCGCCGTGGTGGTGCTGCCGGTGGCCGGCGAGGTGGCCGAGGTGTTGCCGGTGGTACAGCGGTGGTTGGCGGAGCGTCGGTGGGACGGTGCCCGGTTGGTGGTGGTGACGCGCGGCGCGGCGGTGGAGGCGGGCGCGGCCGGGGTGTGGGGTCTGGTGCGGTCGGTGCAGGCGGAGGAGCCGGGGCGGGTGGTGTTGCTGGATCTGGACGGTTCGGTCCGGTCGTTGGAGGCTCTGCCGGGGGCGTTGGCGGCGGGGGAGCCGCAAGCCGCGCTGCGTGACGGGGAGTTTTTCGTGCCGCGCCTCGGCCGGGTCGACCACGGTGAGCTCCTGCCGGTCCCGCTGGAGACACCGTGGCGCGTGGACGCGGTGACCGCAGGGACGCTGGACGGTCTCGGGGTGTTGGCCGTCGAGCCTCGGGCACCGGGTCCGGGCGAGGTGCGGGTGGAGATCCGGGCCGCGGGAGTCAACTTCCGTGACGTGCTGGGCGCGTTGGGGATGTACCCGGGTGAGATCGTGCTGGGCAGCGAGTTCGCAGGCGTCGTGGTGGAAGTCGGCCAGGGCGTGGACCAGTTGACGGTCGGCGACCGGGTGTTCGGGATGGCGCGGGGCACCTTCGGGTCCGAGTGCGTGGTGGATGCGCGGTTGGTGGCGCGGATTCCGTGCGGGTGGTCGTTCGTGCGGGCGGCGTCGGTGCCGGTGGTGTTCCTGACGGCGTTCTACGGGCTGGTGGAGCTCGGCGGGCTGCGGTCGGGTGAGTCGGTG
>NZ_JZKH01000257.1 GCF_000961885.1 Streptomyces rubellomurinus
CGCCCTCGACGCCCTCGCGGCGACCCGCCGCGCGGCCGGCCTGCCGGCCACCTCGCTGGCCTGGGGCCTGTGGGCCGACGCCACCGGCATGACCGGCGAACTCGACGAGGCGGACCTCGCCCGGATGGAGCGCACCGGCATCGGCGCGCTCCCCGCCGAGCTCGGCCTGGAACTGTTCGACGAGTCGCTGCGGTTGGACGCCGCGCTGCTGGTGCCGATCCAGCTGGACCTGGCCGCCCTGCGGACGCAGGCGCGGGCGGGGATGCTGCCGGCCCTGCTGCGCGGGCTGGTGCGCGCCCCGGCCCGCCGGAGGGAGGCCACGGGCGGGTCGCTGGCGCAGCGGCTGGCCGGCGTGGCCGAGGCGGACCAGGAGCAGGTCGTCCTCGACGTGGTCCTGGCGCAGGTCGCCTCCGTGCTCGGCCACGCCTCCGGCGCGGCGATCGAGCCCGGGCGGGCGTTCAAGGAGCTCGGCTTCGACTCGCTGGCCGCGGTCGAGCTGCGCAACCGGCTCAGCCAGGTGGCCGGGCTCCGGCTCCCGGCGACGCTGGTCTTCGACCACCCGACCCCGGTCGAGGCGGCGCGGCTGATCCTCTCCCTGGTCGGCGGCCCGGGCGGCGCCGAGCAGCCCTCGCCGCTGGACCAGGAGCTGCAGCGGCTCGAAGCCCTGCTGATCGCGGTCGCCGGCCACGAGAAGCAGATCGCCAGTGCCGAGCCGCGGCTGCGCTCGCTCAGCAACCGGCTCCGCGCCCTGCTCAGCACCACCGGCACCGAAGACGCCGATGACGACGACACCTTCGAGGACGACCTCGACTTCGCCTCGGACAGCGACATGTTCGACCTGATCGACAAGGAGCTCGGATCCGCATGACCGGGAAGACCGATGACGGCCGCAGCGGACCGGGGAACGGACCGATGAGCGACGAACAGAAACTCCGTACCTACCTCAAGCGCGTCACCAATGAGCTGCGCACGGCCAATCGCCGGGTGCGCGACCTGGAGGACCGGGCTGTCGAGCC
>NZ_JZKH01000258.1 GCF_000961885.1 Streptomyces rubellomurinus
CCTCCGCGCTGCGCGAGCGCCTGGCCGCGCTGAGCCCGGCCGAGCGCCAGGGCACGCTGCTGGACCTGGTCCGCCGCGAGGCGGCGGCCGTCCTCGGCGCCGAGGGCATCGGCGCCCAGCAGGTGTTCAAGGAGCTGGGTCTCGACTCCCTGATGGCGGTGGAGCTTCGCCGTCGTCTCGCCGCCGAGACCGGCCTGACCCTGCCGTCCACGCTCGCCTTCGACTACCCGACGCCGGTTTCCATCACCGGCCTGATCCTGGACCGCCTGGACCTGGGCGCCGCGAAGCCGTCGCACGGTCCGGTTCGTACGGCCGACGCCTCGGCCGACGACCCGATCGCGGTCGTCTCGATGGCCTGCCGCCTCCCCGGCGGGATCGACACGCCGGAAGGTTTCTGGGATCTGCTGGTCTCCGGCGGTGACGCCATCGGCGGCTTCCCCAAGCGCTGGCAGGGCCTGGACCTGTTCGACCCTGACCCGGAGGCGGTGGGCAAGAGCTACGCCCGCGAGGGCGGATTCCTGGAGGACGTCGACCAGTTCGACGCCGCCTTCTTCGGCATCAGCCCGCGCGAGGCGCAGTCGATGGACCCGCAGCAGCGGCTCGTCCTCGAAGCCTCCTGGGAGGCGCTGGAGCGCGCGGGCATCCGGCCGGGCAGCCTGGAAGGCACCCGCACCGGCGTCTACCTCGGCACGATGACGTCCGACTACGGACACCAGGGCCGTGACCTGGACGCGCTCGACGGCTACACCAGCACGGGCTACGCGAGCAGCGTCGTCTCCGGGCGCGTCTCCTACGCGCTCGGGCTCCAGGGCCCGGCCGTCACCGTGGACACCGCGTGCTCGTCGTCCCTGGTGGCGACGCACCTCGCAGTGTCGGCGCTGCGCTCGGGGGAGTGCGAGCTCGCGCTGGTCGGTGGCGTCACCGTCATGAACACCCCGGCGCTGTTCGTGGAGTTCAGCCGGCTGCGGGGCATGGCGGCGGACGGGCGCTGCAAGAGCTTCGGCGCCGGTGCG
>NZ_JZKH01000259.1 GCF_000961885.1 Streptomyces rubellomurinus
GTGGCCTCGGCGGGCGCGTAGGCGATGTAGTAGGCGATCTTCGTGGGATCGGTGATGCTGCGGCGGGCCAGGGCCCAGTGCTTGCGGTCGGGGCGGTGCCAGGGCCGGACCTCCACGCGGGCCCAGTCGTAGATCCGCAGGCCGTGGGCGCCGTCGCCGCAGGATCGGCGCTTCCACTTCTGCCGGGGCAGGTCGGCGACCAGGTCGTGCAGCCGATGGTCCATGGCCTGCCAGGTGACGACGGTGTCGTGGCTGGTGGTGGCCACGACGTGGAAGACGTCGGCCTGCTCGAGTTCGTAGCGCCAGCCCTTGCTGTAGCCGTAGCCGGCATCCGCGGTCACCCAGCGGAACGGGATTTGGTCGTCGATCGCACGGCGGACCATCGCCCGTGCGAGCTGGACCTTGGTGGCGAACTCGACCTCGTCGCCGATCCCCGCCGCCCGGCAGCGCTCGCGGTCGTCCGTCCAGGACTTCGGCAGGTAGAGCGCCCGGTCGATCAAGGTCCGCCCCAGTGCGCTGGAGTAGGCGAGGAACACTCCGACCTGGGCGTTCTCGGTGCGGCCGGCGGTCCCGGAGTACTGCCGCTGGACGCCGGCCGACCGTATGCCCTTCTTCAGGAAACCGGTGTCGTCCACGATCAGCACGCCGCCGGGGTCCGCCAGGTGCTCGACCACGTACTGGCGCACGTCGTCGAGCACCCGTCGGCGTCCCAGTCGATCCGGTTCAGCAGCCGCTGGATCCGGTCCGGGCCCCCGTGACCGGCCTCCTCGGCCACCGTCCACCCGTTCTTGCGCTCCAACGGCGCCAGCAGGCCCCGCATGTAGGCCAGCGCCGACTCCCTCGACTCGCTCCGCGCGAACCGGTGAGCAAACCGCTCATGCAACCCGACCAGCCCATCCGACCAGCGACGAGCATCAATCTCGGATATGTCCCCACCCATGAACGGCCCAACGAGCGAACCCAACAACCGTCACGGTAAGCACCGTTGCAGTACTAG
>NZ_JZKH01000260.1 GCF_000961885.1 Streptomyces rubellomurinus
CTTCGCCTCCGGACCCAAGGGCGTCTACCACAAGTACCAGACCAACCCCACCACCTGGTCCGACTGGGAACCCGCCGCAGGCCCCGCCGACTCCCAGCTCACCAGCCAGCCGACCGCGGACGGCCGCATCGAGGTGTTCGCCATCAACGGCAGCACCGCGCAGCACACCTGGCAGACCAACCTGAACGCGCCGTACAGCCCGTGGGACACCTTCGGCGGTCCGGGCACCGAGATCGTCGCCACGGCCAACGCGGACGGCCGGATCGAGGTGTTCGGCACCAGCAGCGCCGGCGTCTACCACAAGTGGCAGACCGGCTTCTCCACCTGGTCCGACTGGACCTGGCTCAACACCACCGCCGGACCCGCCGTCAGTTGAGGAGCGATCACGTGACCAGCACCCGAGGCAGCCGCCGGGCGCCCTCCCGCGTCCTGCTCTCCGGGCTCGCCGCACTGAGCGTGGCGGCGGGCCTGATGGTCGGCGGCACGCCCGCGTCGGCCTCCACCGGCATCGACCTGTGCGCCGAGGTCGGCTACACCGCGGGCTTCCGGGGCGACGCCCTGGTGACCGCGATCGCGGTCGGCATGGCCGAGTCCAGTTGCAACCCGTTGGCGTCCAACGTCCAGAACAACACGCCGCCGTCCCGCGACCGCGGCCTGTGGGAGATCAACGACTACTGGCACCCCGAGGTGAGCGACGCCTGCGCCTTCGACGCCCAGTGCAACGCCAACGCGGCCTTCCGCATCTCCAACGAAGGCACCAACTGGCAGCCCTGGTCGACGTACAACGAGCGCGCGCACCTGCGGTACCTGGACGCGGCGCGAGCCGCCGTGGACCGGCTCGGCCACCACGAACCCGGACCGGCGCCGCTGGTGTACCCGGCGCAGTCGGGCAAGGTGGTGTCGGCGCGTTCGGCGGACGGCCGGCTGGAGGTGTTCGCGGCCGGGGCGAACGGCGTCTCGCACGCCTGGCAGACGGCGGTCAACGGC
>NZ_JZKH01000027.1 GCF_000961885.1 Streptomyces rubellomurinus
AGCGGGGACGGTGGCAGCCCTGATACCAGTGGCCAACGCCGCGGCATGCCCCGAACCAGTGGCAGTCACCCGGGGGTGCGGCTTGCGCGCCCCGTGCGTGCCCGTCGACGCGTGCACGGACACCCCGAGAGCTGCCGGGGAGTCCCCGGTCACCGCGATGTCGCCGGCCCGGTCCGTCCGCAGCACCGTGGCACCGAGCGCGCGCAGGTGGTCGACCGTCCGCCCGGACGGATGCCCGTACGCATTTCCCTCGCCGCAGGAGATCAACGCCAGCCGGGGCCGCAACGCACCGGCCAAGTCCCAGTCCTGATAGGCCGAACCGTGATGGGCGACCTTCAGCACGTCCACCCGCCCCACCCGCCCCGACAACGCCGCCTGGGCAGGAGGTTCGAGGTCTCCGAGCAGCGCCATCCGGAGGCCGCCCGCCAAGGTCACCGCCAGCGCCACGCTCGCGTTGTTCGCACCCGGCGCCTCGGCCGCCGCCCCCGGGTCAGGCCACAGCACCTCCCAGGACAGCCCCGCACCGGCCGAGCGCCGTTCACCCCGACCCGCTCGCAGCAGCGGGACGCCGGCACCCGCCGCCCACGCCGCCACCCGGGCGGCCTCGCCCGGTGGATCGTCCGCCGTCGTGCCCTCGACAGCACCGACCCGACGCCCTCGCAAGACCCCCGGCACACCCTCCACGTGGTCCGCGTGGAAGTGCGTCAGCACCAGCAGCGGGACCTCCGTCACCCCCAGCTCGCGCAGGCACCGATCAGCGGCGGCCGGCTCCGGACCGGTGTCGACCACGATCGCACTGCCCGACGCACCCGCGGACAGGACCACCATGTCACCCTGCCCCACGTCGCACATCACCAGCCGCCACCCCGGCGGCGGCCAGCCGGTGGCGATCCGGGTGAGCTGCGGCGGCCGCAGCAGCACGCCGAGCAGCACGATCAGCAGCACCCCGGTCACCAGCGCGCGCACCCACCGGCGGCGGGCCCGTACCGGGCGGCCGGGCTCGGCCCGGCGCGGCAGCAGGAGCGGCGCCGCCCAGCAGGCGGCCAGCACCCCGAGCGCGACCGTCACCGTCCCGAACCAGCCGCCCGGCCAGGCAAGTTGGCCACCCGGGAGCTCCGCACCGCGGCGCGCCACCTGAGCGAGCCAGGTGGCCGGCACCCCGGCCGGCTCCGCCAGCAGCCGGGCCGCGCCGGGAAGGACCGGCTGCAGCGCGAGGACCCCGAAGCCGAGCAGCGTGGCCGGGGCCACCGCCAGCTCCGCGAGCAGGTTGCACGGGATCCCGACCAGGCTGATGTGCCCGGAGAGCACCACCGTCACCGGCGCGCACAGCGCCTGGGCGGCGGCCGCCGCCGCGAAGGCGCCGGCCAGGTGGTGCGGCCAGCCCCGGGCGCGCAGGGCCTCGGCCCAGTGCGGGGCGAGGACGAGCAGCCCGGCCGTGGCGAGCACCGAGAGCAGGAAGCCGAAGGACCGGGCCAGGAACGGGTCGAGCAGGACCAGCACCAGGACGGCACCGGCGAGCGCGGGCACCGCCTGTCGAGGACGGCCGGTGGCCAGGGCCAGCATGCCGATCAGCCCCGTGCCCGCCGCCCGCAGCACGCTGGGCTCGGGCCGGCAGATGGTGACGAAGGCCAGCGTCAGCGCCGTACCGAGCAGCGCGCTGGTGCGCAGGGGAATCCCCAACACCGGTGCCAGCCCGCGCCGTTCCGCGCTCCCGGCCAGCCCGGGGGCGCCCAGCAGCACGCCGAGGACGATCGCCAGGTTGGCCCCGCTGACCGCCACCAGGTGCACCAGGTCGGTGGCCCGGAAGGCCTCGTCGAGGTCGTCGGGCAGCCGCGACACGTCGCCGACGACCAGGCCGGGGAGCAGCCCCCGCGCGTCCGGCGGCAGCCCGTCGGTGGCCGTGCGCAGGCCCTCGCGCAGCCGCCCGGCGATCCGCTGGGCGAGGTCGGGCGGCGCGAGGAGCCGCGGCGGGCCGTGGACGACCAGCAGTGCCGCGGACTCCGTGTCCCGGCCCTCCCCCGGCGGCCGGACGTCGGCCTCGGCCGCCAGCCGCGCGGACGGCAGCAGCCGCTGCCACGGCGCGCTCTCCGCACCCCGGGCCATGACCGTCACGGGCGTGCTGGTCCGGGTGGTGCCGCCGTCCGGCAGGACGGTGATCCGGTCGGCCACCGCGGCGACGGTCAGCAGCGTCTGCCCGCCGCCGGTGCCGCCCTGGACGTCATGGGCCTTCGGGTCCCCCGTGACGGTGAGCTCCACCTCCACCGCCGGCGCCCCCGCGCCCGGGGCGCGCTCGGCCGCGCGGACGAGCTCCGGCAGCGGGCCCCGGTGCAGGTCGGCGGTGTGCAGCGGCGTCGCGATGGCGGCCGCCGCCGAGGTGAGCAGGACGGCGGCGAGCGTCGCCACGGCTCCGTGCCGGCGCCGGAGCCCGGGCCGGGTGAGCAGCAGGACGGCCGCGAGGGCGGCGGTCACGGCCGCCCCGAGGACGAGGGGTTCGTGACCCGGCTCCAGCCGCAGCAGCGCCGCGGTGACCACCCAGGCCGAGACGGCGGGGAAGCACAGCCGGAAGTCGCTGCCCGCAGAACGGGCTGGCGACACCGGCGCGTTGACGACGGCGGACATGGCGGTACCTCCCTTCGGCGGACAGCGGACGGCGGCCGGCGACGGCGGGACGGGCGGGCGGGCGGACAGGCGGACAGACGGGCGGACGGAACGTCAGAGGGTGAGCAGCGGACGCAGCTCCGCGAACGTACGGACCCCGATGCCGCTGACCTGCCGGAGCTGGTCGACGGAGCGGAAGGAGCCGTGCGCGGCGCGGTAGGCGAGGATGCGCTGGGCGAGGGTCGGGCCGACGCCGGGCAGGGCGTCGAGCTGTTCGAGCGTGGCGCGGTTGAGGTTGACGGGTGGCCGGGGTGCGGCGGCCCCGGGCGGTCCGGCGCCGGAGGCGGGGGCCGCCACCAGCGCGGGGGCGGGCGTCGGATCACCGACGACGATCTGCTCGCCGTCCGTGAGCACCCGGGCGAGGTTGAGGCTCCTGGTGTCGGTCTCCGGCAGCGCGCCGCCCGCCGCCCGGACGGCGTCGGCCACCCGCGAGCCGCCCGGCAGGGTGTGCAGGCCGGGCGAGCGGACCCGGCCGCCGACGTCGACCACGACGGCGGCCTCGGCGCCGGACGCGGCCGGGCCTTCCGGCGGGCCGGCCGCCGCCCCGGACGGCGCTCCGGGCCCGGCTGCCGGTACGGCCTCGGCCGGCACCCCCGCCGACACCGCTGCGGCCGGTAGCGAGGCGGAGGCCAGCGCGGGGACGGCGACCGCCTCCGGCCTGCCCAGCCAGAAGTGCTGGACGGCGTAGCCGACCGCGAACAGCAGCAGGACGGCCAGCCCGGCCACCGCCCGCCGGTCGAGCGCCAGCGCCGAGGCGAACCGCAGCCGCGTCCCGACGCCACCCGTCCGATCGGCCACCCCCACCGGGTCCGACGGAACCACCGGCCCCGCCGACACCACCGGCCCCGCCGCATCCACCGGCGCCGCAGGCTCGACCGACACCACGGGCTCCACCCCGCCCCCCGGCTCGGCCACCGCCGCCGCCGAGGCGCCCGTCTCCCCCTCCGGCAGCAGCGCCGCCATCCGCAGCCGTACCGTCTCGTTGATCACATGGCGCTTCTTCGCCGCGCCCAGGCCCAAGGTCGTCATGGCGAGGACGGTAGGAGTCCGCCGCCGAACACGCGGAAATTTGCGGAAACCTGTGGATAACTCAGGGGTTGTGGATAAAAGCGTCACTCACACGAGTGATGCGGCCCCTCCGAAACTGACGCAGCGGCCGAAACGCCCGTCTCAGCGCGGCGCGACCACCACCGCGAGCAGCCCCGGCCCGACGTGCGCGCCGATGACCGCCCCCACCTCCCCCACGTACAGCTCCCGCAGCCCCGGCACCCGCGCCCGCAGCCGCTCCGCGAGCGGCTCGGCCCGGTCCTCGGCGGCCAGGTGGTGCACGGTGATGTCGACCTCGCCCTCCCCGGAGTGCTCGACCGCGATCTCCTCCAGCCGGGCGATGGCCCGCGACGCCGTGCGCACCTTCTCCAGCGGCTGGATCCGCCCCCCGTCCAGGTGCAGCAGCGGCTTGACCGCCAGCGCCGAGCCGAGCAGCGCCTGCGCGGCCCCGATCCGCCCGCCCCGGCGCAGGTACTCCAGGGTGTCGACGTAGAAGAACCCGCTGGTGACGGCCGCCCGCCGGTCCGCCGCCTCGGCGGCCTCCGCCAGTCCCCGCCCGGCCGCGATGGCCTCGGCGGCCGCGAGCACGCTGTACCCGAGCGCCATGGCGACCAGCCGGCTGTCGACCACCCGTACGGGGACGGGCGCCTCGGCGGCGGCCAGCCGGGCCGCCTCGACGGTGCCGGACAGTTCGCCCGAGATGTGCACGGAGACGATTCCTTCGGCCCCGGCCTCGGCGGCGGCCCGGTAGGCGGCGGCGAACGCGTCCGGGTTGGGCATGGAGGTGGTCACCCGCTGCTTGGCCCGCAGCGCCTCCGCGACGTCCTTCGGGGAGATCTCGACGCCCTCGCTGAGGACCGAGTCGCCGACCGCGACGCTCAGCGGAACCACCGTGATCCCGTGCCGGTCCAGGGACTCCTGCGACAGATAGGCCGTGGAATCGGTGACAAGTGCGAGGTCGGAGGGCATGAGGCGGAGGTTACTCCCCGTTCGTTCGTGAGGACAGCGCCCCGACGCGCAGCGCCGCCGCACCGCCCCGAAGACCCGAAGATCGGCTCATCAGCTCGTGGAGGACCCCGTGGACGGCCCCGCCGAGGGCCCGGCGGACGGCTTGCGCAGCCGCTGCGCCAGCTTGGCCAGCGGATCGGCGAGCCCGAGCAGGTCCTCGGCGCTCGGCCGCCCCTTCCCGTCCGTGATCCCGGCCCGCCGCGTAGCCCCGGACCCCGCAGCACCCGCCCGAGAATCCGACGAGGACGACGACGCCGAAGCAGCAGACGAAGCAGCCGAAGCCCCGTCCCAGTGCCGCAGCGCCCCCGCCTCGCTCTCGCACTCCTGGCTCAGCCGGCTCAGCTCGTCGTCCGCGAACCGGTGCATCCGGTCCTGCGCCGCCCACCGCATGGTCTCCGCCGAGTGCGTGATCCGTTCGGCCCGCTCCCGCAGCTCCGGCAGCTTGGCGGCGATCCGCCCGGTGTCCGGCTCACGCTCCAACATCCGCAGTTCGCCGTCGAGTTCAGCCGCGTGGGCGTCGAGCCGGGTGAGCAGGGCGAGCGCCTCGCCGAGCTGCCCGTCCTGCTCGACGCCGCCCTCCAGCACCTGCCGGGTGCCGTCGAGCGCGGTGCGGAGCCCCAGCCGGACGGCGGCGATCTGCGCGGGCGGGCCGACCTTGGTGTACGTCCTGGCCTTGAGCGTGGCGTTCTCGACGACGCGCCGGGCGTTGGCCTCGTGCCGCTCGACCTTCGCGGCGACGGCCTTGGCGGCCTTGACCGTGCCGACCACGGCCAGCACCAGCACCGCGATCCCGAAGAGCATGACCAGGCCGATCATCACGCCGAACACGTCCATCGAGCGTCACCTTCCGCTACCAGTTCGGCCCCCACGCAGGCCCAACGAGGGCCGCATCGCCGTGGGTTCCACGGTAGCCGCCGGTCCCCTCCCGGGGCGGGCCGAACGGGCCCGGCGGCCGGAGATCAGGGACAGATCCGGGATCTCCCCGAGGGCCCGAACGCCTCGACCCCGAGGGCCCGGAACGCCCCGACCCCGAGGGCCCGAACACCCCGCCCCCGAGGCCCGGAACGCCCCCGCAGGCCCCCGAAAACGCCCGGGCGGGCGCCCCGAAGGACGCCCGCCCGAGAACGAGCCGGACCGGGCCCGACCCACAACGGCCGAACTCAGCCCACTCAGCCCACTCAGCCCGTGACGATGTTCACCAGCTTCGGCGCCCGCACGATCACCTTGCGCACCGCCGCGTCCCCGATCGCCGCGACGACCGCCGGCTCGGCCAGCGCCAGCGTCTCCAGCTCGGCGTCGGTGATGCCGGGCGCGACCTCCAGCCGCGCCTTCACCTTGCCCTTGATCTGCACGACGCAGGTGACCGACTCGTCCACCACGTACGCCGGGTCCGCGACCGGGTAGTCGGCGTGCGCCAGCGACTCGGTGTGGCCCAGCCGGCGCCACAGCTCCTCGGCGACGTGCGGGGCCAGCGGCGCGACCATCAGCACCAGCTGCTCGGCCACCTCGCGCGGCGTGGAGCCGCGCTTGACCAGGTAGTTGTTCAGCTCGATCGCCTTGGCGACGGCCGTGTTGAAGCGCAGCGCCGCCATGTCGCCGCGGATGCCGTCGATCGCCTTGTGCAGGACGCGCAGCGTGGCCTCGTCGGGCTGCTCGTCGGTGACGACCAGCTCGCCCGTCGTCTCCGAGACAATGTTGCGCCACAGCCGCTGCAGGAAGCGGTACGGGCCGACGACGGCGCGGGTGTCCCAGGGGCGGGAGACGTCCAGCGGGCCCATGGACATCTCGTACAGGCGCAGCGTGTCGGCGCCGTACTCGTCGGAGATGTCGTCCGGGGCGACGGCGTTCTTCAGGGACTTGCCCATCTTGCCGGCCTCGCGCTTGACCGGCTCGCCCTCCCAGAAGTAGCCGCCGTCGCGCTCCTCGACCTCGGCGGCGGGCACCGGGAAGCCGCGCTCGTCGCGGTAGACGTCGGCGGTGATCATGCCCTGGTTGAACAGCTTGTGGAACGGCTCGACGGAGGAGACGTGGCCCAGGTCGTGCAGCACCTTGTGCCAGAAGCGCGCGTACAGCAGGTGCAGCACGGCGTGCTCGGCACCGCCGACGTACAGGTCGGCGCCGCCGGCCGGCTTGGTGTCGGTGGGGCCCAGCCAGTAGCGCTCGTTGGCGGGGTCGGCGACGGCCGAGGTGTTCGACGGGTCGACGTAGCGCAGCTCGTACCAGCAGGAGCCGGCCCAGTTGGGCATGGTGTTGGTCTCGCGGCGGTACTTCTTGACGCCGTCGCCCAGGTCCAGTTCGACGTTGACCCAGGCCTCGTTGCGGGACAGCGGGGTCTCCGGCGAGGAGGAGGCGTCGAACGGGTCGAAGGTGCGCGGCGAGTAGTCGTCGACCTCGGGGACCTCGACGGGCAGCATCGAGTCGGGCAGCGCGTGCATGACGCCGTCCTCGTCGTAGACGATCGGGAAGGGCTCGCCCCAGTACCGCTGGCGGCTGAACAGCCAGTCGCGCAGGCGGTAGTTGACGGTGCCTTCGCCGATGCCGCGCTCGGCCAGCCAGGCCGTGACGTGGGCCTTGGCGTCGACGACGCTCAGCCCGTCCAGGGACAGCTCGCCGTCCCGCACGGAGTTGACGATGACCGAGTCGTACGTGTCGAAGGCGTCGTCCCACTGCGCCGGGTCGGCGCCGCGGCCGTCGGTCGGCTCGACGACGCAGCGCATCGGCAGGCCGAAGGCGCGGGCGAACGCGAAGTCGCGGTGGTCGTGGGCGGGGACGGCCATGATGGCGCCGGTGCCGTAGCCCATCAGCACGTAGTCGGCGATGAACACGGGGACGGACTCGCCGCTGACGGGGTTGACGGCGTGCGCGCCGGTGAAGACGCCGGTCTTGACCTTGGCCTCGACCTGCCGCTCGACGTCCGACTTGGCGGCGGCCGCGGCGCGGTAGGCGGCGACGGCCTCGGCGGGGGTGGCGGCGCCGCCGGTCCACTCGGCGGGGACGCCCTCGGGCCAGGCGGCGGGGACGATGGCGTCGACCAGGTCGTGCTCGGGCGCCAGCACCATGTAGGTGGCGCCGAACAGGGTGTCGGGGCGGGTGGTGAAGACGGTGATCTTCTCGCCGTCGACGGCGAAGTCGACCCGGGCGCCTTCGGAGCGCCCGATCCAGTTGCGCTGCTGCAGCTTGATGGCCTCGGGCCAGTCCAGCATGTCCAGGTCGTTGATCAGCCGGTCCGAGTACGCGGTGATGCGCATCATCCACTGGCGCAGGTTGGACTTGAACACCGGGAAGTTGCCGCGCTCGGAGCGGCCGTCCGCGGTGACCTCCTCGTTGGCCAGCACGGTGCCCAGGCCGGGGCACCAGTTGACCGGCACCTCCTTGGCGTAGGCCAGCCGGTACTCGGCCAGCACCTCGTCGCGCTCGCCGGCCGTCAGGGACGCCCAGGCCCGGCCGCCCGGCACCTCGCGCGTGCCGTCCGCGAACTGCTGGACCAGCTCGGCGATCGGGCGGGCCTTGGCGGCGTCGGCGTCGTACCAGGAGTTGAAGATCTGCAGGAAGATCCACTGCGTCCAGCGGTAGTACTCCGGGTCGATCGTGGAGAACGAGCGGCGCGGGTCGTGGCCCAGGCCCAGCCGGCGCAGCTGGCGGCGCATGTTGGCGATGTTGGCCTCGGTGGAGACCCGCGGATGGGTGCCGGTCTGGACGGCGTACTGCTCGGCGGGCAGGCCGAAGGCGTCGTAGCCCAGGGTGTGCAGGACGTTGTGGCCGGTCATCCGCTGGTAGCGGGCGAAGACGTCGGTGGCGATGTAGCCCAGCGGGTGGCCGACGTGCAGGCCCGCGCCCGAGGGGTACGGGAACATGTCCATGATGAAGCTGTGCGGCTTCGCGGCGACGTCACCGGCGGACGGGTCGGCCAGCGGCCCGACCGGGTTGGGCACGTGGAAGGTGCCCTCCTTCTCCCAGATGTCCTGCCAGCGGGACTCGATCTCCGCCGCCAGCGCGGCGCTGTACCGGAACGGCTCGGTGGCGGCCTCGGCCGCGCCGGACGCAGGGGTCGTCTCGCTCATGGTCCTTCAAGCTCCATCGATGTCAGTGGGCGAACCGCGCGGCGCGGCCGGGCGCGGAACGAGGGCACGGGGCGGAAAACAAAAAAGCCCCTCGCAGGAGGGGACGCCACGCCGACTCCGGCACCGCCCGTGGGCTCAGCCGGTCCTGGTCAGCGCGGCCGGCTAAGGAGCAGGCGCACGGTTCGCATGGGCTCAGGGTACCGCAAGCGGCTCGACGCCCTCCCGGGCGTTCCCTCGGCCGCACGCGGCACGCCGCCGCCCCTGCCCCCACCCCTGCCTACGCCTACGCCTACGCCCCCACCCGCCCCGCCGCGTCGAAGTCCCGCAGCGCCCGGGCCAGCCGCTCGGACTGCATGCCCGCCGCCAGGGCCCGCGCCAGCTCCGCCGTGCGCGCCGCCTCCCGCCGGTCGCCGAGCCGCCGGTGGGTCTCCGCGAGGCGCACCATCAGCAGCGCCTTGGTCCGCGCCCGCCCCGGCCCGAGCCCGGCGACGGCCTCGGCGAGCTGCGCCTTGGCCATCCGGTGCCGCCCGAGCGCGAGCCGCGCCTCCCCCACCATCCCGGCCAGGCAGGCCCGGGCCTCCTCGGCGCCGGGCACCCCGTCCAGTTCGGCGAAGGCCCGGGCGGCGGCGTCCTCGGCCGGCTCGGCCTCGCCCCGGCGGCCGTGCGCGCGGGCGATCCGGCCGAGCTGGCGGGCCCGGCCGCCGGGGCTGAGCGCCTCGCCGTGGCTGTCGAGGGCGGCGCTGAGCGCGGAGACGGCGTCCAGGCCGCGTCCGCCGGCGCCCTGGGTGGCGAGGACGACCAGCGCGCCGAGGACGGCGACCCCGAGCCGGACGTCGCCGCTGACGTGCGCGGCGCGCAGCGCGGCGACGAAGGCCCGCTGGGCGGCGGCGTCGTGGCCGAGGTCGTAGGCGGCCCAGCCGGCCAGCCGGGCGAACCGGCTGGCCGTGCCGTACAGCTCGCGGCCGAGCCGTTCGTCGTACGCGCCGAGTTCCAGCAGCTTGGCCAGCATGGCGAGTTCGGCCCGGGTGGGGCCGAGGACGAGGCCGCCGCCGCAGGAGCGTTCGAGCCGCTGCTTGCTGCGGTAGGACAGTCCGAGGTCGCCGACCAGCGCGGGGTCGACGCGCAGCGCGCCCTCGCCGCCGCCGACCGGCGGGGGCGGGGTGCTGAGGCGTTCGGCGGCCTGGTCGAGGTCGGCGCTGCGGAACAGGTCGGTGAGCCGGACGGGCCCGGCGTCGGTGGCGGCCTCGCGCAGCGCGGTCTGCGCGGTGTCGGCGGTCCACGCGTCGGTGAGCAGCCCGGGCGAGAGGATCTTGGCGCCGCGGTGGCCGCCCATCCGGCCCCACAACTGCTCGTAGGTGACGGCGATGCCGAGGGTGCGGCTGAGCACCTCGCAGACCGCCTGGTCGTGCGGGCTGCGCGGCACCATGCCGCGGTCGCGCCACTTGTACGGGGCGGTGGAGCTGATCGCCAGGCCCGGCGGCAGGGCCAGGCTGACCTCGCGGGCCAGCCGTTCCGGGCTCCAGCCGAGCTGGTGCAGTATCCGGGCCAGCTCCTCGTTCCGCCTTCGCTGCAGATCGGCCATGGGACGACGGTAGCGGGATTCGCGCCCGGGCCGCCGGTGGCATGCACACTCTGGGACACAACGGCGAAGAGCCGCCTCCCACATCGGGAGGCGGCTCTTCAACCACTGTGGAGCTATGGGGAATTGAACCCCAGACCTCTTGCATGCCATGCAAGCGCTCTACCAACTGAGCTATAGCCCCTTGACCTGCGATGTCACCGTGGTTCCGGTTCGTTTCCGTCCGTTTCCCTCGGCGACATCGACTACTTTACACGGTCCCGGGCGTGCTCCTGAAATCCGTTTCCCGCGGCCGGGCCACGACCCGGCCCGGCCCGCGCGTCACCCCCTCGCCGCGCCTGCCGCACCCGTCGCACCCGCCGCGCCCGCCCGCCGGGTGCGCGCGGCGAAGCCGACCCCCACGAGCACCATGACGGCGTTCACCGCCAGGGTGACCAGCACCGCGTGCCCCGAGTCGGCGGCCGGCGCCGGCAGGTCCACCTGCCCGAGGAACAGCGAGCCGAGCGCCGCGACCCCGACCACCTGCCCGAGCTGGAGGACGGTCACCGTCACCCCGCTGGCGTCGGCCGCGTCCTGCGGCGCCACGTGCGCGAGCGCCCGGGCGAACAGCGGCGCGTACGTGCAGCCGGCGACGAAGCCGAGCGCGCCGGTCTCCGCCAGCACCACCGGCCCGAGTTCGGCGCCGCCGCCGAGCAGCACCCCCAGCAGCAGGTAGCCGCCGCCGAGCAGCACCCCGGCGAGCAGCGGCAGCACCCCGTGCAGCCGGCCCGGCAGCTTGTGCCAGCGCAGGCTCCCCAGGCCGAAGCCGATCGCGACGGGCGCCGAGCAGAGCCCGGCCTTCAGCGCGCTGTGGCCGAGGGCCGCCTGCTGGTGCAGGGCGAAGGTGAACATGAAGCCCGCGTAGGCGGCCATGACCGTGAACAGCGCGGCCAGGGCCGGGCGCAGGCCGGGGGCCCGCAGCACCCGCCCGGGGATCAGCGGCTGCCCACCGCGCCGGGCGACGCCGCGCTCGACCGCCACGAAGAGGACGAACACCGGCACGCTGCCCGCGAGCGCCGCCCAGCACCAGTGCGGCCAGCCGAGCTCGCGGCCGAGCACCAGCGGCACCACCAGCAGGCCGAGCGCCACGGCGAGCGCCAGCAGGCCGGGGAGGTCGAAGCCGCGCGGGGCGTCGCCGGGCAGCCGCGGCAGCAGCCGGGCACCGGCCGCCAGCAGCACCAGCCCGATCGGCACGTTGACCAGGAACACCGGCCGCCACCCGGTGCCGAACAGGTCGGCGCTGACCAGCACTCCGCCGAGCACCTGCCCGGCCGCGACGGCCACCGCCAGCACCGCCGAGTAGAGGCCGATCGCCCGGGTGCGGGCGGCGCCGGTGAAGGTGCGCTGGAGCAGGCTCATCACCTGCGGGACCATCACCGCCGCCCCCGCGCCCTGGAGCAGCCGGAAGGCGATCAGCCAGCCGGTGCCCGGGGCGAGGCCGCAGGCCAGCGAGGTGGCGGTGAAGCCAGCCAGGCCCGCCTGGAACAGCCGGCTGTACCCGAACCGGGCGCCGAGCCGGGCGCCGGTGATGAGCAGCACCGCGTAGGCGATGGAGTATCCGGCGACCACGAGTTGCAGGGCGGCGCCGGAGGCGCCCAGGTCGGTGCGGATGGTCGGCACCGCGACGTTGACGATGGAGCCGTCGAGCACGGCCATGAACTGCCCGCACAGGACGAGCGCGAGGAGCAGCCCGGGCCGTACGGGCGGGGCGGCGCCGGTGCCCGCCGCCGCGGCGGGCCGGGTCTGGAGGTCGGTCATGGCGACCAGCCTGGGGGCGTGCCGGTACCAGTGGTTAGAGCCTGCTGATCCTGGTACTGCCAGCACCTGTATCGCCCGCGCGCCCTGCGGCACGATGGAGCCCATGACCGTCCTGGAGGAGCTCCCCGCCGCGACGGCCGGCCGCGGGCACCGTCGCACCGAGCTGGCCCGTTTCCTGAAGGCCTGCCGGGCGCGGGTCACGCCCGAGGACGTCGGCCTGCCGCCCGGGCTGCGCCGCCGCACCCCGGGGCTGCGGCGCGAGGAGGTCGCGCAGCTGGCCGGGGTCGGGGTCACCTGGTACACGTGGTTGGAGCAGGGGCGGCCGATCAACGCGAGCGAGCAGGTGCTGCTGGCGGTGGCCCGGGCGCTGCGGCTTGACGGCACCGAGCGGCAGCACCTGTTCCGGCTGGCCGGGCTGGAGCCCTCACCGCTCGCGCAGCCGGACGCGCCGGAGCTGAGCCCGTCGATCCAGGTGATCCTGGACTCGCTCGCGCCGCTGCCGGCGGCGGTCTCCAACACCCGGTTCGACGTGCTGAGTTTCAACCGGCCGTACCGCTCGCTGTTCGGCACCGAGCGGATGCGCCCGGCGCACGGCGTCTACTTCAACAGCCTCTGGTGCATGCTGACCTCGCCGGAGTGCTGCAACCCGTGTGAGAACCCGGAGGAGACGCTGCCCCGGATGGTGGCGGTGCTGCGCTCGGCGTACGGCAAGCACGTCGGCGAGCCGGCCTGGGAGGCCCACGTGCGGCGGCTGTCGGCGCGCAGCGAGGTGTTCCGGGAGCTGTGGGACCGCCAGGAGGTGGCGCCGCCGCACACCCTGCTGCGGATCTTCCGCCACCCGGTGCTCGGGGTGATGCGGCTGAACGCGACGTACCTGACGATGCCGGGCGTGCCGGAGTGCTACATCGTCGTGTACGTCCCGGAGCGCCCCTGCGACCGGGAGCTGGTCGAGCGGCTCGACTCGCTGGCGCCGGGCGGCTGGACGCACACCTGCGAGGGCTGAGCGGCGGGGCCCCGGGGCCCGGAGCGACCGGGCCGTCCGTCCGCCGCCCCGAAACGCCGGAAGGCCGCCACCCGTTGGGTGACGGCCTTCCGAACTGCTGTGGAGCTATGGGGAATTGAACCCCAGACCTCTTGCATGCCATGCAAGCGCTCTACCAACTGAGCTATAGCCCCGCGACGCGGGCGACCCTGGACCTACCGACTTCCACGACCGCCGATGCGGAGTGGAGCTATGGGGAATTGAACCCCAGACCTCTTGCATGCCATGCAAGCGCTCTACCAACTGAGCTATAGCCCCGCACTCACCGGATCTCCCGCTTCCCTTCCGGGCCGCGTTCCTTCCCTGCGAACGAGGAAGACTCTAGCTGGTCAGGGCCGGAACTGCGAAATCCGCTCCCCCGGGCCCCCGCTCCACCCCTGTCGCGCCCCCGCCGCCACGTGGGCGACACCGTCCGGGCGCCACCGCTCGGGTGCCACCGCTCAGGTGTCGTCGCCGATGACCGGCTGCGGCAGCGTGCCCGCGTTGTGCTCCAGCAGCCGCCAGCCGCGCGCGCCGCGGCCGAGCACCGACCAGCAGCAGTTCGACAGCCCGCCGAAGCGCTCCCACACGGGCGCCTCCAGGTCGAGCAGCCGCCCGAGCATGGTGCGGATCGTCCCGCCGTGGCTGACCACGACGAGCGTGCCGTCGTCCGGCAGCTTCTCGACGGCCTCCAGCACCACCGGCACCGAGCGGTCGGCGACCTCGGTCGCCAGCTCGCCGCCGCCGCGCCGCACCGGCTCGCCGGCCGCCCAGGCCGCGTACTCCTCGGGGTAGCGGGCGCGGATCTCGGCGTTGGTCAGGCCCTGCCAGGAGCCCGCGTACGTCTCGCGCAGGCCCTCGTGGTGCTGCACGTCCAGCCCGGTGACCGCCGCGAGCTCCGCGGCGGTGCGCCGGGCGCGCTGGAGGTCCGAGGAGATCAGCAGGTCGGGGCGGAGCCCGGAGAGCAGCCGGGCCGCCCGCCGGGCCTGCTCGACGCCCTGCTCGGTCAGCTCGATGTCGGTCGTGCCCTGGAACCGCGATTCGAGGTTCCAGGAGGTCTGACCGTGCCGCCAGAAGACGATGCGCGGGCCCCGCGCGGCCCGGCTCAGTGCAGGTCCTCGGGCTTGCCGAAGTCGTCGGCGGGGGCGACGGCGTTGCCGGCCTCGTCGGAGTGGGCGTCGGGGCGGTTGCGCGACTCCATGGCGTCGGCGGGCAGCGGAAGCTCGGGGCAGTCCTTCCAGAGGCGGTCCAGCGAGTAGAAGGAGCGCTCCTCGGAGTGCTGGACGTGCACGACGATGTCCAGGTAGTCGAGCAGGATCCAGCGGCCCTCGCGCTCGCCCTCGCGGCGCACCGGCTTGATGTCCAGCTGCTCGCGCAGCTGGTCCTCGATCTCCTCGGCGATCGAGCGGACCTGGCGGTCGTTGTTCGCGGAGGCGATCAGGAAGGCGTCGGTGATCGACAGCACCTCGCTGACGTCGAAGGCGATGATGTTGTGCGCGAGCTTGTCGGCCGCCGCCTGGGCGGCGACGGTGATGAGCTGCTGGCTGTGGTCGGTGACGGTCACGGTGTTCTTCCGGTCGGCGGCTTGGGGCGCCCCGGCACGCGGCCGGGGGTCGCCTTCCAGGATCTCACGCCGCCCGGGCGCCCCCGGAACGCTTTTGCGCCGGGCACCGGCGCCGGACCGGTCGGCCGGGCGGGCCGCCGGACGACCGGGCGGCCCGCGGCCGCCCGGCCGGGCACCGGCCTACTGGTTCTTCGGCGGCTGGTAGTCCTTGCCGAGCACGACCACCAGGTCCGCGTTCTGCGCGTCGCCGACCTTCTTCGCCGCCGTATCCGGCAGCCCCAGGCTGGCCGCCAGCGACTTCGCCGCGGCCTGCCGGGCGTCGTCGGTGTAGCGGATCTCACTGGTGGCCTGCGGCGCGGTCCTGGATCCGCCGGGGATGAAGGTCAGGCCGGCGTTGACGACCTGGACCTGGGCGGCGGCCGCCGCCTGGTCGTTGCCGGTGGCGTCCTGGATCGAGACCCGGGCCGGGGCGGAGTCGCCGGCGCCCGCGGACTTCACGGTGCCGCCGAGCACGTCCTTGACCTGCTTGCCCGCGGTGGCCTCGTCCAGCCCGCCGTCCGGCTTGACGGTCAGCGCGGCGGTGCCGAAGTGGCCGTCCTTGGCCTGCTGGGCGAGTTGCACGAGCACCCCGGCGAGGGCGTCCTCGGGCAGCGAGGGGTCGAGCACCGCGTTCATCCGGTGCACGTCGTCCTTGGCGTCCTTGAACTCGGTCGGCATGGTGCGCACCACCGCGTCCATGACCTGCCCGAACCGGGCCAGCTGGGCGTCCCGGTTCTCGCCCGGCGCCTGCAGGGTGGCGTACGCGACCGCGGCCTTGCCGCTGAGCAGGACGTTCTTGCCCGCCGGGGACAGCTGCTTGCCCGCGGCGTCCTTGGTCTCGGCGTTGGTGTCGACCCGGATGCCGCCGAGCTGGGAGACCAGCAGTTCCAGGTACGGGGTGTCCAGCCGCCAGGTGCCGGCGACCGGGGCGCCGAGCACGGTGGACAGGCCGTCGCGGGTCGCCGAGGCGCCGATGCTGTCCATGGCCTGGCCGACCGTGGTCACCGGCGGGTCGCCGGGGCCGGGCAGCCGCAGGTTGTCGGGCAGCAGCAGCACGGTGCCCTTCTTGCCGCCGGTGTCGTCGACCAGCAGCGCGCTGGACACCTTGCCCTGAAGGTCGCGCAGGTGGACGACGTTGACCTGGCGCCCGCCGGCCGCGGCCGCCGCGGTCGGCTGGTCGCCGGAGAACCACAGGTAGCCGCCGGTGCCGGCGGCCGCGAGCCCGAGCACCACGCCGAGGGCGATCAGCCGGTTGCGCAGCTTGCGGCGTCGCTCGGCGCGCACCTCGCCCCGGGACTCGGTGAACTTCATCCAGTCGATGACGTCCTCGGACTCCTCCGTCTCCTCGTCGACGAAGGTGAACTCGCCCGTGGCGTACGAGTCCTTGGGCGCCCTGCTCCCGGCACCCTTGCCGCCGCGCGCCCCGGCGACCTGCTCGGACGGCGGCTCGGCCTTGGCCGCCGGCGCCTCGGCGGCCGGCCGGGCCGCGCCGCGGCGCGACGGCGGCACGGCGGCGGGAGCGGCCGGCGCGACCGGGACGGGCCGCGGCTCGGGTTCGGGCTCGGCGACCACCGGGGCGACGGGCTCGACCGGAGCGACCGGAGCCGCCGGAGCGGCCTGGTACGGCTGCTGGTAGCCCTCGTAGCCGTAGGTCTGCTCCTGGTACCCGTACCCGCCCTGCTGGTACGCCTGCTGCACCGGCTGCCCGTACTGGTCGTACTGCTCGTACGGCTGCTGCTCGTACCCCTGTTGCGGGTACCCCTGCTGCTCGTACGCCTGCTGGTGGGCCTGCCCCTGGTAGCCCTGCTCCTGGTGACCGCGGCCCTGGTAGCCCTGCTCCTGGTGACCGTGCTCCTGGTAGCCGCCGGTGTACGAGCCCTGCCCGTACACCGGCTGCCCGTACTGGTCGTACTGCTCGTACTGCTCCTGCGGCTGCTGCTGGTACCCCTGGTAGGGCTGCTGGTACTGCCCGGTGGACCAGTCCTGCGGCTGGTGGCCGCCGTTGCGATCACTCATGCGCCCGCTCCTGGGTCAGGTCCCGTGCGGGGCGTACAGCGCCCGCTTGTCGATGTAGCGGACCACGCCGTCCGGGACGAGGTACCAGACCGGCTCGCCCTTGGCGACCCGGTTGCGGCAGTCCGTGGAGGAGATGGCCAGCGCCGGGACCTCCACCAGGGAGACCCCGCCCACCGGAAGCCCGGCGTCCGAGAGAGTGTGCCCCGGGCGGGTGCATCCGATGAAGTGGGCCAGCGAGAACAGTTCGTCGGAGTCGCGCCAGGAGAGGATCTGGGCGAGCGCGTCGGCGCCGGTGATGAAGAACAGGTCGGCGTCCGGGTGCATGGCGTGCAGGTCGCGCAGGGTGTCGACGGTGTAGGTCGGGCCGTCGCGGTCGATGTCGATCCGGCTGACCGAGAACTGCGGGTTCTCCGCGGTGGCGATGACCGTCATCAGGTAGCGGTCCTCGGCCGGGGTGACCTGCCGGTCGCTCTTCTGCCAGGGCTGCCCGGTGGGGACGAAGATCACCTCGTCCAGGTGGAACGCGCTCGCCACCTCACTGGCGGCGACCAGGTGGCCGTGGTGGATCGGGTCGAAGGTGCCGCCCATCACGCCGAGGCGCTTCTTCACCGGTTCCGGTCCGCCGGGATTCCCGGCCTGCTCTCCCATGCCGACACACCTTACGCGACGCCCGTTACGGGGCGGCAGCGCCGGGGTCGGGGGCCGTCCCGGCACGCGCGAGGGAGCGGCCGGCCACCGGCCGGGCGCTCCCCGAGAGGCTCCTGGGGCCGGTTCAGCGGTCCCGGTTGAAGCGGGTGACGATGAAGAGCAGGAGCAGCAGGATGAACAGCGCGGCGCCACCCGTCAGCGCCGGGTTCAGGCTGTCGTGGTTGCCCCCCTCGCCACCCTCGGCGAGCAGGTTCAGGACGGGGAGTGCGGCAGTGTTCATGGTCGGCGGGACCTTCTCGGCTCGGGGGAACTGGCCTGGGGGTTGCTCCGGGCCGGTGAGGGCCCACCGTCATCGTACGGGGGGTCACACGGCAACCGCTCGGCGGCCCACCGCCGCTGACCGGACGTGAGCCGCGCGCCCGGCGGGGATCCGGGGGGCGGGCCTCAGTTGCCGCGGAAGGCCTTGGCCATGATCCAGACCAGCAGGCCGATCCCGACGAAGGACGAGATCACGATGATCCGCAGGAACAGGCCCGGCCCGGCCTCGTCGGAGATGGGCGCGGCCAGGCTGACAAGCGCGTCGGTGGACATCTGCGGGGCTCCTCGAACTCTCGGTACCGCGGCCGGGTCCGGTCTCGGTTCTCCAGGGCAATCAGGGTAAACCGGCCTCACACCCCAGCCTCCCACCGGCCCCTGCGCGCCGCCTCCCGCCCGCCGGCCCGCCGCCTCCCGTCCCCCTCCCCGCGTCCTCCCCGCGTCCTCCCCACGCACGCTCCGCACACCCGCCGGCCGCCCCCGGCCCGGCCGCCGCCCCGCGCGTACGCCGGCCCCGGGGACGAGTACGCAACCACGCGCGTTGTACGGACAGTCGTCACAGGCGAAGAGCAGCGGGGGCCGGCCGTCCGGCCGGGGCCGCCGTCGACCAGGAGGTACTCAGACCATGACCCACAGTTTCGAGAAGACCCCGAGCCGGCGCCGCCAGCGCTTCCCCGAGATCTCCACCCGGGCCTGGGAGCACCCCGCCGACCGCTCCGCCCTGGTCGCGCTGCGCAGGCTGACCGGTTTCGACGACGTGCTCAAGAAGCTGGCCGGGCTGGTCTCCGAGCGGGCGATCCGGCTGATGTTCCTGGCGACCGCCGTGAAGACCTCCGAGCGGCAGTTCCCCGAGCTGTACGACATGGTCCGCGACGCCGCCTACGTGCTCGACCTCGACCAGGTCCCGGACCTGTACGTCAGCCAGGACCCGGCCGTCAACGCGTTCACCATCGGCATCGACACCCCGATCATCGTGGTGACCAGCGGCCTGGTCGAGCTGCTCGACGAGGAGGAGCTGCGCTCGGTCATCGGCCACGAGGTCGGCCACGCGATGTCCGGCCACGCCGTCTACCGGACGATGCTGCTGATCCTCACCAACATCGCCACCCGGATCGCCTGGGTGCCGCTCGGCAACCTGGCCATCACCGCGATCACCACCGCGCTCAAGGAGTGGTTCCGCAAGGCGGAGCTGTCCAGCGACCGGGCCGGTCTGCTCGCCGGGCAGGACCTCCACGCGTCGATGCGGGCCCTGATGAAGCTGGCCGGCGGGCACAACCTGGCCCAGATGAACGTGGACGCGTTCCTGGAGCAGGCCGAGGAGTACGAGAAGGCCGGGGACCTGCGCGACGGCGTCCTCAAGCTGCTCCAACTGCTGCCGCAGACGCACCCGTTCGCGGTGGTACGGGTCGCCCAGCTGAAGAAGTGGGCGGAGAGCGACGAGTACCGCTCGATCCTGGCCGGCGCCTACCCGCGCCGCACGGACGACCCGAACGCCTCCGTCTCCGAGCAGTGGAAGGCCGCCGCCGAGCACTACACGACCTCGGTGAAGGAGAGCAAGGACCCGCTGATGGGCCTGCTGCGGGACGTCGCGGGCGGCGCCGCGAGCGTCGGCGGCAAGCTGCGCGACACCTTCACCGGTGGCGGCGCCCGGGGCGGCTCGTCCGACCGCCCGTCCGACCACGACGACAAGTAGCACCCGCCGGACACGAGAACGGCCGGCGCCCCGCCCCGGGCGCCGGCCGTCGTCGTGTCCGCACATCGCGTCCGCACGTCACGTCCGCACGGCGCGTCCGCACGGCGCGTCCCGCACCGCCTCAGCTCCCCGCCAGCACCCCGCACACCTGCCAGGCCGGGTGCCCGTGGTCACCCGGGTCGACCGGCGACGGCGGCACGGCGGGCGCGCCCGCGCCGCCCTGCGGGTCGGCCAGCACCGGCTGCAGGAAGCCCGCCATCGAGCTCGCGCAGGACTGCGGCCCGGCCTGCAGCACCGAGTCCACCAGCCGCAGCTGCGCCTGGGCGAGGTCGACCCGGTCGAACTCGAAGGTCAGCTGCCGGCGCACCGACTCCAGGGTGACCGGCGCCGCCGCCGGGGCACCGGCCGGCTTCAGCGCGTAGACGAAGGTGTGGTCGGTGGTGACCTGCAGCGTGCCGCTGTCCGCCTCGTCGACCCGCATCGCCCCGACCACCTTCACGACGCCGGAGGCCAGCGCGACCCGCGCCGGGTCGAAGCGCACCACCCAGCCGGTCAGCGCGTGGTGCCGGTCGTCCACCGGCTGCGCCGTGCTGCTGTCGAACTGGGCCTGCTCGCCGGGCGTGACGAAGGCCCGGACGTCCGCCGTGACGCCCTGGACGAGCGCGGCCGGCGCCAGCGAGGAGGCGACCAGGTAGCGCTGGACGGTGTCGAGCGCCTTGCTCACCTCGACCCGGCTGAAGTGCTCGGTGGCGGCCGCCGCCGGGGTGTTCAGCCCGAGCGTCCCGTCGCCGTACCCGGTCGGCAGCGCCGCGAACGGGCTCGCCGGGTCGGCCACCGGCCGCACCGCCGAAGCCGGGCTCAACGCGACCAGACTGACGGTCAGTTGGCTGCCCTCGGGCCGGGCCGGGAGGCCCTTCGGCGAGCTGACGCCGAAGTACACGGCGGCCCCGAAGGCCAGCAGCACGACCAGCAGCAGGGCGAGCGCCTGCCGGGGCACGGTGCCCAGCGGGCCGAGCCGCACCCGCGGCCGGGTGGCCCGGCCGAACGCGCCCGACAACCGCTCGCGGGCCGACAGCTCCTGGATCCGGGCAGCCCGGACGAACGATTCGTCGAACACGACGGACCGGTACTCGTCCTCGTTGCCGGAACCGCCCTCGGGCACACCCTCGGGAGGCTCGCGCGGGTCACCCATACCACCAGGGTAGGCCGTGCACCGGCGCCGCCACAGGGCCCCGGAGCGATTGGTCGGAACACTCCGTGACCACCCGCCCCGGGCGTACGCCCGTCCCGCGGATCAACCCGCCGGGGCGGTGACCGCCGGCGTCGGCTCGGCCGGAGCGGGCCGCGGATCCACCCCCGCACTGCTGCTGCCGGACTCCGGGCGCCGGGGCGTCCCCGAGGAGCCGCCCACGCCCTGGTACACCGCCGCCACCGCGACCGCCACCAGGCTCACGCCCATGATCACCGCCAGCACCCAGGCCACCGGCCGGTGCCACCGCTGCTGGGCCACGTACCGGCCCCGGGCGCGCGCCGGATCATAGCCGCGCCGCCCCCAGCGCCTGGCCCGCCCGCCGGTCGCCCGGCCCGGGCCCGACCACGGGTCGGGGTAGAAGTGGTCCTCGTCGAGTCCGCTCGGGTACGGGCGCAGCTCCAGCGGCAGCCCGTCCGCTGCGGTGACGTCACAGCCCCAGCCCGGGCCCGCCGTGTCCGGCTCGAACCGGGCCTCGGCGGCGGCGAGTTGCCGCTCCTTGGCGGTCGGCTCGTGCACGGCGGCGGACCGGACGAAGGCCTCATCGAAGACCACGGTGGCGAACTCGTCGTCCGCACCACCGTGGTCGGCGCCGTCGGGGTACGGCAAGCCCCCCACATCCTCAGCCACGGATTCAGCGTATTACCGGCCGGGCGATTTGTCTGTGGCTCATCGCAGTTGGTCCGTCACACGTGTGACGGCCGCCCCCGCGGCCCCGCTCAGCGGGCGTCCGCGCCCCCGCCCACGGTCTGCGTCGCCTCGCCCCGGACGTGCCCGTCACCAGTGACGATGTACTTGGTGCTGGTCAGCTCCGGCAAGCCCATCGGGCCGCGGGCGTGCAGCTTCTGGGTGGAGATGCCGATCTCCGCGCCGAAGCCGAACTCACCGCCGTCGGTGAACCGGGTCGAGGCGTTGACGGCCACCGTGGTCGAGTCGACCAGCTGGGTGAAGCGCCGGGCGGCGGCCTGCGAGGTGGTCACGATCGCCTCGGTGTGGCCGGAGGACCAGCGGCGGATGTGCTCGACGGCGGCGTCCAGCGAGGGCACCACGGCCGCGGCCAGGTCCAGCGAGAGGTACTCGGCGCCCCAGTCCTCGTCGGTGGCCGGCACCACCGTGGCGGCGCCGCCCTCGGCGGCCTTGAGCACCGCCTCGTCACCGTGCACCGTCACCCCGGCCTCGGCCAGCGCCGCCAGCGCGAGCGGCAGGAACGCGTCCGCGACGTCCTGGTGGACCAGCAGCGTCTCGGCCGCGTTGCAGACGCTGACCCGCTGCGCCTTGGAGTTCAGCAGGATGCCGACCGCCATCGCCAGGTCCGTCTGCGCGTCCACGTACACGTGGCAGTTGCCGGTGCCGGTCTCGATCACCGGCACCGTCGAACCCTCGACGACGGTGCGGATCAGCGAGGCGCCGCCGCGCGGGATCAGCACGTCGACCAGGCCGCGGGCACGCATCAGCTCCTGCACGGAGTCGCGGCTCTCCCCCGGCACCAGCTGGACCGCGTCGGCGGGCAGCCCGGCCCCGGCCACGGCGTCCCGCAGCACCGCGACCAGCGCGGTGTTCGAACGGTAGGCGGAGGCGGAGCCGCGCAGCAGCACCGCGTTGCCGGACTTCAGGCAGAGCGCGGCGGCGTCCACGGTGACGTTCGGCCGGGCCTCGTAGATGATGCCGACCACACCGAGCGGCACCCGCACCTGCCGCACGTCCAGGCCGTTCGGCAGGGTGTAGCCGCGCAGCACCTCGCCCACCGGGTCGGGCAGGCCGGCCACGTCGCGCACGTCGGAGGCGATCGCGGCGATCCGCTCGGCGGTCAGCGTCAGCCGGTCGATCACCGACTCGGGCGTACCGGCCTCGCGGGCTCGGGCCACGTCCTCGGCGTTCGCGGCGACGATCTCCGCGCCGCGGGCCACCAGGGCGTCCGCGACGGCCAGCAGCGCGGCGTCCTTCGCCCGGCGCGGCAGCGGGGCGAGCACGGCGGCCGCCGTACGGGCACGGCGCGCGGCGGCGAGGACGGGACTGTCGGCGGGGGCGAGGTCGCTGGTCATGCGCCCAGGGTAGCGACTGCACCGGGCCCGCCGAACTGCCATTTCGTCCGCTGAGACGTCCCTCGGACGCGACTCAGTGAAAGCGACTCAGTGGAAGCGACTCAGTACGGGTGCACGCCGCCCAGCTGCGGCGGCGGATCGCCGAAGCCCTCCGCCACCCGCTTGTGGTACGTCGCCCGGTCGACCACCTCCAGCCCGACGATCTCCCACGGCGGCAGGCTCGCGGTCACCTTGTGCTCGCCCCACAGCCGCAGCGCGATCGCCGCCGCGTCGTGCAGGTCCCGGGCCTGCTCCCAGTAGCGGATCTCGGCGTGGTCGGCCGCGTAGCGGGCGGTCAGGAAGAACGAGTGGTCGTGCGCCAGCCGCTCCAGCGAGGCGCGCAGCGACGGCAGCGGGGTCGCCTGCCCGGCCACGCTCAGCACCACGTGCCACAGCCGGGCCTGCTCGGGCACACCGGGCGGCTGCGCCGCGTCCGCCTGCCGCGGCCGCGGCCCGCGCACCCCGGCGGGGCCCTGCGGCGGACCGGCCGGCTCGGCGGGCCCGTCCCCGCGCCCGCCGGCGATGCTGGTCAGCCGTCGGCCCGCCCCTGCGGTCAGCACCGCGTCGCGCCTGCGTTCCACCGGCGGCCTCCTGTTCGGCGATCTCGTGTCGTCTCCGCGCCGGCCCGCCGGACCTCGGCCGACCGGTACGGCTGCGCCCCTCCTCGCCCGCGGCCGGGCCGCTCCCGTACGGGGCGGACCGCCGGCCGGTCGTCGCCGATCGGCGGGCCACAGCAGGCCGATCGGCCGCGCAGCCGGCCCGCCGGCCGGTCAGCCGCGCAGAACGACCAGGTCGTCGCGGTGGACGACCTCGCGCTCGTACGCGGCGCCGAACTCCTGGGCCAGGTCGTGGGTGGACCGGCCGAGCAGGCGGGGCAACTCCCTCGCATCAAAGTTGACCAGTCCGCGAGCCACGATGTGGCCGTTTTCGGCAAGAAGGTCCACCGGATCACCCGCGGTGAAGTCCCCGTCGACCTTGACGACCCCGGCGGGCAGCAGCGAGGCGCCGCCGGAGACGACCGCCGCGACGGCGCCCGCGTCCAGGTGCAGGGCGCCGCGCGGGCTGCTCGCGTGGGCCAGCCAGAGCATCCGGTCGGAGCCGCGGCTGCCGGTGCGCAGGAACAGCGTGCCGGTGGGCCGGCCGGCCAGCGCGTCGGCGGCCTGGCTGGCGGCGGTGAGCACCACCGGGATGCCCGCGCCGGTGGCGATCCGGGCCGCCTCGACCTTGGTGACCATGCCGCCGGTGCCGACGCCCGCCTTGCCGGCGCTGCCGATCTCGATGCCGTCGAGGTCGTGCGGGCCGCTCACCCGCTCGATCCGGCTGGTGCCGGGGCGGGACGGGTCGCCGTCGTAGAGGCCGTCCACGTCGGAGAGCAGGACGAGCAGGTCGGCCCGGACGAGGTGGGCGACGAGCGCGGCCAGCCGGTCGTTGTCCCCGAACTTGATTTCGGCGGTGGCGACGGTGTCGTTCTCGTTGACGATCGGCATCGCGCCCATCGCCAGCAGCTGGTCGAGCGTCCGGTAGGCGTTGCGGTAGTGGGCGCGCCGGCTGGCGTCCTCGGCGGTGAGCAACACCTGGCCGACGCGCAGGCCGTACCGGGCGAAGGAGGCGGTGTAGCGGGCGACCAGCAGGCCCTGGCCGACGCTGGCGGCGGCCTGCTGGCGGGCGAGGTCCTTCGGGCGCTTGTCCAGGCCGAGCGGGGCGAGCCCGGCGGCGATGGCGCCGGAGGAGACGAGCACCACCTCGGGCGCGTCCGGGCGGGCGCGGACCTTGGCGAGCGCGTCGACCAGGGCGTCGACCCGGTCGGCGTCCAGCCCGCCGGCGGCCGTGGTCAGTGAGGAGGAGCCGACCTTGACGACGATCCGCCGTGCGGTCAGCACCTCCTGCCGCAGTGCGTCCTCGCTCATCTCGTTGCTCGCCCTTCCGGTGTGGTGCGGGTACGGCCGGCCCCGGCCCGGCCGCCGTCACCGAAATCTACGCGATCCGCGCAGGTCGCCGCCGGGGTGTTCCAGCCGCCGGACTCGCCCGGAAAGGATCCGAACACCAATCCGGCCGACTGGTATGGTCCCTGACCGAAAGCCAAGTCGGGGGACGGCTTCTTGCCCGCTGGACCCATCGTCTTCGACGTTCCTGCCATCGGGCGGCGCCGCACTGGGCAGGCCGGAGACGGTTCGCGGACGCGCCCAGGAGAAATGCGCACCATGCGTTCGTACACCACGAAGCTGACCGTCGCCGCCCTGGCGGCGGCCACCGCCCTCTCGCTCGCGGCCTGCGGCCCGGACAACTCGGACGCCCCGGCCGGCGGCGGCTCGACCGCGGCGGCCCCGGCGCCGACCAGCGCGGCCCCGGGCGCGACCGCCGGCGGTGCGGCCGGCGGCTCGACCGCGGCCCCCTCGGGCGCGGCCACCGGCGGTGCCGCGGCGGGCGGCGCCGGTACGGCCGGCACGGCGGGCGGCGGCGCCGGGGCCGCCGGTGGCGGCGGCAAGCTGCCGCAGGCCGCCACCTCGGTGAAGTTCGGCCAGCCGGCCACCGTGGACTTCGCCGACAAGACCTCCAACGCCGCCGCCAAGCTGGAGATCACCGTCACCGGCGTCCAGCCCGGCTCGCTCAAGGACTTCCAGGACGCCAAGGCCCCCACCGCCGGTCTGGACGGCCGCGCGATCTTCTACGTCAGCTGGACGGTCAAGAACCTCGGGGACTCCAAGCTGACCTTCAGCGCCCCGGACTCCAAGTTCAGGGTGATGGACGCCGGCGGCAACCTGGGCATGTTCAACAACCCGACCAGCTCGACGCCGATCGCCAAGTGCGCCACCCCGAGCTGGTCCGGCGCCACCAAGGGCGTCGCCTTCAAGGGCTGCGACGTCGTCACCTTCGCCGCGGGCGCCACCCCGGCCTTCGTCGGCTACGGCGACTCCAACGACCCGACCAAGGTCCAGGCCGCCTGGACGAAGTGACACCCAGTCACCACGGAAACGACGAACGGCCCCGCCACCTTCTTCAGGTGGCGGGGCCGTTCCGCTACTCGCCCGCTCGCCTCCGGGCCGTTCCGTTACTCGCCCGCTCAGTAGTCCTCGTCGTCGCCCTCGACCTCGGCCTGCCGGCCGCTGGAGAGCGCCTCGAAGGCGAGGAACTCGGCCTCGGCCGCATCCCGGCCCTTCTGCTTCTCGCGGCGGCGGTCGACCGCCGGGCGGGGGTTCTCGAACCGGTGGTCCTCACCGCGGCGGCCGAGCATCTCGGCGCCGGCGGCCATGGTCGGCTCCCAGTCGAAGACGACGGCGTTCTCGTCGGGGCCGATGATGACGGTGTCGCCCTCGTGCGCCCCGACCTTCCACAGCCGCTCCTCGACACCGAGGCGGGCCAGCCGGTCGGCGAGGTAGCCGACCGCCTCGTCGTTGGAGAAGTCGGTCTGGCGGACCCAGCGCTCCGGCTTGACGCCGCGGATGCGGTAGGCGCCGTCCTCCTCCTCGATGGTGAAGCCCGCGTCGTCGACGGCGGTGGGCCGCAGCACGATCCGGGTGGACTCCTCGACCGGCTTGGCGGCGCGCGCCTCGGCGACGATCCCGGCCAGCGCGAAGCTCAGCTCGCGCAGGCCCTTGCGGGAGGCGGCGGACACCTCGAACACCCGGTAGCCGCGCTCCTCCAGCGAGGCGCGGGTGAGGTCGGCGATGTCCTGGCCGTCCGGCACGTCCACCTTGTTGAGCGCGACCAGGCGCGGGCGGTCGTCCAGGCCGCCGTACTCGGCGAGCTCGGCCTCGATGGTCTCCAGGTCGCTCAGCGGGTCGCGGCCGGGCTCCAGGGTGGCGCAGTCCAGCACGTGCACCAGCACCGAGCAGCGCTCGACGTGCCGCAGGAACTCCAGGCCGAGGCCGCGGCCCTGGCTGGCGCCCGGGATCAGGCCGGGCACGTCGGCGATGGTGTAGACGGTGTCGCCGGCGGTGACCACGCCCAGGTTGGGGATCAGGGTGGTGAACGGGTAGTCCGCGATCTTCGGCTTGGCTGCGGAGAGCACCGAGATCAGCGAGGACTTGCCGGCGCTCGGGTAGCCGACCAGCGCGACGTCGGCGACGGACTTGAGCTCCATCACGATGTCGCGGGCCTCGCCGGGCTCGCCGAGCAGGGCGAAGCCGGGGGCCTTGCGGCGGGCGGAGGCGAGCGCGGCGTTGCCGAGGCCGCCGCGGCCGCCCTGGGCGGCGACGAAGCTGGTGCCGTGGCCGACGAGGTCGGCGAGCACGTTGCCCTTGCGGTCCAGCACGACGGTGCCGTCCGGCACCAGCAGGACGAGGTCCTCGCCGTCCGCGCCGGTGCGGTTGCCGCCCGCGCCGGGCTTGCCGTTGGTGGCCTTGCGCTTGGGCGAGTGGTGGTACTCCAGCAGGGTGGTGACCTGCGAGTCGACGGTGAGGATGACGCTGCCGCCCTCCCCGCCGTTGCCGCCGTCCGGGCCGCCGAGCGGCTTGAACTTCTCGCGGTGCACGGAGGCGCAGCCGTGGCCCCCGTTACCCGCGGCGACGTGAAGTTCGACGCGGTCCACGAAGGTGGTCATGGGTGTGCCTCCAGTGCGCGAGAGTCTGCTTGCTACCTGCGTAAAGCGCGAAGGGTGGACCGGAGAATTCCGGCCCACCCTTCAGTGTGAGTCGTCAGACGACTCGGGAGTCCGCGGGGACTCAGGCCTCAACGGCCACGATGTTGACGACCTTGCGGCCGCGACGGTTGCCGAACTGAACCGCACCGGCGGTCAGCGCGAACAGGGTGTCGTCGCCACCACGGCCGACACCGGCACCCGGGTGGAAGTGGGTGCCGCGCTGGCGGACGAGGATCTCGCCGGCGGAGACGACCTGGCCACCGAAGCGCTTCACGCCGAGGCGCTGGGCGTTCGAGTCACGGCCGTTACGAGTAGAGCTTGCGCCCTTCTTGTGTGCCATTTTTCGCTATCCCCTTACTTGCTGACCGAGTCGATGCTCGTGATGCGCACCGCGGTGTGCTGCTGACGGTGACCCTGGCGACGGCGGTAGCCGGTCTTGTTCTTGTAGCGCAGGATGACGATCTTGTCGCCCTTGGTCTGGTCGACCACCTCGGCGTGAGCCTTCACGCCGGCCAGGACCCACGGGTCGGAGGTGACGGCGTCACCGTCGACGACCAGGATGGTCGAGAGCTCCACCGAGTCGCCCGGCTTGGCCTCGATACGGTCGATCTCCAGCACGTCGCCGACGGCGACCTTGTGCTGGCGGCCGCCTGCGCGAACGATCGCGTACATGCGGTACCTACTTTCCTAACTCGGTCGGACCTCCCGACGCCAGCCGCCTGGGTACGGACACAGGGGCCTCCTCCCGATCGCTGCGCGCGAGCGCGCGGCTCTCGGGAAGGTGATGTGCTCGGGAGCATGGCGTAGACACGCCGATGGTCAAGAATACGGACCGGCCGCCCGAGGGGCAAACCGGCCCGTACGGCCCGGGGCGGAAGCGGTTCCGCCCCGGGCGTGGGCACTACTCGGCCGCCGTATCACCCTCGGCGGCCGCGGCCTTCTTGGCCGCCGCGCTCGTCCGCTTGGTCGCGGTCTTGCGGGCGGTGGTCTTCTTGGCCGCCGCGGTGGTCTTCTTGGCGGCGGTCTTCTTCGCGGCGGTCTTGCGGGCGGCCCGCTTCTTCGGGGCCGGCGCCTCCTCGGCCGGGGCCTCCTCGGCGGCGGCCTCGACGGGAGCCTCGGCCTCCGTCCCGACGACCACGGCCTCCGCGACCACGACCGGCTCGGCCGGCTCCTCGGCGGTCTCCGCGGCCTCGACGGCGCCCTCGGCGGCCTGCAGGGCCGCCTCCAGCGCCGCGTCGGCCTTCGCCTGCAGCACCACGATCTCGGCGCCCTGCGGCGAACCGGCCGGAGCCGTCGCCTTGCGCACCGCGCGGCGGCGGGGCCGGGCGGCCGGAGCGGCCGCCGGCTCGGCGGGCGCCTCGACCACGGCCTCGACGACGGCCTCGGCGGCCGGCGCCTCGGTGGTCGGAACCTCGACACCCGGGACCTCCAGGGCCAGCTGGCCCTCGATCTCCTCGCGCACCGGCTCCGCGGCCTCGATCCCCGCCTCGGTCTCGACGACCTCGAAGGTCTCGACGGCCTCGGCCACCGCGGCCTCGACGGCCTGCGGCTCCTCGTGGCCCGCCCCGCCCTTGCCCCGGCGGCGGCGCTTGCCGCCGCCCGAGCCCGCCTCGACCGCGGCCGGGGCGTGGTGGTGGGCGCTCGGCTGCTCCATGTGCACGATCACGCCGCGCCCGTTGCAGTGCACGCAGGACTCGGAGAAGGACTCCAGCAGGCCCTGGCCGACCCGCTTGCGGGTCATCTGGACCAGGCCCAGCGAGGTGACCTCGGCCACCTGGTGCTTGGTCCGGTCCCGGCCCAGGCACTCCAGCAGGCGGCGCAGCACCAGGTCCCGGTTGGACTCCAGCACCATGTCGATGAAGTCGATCACGATGATGCCGCCGAGGTCGCGCAGCCGCAGCTGGCGCACGATCTCCTCGGCCGCCTCGATGTTGTTCCGGGTGACCGTCTCCTCCAGGTTGCCGCCCTGGCCGACGAACTTCCCGGTGTTGACGTCGATGACGACCATCGCCTCGGTGCGGTCGATCACCAGCGAACCGCCGCTGGGCAGCCAGACCTTGCGGTCCAGCGCCTTCATCAGCTGCTCGTCGATCCGGTAGGTGGCGAACACGTCCACCTCGGAGGTCCACCGCTGGAGCCGCTCGGCGAGGTCCGGGGCCACGTTGGAGACGTACTCGTGGATGGTCGTCCACGCCTCGTCGCCGGAGACGATGACCTTGGTGAAGTCCTCGTTGAAGATGTCGCGGACGACCCGGACGGTCATGTCCGGCTCGCCGTACAGCAGCGCCGGGGCGTTGCCCGTCGCGGCCTTCTTCTGGATGTCCTCCCACTGCTGCTGCAGCCGCTGGACGTCCCGGGTCAGCTCCTCCTCGGAGGCGCCCTCGGCGGCGGTGCGCACGATGACGCCCGCGTCGTCCGGGACGATCTTCTTGAGGATCTGCTTCAGGCGCGCGCGCTCGTTCTCGGGGAGCTTGCGCGAGATGCCGGTCATCGAGCCCTCGGGCACGTACACCAGGTAGCGGCCGGGCAGCGAGATCTGGCTGGTCAGGCGGGCGCCCTTGTGGCCGATCGGGTCCTTGGAGACCTGCACCAGCACGGACTGGCCGGACTTCAGCACCGACTCGATCCGGCGCGGGCCGCCGTGGCCCAGCGCGCCGAAGTTGACCTCGCCGGCGTACAGCACGGCGTTGCGGCCCTTGCCGATGTCGACGAACGCGGCCTCCATCGACGGCAGCACGTTCTGGACCTTGCCCAGGTAGACGTTGCCGACGTACGAGGTGGCCTGCTCCTTGTTGACGTAGTGCTCGACGAGCACGCCGTCCTCCAGGACGCCGATCTGGGTGCGCTGGCCGTTCTGGCGCACCACCATGACGCGCTCGACGGACTCGCGGCGGGCCAGGAACTCGGCCTCGGTGATGATCGGCACCCGGCGGCGGCCCAGCTCGCGGCCCTCGCGGCGGCGCTGCTTCTTCGCCTCCAGACGGGTCGAGCCCTTGATGGACTGCACCTCGTCCGGGTCGAACGACGGCTCGGTGGAGCGGCGGCGCGGCTCGCGCACCTTCACCACCGTGCGGACGCCGTCCTCGGTGGTCTCGGCGGTCTCGACGGCGCCGGCCTCACCGCTGCGGCGGCGACGGCGGCGGCGACGGCGGGACGAGGACAGGCCGGCGGCCAGGTCGTCGTCCTCCTCGCCTTCCTCCTCGAAGCCCTCGGCCGGCTCCTCCGCGGCGGGCTGCTCGACGGTCTCGGCGGCCTCGAACTCCTCGGCCTCGCCACGGCGGCGGCGGCGGCCGCCCCGGCGGCGGCGGCGCGACGGACGGCCGTCCTCCCACTCGTCCTCGGTCTCCGGACCGGCGGCGGGGGCCTCGACCACGGCCTCGACGGCGGGCGCCTCGGCCGCCGGCGCCTTCACGGCCGGGGCCTTGGCCGCGGGGGCCTTCGCGGCCGGGGCCTTCGCGGCGGGGGCCTCGACGGGCGCCTCGGCGCCCCGCTTGCGGCGGCCCGTCTCCACCCGGGTGCGGACCCGGCGGCGGCGGCCGACACCGCTGTACTCGTACTCGTCCTCGTCCTCGCGGCCGGCGGCGGCGACCGGGGCCTCCGCCTCGACCGGGGCCTGGGCCTGGGCCGGGGCCGGGGCGGCGGCCTGCTGCGGCGCGGCCGGGGCGGCGGGCGCGGCGGTGAACGGAGCCGGCTCCTGGAACACCGGGGCCTGGAAGACCGCGGTGGCCGGGCGGACGGCGCGGCGGCGCGTGCGGTGCGGCGGCTCGGCCTCGACGGCGGGGGCGGCGGCGGCCGGGGCGGGCTGCTCGGCGGCGGCCTCCTCCTCGGACTCCTCCTCGACGGCGGGCTCCTCGGCCACCGGCTCCTCGACGACCGGCTCCACGACCGGCGCGGCCTCGACCACGCGACGGCGACGGGCGCGGCGCGCCGGAGCGGCCGGGGCCTCCTCGGCCACCGGCTCGGCGGCGGGGGCGGGCGCGGCGGGCTCCTCGACGGCGGGGGCGGCGGGCTCCTCGGCCGCGACGACCGGGGCCTCGGCCCGCTTGCGGGTCCGGCGGGCCCGCACGGGCTTCTCCGCCTTCTCCTCGCTCTTCTCCTCGGCCTTCTCGGCCTTCTCGTTCTTCTCCTCGGCCGGCTTCTCGGCGGCTTCCGGCCCGGTGACCACGATCGCGGTCGCCTCCGGCGCCCCGGCCGGGGCCTCGGCACGCTTGCGGGTCCGGCGGGCCCGGACCGGCTTCTCGGCCGCCTGGGCCGGCTCCGCCTCCGGAGCCCGCTCGGCGGGCGCCTCGGCGGGGACGACCGTCTCGGCCGTCTCGGCGGCCGCGCCCAGCGGCGCACCGGCCGGGCGGGACACCGCCCGGCGACGGCGGCGCGGCGGCGCTGCGGCCGTGCCCTCGCCGGTCGCGGCGGTCTCGTTCTGTTCCGTGGCCGCAGACTGCTGCGGATCGGTGTTCTCGAGCATGCGGGTGGATCTCCCGTCAGGCCCCCGGGCTCCACGTCCGGGCACGGCACGGCACCGGTGGGCGGCCGGCATCGCAAGGATGCTCGGGCCGGACCCTTTCACGGTGCCACCGCGCGGACACGAAGCCGCACAGGGGCTCGTAGTCTCGCTCGGCGCCCCGCGCGTCGGCGGGGTGTCGAAAGTCTTCTGGTCTGACCAGTCTTCTGAGGTTTTCCCAAGCTGCGCCGTCCCCGGTCCCGGGTGGCTCCCGGACGGGGCCCCGGGCTCGCCGACCGTCCTGGTCGGCGGCCCCGAGTGGCCGGCCTGTGCTGCGACGACGTTCGCTCCCCTGGGGAGCCGCGGGAACCCCGGAGGACCTTCGGGGCCCAGTGAGGCACTGGACCCCGGCCTCCGCCCGCTAGGCGGACGCGGAAGCGCGCGGCCCGGCAGCCGGCTCCGAGCCGGTCGGGGCCGCGGCGCGGTCGAGCGCCAGCGGGTCGGTCACCGTGCCGGCCCCCTCGTCGAGCGGCCCCTGCGCCAGCCTGGTCACCTCTGCGGGGACCGGCGGCGCCAGGTCGGCCGTCGCACGGAGACCGGACAATACGTCGTCGGGTCGTACGGCGGGTGTGGCGTGTCGTACTACCAGGCGCAGTATCGCACAGGGACGGCCGGTCCGAACATCGCGCCCCGTCCCGGCACCCGGCTCCGCACCGTCGCCGACCTGCGGCGGGACGAGCTCCAGCGCCGCCACGGCACCGCGCGCGTCGAAGACCCGCAGGCCGTTCTTGGTGAGGCGTTCGACCTCGACCCGCTCCTCGGCCAGGAACACGGCGACCGCGCGGGCCGCCTCGTCCTCCTCGACCCCGTCCAGCCGGACCAGCCACTCGGAGGCCTCCAGGCGCTCCACGAAGTTCGGCGTCCGGACCTCGACGGCGTCGATCACGTCCAGGCCCTTCGGCAGCGACTCGTCCAGCTGCGCCCGCAGCGCCTCCGGGTCGCGGTGCGCGGCCAGGCCGATCTCCAGGTACTCCGCCTCGCTCGCCACCCCGGTCGGGGCGGCGTTGGCGTAGGAGACCTTCGGGTGCGGCGTGAAACCGGCCGAATAGGCCATCGGAACGGCGGACCGGCGCAGGGCGCGCTCGAAGGCGCGCTGGAAGTCACGGTGGCTGGTGAACCGGAGCCGGCCGCGCTTGGTGTAACGGAGGCGAATCCGCTGCACCGTCGGCGCGGGCGGCGGACCGTCGGGCGTACGGCGTGCCAGGGTCGCTCAGTCCTTCATCAGTGGTCCCCGTCCGGGTTACTGCACCGGACATCTGTCACCAGCAAGGGTACGCGCCCCACCCGTCCGCTCGCCCCGCCCCGCCCGGCCCCCGCCCCCCGGAGACCGCCGGAGCGCGGCCCCGGGACGGGAAAGATAGGGCATCGAGAGGCAAAAGCGGTCGAAAAGCGACTGCACGGCCCGCCGACTGACGGACAGTCGGCCGGTAGTATCCTTCCTCATTCATCGGCAACGCACGAAAGCCTGCCGATAAAGAAAGGAACAATCTCGACAATGGAATGCGCGGCGCCTCTCCTCATTCCTTCTGCGACGGTGCGAATACCATCGTGATCAGGCGATTCGCAACTCCCCGGAAGAGCACCATCGCGATCACCGTCATCACCGTGGTCGCAGCGATCCTCAGACTGTGGCGTTTTCCGGATCTGCCCGGCGGCCTCAATCAGGACGAAGCCAGCGCCGGATACGAATCCTTAGCCCTGCTGACCGACGGCACGGACCGGTGGGGCAACGCCTGGCCGGTCTACTTCCCCAGCTGGGGTTCCGGACAGAACGTCCTGCTCTCCTACCTGAGCGTGCCGTTCGTCGGACTGTTCGGCCTGACCGTCTTCTCCGTGCGACTGGTCCCGGTGCTCCTGGGCATCGGCGCCGTCCCGCTGCTCCACGCCGCCCTGCGGCGTTTCGTGGACGTCCCCACGGCCCTGGTCGGGGCGGGCCTGCTCGCCGTCACCCCGTGGCACGTCACCGCGTCCCGGTGGGCGCTGGAGTCGAACATCCTGCCGTTCTTCCTGCTCGCCGGGGTCACCACCCTGGGATATGCGTACACCTCGTCGCGCTCCCGGATCCTGATCCCCTTCTCACTGGTATTCCTGGCACTCTCCCTGTACGCCTACGGGGTGGCGATCTTCGTGGTGCCGGTGGTCATCGGACTCTATTTCTGCACCCGGTACCGCACGGTTCTCAAGCACCCGGTCCTGGTCGGTTCGAGCGTGCTGGTATTCCTGGTCGTCGCCGGGCCGCTGCTGCTGTTCGTGCTGGTCAACAACGTCCTGCACCACGTTCCGCATTTCGTTTCCTCCCTGCCGTTCACCGTGCCGAACATCTCCTCGCGGCTGGACCAGATCACCAACGGCCAGGACCTGGCCGAGCTGAACACCCACTTCGTGACCGGCGGCTTCGGCGACGGCTACCTGTGGACCGTCCCCACCGGCTTCCTGGCACTGGGCGTGATCGGATTTCCCCTGGTCGCCCTGGGCGTCTACTTCGCGGTCCGCACCCGCAGCCCCGAAACGAACCTGTTCACCTTCTGGCTGATCGGCGCGGTCATCCTGCTGTTCGTGGTGCCGGCCAACGGCAACCGGGCCAACGCGCTGTTCATCCCCCTGATCGCCTTCACCGCGATCGGCATCGGCGGCCTGTACCGCGCCCTGTCCGACCGGAAAACCGGCCGGGCGGTCGTCGCGGTCGTCATGGCCACCGCACTCGGCTACGGCGCGCTCTTCTTCCACGACTACACGACCCGCTACCCCGACAGGATCGCCGCCCCCTTCGGCAAGGGCTTCGACGACGCGCTGAAGTCGGCCAACGGGGCGCAGCACGCGAACGAGCCGATCTACATCTCCGACCGGTTCCCGCTCAACTACATGGAGACCCTCTTCTACCTGCGGACGGACCCGAAGGACTTCCGGGCGAACACCGAGAGCCGCCTCGTCGACGGGGTCTACCAGGTGCGCAACTACCGGCACTACTACTTCTCCAGCAACGAGACGTCACTGGACGCCGCCCCCAGCTACCTGGCGGTGCTCCGCGGCGACGAACAACGCAAGTGCGCCCGCACCGACACGCTCGCCAAGCACCACCAGTGGACCGTCATCCGCTGCGCCACCCGCTGACACCCCGGCGGTGAGCCCCGAACCGCCGGAGCCGGGCCAGCTGTGTTCGAGAGGCTGGTGGCAGGTCCAGCTACCGGTCCTGTCAGCGGCGACCGCTAGCGTGCGGCGCAGTCGGGAAACGGGTGACCAGGGAGGGTTTTGCGTGGGTGGCAGTGGATGGGCGGAAACCGGGCCGTACCAGAAGGATCTGGGAGCGGCATTCCGTCTGGCTCAGGCACAGGAGCTGGCGAAGGACGATCACGGCTTTCCGGGGCAGAGCATCCGTGAGCTGTGGCGGGACGAGGACTGGCAGGAGTACATCCTGACGGGAGGCACCGGCACCGTGCTCGACTTCTACGCGCTGATCGACGCCGAAGCCGACGACGACGTCGCCATGATGCGCCCGCTGACCGTGGACGAGGTCCGCAGCTGGGCTCCCAACGGCCGCCCCACCCGCGCGCAGTGGGAGGACGCGCTACCGCAACTCCTGACCCCTGTCGGCCGAGGAACCGGCCGGTGCACGGTGCTGTACCGCGCCGACGAACCGGCCGAGATCGCGTACTGGGGCTGCACGGCGGACTGACCGCTCAGCCCAGCCCGTACGACTGGCTGGTCCCCGGATCTGCCGCGACGGACGGGCACCCACGCGCAGGAGCCCTCCCCGACCGAAGTCGGGGAGGGCTCCTGCGCGTCGCTCAAGGGGTCAGACCCACTCGATCGAGGACTCGATGGACGCCTACTTCTGCTGGTCCGCGCCGCCGACGACGGTCAGCGGGAGCAGCTTCTTGCCGGTGGGCCCGATCTGGATGGCGGTCTGCATCTGGGGGCACACGCCACAATCGAAGCACGGGGTCCAGCGGCAGTCGTCGACCTCGACCTCCTCCAGGGCGTCCTGCCAGTCCTCCCAGAGCCAGTCCTTGTCGAGGCCGCTGTCCAGGTGGTCCCAGGGCAGCACCTCCTCGTAGCTGCGCTCGCGGGTGGTGTACCAGTCGACGTCGACGCCGGTGCCGGCGAGGCCCTTCTCGGCGCAGGCCATCCAGCGGTCGTACGAGAAGTGCTCGCGCCAGCCGTCGAAGCGGCCGCCGTCGTCGTAGACGGCGCGGATGACGGCGCCGACGCGGCGGTCGCCGCGGGAGAGCAGGCCCTCGATGATGCCGGGCTTGCCGTCGTGGTAGCGGTAGCCGATGTTCTTGCCGTACTTGCGGTCGCCGCGGATGGAGTCGCGCAGCTTGGCGAGGCGGGCGTCGGTGGCCTCGGCGGACAGCTGCGGGGCCCACTGGAACGGGGTGTGCGGCTTGGGCACGAACCCGCCGATGGAGACGGTGCAGCGGATGTCGTTCTGGCCGGTGACCTCGCGGCCCTTCTGGATGACGTTCTTCGCCATCTCGCCGATCTGGAGCACGTCCTCGTCGGTCTCGGTGGGCAGGCCGCACATGAAGTACAGCTTCACCTGGCGCCAGCCGTTGCCGTAGGCGGTGGCGACGGTGCGGATCAGGTCCTCCTCCGACACCATCTTGTTGATCACCTTGCGCATGCGCTCGCTGCCGCCCTCGGGGGCGAAGGTGAGGCCCGAGCGGCGCCCGTTGCGGGACAGCTCGTTGGCGAGGTCGATGTTGAAGGCGTCGACGCGGGTGGACGGCAGCGACAGTCCGATCTTGTCCTCGCTGTAGCGGTCGGCCAGGCCCTTGGCGATGTCGCCGATCTCGGTGTGGTCGGCGCTGGACAGCGACAGCAGGCCGACCTCCTCGAAGCCGGTCGCCTTGAGGCCGCGCTCGACCATCTCGCCGATGCCGGTGATGCTTCGCTCCCGCACGGGGCGCGTGATCATGCCGGCCTGGCAGAAGCGGCAGCCGCGGGTGCAGCCGCGGAAGATCTCGACGGACATCCGCTCGTGCACGGTCTCGGCGAGCGGGACGAGCGGCTGCTTGGGGTAGGGCCACTCGTCGAGGTCCATGACGGTGTGCTTGGACACCCGCCACGGCACGCCGGGGGCGTTCGGCACGACGCGGGCGATCCGGCCGTCGGCCAGGTACTCCACGTCGTAGAACTTCGGCACGTAGAACCCGCCGGTGCGGGCCAGGCGCAGCAGCACCTCGTCGCGCCCGCCGGGGCGGCCCTCGGCCTTCCAGGCGCGGATGATCTCGGTCATGTCGAGGACGGCCTGCTCGCCGTCGCCGACGACCGCGCAGTCCAGGAAGTCCGCGATCGGCTCCGGGTTGAAGGCGGCGTGGCCGCCGGCGAGGACGATCGGGTCCTCGTCGGTGCGGTCCTTGGCCTCCAGCGGGATGCCGGCCAGGTCGAGCGCGGTGAGCATGTTGGTGTAGCCGAGCTCGGTGGAGAACGACAGGCCGAACACGTCGAAGGCCTTCACCGGGCGGTGGGCGTCGACGGTGAACTGCGGGACGTCGTGCTCGCGCATCAGCGCCTCGAGGTCCGGCCAGACGCTGTAGGTGCGCTCGGCCAGCACGCCCTCGCGCTCGTTCAGCACCTCGTAGAGGATCATGACGCCCTGGTTGGGCAGGCCGACCTCGTAGGCGTCGGGATACATCAACGCCCAGCGGACGTCGCAGGCGTCCCAGTCCTTGACGGTCGAGTTGAGCTCGCCGCCGACGTACTGGATCGGCTTCTGGACGTGCGGGAGGAGGGCCTCCAGGCGTGGGAAGACCGATTCGACAGTCATGTACTAGGAACCCTTACGACGTGATTCGGTGCCGCGAGCCGGCACGGGAGGGGTGACCCTCAAGGGTAGCCCAATCCGGGGAACGGCCCGTCGGGCCGGACCGACGCCGGACCGACGCCGGCCCCGGACCGGACCCGACGCCGGAGCGGGACGGCCCGCCGGCCGCCGCCGACGCGCGCCCGGAGCGCCGCCACCGTCCTGGCAGGGCCCCGTCAGACAACTCTGCGCCCCTTCCCGACACCCGAGTTGAGTCGTACGCTCGGCCCCGCGCCGGTAGTCCCGGCTCCCCGTCCCCGCAACCCCGGTAGCACCCGCCCCCGGTACCACCCGTCCCCGGTACCGGCCGTCTCCCCGCACCCCGTCCCCGGCAACGCCCGCCCTCGGCAACGCCCGTCCCCCGGTGCCCACCGCTCCCACGCGGCCGCGCGCCCTGCGCAAGGAGAACCATGACCGACACCGGTCGGCGGATCCGCCCGCTGCGGACCCTCGACACCCGGCCGGCCCGCTACCCCACGCAGGCCCAGGCCGAGGCCGCCGCCCGGCGGCTCGCCCTGCGCCACCCGGACCGCTGCCGGCTGCGCGAAGTGGGCCGATCCCGGGCCGGCCGCCCCCTGCTGCTGCTCTCCGTCGACCGCGGCCCGCGCGCCGCGCTGGTGGTCGGCGGCCCGCACCCCAACGAACCGATCGGCACCGCCGGCGCCCTGCGGCTGGCCGAGGTGCTGCTCGACCGGCCCGCCCGCCCCGGCCTGTCCTGGCACCTGCTGCTCTGCCTGGACCCGGACGGCGCCGCGCTCGGCGCCGGCTGGCTCGACGGCCCACTCACCATGGGCCGCCACTACGAGCACTTCTTCCGCCCCTCCTTCGAGGAGCAGCCCGAACTGCTGCCCGCCCCCGACTCCGGCCGCCCGCCGATGCCGGAGAGCCGGGCGCTCACCGACCTGATCGACGAGCTGCGCCCGTTCCTGCAGTGCTCGCTGCACGGGGTCGACTTCGGCGGCGCCTTCGTCCAGCTCACCGGCCCCGTCCCCGGCCTGTCCGAGCGCCTCGCGCGCTCCGCCGAACGGGCCGGCCTGCCGCTCGACCTGGACTGCTACGACGCGATCGGCTGGCCCAGCCCCGCCCCCGGCACCTACCTGATGCCCGAGCCCGGCAGCGGCCCGCAGGCGCTGCCGGACGAACCCGAGCTGTCCACCTGGTCCTACGCCGCGCGGTACGGCGCGGTCACCGCCGTCCTGGAGGTCCCGATGTGGGCCGTCGACGCGGTCGGCGACGCCCGCCCGCACCCGGCCGCCGCCCAGGCGGTCGGCGCCGCCGCCCGGGCCCTCAAGGCGCGCGCCGAGGAGCTGTCCGCCCTGCTCCCGTACATCCCGCCCCGGGCCCGGGACGAGCACGCGCCGCTGCTGCGCACCGCCGAGTTCAACCTCGCGGTCGGCCCCGGGATGGCCGACGAGTGGCTGGAGCGCTGGCCCGCGCAGCCGCTCACCGTCGCCCGGGTCACCACCGCCGGCCTGGTCGCGGCCCGGCTCCCGCTGCGGGTGGCCTCGCTGCTGCTGCGGCTGCTCGCCGGCGCCCGCGGCCCGGGCGCCCAGGCCGCCCGGGAGCGCGCCCGCGCCGTCGTCTCGGACAGCCTGGACCAGCTGCGCCACCGCTTCGGCGCCCGCTGGGTGCCCGTCCAGGAGCAGCTGGCCCACCAGACCCGCGCGGTGCTGAGCACCGCCGACCTGCTGCTCTGACACGGCACGAGGGCCGGCCCGTACGGACCGGCCCTCGGGGACCCCGCGACTCCCGGGCCGCTTTGCCGCTCTACCGTTATGCCGCTTTGCCGCTACGCCGCTATCGGCCGCTGGCTGCGCACCGCCTGCAGCAGCCCGATCGCGATCCACACCGCGAACATCGACGAGCCGCCGTACGAGACGAACGGCAGCGGGATGCCCGCCACCGGCATGATGCCCAGGCACATCCCGATGTTCTCGAACGCCTGGAAGGAGAACCAGGCGATGATCCCGGCCGCCACGATCGTGCCGTACAGGTCGGTCGCCTGCCGGGCGATCCGGCAGGCCCGCCACAGGATCACGCCGACCAGCAGGATTATCGCCAGCGCCCCGACGAAGCCCAGTTCCTCGCCCGCGACGGTGAACACGAAGTCGGTCTGCTGCTCCGGCACGAACTGCCCTATGGTCTGGGTGCCGTGGAACAGCCCCTTGCCGGTCAGCCCGCCCGAGCCGATCGCGATCCGGGCCTGCGCGGTGTTGTAGCCGACGCCGTTGGGGTCGAGCTGCGGGTTGGCGAAGGCCGCGAAGCGGTCGATCTGGTACTTGCTCAGCAGCCCGAGCTTCCACACTGCGATGCTGCCGGCGACGCCGGCCGCCAGGATGCCGAGCACCCAGCGGTTGGCCGCCCCGGAGCCGAGCAGGATGCCCAGCACGATCGCCGACATCACCATGGTCGAGCCGGCGTCGGGCATCAGCAGCACCAGGCCCATCGGCAGGCAGGCCCAGATCAGGCCGCGGAACACGGCCCGGTGCGAGGGGAACTCCCGCTCCCCCGCGTCCACCTGGTCGGAGAGCACGACCGCCATCGACAGCAGGATCCCGAGCTTGGCGAACTCGGCGGGCTGGATGGAGAACCCGCCGCCGAGCTGGATCCACGAGTGCGCGCCGTTGACGGTCGAGCCGAGCGGGCTGAGCGTCGCGAGCAGCATGAGGATGACGGCGACGTAGACGAAGGGCACCAGGGTGCGGAAGCGCCGGGCTCCTATCGCTATCACCACGGCGCACAGCACCAGGCCGATCACGAAGTTGGTCAGGTGCCGGTACAGGAAGTACTGCGGGTCCCCGTGGGTGAGGTTGTCGCGCCCGCGGGTGGCCGACCAGACCAGCAGCGAGCCGCACATCGAGAGCGCCAGCCCGGCCAGCAGCAGTATCCAGTCGAGCCGCCACAGCGGGGAGTCCTTGGCCAGGGCCTTGGAGACGCCGGTGCGCTGCGGGGTCAGCCGCAGCTGCCGGTAGGAGCCGTAGGAGGTCACGCCCGCCCCCTTCCGGTGCTTCGGGTCGGTTCCAGCGCGGTGTCGGCGGCGGCGTACGGCACCGGGGTGCCGGTGGGCTGCGCCGGGTCGAGGAACGTCAGCGGCTGCACCTCTTCGGCACCGGCGGCCACCGGAGCGAGCAGGGTGCCGGGCGCGGTGCCGGCGGAGGCGCCGGCCGCGGTGCCGGGGTACGCGACCGGCTTGATGATCGCGGTGCCGTCCGGGTTGAACTTGGGCAGCTCGGTCTGCGGCGCGGGCAGCAGCGCCTTGCCGTTGTCCACGTTGCCCTTGTCGTCCACGCCGTACAGCGCCTGGTAGATCCGCCGGACGGCGTCGCCGGAGCCGCCGGAGCCGGTGCCGCCCTGGCTTATCGTCATGACGACCGCGTAGTCCTTGCTGTACGTGGTCAGCCAGGAGGTGGTCTGCTTGCCCTCGACCTCGGCGGTGCCGGTCTTGGCGTGCAGCTCGATCTTGCCCTGCGGCCAGCCGGCCCCGGCGAACTTCCAGGCGGCGGTGCCGCTGGTGATGACGCCGGCGGTGGCCTGGTCGATGTAGCTGAGCAGCTTCTGGTCGCCGGGGAACTTGGCGTCCTCGTGCGGGGCGATGTCGCGGACGAGCTGGCCGCTCGGGCTTATCACGGCCTTGGCGATGGTCGGCCGGTAGAAGGTGCCGCCGTTGGCGAGCGCCGAGTAGATCCGGGCCATCTGGACCGGGGTGACGAGCGTGTCGCCCTGGCCGATCGCGAAGTTGACGGCGTCACCGGCGCGCATCTGGTAGCCGTCGACGCAGTTCTCGCGGGCGATCTGGTCGGAGAAGCTGTTGCCGCCCTTCTGCGCCTGCGCGCACCAGGCGTCCTTGTTGTTGTCGTAGAAGGACTGCTTCCACTGCCGGTCGGGCACCCGGCCGGGGACCTCGGCCGGCAGGTCGATGCCGGTCTTGGCGCCGAGGCCGAACTGGTGGGCGGTCTTGAAGAACCAGTCGCCCGGGTCCTTCTTCGGCTTGATGCCGCCGTCCTTCATCCACTGGTCGTACGCCAGGCCGTAGAAGACGGTGTCGCAGGAGACCTCCAGCGCCTTCTCCAGGGAGATCGCGCCGAAGTTCTCGCTCTCGAAGTTCTTGAACTCGCGGCCGCCGATGGTCATGCTCTTCGGGCAGTCGTAGTGGCCGTCCAGCGAGTAGCCGGCCTGCACGGCGGCGGTGGTGGAGATGACCTTGAAGGTCGAGCCGGGGGCGGACTGACCCTGTATGGCGCGGTTCAGCAGCGGGAAGTTGGAGTCCTTGCTGGTCAGTGCCTGGTAGTCCTTGCCGCTGATGCCGCCGACCCAGAGGTTGGGGTCGTAGGTGGGCGCGCTGGCCATCGCGACGATCCGCCCGGTGTGCACGTCCATCACGACGGCGGCGCCGGAGTCGGCCTCGTAGTTGCGGTTGGTGACCTTGTCGAAGGTGTTCCGGGCGTCGTTCATGGCCTGCACCAGGTTGTCCTCGACGACCTTCTGCACCCGGGCGTCGATGCTGGTGACCAGGTTGTCGCCGGCCTGCGGGGCGACGGTCCCGGCGGTGCCGATCACCCGGCCGAGGTTGTCGACCTCCAGCTGGGTGATGCCGGCGGTGCCGCGCAGGTCGCGGTCGTACACCGACTCCAGGCCGGCCCGGCCGATCTGGTCGGCGGGCAGGTAGCGGTCGAGGCCCTTCTTGTCGGCGGTCTTGCTGACCTCGTCGTCGGTGACCGGGGAGAGGTAGCCGAGCACCTGGGCGAGGTTGGCGCCCTCGATGCCGGTGTAGCGGCGCACGGCGGTGGGCTGCGCGGTGACCCCGGGGAAATCCTCGCGGCGCTCCATTATCTGCATCGCCTGCTGGGTGGTCGCCTCCTTGGTGACCGGGATCGGCTGGTACGGCGAACCGTTCCAGCAGGGCTGCTGGGTCTTGGCGTCGCAGAGCCGGACCTTCTCCTGCACGTCCTTGGCGGGCATCCCGAGCACGCCGGCCAGCCGGCCGAGCACCGCCTTGCCGCCGTCCTTCTGCTGCAGCAGCGAGGTGCGGCTGACGGACACCACCAGCCGGGCCTCGTTGCCGGCGAGGATGCGCCCGGAGGCGTCCAGGATCTCGCCGCGCACGGCCGGCTCGACCACCTCGCGGATGTGGTTGCCGGTCGCCTTGGCGGTGTACTCCTTGGCGTTGCGGATCTGCAGGTACCACAGCCGTCCGCCGAGGGTGGCGAGCAGCGACAGCACCAGGATCTGCAGCACCACCAGACGGATCGTCACCCGCCGGGTACGGCCGGTCTCGGGGATGTTGCTCACGTCTCGTGCGCTCCAGGGTGCGGGAGGTGCGGGAAGAGTTCGGGGTTACGGGCGGCGGGCGAAGCCGGGCACGCGCCGCTTCTTGTACGTCGGGCCGGCCGACACGTCGCGGGTGGTGCGGTAGCGGGCGAGCGAGCCCAGGCCCGGGCCGCCGGTGTCGTCGTCGCCGCTGGCGGCGGCCACCGGGTCGCGCCCGAAGCGGCGGCCGAGCAGCATCACCAGCGGCACCACGAACGGGGCCAGCAGCAGGTCGTACAGCAGGGCGCTGATCACCAGGCCGCCGAGGCCGACGTGCCGGGCGGCGGTGTCGCCGACCAGCGCGCCGACCATCGCGTACAGCAGGGTGGAGGCGATCGCGGCGGCGCCGACCACCAGCAGCGCGCTGGAGACGGAGCGCTGGCGGCCGTGCTCGGGGCGCAGCAGTCCGGCCGCGTAGCCCATCAGGCAGAGCACCAGGGCGTAGCGGCCGATCGCGTGGTCGGAGGGCGGGGCGAGGTCGGCGAGCAGGCCGGCCGAGAAGCCGACCAGGCAGCCGCCGGTCGGCCCGTAGACCATGGCCAGGCCGACCACGACGAGCAGCAGTATGTCCGGGGTGGCGCCCGGGAGCTGGAGCCGGCCGAAGACGCTGACCTGGAGGATCAGGCCGAGCAGGGTCAGCACGGCGGAGACGGGGATGCGGGCGAGGCGCATGGCTCAGTTCCCCCCGGTGGGCTTGGCGGGCGGGGCGGCGGGCGCGGTGGCCTGCGGCTGGGCGGGGGCGGCCGGGGCCTGCGGCTGCCCGGGGGCGGCGGCGGGCGGCAGGACGGCGTCGCGCGGGTCGGTGCGCGGCGGCACGACCACGACGCCGACCAGGTCGAGCCGGGTGAACTGGACGAAGGGCTCGACCAGGACGGTCTTGGTGAGCTGTCCGGCGTTGGCCTGGACCTCGGTGACCTTGCCGACCGGCACGCCGGGCACGAACGGGCGGCCGCTCTGCGAGCCGAAGGTGACCAGCCGGTCTCCGGCCTTGACCTGGGCCTTGCCGTTGAGCAGCGAGACCTTCATCGGGCTGTCGCCGCCGCCGGAGGCGAAGCCGATCTCGCCGGTGCCCTCCAGCCGGGTGCCGGCCGAGAAGCCGGGGTCGGAGGCGAGCAGCACGGTGGCGGTGGTCGGGGCGACGGTGGTGATCCGGCCGACCAGGCCCTGGCCGTTGACGACCGTCATGTCGCGGGTGAGGCCGTCGTCGCCGCCGGCGTCGATGGTGATGGTCCAGGAGAAGCCCTGGGCCGGGCCGATCGCGATGACCTGGGCGGCCTTGATGGTGTAGCCGCCGGCGCCGGCGGTGCGCAGCAGGTCGTCGAGCTGCTTGGTGCGGCCGGCGGCCATGTCGGAGGAGGCGAGCTTCTGCCGCAGTTCGGTGTTCTCGCGGGCGAGTTGGTCGCTGCGGCCGCTGTCGGTGGCGGCGTCGCGGAAGGCGCGGACGGTGTCGGCGACGGGGTCGACGACGGTGGCGGCGCCGCGCTCGACGGGGCCGAGGAGGCTCGCGGCGGCGTGCCGGGCGCCGCCGAGCGGGGAGTCCTCACCGCCCTTGATGTCCACGGTGATGAGCGCGAAGGCGACGGCCACCAGCAGGATGAGCAGTAGCCGGCTCTCTCGTGTGTCCCTCACGGTGCTGGTACTGCCCCTTCGTACCTGGCGGCCGCCCGGGCTGTGGGCCCGGGGCGGCGGCCCGTTCAGTTGAGTCGGTGTCGGGTGTCGTCGTGGTACTAACGGCGCGGCGAGGCGTCCAGTACCTGCTGGAGCGCCTCGAACTCCTCGACGCACTTGCCGGAGCCGAGTGCGACGGAGTCGAGCGGGTTCTCGGCGATGTGGATCGGCATGCCGGTCTCGCGGCGCAGCCGCTCGTCCAGGCCGCGCAGCAGGGCGCCGCCGCCGGTGAGCACGATGCCGCGGTCCATGACGTCGCCGGCGAGCTCGGGCGGGCACTGGTCGAGGGTGGTCTTGACCGCGTCGATGATCGAGTTGACCGGCTCGTCGATGGCCTCGCGGACCTCGGCGGCGGAGATGACGACGGTCTTGGGCAGGCCGCTGACGAGGTCGCGGCCGCGGATCTCGGCGTGCTCGTCCTTCTCGCCCTCCAGGCCGTAGGCGCTGCCGATGCTCATCTTGATCTGCTCGGCGCTGCGCTCGCCCAGGAGGAGGGAGTACTCCTTCTTGATGTGCTGGACGATGGCGTTGTCCAGTTCGTCGCCGGCCACCCGGATGGACTGGGCGGTGACGATGCCGCCGAGGGAGATGACGGCGACCTCGGTGGTGCCGCCGCCGATGTCGACGACCATGTTGCCGGTGGCCTCGTGGACGGGTAGGCCGGCGCCGATGGCGGCGGCCATCGGCTCCTCGATGATGTGCACCTGGCGCGCGCCGGCCTGCGAGGAGGCCTCGATGACGGCGCGGCGCTCGACGCCGGTGATGCCGGAGGGCACGCAGACCACGACGCGCGGGCGGGCGAGGTAGCGGCGGCGGTGGATCTTGAGGATGAAGTAGCGCAGCATCCGCTCGGTGATCTCGAAGTCGGCGATCACGCCGTCCTTGAGCGGGCGGATGGCGACGATGTTGCCGGGGGTGCGGCCGATCATCTTCTTGGCCTCGGCGCCGACCGCGAGGATGCCGCCGGTGTTGGTGTTGACCGCGACGACGGACGGCTCGTTGAGGACGATCCCCTTGCCCCTGACGTACACCAGCGTGTTGGCAGTTCCGAGGTCGATCGCCAAGTCGCGGCCGATGAACGACAGGTTGCTCGCCATGGGGTGTGGGTGCCTTCCCGGGCTCGGAGTTCTTGGAGGGTGGACGAATGCGTGCGCCCACGCTTGGCCGGAGACCAGCTGAGCTGCGTTACCGGGCCCTCGAGTCGCGTCCATCGTAGTCACGCCGTGCGGTACGGACGGCGAGGTGGGGCATACCGTCCATTGTCCGGAGCGTGATCGCTTCTCCGAGCATTGGGACGCCGTGTCGGCGCCCGTGGTTGCTTATTTCACGATAAGAATGCCCCGGCCGGGCCAATGGTCCCGACCGGGGCATGCCGAAGGTCACCCGGGTGTGTCGCCGGGTCCGCGGCTCAGGCGTGCGCCGGGAAGAAGATCTTGATCTCGCGCTCGGCGGACTCCGGGGAGTCGGAGGCGTGGATCAGGTTCTCGCGGGTGATCGTCGCGTAGTCGCCGCGGATGGTGCCGGCGCCGGCCTCCAGCGGGTTGGTGGCGCCGGCGAGCATGCGGATGCCCTTCACGACCTCCTCGCCCTCGACGATCAGCGCGATCGACGGGCCGGAGGTCATGAACTCCAGCAGCGGCTCGTAGAACGGGCGGCCGACGTGCTCGGCGTAGTGCTGCTCCAGGATCTCCCGGTCGAAGGTGCGCAGCTCGACGGCGGCCAGCCGCCAGCCGGCCTTGCGCTCGATGCGGCTGATGATCTCGCCGGCCAGGCCGCGGCGGACGGCGTCGGGCTTGAGCAGGACGAGAGTGCGCTGGGACACGGTGCGTCTCCTGGGGATTCGGTACGGCGGGCGGTCGGGCCGACGGGCGGGAGCCGACACGGCAGAGGTTACCTTGCGTGCACGGCGTGTCGGCTTGCCGGTCTACACCACTAGGCGCGGGCGGCGGCGTACGCGGCCTCGGCGGCGGCGCGGGCGGCCTTGAACTCGTCGACCTTGCGGCCGTAGTGCACCGAGCACCACCACAGGCCGGCGAAGACGACGCCGAGCCCGAACATGGTCGGCAGCAGGAAGCCGCTGGCGATCAGGCCGATCTGCAGCGCCCAGCCGAGCGGCACCGCGCCGGGGCGGTTGATCATGCCGCAGAGCGCGATGCACAGGGCCATCGCGATGCCGCTGACCAGCCAGATCGTGCCGGTGGACACGTCGGTGAGCCGCATCGCGACCAGCGCCGCGAACATGACCAGGAGCGCTTCGCCGATCAGCGTCGAGGAACAGAGCGTCCTCATGTCACTTCCTCCCGAGCAGCAGGCGGGCCTCGCCCACCGTGATGACCGAACCGGTGACCAGCACCCCGGCGCCGCCGAGGTCGCCCTCCTCCTCGGCGAGGGTGACGGCGGCCGCGATGGCGTCGTCGAGCCGCGGCTCGACCTGCACCCGGTCCTCGCCGAAGACGTCGACGGCCAGCGCGGCGAGCGCGTCGACGTCCATCGCGCGGTGGGTGGAGTTCTGGGTGATGACGACCTCGGCCAGGATCGGCTCGAAGGCCTCCAGCAGGCCGGCCACGTCCTTGTCCCCCGAGGTGCCGATCACACCGACCAGCCGGGTGAAGCCGAAGGACTCGGTGAGCGCGGAGACGGTGGCCTGGGCGCCGTGCGGGTTGTGCGCGGCGTCCAGGAGGATTGTGGGGCTGCGGCGCACGACCTCCAGGCGGCCCGGGGAGGAGACGCCGGCGAAGCCCTGGCGGATCTTGTCCACGTCGAGCTGCCCGCCGCGGGCGCCGCCGACGCCGAAGAAGGCCTCGACGGCCGCCAGCGCGAGGGCGGCGTTCTGTGCCTGGTACTCGCCGTGCAGCGGGATGAAGACGTCCTCGTACTCCGCGCCGCCGAGCCCGCGCAGCGTCACCAGCTGGCCGCCGACCGCGAGCTCGCGGCGGATCACGCCGAACTCCATGCCCTCGCGGGCGACGGTGGCGTCGACCTCGACGGCCCGGCGCAGGATGACCTGGGCGGCGTCCAGCTGCTGCTGGGCGACGACGGCGACGGCGCCGGACTTGATGATCCCGGACTTCTCGACCGCGATCTCGCCGGTGGTCTCGCCGAGCTTGTCGGTGTGGTCCAGGCCGATCGGGGTGATCACCGAGACGGCGGCGTCGATGACGTTGGTGGCGTCCCACGAGCCGCCCATGCCGACCTCGACCACGGCGACGTCCACCGGGGCGTCGGCGAAGGCCGCGTAGGCCATGCCGGTCAGCACCTCGAAGAAGGACATCGGCACCGGCTGCGCCGCGTCGACCATCCGCACGTACGGCTCGATGTCGCGGTAGACCTCGACGAAGCGCTCCGGGGTGATCGGGGCGCCGTCCAGGCTGATCCGCTCGGTGACGGACTCCACGTGCGGGCTGGTGTAGCGGCCGCTGCGCAGCTCGAAGGTGTTGAGCAGCTGCTCGATCATCCGGGCGGTGGAGGTCTTGCCGTTGGTGCCGGTGATGTGGATGGAGGGGAAGGACCGCTGGGGCTGGCCCAGGATGTCCATCAGCGCCTCGATCCGATCGAGCGAGGGCTCCAGCTTGTTCTCCGGCCAGCGCTTGGAGAGTTCCACCTCGACGTCGCGCAGGGCGTCGCCGGCGGAGCCGTCCGCGGGGCGAAGGGTGTACGGGTTCGGGTCGGCCTTGTCGCTCACGACCACAGTCTACGGAGCGTCGGCGGCGTGTCCCCACGGGGTGAGACGCACCACTTTGCCCAGCCTTTGCCTGGTGCTCCCAGTTTGCCCGATTTACTATCGATCCAGCGATTTGAGCCACTAGAAAGCATCGATTCGCAACCACGAGGAGCCGCAGACCTTTGATCACGAGGAGAACCGCGCCATGCCCGACGCTCTGCACGACTGGATCGTCCTCCGCCAGGAGACCGTGGTCCGGTTCGCCTCACTGATCTCCCTGGCCCTCGTCGGCTACATGGTCTTCGTCTTCGGCCGCTTCCTCGTCTACTGGGCCGGCTCCCGGCACGCCTACCGGCACAACGCGCCCGCCGAACCCGGCGACCCCGCCGCCTTCCAGTGGCACCTGGTCATCCCCTGCCGCGACGAGGAGGCCGTGGTCACCCAGACCCTCGACGGCCTGCGCGCCGCCGCCCCCGAGGCCCACCTGTGGGTCATCGACGACGACAGCGAGGACACCACCCGCGACCTCGTCCTCGCCGCCGCCGACCGCGACCCGCGCGTCCACCTCGTCCAGCGCCGCCGCCCGCACGCCCGGATCGGCAAGGGCGCCGCCCTCAACGCCGCCTACCGCGAGATCTCCGCCTGGCTGCCGCCCTCCGCCGACCGCTCCCGCGTGGTGATCGGCGTCGTCGACGCCGACGGACAGCTCGAACCCGGCACCCTCGGCCAGGTCTGCAATCCCAAGGCCCTCGGCCGCGAGGACACCGGCGCCGTCCAGATCGGCGTCCGGATGCGCAACGCCGACGACGAACTCCCGCTGCCCGGCCGCGGCCGCGCCGCCAACGCCCTGGCCCGCGCCCTCGTCCGGATGCAGGACGTCGAGTTCCGGGCCAACAACGCCGGCATGCAGCTGCTGCGCCGCCGCACCGGCAGCGTCGGCCTCGGCGGCAACGGCCAGTTCGTCCGGCTCACCGCCCTCGACTCGCTCACCGTCGAGGAGGGCCGGGCCGGCCGCCCCTGGCCCGAGCGCGCCCTGCTGGAGGACTACGAGTCCGGCCTCGACCTGCGCCTGGCCGGCTGGCGGCTCACCCACGTCACCGAGACCAACGTCTCCCAGGAGGGCCTGATCTCGGTGCGCCGCTTCCTCACCCAGCGCACCCGCTGGGCCCAGGGCAACATGCAGTGCCTGCGCTACACCGGCCGGGTGCTGCGCTCCCCGCACTACACCCCGGCCGGCAAGGCCGAGGTGATGTACACCTTCCTGCAGCCGGTCGTCTGCGTGCTGCTCGTCCTGCTCCTCCCCCTCTCGCTCGCCATCACCGCCGCCGGACTGGTGCTCTTCCCCGCCGAGACCGCCGACTTCCAGCTCCGGTACGGGCCGTGGATGCTGCTCGCCTTCGTGCTCGCCACGCTGCCGATGGTGTTCTGGGGCCTCGCCTACCGCAGGCACGTCCACCCCGACCGCAGCCGGCTCACCGGGCTGCTCTGGGGCGTCCTGGTCTGGCTGTACGCCTACCACCTCTTCGTGGTCGCGACCCGCGCCGCCGCCCGGATGCTGCTCGGCCGCAACGGCTGGGCCAAGACCCGGCGCAACGCCGAGAAGGTCACCGTGGGCGCCCCCACTGCCCTCGAATCCTGAGCCCCCTCCCCCACCCGCACCTCCGGAGCACCCCCATGAGCACGTGCCTGCCCCCGTCCAGCGTCGCCGTCGTCCTCGGCACCCGCCCCGAGCTGGTCAAGCTCGCCCCGCTGATCCACGAGCTCGGCGACGCCACCCGCCTGGTGCACACCGGCCAGCACTGGGACGAGGCGATGTCCGGCCGCTTCCTGCGCGACCTCGACCTGCCCCGGCCCGAACTGCTCACCGGCGTCGGCGGCCGCCCCCGGGCCGGCCAGATCGCCCAGTCCCTCGCCCAGCTCGACGCCGCCTTCGCCGAGGACCGCCCCGCCGCCGTCGTCGTCCAGGGCGACACCAACGCCACCCTCGCCGGCGCGCTCGCCGCCAACGCCCGGGAGATCCCGCTGGTGCACGTCGAGGCCGGGCTGCGCAGCCACGACCGGGCCATGCCCGAGGAGCACAACCGCGTCATGGTCGACCACGTCTCCGACCTGCTCTGCGCCGCCACCGGCGACAACGTCGCCAACCTGCGCGCCGAGGCGCTCGCCGAGGAGCGGATCGCCCTCACCGGCAACACCGTCGTCGAGGTGGTCCGCCGCCGGCTGCCGGACGAGACCGCCCGCGCCGCCCTGCTCGCCGCGCACGGGCTGCGCCCCGACGCGTACGTGCTGGCCACCGTGCACCGCCCGGAGAACACCGACACCGCCGAGGCGCTCGGCGCCGTCCTCGCCGAACTGGACCGGATCGCCCGCGCCGGCACCCCGGTGCTGTTCCCGATGCACCCGCGCACCCGGGCGGCCGTCGAACGCTTCGCCCTGGACGGCCTGCTGGCGCACCTGGCCGTCACCGAACCGATCGGCTACGGCGACTTCCTGGGCCTGGCGAACCACGCCGCGCTCCTGGTCTCCGACTCCGGCGGCGTGCAGGAGGAGTGCACCGTGCTCGGCCGCCCGCTGCTGGTGGTGCGCCGCTCCACCGAGCGCCCCGAGGCGATGGCGGCCGGCTTCGCCGCGCTGGTGCGGCCCGGCGAGGAACTGGGCGCGCTCGCCCGCGCGTGGCTGTCCGACACCCCCGAGCGGCTGGCGCGCCTCACGGCCACCCCGAGCCCGTACGGCGACGGCCTGGCCTCGGCCCGGATCGCCGCGCTGACCGCCGAACTCGCCGAGCCCGCCGGGGCGTTCCTGCGGGCGGCCTGACACCGGGGCGGCCGCTCCCTCTTGACAGCCGGATTGGTCTACTCCACCTTGTGAGGCAAGTCCCCTTCCCCGAGCGGGACTTGAGTTGTCGGTAGCTCCCGCACGCGCACCATCGACACCCCGGACGGCGCTCCACCCCCACCCGGGCGCCGCCGGGCCTCCCCCACTGGAGATGGAGTCATGCCACCTGCCCGACACCGGCGCCCGCGCGCCGTCCACTCCCTGCTGGCCGGGGCGAGCGCGCTCGTCATCGGCCTGGCCGGGCTCGCCGTCGCCGGCACCGGCGCGCACGCCGCCGACGGTGAACTGATCGCCAACGGCGGCTTCGAGACCGGCGACCCGAGCGGCTGGACCTGCACCGGCGGCACCGTCCAGAGCACCACCGCGCACACCGGCAGGTACGCCCTGCAGTCCACCCCGGGCGGCGGCGACACCGGCGAGTGCACCCAGACCGTCGCCGTGAAGCCCTCCGCCGGCTACCACCTGAGCGCCTGGGTGCAGGGCTCGTACGTCTACCTCGGCGCCCGCGGCACCGGCGGCGCCGACCCGAGCACCTGGACGAGCTCCGGCGGCTGGACCCAGCTGAGCACCGACTTCACCACCGGCCCGAACACCACCAGCATCACGGTCTACCTGCACGGCTGGTACGGGCAGCCGGCCTTCCTCGCCGACGACGTCTCCCTGCTCGGCCCCGGCGGCACCCCGCCCTCCCCGAGCCCGACCGCCACCGCCACCGGCTCACCCAGCCCCACCGCGACGGCCACCGGCTCACCCAGCCCCACCGCGACGGCCACGGCCACCGCGACGCCGACCAAGCCGCCCGGCCTGCCCAGGCACCTGCTCACCGGCTACTGGCAGAACTTCGACAACGGCGCCGCCGTCCAGCGGATCGGCGACGTCCCGGCCGCGTACGACATCATCGCGGTCGCCTTCGCCGACGCCACCGCCACCCGCGGCGCCCTGAGCTTCACCCTCGACCCGAAGCTCTCCTCCCGGCTCGGCGGCTACACCGACGCCCAGTTCAAGGCCGACATCGCGGCCAAGAAGGCCGCCGGGAAGAAGGTCGTGCTCTCCATCGGCGGGCAGAACGGCACGGTGTGGGTCGGCGACTCCTCCTCCGCCGCCGCCTTCACCGACAGCGCCTGGTCGCTGATCCAGAACTACGGCTTCGACGGGATCGACATCGACCTGGAGAACGGGATCGACTCCGCCTACCTGGGCCAGGCGCTGCACGCGCTGGCGGCGAAGGCGGGCAGCGGGTTCGTCCTCACCATGGCGCCGCAGACGATCGACATGCAGTCGACCGGCACGGAGTACTTCAAGCTGGCGCTGAACGTGAAGGACGTCCTCACCATCGTCAACATGCAGTACTACAACTCCGGCGCGATGAACGGCTGCGACGGCAACGTCTACTCGCAGGGCACCGAGAACTTCCTCACCGCGCTGGCCTGCATCCAGCTCAAGGGCGGGCTGCGGCCCGACCAGGTCGGGCTCGGGGTGCCGGCCTCGACCAGTGCGGCGGGCGGCGGGTACGTCAGCCCGAACGTGGTGAACAACGCGCTGGACTGCCTGGCGAGCGGCACCAACTGCGGCAGTTACAAGCCCGACGCCACCTGGCCGGGCATCGGCGGCGCGATGACCTGGTCCACCAACTGGGACGCCGGCGCCGGCAACCCGGTCTCGAACACCATCGGCGCCCACCTGCACGCCATGCCGTGACCGACCGGGCAGGCCCGGGCCGTCAGACCCCGGCCCGGGCCTCCGGGACCTGCGCGACGACGCCGCCGCGGCGGCGCAACTCGGCGGTGATCTCGGCCAGTTCGCCCTCCGGCAGCAGCGGCAGCATCATCGCGACGCCCTGCAGCAGGCCACCCAGCAGGAAGGTGGTGTCGGCGGTGGAGGCGACCAGCCCGCGCACCTCGGCCACTTCGCCGGCCGCCACCGCCTCGATCAGCCGGGCGGCGTCGGCGGTCTCCTCGTCCACCGCCACCGCGCCGGTGTCGGCCGGGGCCCGTCGCGCCATCGCCCGCAGCACCCGGTCGCCGACCTCGGGGGCGTACGCCTTGCGGACGGCCTCCGCGGCGATCCAGGTGAGCAGCGTGGTCACCTCGCGCTCGGCGTGCTCGGCGATCAGCAGGTCCAGCTCGTGGTCGAACGCGAGCTGGTTCCCGTGCCGGAAGGCGAGCAGCAGCGTCGCCGCCCTGGCCTTGGCCTCCTCGACCGCCTCGGCAGGCAGTTCGTCGGCCAACTCCTCGGTCACCACCACGCCGTGCCCTCCCGTCCGTCGCCCAGCAGAACGCTCCGCGGAATAATCCCGCCGCGGAAACTCCGAGCACACCGTACACAGCCGACCTGGAAACTTCCGCGAACGCGCGCGGGCAAGACCGGAATCAATTCGCTCGGAATAAGACCTCACCCGGTCCAGGATGAATATTCGCCGGAAGGGAGCAATGTTGCTGAGCTAATCGGGCGAACGGAAACCGCACCGGCACCGCCGCCCGTGAAAACGCCCGAGGGGCCGCACCCCGCGCGAAGCGGAGTGCGGCCCCTCGGAGGCCCCGGGAGGCTCAGCCCTGCGGCAGCGCCGCGAGCTGGGCGGTGATCCGGGCGATGTCGGCCTCGGCGGCCTCCTGGCGGCCCCGGATCTTGGCGACGACCTCGTCCGGCGCCTTGGCCAGGAAGGCCTCGTTGCCGAGCTTGGCGGCGGTCTGGGCCTTCTCCTTCTCGGCGGCCGCGAGGTCCTTGGCGAGGCGCTTGCGCTCCGCCGCGACGTCGATGGTGCCGGAGAGGTCCAGCGCGACGGTGGCACCGGCCACCGGCAGCGAGGCGGTGGCCGTGAAGCCCTCCTCGGGGGCGGTCAGCCGCAGCAGCGAGCGGATGGCGTCCTCGTGGGCGACCAGCGCGGTGCCGCCCAGCTCCAGGGCGGCCGGGACGCGCTGGCGGTCCTGCAGGCCCTGGTCGGTACGGAACCGGCGGACCTCGGTGACCACCTGCTGCAGCGTGGCGATCTCGGCCTCGGCCGCGCCGTCGCGGAAGCCGCTGTCCTTCGGCCAGTCGGTGACGACCAGCGACTCGGCGCCGGTGAGCGTGGTCCACAGCGTCTCGGTGACGAACGGGACGACCGGGTGCAGCAGCCGCAGGGTGACGTCCAGGACCTCGCCCAGGACCCGGCGCGAGGCGTCGGCCTGCGCGTCGCCCTTGGCCAGGGTGGTCTTGGACAGCTCGACGTACCAGTCGAAGACCTCGTCCCAGGCGAAGTGGTACAGCGCGTCCGAGACCTTGGCGAACTCGTAGTCGTCGTACAGCGCGTCCACCTGGGCGACGGTGGCGTTCAGCCGCGACAGGATCCAGCGGTCGGCCGCCGTCATCTCCTCCGGCGCGGGCAGCGGGCCCTCGACGGTGGCGCCGTTCATCAGCGCGAAGCGGGTCGCGTTCCAGATCTTGTTGCAGAAGTTGCGCGAGCCCTTGACCCAGTCCTCGCCGATCGGCACGTCGGCGCCCGGGTTGGCGCCGCGGGCCAGGGTGAAGCGGACGGCGTCGGCGCCGTAGGCGTCCATCCAGTCCAGCGGGTCGACGGCGGTGCCGGAGGACTTCGACATCTTCTTGCCGAACTCGTCGCGGACCAGGCCGGTCAGCGCCACGGTCTTGAACGGCGCCTCGCCGTCCATCGCGTACAGGCCGAACATCATCATCCGGGCGACCCAGAAGAAGATGATGTCGTGGCCGGTCACCAGGACGTCGGTCGGATAGAACTTCTCCAGGTCGGCGGTCTTCTCCGGCCAGCCGAGCGTGGAGAACGGCCACAGGCCGGAGGAGAACCAGGTGTCCAGGACGTCCGGGTCCTGGTGCCAGCCCTCGCCGGTCGGCGGCTGCTCGTCCGGTCCGACGCAGACGACCTCGCCCTCGGGGCCGTACCAGACCGGGATCCGGTGGCCCCACCAGAGCTGGCGCGAGATGCACCAGTCGTACATGTTGTCGACCCAGTCGAAGTAGCGGCGCTCCAGCTCCTTCGGGTGGATCTCCACCTTGCCGTCGCGCACCGCGTCGCCGGCGGCCTTGGCCAGCGGCTCGACCTTGACCCACCACTGCAGCGACAGCCGCGGCTCGACCACGGTGTGGCAGCGCGAGCAGTGGCCCACGGCGTGCATGTACGGGCGCTTCTCGGCGACGATCCGGCCCTGCTCGCGCAGCGCGCCGACGACGGCCGAGCGGGCCTCCAGCCGGTCCATGCCGAGGAACGGGCCGTGCACGGTGATCGCGCCGTGCTCGTCCATGACGGTCAGGTTCGGCAGGTCGTGGCGCTGGCCGATGGCGAAGTCGTTCGGGTCGTGCGCGGGCGTCACCTTGACGGCGCCGGTGCCGAACTCCGGGTCGACGTGCTCGTCCGCGACGACCGGGATCTCGCGGTCGGTCAGCGGCAGCTTGATGGTCCGGCCGACCAGGTGCCGGTACCGCTCGTCCTCGGGGTGGACGGCCACCGCGGTGTCGCCCAACATCGTCTCGGCCCGGGTGGTGGCCACGACGATCGAGTCCTCGCCGTCGCCGTAGCGGATCGAGACCAGCTCGCCCGGCGTCTCCTCGTGCTCCACCTCGATGTCGGACAGCGCGGTGAGGCAGCGCGGGCACCAGTTGATGATGCGCTCGGCGCGGTAGATCAGGCCGTCGTCGAAGAGCCGCTTGAAGATGGTCTGGACGGACTGGGACAGGCCCTCGTCCATGGTGAAGCGCTCGCGCGACCAGTCGACGCCGTCGCCGAGGCGGCGCATCTGGCCGAGGATCCGGCCGCCGTAGTTGCGCTTCCACTCCCAGACCTTCTCCACGAAGGCCTCGCGGCCCAGGTCGTGGCGGGACAGGCCGGACTCGGCGAGCTGCTGCTCGACCTTGTTCTGGGTGGCGATGCCGGCGTGGTCCATCCCGGGCAGCCAGAGCGTCTCGAAGCCCTGCATGCGCTTGCGGCGGGTCAGCGCGTCCATCAGCGTGTGCTGGAAGGCGTGGCCCAGGTGCAGGGCGCCGGTCACGTTCGGCGGCGGGATGACGATGGTGTACGCGGGCTTGTCGCTGTTCGCGTCGGCGGTGAAGTAGCCACGGTCTACCCAGCGCTCGTACAGCTCGCCCTCTACGTCCGCGGGGGTGTAGGTCGTCGGGAGGGTTGCCGCGTCGTCCCCGGCGGAGGTGCTCTCGGGGCGCTGGTTCGTCGTGTCGGTCACGACGCACAGTTTACGTAACCGGGGGGGCGGGTTACGAACCGCTTTCGGAACGGTTCCCACGCTGGTACGACGGGGTTCGCGGTCGGCCCCGTGCGGTAGCGTTCCACGGCACTCGCCCGCACGTCGGGACGTGCACGGAGCGAGACACCACACCGGTACAGGCCGCGGGGGCGGCGGGGGAGCACACGCACATGTACGGCCAGGGCCAGCAGTACCCGCAGGGACAGCAGCCGTACGGGGGACAGCCCCCGTACGGGCCGCCGCAGCCGCAGCCGCCGTACGGCGCGCAGCAGCCCCAGTACGGCTACCCGCAGCAGCAGCCCTACGGCGCGCCCCAGCAGCCGTACGGCGCCCCGCAGCAGCAGCCGTACGGCGGCTACCCGGGCTACGCCGAGCCGCCCCGCAAGGGCAAGGGGGGCCTGGTGGCCGGCCTGGTGATCGGCGCGCTGGTGCTCGGCGGCGGCGGGTTCGCCGCGTGGAAGTTCCTCGGCGGCTCGGACAAGGCCGGCGCGTACAAGCTCACCGCCCCGCAGTCGCTGCCGGACGGGTACACCCAGAAGTCCTTCGAGGAGAAGCCGGTCGACCAGAGCAAGCCCGAGGCGGCGAAGTTCGGCAAGGACCTGCACGCCCTCGGCGCCAGCTACAACAAGGGCTCGGACGCGCTCGACTTCATCTCGGTGGCCGGCATCTACGGCGAGCTCAACGACCCGGGCCAGCTGATCGACCAGTCGCGCAAGGACTCCTCCACCGCGGTCACCTGGTCCACCCCGCTCACCGACTTCCCGGCGAACGACGACAAGAGCTCGTCCGGGCGGCTCGCCTGCGGCGTCACCAGCGTGATCGGCAAGCCCGGCCCGACCATCTGCGTCTGGGCCGACAACTCCACCTACGGCCGGGTCAGCTTCTCCAAGAGCGCCGGCGGCCAGGGCCTCACCGCCGCCCAGGCCGCGGACAAGACCCGGGCCATCCGCGACGCCATGAAGGTCGCGAAGTAACCCGTCACCCAGAAAGGGACACCCGTGTCCGAGCAGAACCCCTACGGCGCGCCCCAGCAGCCGGGGTACCCGGCGACCCCGCCGCCGGCCGCTCCCGGTTACGGTGGCGTTCCGGCCCAGCCGGGCTACGACGCCGCGCAGCAGCCCGGCTACCCGGGTGCCTACCCCGGCTACGGCGGCGCGTACGCCCCGGTGCCGCCGCCGAAGCGGTCCCGCAAGGGCCTGTGGATCACGCTCGGCACCATCGGGGCCGTGGTGGTGATCGGCGGCGGGGCGCTGGCGTACTTCGTCTACGACGCCACCAGCAACGCGGGCACCCAGAAGATCGTCCTCCCGGCGAACTTCAAGGACACCACCCGCAACGACGACAACCCCGTCAGCGCCGCCATGGAGAAGGCGATGACGGACAGCCTCGGCAAGGGCGACGGCAACTGGAAGCCCACCGGCGTCGCCGGCGTCTACCAGAACTCCTCCTCGGAGCCGGACCTGATCGTGGCCGGCGCCTACGGCAAGGTCCTGATGCCGAAGAAGGAGCTGGACGCGGCGTTCGACGGCGTCTCCTCCAAGGGCTCGGAGGTCACCGACCGGCACTCCGTGGACGCCGGCCCCAAGGGCGGCGAGATGGAGTGCGCCAACGTCACCCAGACCGACACCCCCAAGATGGGCATCTGCGCCTGGGCCGACAGCAGCAGCCTCGTCATGGTGATGAAGGTGCCCCAGGACGAGAACAGCAAGCCCGACCTGGACAAGCTCGCCGCCGACACCCGCGACCTGCGCGCGGTCTCCGAGGTGCCGAAGTAACCGGCGCCGCACGGCGGACACCGAACGCGCGAGGGGCCCCGCACCGAACGGTGCGGGGCCCCTCGCGCGTTCCGGGCGGTCAGGCGCTCTTCTCGCGCCGCTCGCGCTTGATCATGTCGCGCGGGACGAGGGTCGGGATCGCGTGCTTGGAGACCACGTCCCCGGTGACCACCACGCGGGCGACGTCCTGGCGCGAGGGGACCTCGTACATCACGGACATCAGCACCTCCTCCATGATGGCCCGCAGCCCGCGCGCGCCGGTGCCGCGCAGGATCGCCTGGTCGGCGATCGCCTCCAGCGCGTCCCGCGAGAACTCCAGCTCCACGCCGTCCAGTTCGAACAGCTTGCGGTACTGCTTCACCAGCGCGTTGCGCGGCTCGGTGAGGATCTGCAGCAGCGCCTCGCGGTCCAGGTTGTGCACGCTGGTGATCACCGGCAGCCGGCCGATGAACTCCGGGATCATGCCGAACTTCACCAGGTCCTCGGGCATCACCTGGCGGAAGTGGTCGCTGGCGTCCGACTCCCGCTTCGAGCGGATGTTGGCGCCGAAGCCGATGCCCTTGGCACCCGCGCGGCCCTCGATGATCCGCTCCAGGCCGGCGAACGCGCCGCCGACGATGAACAGCACGTTGGTGGTGTCGATCTGGATGAACTCCTGGTGCGGGTGCTTGCGGCCCCCCTGCGGCGGCACCGAGGCGGTGGTGCCCTCCAGGATCTTCAGCAGTGCCTGCTGCACGCCCTCGCCGGAGACGTCCCGGGTGATCGACGGGTTCTCGCTCTTGCGCGCGACCTTGTCGATCTCGTCGATGTAGATGATCCCGGTCTCGGCCTTCTTGACGTCGTAGTCGGCCGCCTGGATCAGCTTGAGCAGGATGTTCTCGACGTCCTCGCCGACGTACCCGGCCTCGGTCAGCGCGGTGGCGTCCGCGATCGCGAACGGCACGTTCAGCATCCGGGCCAGGGTCTGCGCCAGCAGCGTCTTGCCGGAGCCGGTCGGGCCCAGCAGCAGGATGTTGGACTTCGCCAGCTCGATGGCGTCCTCGCGGCCGTTGCCGCCGCTGCGGCCCGCCTCACCCGCCTGCACGCGCTTGTAGTGGTTGTAGACCGCGACCGACAGCGCCTTCTTGGCGAGGTCCTGGCCGACCACGTACTGGTCCAGGAACTCGTAGATCTCGCGCGGCTTCGGCAGTTCCTCGAAGCGCACCTCGGAGGTCTCGGCGAGCTCCTCCTCGATGATCTCGTTGCACAGGTCGATGCACTCGTCGCAGATGTACACGCCTGGGCCGGCGATCAGCTTCTTCACCTGCTTCTGCGACTTGCCGCAGAACGAGCACTTGAGCAGGTCGCCACCGTCTCCGATGCGTGCCACGAGGTGCTTCCCCTTCGCCAGGGGCCCCGCAGGGGTTCCGGGGCCTGGTGCTGTGGACCGTCGACGCCCGACGGCGATCGGTCTCGCTATCCGAAGGTACTCTGCCGGGCCGGGGATTCCGTCCTCTTCGCCGGGTCTGCCCTACGCCCTGGGCGAATTGATACCGAACAGATGCCGTCGCGGCAGAGACCGTCCGAACCGGCGCGGGGCGCACACCGGGGTGCGCGCCCCGCGCCGGCGGGTGCCGGCCTCAGGAGGTCAGCGAGGTCTTGCGGGTGGAGATGATCTGGTCGACCAGGCCGTACTCGACGGCCTCCTCGGCGGTGAGGATCTTGTCGCGCTCGATGTCGTCGCGCACCTGCTCCACCGACTTGTTGGAGTGCTTCGAGAGCATCTCCTCCAGCTGCTCGCGCATCCGGAAGATCTCCTTGGCCTGGATCTCCAGGTCCGACACCTGACCGCGGCCGGTCTCGGTGTACGGCTGGTGGATCAGGATACGGGCGTTCGGCAGCGCCATCCGCTTGCCGGGGGTGCCGGCGGCGAGCAGCACGGCCGCGGCGGAGGCCGCCTGGCCCATGCAGACCGTGGTGATGTCCGGCTTCACGTACTGCATGGTGTCGTAGATGGCCGTCAGGGCCGTGAACGAGCCGCCGGGCGAGTTGATGTACATCTGGATCTCGCGGTCCGGGTCCATCGACTCCAGGCACAGCAGCTGGGCCATGATGTCGTTCGCCGAGACGTCGTCGACCTGCGAGCCGAGGAAGATGATGCGCTCCTCGAACAGCTTCGCGTACGGGTCGTACTCGCGGATGCCCTGCGTGGTGCGCTCGACGAAGCGCGGGACGATGTAGCGGCCCTCCGCGCGCATGTCCTCGACGCGGGCCTTGGCGGCCGACAGGCTGGGGATGTTCATGGGGGTCCTTGTCCTCCGGGGCGTTGGGACGGTGGTGTCGTGGGCCGGGCGGAGGCTCAGGCGCCCGTGCCGCCGCCGCCGGGGACGTCCGCGGCGCTGTGCATGATGTCGTCGATCAGGCCGTAGGCCTTGGCCTCCTCCGGCGTGAACCAGCGGTCGCGGTCGGAGTCCTGGGTGATCTGCTCGAAGGTCTGGCCGCTGTGGTGCGCGATCAGCTCGGACATCCGCTTCTTGGTCCGGAGCAGCTGCTCGGCCTGGATGCGGATGTCGGTCGCGGAGCCGCCGAGGCCCGCGGAGGGCTGGTGCATCAGGATGTTGGCGTTCGGCAGCGAGAAGCGCTTGCCGGGGGTGCCCGCCGTCAGCAGGAACTGGCCCATCGAGGCCGCCATGCCCATCGCGATGGTGACGACGTCGTTCTTGATGTACTGCATGGTGTCGTAGATCGCCATGCCGGCGGAGATCGAGCCACCCGGAGAGTTGATGTAGAGGAAGATGTCCTTGTCCGGGTCCGCGGCCAGCAGGAGCAGCTGGGCGGTGATCTTGTTGGCGATGTCGTCGTCGACCTGCTGGCCGAGGAAGATGATCCGCTCGCCCAGCAGCCGGTTGTAGACCTGGTCGCCAAGGCCGCCGAGCACGTCACCAGCGGCGGCGTGCGGCGCCATCGGGCCAGGCATCTGCATCTGCGGGAACGTCACTTAGCCACCTGCTCAGTCGGTTTGGAGGGCCGCTCCACGGCTCTCACGGTGTCGCACAGCTTCCGGGTATCACGTCGTGAATGGTGCTGTCCAAGGACCCTAACGCGCAGGCCGGGCCGCAGAATCCCTCACGCAGAACTGTTCGCTGTGAGCGCAGGGTCGCGCCCTGCCGCGGGTGGGACGAAGGCGGGCCCGGACACCGTACGGCGTCCGGGCCCGCTGCGCGTTGCCTCAGGGGGCTACCGGGGCACTCAGGCCTCGGTGCTCTCCTCGGTCTTCTCGTCGGCGGCGGCCTCGACGGTCTCGCCCGCCTCGTCCTCGTCGTCGAAGTTGACCTCGTTGCCCTCGGTGTCGACGACCTTGGCGGCCTCGACCACGGTGGCCAGCGCCTTGCCGCGGGCGACCTCGCCGACCAGCAGCGGAACCTGGCCGCCCTGGACGACCTGCTGCGCGAACTGGTCCGGGGTCAGGCCCGAGCCGGCGGCGCGGCGGATGAGGTGCTCGGTGAGCTCCTCCTGGTTAACACCCAGCTCCTCGTCGGCGACGATCTGGTCCAGGACGAACTGGGTCTTGATGCCCTTCTTCGCCTGCTCCTCGATCTCCGCGTCCCACTCCTCGCGGGTCTTGCCCTGGGTCTCCAGGTAGGTGTCGAGGTTCAGGCCCATCGGCTCCAGCTGGTGGTGCTCCAGGTTGTGCTTGCGGGTCTGGATCTCGTCCGCGAGCAGCTTCTCCGGGAACTCGATCTCGACCAGGGCGAGCAGCGCGTCGAGCACCTTCTCCTGGGCCTGGGTGGCCTGGTCGTACTCCTTCATGCGCTCCAGGCGCTTGCGGGAGTCGGCGCGCAGGTCCTCCAGGGTGTCGAACTCGCTGGCCAGCTGGGCGAACTCGTCGTCCAGCGCCGGCAGCTCCTTCTCCTGGACGGCCGTGACGGTGACGGTGACCTCGGAGGTCTTGCCCGCCTGGGTGCCGCCCTTGAGCTCGGTCTCGAAGGTCTTCTCCTCGCCGGCCGACAGGCCGACGACGGCCTCGTCGATGCCGTCGATCAGGCGGCCCGAGCCGATCTCGTAGCTCACGCCGGTGGCGGTGCCGTCCTCCGGCACCTCGCCGTCGACCTTGGCGACCAGGTCGACGACCACGACGTCACCCTCGGCGGCGGCGCGCTCGACGTCCTTGACGGAGGAGAAGCGCTCGCGCAGCTGCTCCAGCGACTTGTCGATGTCCTCGTCGGCGACCACGATCGGGTCGACGGTCACCTCGATGGAGGAGAACTCCGGCAGGGTGATCTCGGGACGGACGTCCACCTCGGCGGTGAACTTCAGGTCGCCGCCATCGGCGATCTTCTCGACACCCTCGATGTTGGTGATGTCGGGCTGGCCGAGGACCTCGATCTTGCCCTCGTCGACGGCCTGCGTGTAGAAGCGCGGCAGGGCGTCGTTGACGGCCTCCTCCAGCACGGCACCACGGCCGAAGCGCTGGTCGATGACCCGGTTCGGGATCTTGCCCTTGCGGAAGCCCGGGACCGAGACCTGCTGGTTGATCTTCTTGTACGCCGCGTCGAGGCTGGGCTTGAGCTCCTCGAAGGGCACCTCGACGGTGAGTCGAACCCGGGTCGGGTTCAGAGTCTCGACGGCGCTCTTCACGGTTAGGTCTCCTATGGGCTTGCGGTCGGGTTGCCTCCGCCCGTACCCGCCACCCGGCCTGGGGCCGGTACGGGCGGTTCGGACGAGACGGGCGATGGGCGGTTGGAGCTGCATCTCCCGTGGGGGTGGACGGTGAGCGTGACTCCTCGCCCTCGTGCGGTTGACCTGGGTTGACACCGCAGGCACTACCGCCAGCGCCCCATCCTACCGGTACCACGAAAGGCGGACGCCAGACGCCACCGTACCGCCCTACAGAACAGGGCCCCGCCCCGATGGGCGAGACCCTGCGCACTCACTGTCGGGGTGACCGGATTCGAACCGACGGCCTTCCGCTCCCAAAGCGGACGCGCTACCAAACTGCGCCACACCCCGTGGTGCCGAGAGGAAGCGTACACGGCGGGCAAGTTCGGCTCGCGGACTTATTCCGGGGCCGTTCACGGGTTCGCCCGGGGCCGCTCGCGGGTTCGCCGGGGGCCGTCCGGAGCCGTTCCGGGGCCGCGGGGCGGAAATGCGGTGTGCATGAGGACGGCGGGACCAGGTACGCTGTCCCAGACCTTCCGGCCGGAGACGTCCGGATGATCATGCGGGCGTAGCTCAATGGTAGAGCCCTAGTCTTCCAAACTAGTCACGCGAGTTCGATTCTCGTCGCCCGCTCCACAGGTCCGGCCCCGGTGCGCTCCGCACCGGGGCCGGACGCGTTTTCGCCGCCTACAGCCCCAGCCGGGCCGCCCGGGCGGCGGCCCGGTCGAGCAGCTGGTGGACGTCGCCCGCGCGGGTGCTGGGCCGGTCGTTGTACTCGTCCGGGGAGCTCGCCGGGCGGCCGGTGGCGTGCAGCACCTCCATCAGCTGGACCCGGGCCGTGCGCACGGTCGCCGGGGTGCCGTAGCCGTGCGCGAGGACGGCGGCCTGGGCGCCGAGCAGGCAGACCCGTCCGGCGGAGTCCCACATCGCGCCCTGCAGCCAGCCGTGGGCGCCGAGGTAGCGGGAGGCCAGCCGCAGGTGGTCGGCGGCGCTCACCGGCACCGGGCGCGCCGGGCGGCGCAGCGCCCGGTCGAGCAGGGTGGCGCGGGGCTGCGGGTACCCGGCGTGCCAGGGCCGCGGGGTGCTGCCGTACGGGCAGACGTAGGGCACCGGGGTACGGGCGGGGGCGGGCAGCGAGGCGAGGTAGGCCTCGATCTCGGCGACCAGGCCGGAGCCGTCCGGATGGACGGGGTACGGCGGCGGGGGCGTCAGGTCGGTGCGGGCCGTGTCGGTGCGGGCCATGTCGGTGCGGGCCATGCGGGTTCTCCGGGCGGGCGGGCGGCGGGTTCCGCTCACCAAAGTGGGGCATACCCGACATTTCCGCGACCGGAGGACGGAACGGAACGAACGGTTTCCGGGTTGGGGGCCGGGCCGATAGCCTCGGCGGCGTTCGAGCGCGGTTCGAACGGGTCCCGCCCGCCGCGCTCCCCGAGTGGAGGAGTCCCGGTGCGTCCCGAGGAGCGACTGGCCGTCATACAGCGCTGCGTGGTGCTGGAGATGGCGCGCCTGGGCCAGCAGTTCACGGTGGACGGCGAGGTCGTGCGCGGCCCCGGCACCACCGCGGTGGCGGTGCGCGAGCACCCGGGCGGCGACGGCGGCGGGCACGTGGACCTCGGCTTCGTGCTCCAGCTGGGCCGGGCGGACGCCCCGGTGGTGTGGGACTGCGCGGCGGGCCTCGGCAAGACCGAGGAGGAGAAGCTCGCCAACGCGGTGAAGATGTGGGCGACCACCACCGCCTCGGTGCTGGTCGAGCTGGCCGAGGGGCGCGGGGTGCACGCGGACCGCCTGGAGGTGCCGGGCCTGCCGGGCTGGCAGGCGGTGCAGGGGCCGGCCGCGGTGTTCGGCTTCGGCAACGAGCACCTGGCGGCCTGGCTCACCGAGAACCGGGTGCTGCCCGCGCTGGCACCCGCGCTGCGCACCGGGCTGACCGGCCCCGGGCCGGTGGGGGTCAAGCTCTTCCTGGGCGGGAAGGCGGGCGACGACGTGGCCGAGGTCCGGGTGGGCGGCGAGGTCTCGGAGGAGGCGTCGGCGGCGCTGCGCGCGCTGGACTGGCCGCGCGGTGAACGGCTGTGCTGGGCAAGGCTGTTCGTGCTGCTGACGGCCGAGCGGGCGGCGGGAGCGGTCGAGCGGGTGGGCGCCCCGGCGCCCACGGCAACGGCCACGGCGGCCCCGGCGGCGAGAGCCCGGGGCCTGTTCGCCCGCTGGCGGCAGGCGAGACGGGCCGGCCGCTGACCGTAGGTCAGAGACGGCGCGGACGGCCCGGCCGGATCAGCCGCCGGTGATGCTGGAGATGCTGTGCGCCAGGTTGGACAGCAGCGAGTTGATCGAGCTGGCCATGGTGGTCTCGTGCAGCATGAAGCCGAACAGGGCGGCGACGATGCCGTGCGCGATCTTCATCTGCTTGTTGCGGATGAAGATGATGCACAGGATCGCGAACAGGACCAGCGCGGAGACGGAGAGTGCCACCCGGACTCACTTCCTCGTTTTCATAGCGTGGTGCCACCACCCGGCGGCACCTGCGAAAGCCGGACCCCGGCCTGTCCGACGGTCCCGAGGCGGAATCGCGGACCGTCCGGCACACCGCCGGTGCGGGAGGCCCACGGTGGACCGCTGTCTGCTGCGCCGCACGTGTCGCCCCCCATCCCCCGAATCCTGAACAGTCCCGCCCGGACTCAGTGTGGTCGACCGTGCCGATTGCGTAAAGGTCTGACAGTCAGCCCAACGCCGACATCCTGCGGTGCGGGACGAGTTTCCGCCGACCGGGACGATAGCCGAGCCGTTCTGACGAATCGTCGGCGGGGCGGTGCTGAGCGGCCGGGAAGCGGCCGGAGGCGGCGAACGGAAGCCGCTGGTCCGGTCCGTCGACGGGCCGTCCGATTTGGCCGAAGATCTGCTCCCGGGCTTGACAGCTGCCGCTGGCACATGCGGCGGGAACGCGGCCTCAGTCGCGCCAGAGCAGCAGCACCGCGCGGTCGTCGTTGATGTCCCGGGCCACCGTCTCGATGAGCGCCGCGGCCGCGCCGGCACCGGTGCCGGGGCCGCCGCCGGGCACCAGCCGGTCCGCCTCCCCCATCAGCCGGTCCATGCCCTCGGAGAGGTCCCGGCCGGGCGCCTCGACCATGCCGTCGGTGCACAGCATCAGCACGTCACCGCGGTTCAGCCGGCCGCGCACGCCGTCGAACTTGGCGCCGTCGTAGATCCCGAGCAGCGGGCCCTCGGCCTCCTTGACCTCCCAGCGGCCCTCGCCGGCGAGGCGCTGCATGCCCGGCAGGTGGCCGGCCGACAGCAGTTCGTACTCGCCGGTGTCGAGGTCCAGCACCAGGTGGACGGCGGTGGCGAAGCCCTCCTCCCAGGACTGGCGCAGCAGGTAGCCGTTGGCGGCGGGCAGGAAGTCGTGCGCGGGCAGCGAGCCGACCAGGCCGCCGAAGGCGCCGGACAGCAGCAGGGCCCGGGAGCCGGCGTCCATGCCCTTGCCGGAGACGTCCGCGAGGACGACCTCCAGCAGCCGCTGGCCCGGCCCGGTGCGGGCGGCGACCACGAAGTCGCCGGAGAAGGACTGGCCGCCGGCCGGGCGCAGTGCCATGTCGGCGTGCCAGCCGGCCGGCAGCTCGGGCACCCGGCTCTGCACCCGCAGCCGCTCGCGCAGGTCGAACAGCATGGTGGAGCCGCCCCACCAGGGCACGCCGACCCGGGCCCGGAACTGGGCCAGCAGCAGGCCGCCGACACCGGCGGCGCCGACCACCAGGGCGGCACCGGGGGTGACGCCGTAGACGTAGGCCTCCGGGTTGTCGCTGGCGACCCGCTGGCCGGTGTGGATCACGGACTCGGCGGACAGGCCGATCGCGGCCAGCGCGTACAGCACCACCAGGCTGCCGGGGCGCAGCAGCAGCGCGCCGGCCAGGATCGGCAGGACCAGGGCGGTGGGCGGGGCCCAGTCGGGGATCCAGATGTTGAGCAGGATCATCAGCGGGACGAGCAGGGCGAGCGCGCAGAGCACCGGCCAGTCGGCGGCGCCGCCGCGGAAGTAGTCCACTCCGGCCGTGCGCAGCCTTCGGCGGGCCCGGCGGAGCCTCCTGCGCAACCGGGCCGTCACGGGGTCGGACGCCTTGGTGGCGCCGGGCCTCGTCGCAGTCGTCTGGGGCGGTGCGCCCGGCGGTCTGCCAGCCATGGGGTCCGACCCTATCCACGGGTGCGGCCCGGCGTCGACGGCCCGGGGGCGGGCGTTCGCGGACGGGCGCGGGGCGCTCAGTGGGTTTCGGCCGATCGGCGTGCCGGCGGGCGTGGCGTCAGGAGGCGTGCGCCGGTTGGCCGTCGGAGCCCGCGGGCGGTGTGCGCGCCCCGCGTGCGGGGGTGGTGCGCGCGCCGGCGGCTGTGGCCGATCCCACAGGTCGGCGGGGCCGCCGGGACGGCGACGGCCGGCCGCACGGAGGGTGCGGCCGGCCGGGGAGGGTGGACGGGAGGGGGATCAGCCCTGGGGGTGGTGGGCCGGGATCGGCGGCAGCTCGCCGGTGGTCTCGTACTCGCTCAGCATCTCGATCCGGCGGGTGTGCCGCGGCTCGCCGCTGTACGGGGTGTTCAGGAAGACCTCGACGAACTTCGTGGCCTCGTCCTCGGTGTGCATCCGGCCGCCGATGGAGATCACGTTGGCGTTGTTGTGCTGGCGGCCGAGCTCGGCCGTCTGCACGCTCCAGGCCAGCGCCGCGCGGACGCCCTTGACCTTGTTGGCGGCGATCGCCTCGCCGTTGCCCGAGCCGCCGATCACGATGCCCAGCGCCTCCGGGTCGGCGGCGGTGCGCTCGGCGGCGCGCAGGCAGAACGGCGGGTAGTCGTCCTCGGCGTCGTAGATGTGCGGCCCGCAGTCGACCGGCTCGTGGCCGGCCCCCTTCAGCCACTCCACCAGGTGGTTCTTCAGTTCGTATCCGGCATGGTCGGAGCCCAGGTACACGCGCATGCCATGAGTGTGGCATGCGGGTGCGCCCGGGCTCCGCAGGGGGCGTCGCGGGGTCGCTCAGCGCTTGCCGACGAGCTTCCAGGCCAGCGGCAGGGCGCCGGCCGCGAGGACGGCCTTGAGCGCGTCGCCGACCAGGTACGGGTAGAGGCCCAGCTCGGCGGCGCGGGCAAGCGACACGTGCAGCGAGGCGGCCAGGTACGGGACGCCGACCGCGTAGATCGCCAGGCTGCCGAGGACCATGGTGACGGCGGTGTTCACCGGGGTGCGGTCGGCGCCGCGGCGGGCCAGCGCGCCGGTCAGGCCGGCCGCGAGGACGAAGCCGAGCACGTAGCCGAGCGAGGGCATCGTCCAGCCGGAGGTGCCCTCGGCGAACCACGGCATGCCGGCCAGGCCGGCCAGCAGGTAGAGGGCGAGCGAGGCGACGCCGCGGCGGGCGCCGAGCGCGGTGCCGACCAGCAGGGCGGCGAAGGTCTGGCCGGTGACCGGGACGGGCGAGCCGGGGACGTTCACCGACAGCTGGGCGGCGGCACCGGTCAGCGCGGCGCCGCCGGCCACCAGGGCCAGGTCGCGGACCTGGGCGCCGAGGCGGGTGGAAGCGGCGGGCAGCAGGTCGGCGAGGACGGCGCGGCGCGGTACGGGGGTGGCGGCAGTGGCCATCGGGGGTTTCCTCCGTGAGGTCCAGGTGAGTGAACACCTGTGAACCTACGCGGTGATCCACTCCGGCACCGCCAAGGATTCGGACAAAGGTGCGACCACGTCCCTTGTCGGGTCCGGGCCCGACGAGCACGCACCGTAGCGGCCGCGAAGCGTTTCGTGACCACCCGGTCCGCATGGTGGGCCCGCACCGAAACCGGTTGGCATGGACAGTGGCCGCCCCGGATATTGGACAACTCATGCCGCATTCCGCACAGTCTGGAAAATCCACGCCCATGGCCCCCACCACCGCGCCCACGGCGCCCGGGACCACCGACGCCGGGCCGGCCACCGGCCAGCAGCTCGGCCACGGTCTCAAGCCGAGACACCTGTCGATGATCGCGCTGGGCGGGGTGATCGGCGCCGGCCTGTTCGTCGGCTCCGGCGCGGGCATCGCGGCCGCCGGCCCGGCGATCATCCTCGCCTTCGTCCTCTCCGGCCTGCTGGTCATGCTGATCATGCGGATGCTCGGCGAGATGTCCGCCGCCCGGCCCGCCTCCGGCTCGTTCTCGGTGCACGCCGAGAAGGAGATCGGCCCCTGGGCCGGGATCACCGCCGGCTGGATGTACTGGGTGATGCTCTGCTGCGGCGTCGCCGCCGAGGCCACCGCCGCCGGGAAGATCGTCAACGGCTGGATACCCGGGGTCCCCTCCTGGGTGTGGGTCGCCCTGTTCATGGCCTTCTTCTGCGCCAGCAACCTCACCGCCGTGAAGAACTTCGGCGAGTTCGAGTTCTGGTTCGCCGCCGTCAAGGTCACCGCGATCGTCGCCTTCCTCGTCCTCGGCGGGCTCGGCGTCGCCGGAGTGATCGGCCCCGGCGCCCCCGGCACCGCCAACCTCACCGGCGAGGGCGGCTTCCTGCCCACCGGCACCAGCGGACTGATCGTCGGCCTGCTCGCCTCCGTCTTCGCCTACGGCGGCCTGGAGACCGTGACCATCGCCGCCGCCGAGTCCGACGACCCCAAGCGCAACGTCGCCAACGCCGTGCGCACCGCGGTCTGGCGGATCGCGGTCTTCTACATCGGCTCGATGGCCCTGGTCGTCACCCTGGTCTCCTGGAAGGACCCGGCGGTCGTCGCGGACGGCCCGTACGTCACCGTGCTGCACCGCCTCGGGGTGCCCGGCGCCGGGGCGATCATGCAGGCCGTGGTGCTGATCGCGCTGCTGTCCGCGATGAACGCCAACATCTACGGCGCCTCCCGGATGGCCTACTCGCTGGTCGGCCGCGGCCAGGGCCCCAAGGCGCTGGCCAAGGTCAGCGGCGGGGTGCCGCGCCGGGCCGTCCTGGCCTCCTGCCTGTTCGGCTTCGCCGCCGTGCTCGCCTCCAAGGTCTGGCCGGACACCGTGTTCACCTGGCTGATGAACACCACCGGCGTCGCCATCCTGGTGGTCTGGCTGTTCATCTGCGTCGTCCAGCTGCGGATGCGCCGCCGGCTGGAGCGCGAGGCGCCCGAGCTGCTCACCGTCAGGATGTGGGGCTACCCGTACCTGACCTGGGTCGCGATGGCCGCCGTGGTCGGCATCCTCGGCCTGATGACCACCACCGAGGGCGACCGCGAGCAGCTGTACGCGGCCGGGGTGCTGGTCGCGCTGCTGGTCACGGCCGGGCTGCTCAAGCAGCGCCGCGACGCCGCAGCCGCCCGCTGACCCGACGACGCGCGAGGGCCCCTGGAAGCCGAGCCGGCTTCCAGGGGCCCTCGGCCGTCCGCTACTCGAAGGACGGGCCCGCCGTACGGGTGCGCTTGATCTCGTAGAAGCCCGGGGTGGAGGCCACCAGCAGGGTGCCGTCCCACAGCCGGGCCGCGGCCTCGCCCTTCGGCGCCGGGGTGACCACCGGGCCGAAGAACGCGACCCGCTCGCCGTCCGCGCCCTCGACCGCGATCACCGGGGTGCCGACGTCCTCGCCGACCAGACCGATGCCCTCCTGGTGCGAGGCGCGCAGCGCGTCGTCGTACTCCTCGCTGCCGGCCGCGTCCGCCAGCTCGGCAGGCAGGCCCGCGGCCACCAGGGCGGCCCTGATCGTGTCGCGGTCCTGCGGCAGGCCCTGGTTGTGGAAGCGCAGCCCCAGCTCGGTGTAGAGCCGGCCCAGCACCTCGCTCCCGCACTTCTGCTCGGCCGCGATGCACACCCGCACCGCGCCCCAGGCGTTGTCCAGCAGCTCCCGGTAGTTCGCCGGCAGGTCCCGGTGCTCGTTCAGCACCGACAGGCTCATCACGTGCCAGCGCACGTCGACCGGGCGCAGCTGCTGCACCTCGATCAGCCAGCGGGACGTCATCCACGCCCACGGGCAGGCGGGGTCGAACCAGAAGTCGGCGGTCTTGCGCTCAGCGGCAGTCGTCACTGCGAGTCGTCCTTCGTGAGATGGTCCGAGGCAGGGCAGGGCACTCCACCCCCACGGCCCCAACACCCGCCCGCCGCCGCTGATTCCGGCCCTCCCACGGCGATGTGTGCAATGGTACCGGCGCGAACGGCGTGAAAGGATGCCCCCGGGTGCGCGGTGCCTACCTGCGCACCGGACCCGCACCACCCACACGCGCACCACCGTGCGAGCCGGACAAAGGAGTACCGCCGTGCCGGGCAAGAACCTGAGCCGCGACGAAGCCCAGCAACGGGCCAGCATCCTGGCCGTGGACAGCTACCAGGTGCGGCTGGACGTGACCTCCGCCCCCGACCCGGCGGCCGCCACCTTCCGCTCCACCACCACCGTCGCCTTCCGCTGCGAGCGCCCCGGCGCCGCCACCTTCCTCGACCTGCTCGCCCCCGCCGTCCGCGCGGTCACCCTCAACGGCCGCGCCCTCGACCCGGCCACCGCCTACGACGGCGCCCGGGTCCACGTGGACGGCCTGGCCGCCGAGAACGTCCTCACCGTCGAGGCCGACTGCACCTACAGCCGCACCGGCGAGGGCCTGCACCGCTTCGTCGACCCGGCCGACGGCGAGACCTACCTCTACACCCACTACGAGCCCGCCGACGCCCGCCGCGTCTTCGCGACCTTCGAACAGCCCGACCTGAAGGCCCCGTTCACCTTCACCGTGACCGCCCCCGCCGCCTGGGACGTGTGGTCCAACGCCGTGCACGAGAAGGTCACCGAGCACGACGACGCCCGCACCTGGGAGTTCGCGCCCACCCAGCCGATCTCCACCTACCTCACCGCCGTGGTCGCCGGCCCGTACCACATCGCCCGCGACCACTACCGCCGCGAACTCCCCGACGGCACCACCCTGGACATCCCGCTCTCCGCGATGTGCCGCAAGTCCCTCGCCCCGCACTTCGACCCGGAGGAGATCCTCGGCGTCACCAAGCTCGGACTCGACTTCTTCCACGAGGAGTTCGACTACCCGTACCCCTTCGGCAAGTACGACCAGGCGTTCGTCCCCGAGTACAACATCGGCGCCATGGAGAACCCCGGCTGCGTCACCTTCAAGGAGGACTTCGTCTTCCGCTCCAAGGTCACCGACGCCGCCTACGAGAACCGCGCCAACGTCATCCTGCACGAGATGGCGCACATGTGGTTCGGCGACCTCGTCACCCCGCGCTGGTGGGACGACCTGTGGCTGAAGGAGTCCTTCGCCGACTTCATGGGCTCCTACGCCCTGATCGGCGCCCGCACCCGCTACGCCTCCGCCTGGGTCACCTTCGCCAACCAGCGCAAGGCCTGGGCTTACCGGCAGGACCAGTTCCCCACCACCCACCCGATCACCGCCGACATCCGCGACCTCGAGGACGCCAAGCTCAACTTCGACGGCATCACCTACGCCAAGGGCGCCGCCGTCCTCAAGCAGCTCGTCGCGTACGCCGGTTCGGACGCCTTCTTCGAGGGCGCCCGCCGCTACTTCAAGCGCCACGCCTTCGGCAACACCGCACTCACCGACCTGCTGGACGTCCTGGCCGAGACCAGCGGCCGCGACCTCAAGACCTGGGCCGCCGCCTGGCTGCAGACCTCCGGCGTGAACGCGCTCACCCCGCAGGTCACCGCCGACGCCGAGGGCCGGATCACCGAGCTGGCGGTGCTCCAGGACGGCGAGGTGCTGCGCCCGCACCGGATCGCGATCGGCCTCTACGACCGGGACGCGGACGGCGCCCTGGTGCGCACCGAGCGGATCGAGGCCGACATCGCCGGCGCCCGCACCGTCGTCGCCGAGGCCGCCGGCCGCCGCCGCCCCGCCCTCGTCCTGCTCAACGACGAGGACCTCACCTACTGCAAGATCCGCTTCGACGAGGACTCCCTGGCGGCGCTGCGCACCGGCCTCGGCGACATCGCCGACGAACTGGCCCGCGCGCTCGCCTGGTCCGCCGTGTGGAACCTCACCCGCGACGCCCTGATGCCGGCCCGCGACTACGTCGACCTGGTGCTGCGCTTCGCCGGCCAGGAGGGCAACATCGGCGTCCTGCAGTCGCTGCACGCCCAGGCCAAGACCGCCGTCGACCTGTACGCCGACCCCGCCTGGCGCGCCGAGGGCGCCCGGCAGCTCGCCGACGGCGCACTGCGCGAGCTGCGCGCCGCCGTCCCCGGCAGCGACCACCAGCTCGCCTGGGCCCGCTTCCTCGCCCAGACCGCCGGCGGCGCCGAGCACCTCGGCCTGGTCCGCGGCCTGCTGACCGGCAGCGCCCGGATCGACGGCCTCGACGTCGACCAGGAGCTGCGCTGGGCCCTGTGGCTGGCCCTGGCCGCCGCCGGCCAGGCCACCGACGAGGAGCTGGCCGGCGAGCTCGCCGCCGACAACACCGCCGGCGGCAAGCGCCAGTACACCCTGGCCCTGGCCGCCCGGCCCACCCCGGAGGCCAAGGCCGCCGCCTGGTCCGCCGTCGTCGACTCGGACGAGCTGCCGAACGCCCTCGTCGAGGCCAACATCGCGGGCTTCGCCCTGCCCTCCCACCGGGAGCTCACCGCGCTCTACGCGGCGCCGTACTTCAAGCTGCTGGAGAAGATCTGGTCCGAGCGGACCATCGAGATCGCGATGCGCTTCGTCGGCGGCTTCTTCCCCGCCGCCCAGACCGACCGGCAGACCCTGGCCGAGGCCGACGCCTGGCTGGACGGGCACCCGCAGGCCGCGCCGGCGCTGCGCCGCCTGGTGCTGGAGCGCCGCGACGACCTGGCCCGGGCGCTGCGGGCGCAGGCCTGCGACCGGGGCTGACCCGCACGGAGGACGCGTAGCACCGAGCACGCGTGGAGGGGCCCGCCGTACGCGACGGCGGGCCCCTTCCCGTCCCCGGGTCGGTCGCGGCGCGGGCCGGCCGTGGCCGTACAGCGGGGCGCCGAGCGCCCGTTCCCCGAGGGCGCGGCACGCGAAAAAGGGGGCCGGGCCCGCGAGGTCGCGGGCCCGGCCCCCTTTCAGGAGCTACCGGACTCAGCCGATGAGCGAGCGCAGCACGTACTGCAGGATGCCGCCGTTGCGGTAGTAGTCCGCCTCACCGGGGGTGTCGATGCGCACGACCGCGTCGAACTCCTTGTCACCGGCCTTGACCTTGACGGTCTTCGGGGTGCGGCCCTCGTTGAGCTCGGTCACGCCGGTGATGGAGAAGGTCTCCTCGCCGGTCAGGCCGAGGGACTCGGCGTTCTCGCCCTCCGGGAACTGCAGCGGCAGGACGCCCATGCCGATCAGGTTCGAGCGGTGGATGCGCTCGTACGACTCGGCGATGACGGCCTTGACGCCCAGCAGCGCGGTGCCCTTGGCGGCCCAGTCGCGGGACGAGCCGGAGCCGTACTCCTTGCCGGCCAGGACGACCAGCGGGATGCCGGCGGCCTGGTAGTTCTGCGAGGCGTCGTAGATGAACGACACCGGCGCGTCGGCCTGGGTGAAGTCGCGGGTGTAGCCGCCCTCGGTGCCCGGCGCGATCTGGTTGCGCAGGCGGATGTTGGCGAAGGTGCCGCGGATCATCACCTCGTGGTTGCCACGACGGGAACCGTAGGAGTTGAAGTCGCGCTTGTCGACACCGTTGGCGGTCAGGTACTGCGCCGCCGGGGTGCCCGGCTTGATGTTGCCGGCCGGGGAGATGTGGTCGGTGGTGACCGAGTCGCCCAGCTTGGCCAGGACGCGGGCGCCGGCGATGTCGGTCACCGGGCTCGGGGTCTTGGCCATGCCCTCGAAGTACGGGGGCTTGCGGACGTAGGTGGACTCGGCGTCCCACTCGAAGGTGTTGCCGGTCGGGACCGGGAGCGACTGCCAGCGGTGGTCGCCGGCGAAGACGTCCTGGTAGCCCTTGTCGAACATCGCCTCGTCGATGGAGCCGGCGACCGTGTCGGCGACCTCCTGCTCGGACGGCCAGATGTCGGCGAGGAAGACGTCGTTGCCGTCGGCGTCCTGGCCCAGCGCGTCCTTGGTGATGTCGACGTTCATGTTGCCGGCGAGGGCGTAGGCGACCACCAGCGGCGGGGAGGCCAGGTAGTTCATCTTGACGTCGGGGTTGATCCGGCCCTCGAAGTTGCGGTTGCCGGAGAGCACCGAGACGACGGCCAGGTCGGCCTCGTTGACGGCGGCCGAGACCTCCTCGGGCAGCGGGCCCGAGTTGCCGATGCAGGTGACGCAGCCGTAGCCGACCAGGTTGAAGCCCAGCTTCTCCATGTACGGGAGCAGGCCGGCCTTCTCGTAGTAGTCCATGACGACCTTGGAGCCGGGCGCCAGGGTGGTCTTGACCCAGGGCTTGACGTGCAGGCCCTTCTCCACGGCCTTCTTCGCCAGCAGGGCGGCGCCCAGCATGACGGAGGGGTTGGAGGTGTTGGTGCAGGAGGTGATCGAGGCGATCACGACCGCGCCGTTGTCGATCTCGTAGGTCGAGCCGTCGGGGGCGGTGACGGCGGTCGGCTTCGAGGCCTCGGCGGAGTAGGTCGGCAGCGCCTCGGCGAACTTGCTCGCGGCCTCGGCCAGGATCACGCGGTCCTGCGGGCGCTTCGGGCCGGAGATCGACGGGACGACGGTGGAGACGTCCAGCTCCAGGTACTCCGAGTACACCGGCTCGTGCGCCGGGTTGTGCCAGAGGCCCTGCTCCTTGGCGTACGCCTCGACCAGGGCGAGCTGCTGCTCGTCGCGGCCGGTCAGGCGCAGGTAGTTGATGGTCTCGGCGTCGATCGGGAAGATCGCGCAGGTCGAGCCGAACTCCGGCGACATGTTGCCGATGGTGGCGCGGTTGGCCAGCGGGATGGCGCCGATGCCGTCGCCGTAGAACTCGACGAACTTGCCGACCACACCGTGCTTGCGCAGCATCTCGGTGATGGTGAGCACCAGGTCGGTGGCGGTGGTGCCGGCCGGCAGCTCGCCGGTCAGCTTGAAGCCGACCACGCGCGGGATCAGCATGGAGACCGGCTGGCCGAGCATCGCGGCCTCGGCCTCGATGCCGCCGACGCCCCAGCCCAGCACGCCCAGGCCGTTGACCATGGTGGTGTGCGAGTCGGTGCCGACGCAGGTGTCCGGGTAGGCCTGGCCGCCGCGGACCATGACGGTGCGGGCCAGGTGCTCGATGTTCACCTGGTGGACGATGCCGGTGCCCGGCGGGACGACCTTGAACTCGTCGAAGGCGGTCTGGCCCCAGCGCAGGAACTGGTAGCGCTCCTTGTTGCGGCCGTACTCGATCTCGACGTTCTGGGTGAACGCGTCCTTGGTGCCGAACTTGTCGGCGATGACCGAGTGGTCGATGACCAGCTCGGCCGGGGCCAGCGGGTTGATCTTGGCCGGGTCGCCGCCCAGCTCCTTGACGGCCTCGCGCATGGTGGCGAGGTCGACCACGCACGGCACGCCGGTGAAGTCCTGCATGATCACGCGGGCCGGCGTGAACTGGATCTCCTGGCTCGGCTGGGCGTTCTCGTCCCAGTTGCCGAGGGCGCGGATGTGGTCGGCGGTGATGTTCGCGCCGTCCTCCGTGCGGAGCAGGTTCTCCAGCAGCACCTTGAGGCTGTAGGGCAGCCGCTCGGAACCCTCGACGGCGGAGAGCTTGAAGATCTCGTACGACTCGTCGCCCACCTGCAGCGAGCTGCGGGCGTCGAAGCTGTTCGCGGACACGACTGACTCCTTCTGGGTGCTTCGTGCGGTATCCGGCGCGCACGCGGTGGTAAGGTCAGCCTTACTTAGGCTTGCCTTGCCGCGTCACCGGCGAGCGCCTCTCGGCAAGTATCTTGATGTCGAGATAAATCGTAAGGGGCAGTTATCTCGATGTCGAGATAAACCATAGTGCATGCCGCCGTCCACACCACCGCAGGCATGCCCCCGGTCCACCTTCACCTCCTTTCGCCCTGCCCGCACCCGTAACGTCCGCGCCGGGCTCGGGCGTCCAGTCGGGCACAGGGGCGGACGACGCCCGGCACACGGGGTGCGAGGGGACAGCGTGATCCGGAAGACACGACGGGCCGAGGAGGCCGCGGAGTTCGAGGCCTTCGCGCACAGCCGGGGGCAGCGGCTCTTCCGCACCGCACTGCTGCTCTGCGGCGACTGGCACCTGGCCGAGGACCTCACCCAGGTCACCCTCGCCAAGCTCTTCGCCGCCTGGCCCAAGGTCCGCCGCGCCGAGAACCAGGACGCCTACGCCCGCAGCGCCCTCGTGCGCAGCTACCTCTCGCACCGCAGGCTGCGCCGCACCGGCGAACGGCCTTCCCTCGGCGAACTCCCCGAAGGCGTCGCCCCCGGCGACGACCCGGCCCTGCGGATCACCCTGCTCACCGCGCTCGCCGAACTCACGCCCCGCGACCGGGCCGTCCTCGTCCTGCGCTACTGGGAGGACCGCAGCGTCGCCGAGACCGCCGCCGAACTCGGCCTCAACCAGGGCGCCGTCCGCGCCCAGTCGCTGCGCGCCCTCGGCCGGCTGCGCGCCGTCCTCGGCCCGGACGCCGCCGAGCACCTCGCCCGCTCCTGACGCCCTCCGCACCACCTTCCGTGCAGTTCCCCGTCGGAAAGGAAACCCCAGCCATGAACGAACCGGACGCGGACGGCCGCAAGCTGTCCGCCGCCTTCGAACGGACGATGGACGGCCTCGGCCCCGAGCTCGGCCCGCTGGTCGCCGCCAGCGCCCGGCAGGGCCGCTCGATCCGCCGCCGGCGCCGCCTCACCGTCGCCGGTGCCGTCACCGCCGTGGCCGCCCTGGCCATCGGCGACACCGTCGCCCTGCGGCCGGGCGACGGCGGCACGACGGCGGTCGGACTGTCCGCCGCCTCCCCCACCGCCTCGCCCAGTGGCACCGACACCCCCGCGCCGACCCCGAGCCGGCGCTTCCCGCAGCCGCTCCAGCGCACCGAGGACACCGTCGAACCCCCGCTGCCGGGCAGCGGCCAGCACACCGGCAAGGTCGCCCTGACCGGCCGCACCGCGCTGTCCGCCCTCGTCAAGGCACTGCCCCAGGCCGGCCGGACCTCCGGCTACGCCGGCCACTCCGCACTGATCAAGGCGAACGCCGCCGACCCCGGCAGCGTGCTCACCATGGCCAACATGCTCTACGACGACGGCGCCGGCCCCGCCGACGTCCGGATCATGATCGAAGGAGGCCTCGGGGACCGCATCAAGCGCGACTCCCACCCCAACGAGGAGGACCTGATGAGCTGCTCGGTCATCAACCGGGGCGGCCAGTTCCGCTACTGCTCCGACAGCGTGCTCCCGGACGGCAGCCACCTGCTGCTCATGGAACGGGTCACCGGCGACATCCTCTCCCGCTCGGTCAGCCTGCTGCGCGCCGACCAGGCCAGGATCTCCGTCAGCGCCACCAACGCGGCCGAGGTCGCCGACCACGCCAAGGTCCAGGTGGTCCGCGAAGGACTGCCGCTCACCCTCGACCAGCTGAAGGCCGCCGCGATGTCCCCCGACCTGCCGGAGTGGATCACCCCCGAGCAGGCCAAGGACGCCGAGCACACGATCCGCCCGTTCCGCGACGACACCCCCGGGCGGACCGGGCCGTCCACCTCCGCGACCCCGAAACCCGGCGCCACCGGGTGACGCCCCGCCCGGTACGGTGGCCGGAGTGGTGACAGGCAGAGGGGGCCGACAGTGATCGTGGTGGACGCGTCCGCGCTGGTACTGGCGCTGGCCGACGAGGGCCCGCGCGGAACCAACGCCCGGGCCGAACTCGCCGCCGGCGGCGAGTGGTTGGCCCCCGAGCACATCACCGTCGAAGTGATGCAGTCGCTGCGCGGCCTCTACCTGGCCAAGGAGCTCACCGCCGCACGGGTCGCCGAACTCACCGGCGAGCTGGCCGCGGTGGCGATCCGCAAGGTCGAGGTGGCACCGCTGCTCGGCCGGATCTGGGAGCTCAAGGACAACCTCACCCCGGACGACGCCGCCTACGTCGCGGTCGCCGAGCGGTACGGGGTGCCGCTGGTCACCGCCGACCTGCGGCTGATGCGGGCCAGCGGGCCGCGCTGCGAGATCCGGGGCATCCGACCGGACGCCTCCTGACGGCCGGACGCGTACCCGCAACGACGTCAACGGCGCCCTCCCACGGGCCGACACCGTTGGCAGGCCGACACCCTTGGCAGGGCGACACCGTTAGCAGGGCGACCGTCGCCCCGCCCCCGGAAGGCCCGCCCGATGACCGCTCCGCTCGCCGCCGCCCTGCTGCCGCTGGCCCTGCTCGCCCCGGCCGCCTCGCCGGTCTCCGTCGTCGACGCCGACTTCGACCCGGCCACCGCGTTCGTCCCGCCGGCCGCGATCAGCTACGCCCAGGACCTGGTCCCGTACGGCTCGCACGCCCGGGTGGTCACCGACCGCTCGACGCCCGGGCGGACGGTGCTCACCCTGACGGCGACCGGGCTGGCCCCCGCCCACGAGTTCCCGGTGCACCTGCACACCGGCAGCTGCGGGGCCGACCCGGCCGCCTCCGGGCCGCACTACCAGGACGCCGTCGACCCGGTGCAGCCGTCCACCGACCCGGCGTACGCCAACGCCCGCAACGAGCTGCGGATGGTGCTGCGCACCGACGCGCACGGCGACGGCACCGCCTCGGCCGCCGTGGCGTGGCAGCCGCGGCCGGGCGGGGCGCGCTCGCTGGTGCTGCACGCGGGCACCCCGGCCGGGCCGCACGCGGCGGGCGACCGGGTGGCCTGCGTGAAGCTGGAGAAGTAGTCGGGCCCTCTCGGCGAGGCCCTCTCGGCGGGGCCCTCGTCGGGCGCCCGCTCAGGCGCCGAGGGTGGCGACCAGCACCGCCTTGATGGTGTGCAGCCGGTTCTCGGCCTGGTCGAAGACCACGGAGTGCGCCGACTCGAACAGCTCGTCGGTGCACTCCAGCTCGGTCATGCCGGTCGCCTCGTACATCTGCCGCCCGAGCGAGGTGCCGAGGTCGTGGAAGGCCGGCAGGCAGTGCAGGAACTTCACGTCCGGGTTGCCGGTGGCCCGGACGGTGTCCATGGACACCTGGTACGGCCCGAGCAGCTCGATCCGCTCGGCCCAGACCTCCTTGGGCTCGCCCATCGACACCCAGACGTCCGTGTAGAGGAAGTCGGCGCCGGCCACCCCGGCGGCCACGTCCTCGGTCAGGGTGATCCGGGCGCCGCTGCGCTCGGCCAGGGCCTGCGCCGCCTTCTGCACGTCCTCGGCAGGCCAGAGCGCGCGCGGGGCGACGATCCGGATGTCCATGCCGAGCAGGGCGCCGGTGACCAGCAGCGAGTTGCCCATGTTGGAGCGGGCGTCGCCGAGGTAGGCGAGCGCGACCTCGGTGAGCGGCTTGGCGGTGTGCTCGGTGACGGTGAGCACGTCGGCCAGCATCTGGGTGGGGTGCCACTCGTCCGTCAGACCGTTCCAGACCGGGACGCCGGCGTACTCGGCCAGCTCCTCGACGACCTCCTGGCCGTGTCCGCGGTACTCGATGCCGTCGAACATCCGGCCCAACACCCGGGCGGTGTCCTTGACGGACTCCTTGTGGCCCATCTGCGAGCCGGCCGGGTCCAGGTAGGTGGTGGTGGCGCCCTGGTCGTGGGCGGCGACCTCGAAGGCGCAGCGGGTGCGGGTGGAGGTCTTCTCAAAGATCAGCGCGATGTTCTTGCCGCGCAGCCGGGGCTGCTCGGTGCCCGCGTACTTGGCCGCCTTCAGGGAGGCGGCGAGGTCGACCAGGAAGCGGAACTCCTGGGGCGTGAAGTCGAGCTCCTTGAGGAAGTGCCTGTTCCGGAGGTTGAAGGCCATGCCGGGCTCCTGGTGTGACGTGGGCGTTGACGGGATCGAGCGGAAGGCGGCAAGTGTATACGAGAGTGCGAATTTATATGCAGAATCGAGGAGGGAGAGGGGGAGCCCCGGACGGAACTCCCCCTCACGGCCGCCGCTACAGGCGCGGGTCGACCGGCTCCGACTCCAGCGCCAGCACCGCGAACACCGGCTCGTGCACCCGCCACAGCGGCTCCCCCGCCGCCAGCCGGTCCAGCGCCTCCAGACCCAGCGCGTACTCGCGCAGCGCCAGCGAGCGCTTGTGGCCGAGCGCGCGCTCGCGCAGCCGGTCCAGGTGCTCGGTGTAGTCCGGGCCGTAGATGATCCGCAGGTACTCCCGGCCGCGCACCTTCACGCCCGGCTGCACCAGGCCGCCCGGGCGGCCCTCGCCGCGGACCGTCCGCACCAGCGAGGCCAGCGGCTTGACCACCATGCCCTCGCCGCCCGCACCGGTCAGCTCCTCCCACCAGGCGGTGCCGGCGGCCACCGAGGCCTCGTCCCCGGTGTCGACCAACAGCCGGCCGGTGCGCCGCAGCACCTGCGTCCCCACCTCCGCCGACCCGGCCTCGTCGGCGTCGACCAGGCGGTCGATCCGGGCCAGGTGCTCGTCGTGCGGGCGCACCGCGAGGTTCACGCCCTCCGCGGCGAGCAGCTGGAACGGCGCCAGCCGGATGCCCGACAGCCCCTCGGTCGGCCAGCAGTAGCGCCGGTACGCCTCGGTGAAGGCCCGCGCGTCCGCCGAGCGCCGCCGCTGCCGGGCGGTCAGCTCCGCCAGGTCCAGCCCGCGCCCGGCGGCCCGCTCCAGCGCGGACAGCACCTCGGGCAGCGCGGCGCCGGCCGCCGCGCCGACCGCCGCGTACTGGCGGCGCAGCAGCTCCACGGCCTTCAGCGACCACGGCATCAGCTCGGCGTCCAGCAGCAGCCAGTCGGTGCCCAACTCCTCGAACAGGCCCGCCCGTTCGGCCGCCGACCGGACCCGGCCGAGGATCGCCGCGGTCAGCCCGTCGTCGGCCAGGAAGGCCCGGCCGGTCCGGGTCCAGATCGCGCCCGGGCCGGCCGTACCGAAGCGCCGCTCCAGCGCCGCGTCGTCCCGGGAGACCAGCAGCACCGCGCGCGAGCCCATGTGCTTCTCCTCGCACAGGACGTGCCGCACGCCGTCCGCGCGGTAGGCCGCGAACGCGTCCTCCGGGTGCTCCAGGTAGCCGTCCCGGCGGGACGTCGGGGTGGGCGCCATCGTCGGCGGCAGGTAGGCGAGCAGCCGCGGATCCAGCGCGAAACGGCTCATCACCTCCAGCGCGGCCGCCGCGTTCTCCTCCCGGACGGCGATCCGGCCGTGCAGGGCGGTCTCGACGATCCGGCGGCCCGCCACGTCGGCGAGGTCCAGCGGACGGCCCTCGCGGGCGCCCGGCGCGTCCGTGACCAGCGGGCGCACCGGCGCGTACCACTCCCGCTCCGCCTCGACGCCCACCAGCTCGCGCTCCGGGTAGCGCAGCGCCGTCAGGCTGCCGCCGAAGACGCAGCCGGTGTCCAGGCAGATGGTGTTGTTGACGAAGCCCGCGGTCGACACCGGGGTGTGGCCGTACACCACCAGCGCCCGGCCGCGGTACTCCTCCGCCCACGGGTAGCGCACCGGCAGGCCGTACTCGTCGGTCTCGCCGGTGGTCTCCCCGTACAGCGCGTGCGAGCGCACCCGGCCGGAGTTGCGGCCGTGGTACTTCTCCGGCAGACCGGCGTGGCAGACCACCAGAGCGCCGCCGTCCAGCACGTAGTGGCTGACCAGGCCGCGCATGAACGCGCGCGCCTCGGCCCTGAACTCGTCGGACTCCTGGGCCAGTTGGTCCAGCGACTCCCGCAGGCCGTGCGAGACGGTGACCTTCTTGCCGTCCAGCGCGCGGCCCAGCTTGTTCTCGTGGTTGCCGGGCACGCACAGCGCGTGGCCGGCCGCCACCATGCCCATCACCAGGCGCAGCACGCCCGGGGTGTCCGGGCCGCGGTCGACCAGGTCGCCGACGAACACGGCGGTACGGCCCCGCGGGTGGGCGGCGTCCACCGGGCGGCCCTCCTCGTCCCGGACGAGGGTGTACCCGAGGCGGGTCAGCAGGGTCTCCAGCTCGGACCGGCAGCCGTGGATGTCGCCGACGATGTCGAACGGGCCGGTCAGGTGGCGCAGGTCGTTGTAGCGCTTCTCCAGCTCGATCTCGGCCGCCGCCACCTCGGCCTCGCCGCGCAGGACGTGCACCTTGCGGAAGCCCTCGCGCTCCAGGCCCCGCAGCGACCTGCGCAACTCGCGGTTCTGGCGCGGGATCACGTGCGCGGGCAACTGCCGGTCCGGGCGGGAGCGGTTGCGCTCGGCACACACCCCCGGCGGGACGTCCAGCACGATCGCGATCGGCAGCACGTCGTGCTCGCGGGCGATCGCGACCAGCTGCCGGCGGGCCTCCGGCTGGACGTTGGTGGCGTCCACGACGGTCAGGCGGCCCGCCGCGAGGCGCTTGCCGACGATGTAGTGCAGCACGTCGAAGGCCTCGGCGGAGGCCGACTGGTCGTTCTCGTCGTCGGCCACCAGGCCGCGGCAGAAGTCCGAGGAGACCACCTGGGTGGGCAGGAAGTGGCGGCGGGCGAAGGTGGACTTGCCCGCGCCGCTGGTGCCGATCAGCACGACCAGGGAGACGTCGGTGACGGGGAGGCGGCGGGGGGCCGCCGGCTCCTGGTCGGGCTTCGGCGCTGCGTCATCGGTCATCGGGGCTCGCCTCCTTCGGGCTTCGCGGGGGTGCCGCTCTCGGTCGTACCGTCGGTCGTGGATTCGGTCGTGGCCTCGGTCGTGGCCTCGACCGGGGCTTCGGTCGTGGCTTCGGTCGTGCCCGCGGTCGGAAACGTCGTACCCGCCGTGAACAGGGCCAGCTGGGTGGGCGCGCCGACCTCCCCGTCCTCCGGGCCGACCGGCCGCAGCTCCACCGCGTAGCCGTACGCGGCCGCGACCTTCTCGGCCCAGGCGCGGAACTCGGCGCGGGACCACTCGAAACGGTGGTCCGCGTGCCGGTGCTCGCCCGCCGGCAGCGTCTCCCAGCGGACGTTGTACTCGGCGTTGGGTGTCGTGACGACCACCGCCCGCGGCCGGGCGGCGCCGAACACCGCGTACTCCAGGGCGGGCAGCCGCGGCAGGTCCAGGTGCTCGATCACCTCGCACAGCACCGCCGCGTCGTAGCCCTTCAGCCGCGCGTCGGTGTACGTCAGCGCGCCCTGCGCCAGCCGCACCCGGGACGCCTGCCGCTCCGGCAGCCGCTCCAGGCGCAGCTTGCGGCGCGCGGCCTGCAACGCGCGCACGGAGACGTCCACGCCGAGGACCTCGGTGAACCGGGAGTCCTTCAGCAGGGCACCGATCAACTCGCCCTGGCCGCAGCCGAGATCGGCGACCCGGGCGGCGCCGGCCTCGTGCAGGGCGGCGAGGATCGCGGTACGGCGCTGCTCGGCGAGGGACGGCGGCCTGGGCTGCTGCTCCTCCGCGGTGGACTCCGCGGTGGACTCCGCTGCGCCCTCCGGCGCGCTCTCCGGGGCCTCCTCGTCGGGGCGGTCGTCGACGGCGTTGTCGATCTCCTCGACCTCGCGGTCGTCCGCCTCCGCCAGCCGGGCCAGCTCCAGGCGCTCCATCGCGGCCCGGGTCAGCGACCAGCGCCGGGCCAGGTAGCGGCGGGTGATCAGGGCGCGCTCCGGGTGGTCGGCCAGCCAGCCCTCGCCGGCGGCGAGCAGCTTGTCCACCTCGTCCGGCGCGACCCAGTAGTGCTTGGCGCCGTCCAGCACCGGCAGCAGCACGTACAGCTGCTGCAGGGCGTCCGCCAGCCGGGCCGCGTCCGAGGACAGCTCGACCCGCACGTACCGGGACTCGCCCCACTCCGGGAACGCCTCGTCCAGCGGGACCGCCGCCGCCTCGACCCGCCAGCCCAGCGGCTCGAACAACCGGGCCACCATGGCCGGCCCGCCGCCCTCGCCCGCGCCGTTCGCCGGCACGGCGGGCAGCGCGATCCGCAACGGGCGGGCCCGGCCGGGCAGCTCGGGCCGCAGCGGGCAGTCGCCCTTCATCGCCGAGCGGAACACCGTGCGCAACGCCACCGCGAGCAGCGAGGACGCCGCGTACGGGCGGTCGTTGACGTACTGGGAGAGCGCGAAGTCCGGCGAGCCGCCACGGCCCTTGCCCCGGCCCTTGCGGACCAGCGCGACCGGGTCGACGTCCAGCAGCAGCGCGGCCGTGCACAGCTCCTCCCCCGCCTCGGGGTAGAAGACGTGCGCCTCGCCGTGCGACGTGCTGAACCGCTGGACCTTGCCGGGGTGCTTGTGCAGCAGGAACCCGAGATCCGTGGCCGGGCTCTCGGCGCTGCCGGTGGTGGAGATCGACATGAACACCCGAGCGAGTATCGCCGACCGCAGGGGCGCTGAGCACCGGGTTTTCCCGCCCGGCGGGTGCGCGCGGGCCGCGCGTCCGGACGCTGGGCGTGTTCGGCAGCGGGCCCCGGCATTGGTTAACGTGCTCGGTGTGACTGCTGAATCCACCACCCCCCGCCCGAACGGTGCCGTGGCCACCGGCCTGGCCACCATCGCCGCCGACGGCACCGTCCTCGACACCTGGTACCCGGCCCCCGCGCTGGCCGACGAGCCCGGCCCGGCCGGCACCGTCCGCCTGACCGCCGAGCAGGCCGAGGCCGAGCTCGGCGCCGGCGCCGCCGAGGCACTGCGCACCGACGCCCGCCGCGGCGTCGAGGTCGTCGCCGTGCGCACCACCATCGCCTCGCTCGACGAGAAGCCCCTCGACACGCACGACGTCTACCTGCGGCTGCACCTGCTCAGCCACCGCCTGGTCCAGCCGCACGGGCAGAACCTGGACGGCATCTTCGGGCTGCTCGCCAACGTCGCGTGGACCAGCATCGGCCCCGTCCCGGTGGACCAGGTCGAGCAGGCCCGCCTCGCGGTGCGCGCCCAGGGCGGCCAGCTGGCCGTGTACGGCGTCGACAAGTTCCCGCGGATGACCGACTACGTCGCCCCGGGCGGGGTGCGCATCGCGCACGCCGACCGCGTCCGGCTCGGCGCGCACCTGGCCGCCGGCACCACCGTGATGCACGAGGGCTTCGTCAACTTCAACGCCGGTACCCTCGGCACCTCGATGGTCGAGGGCCGGATCAGCGCGGGCGTCGTCGTCGGCGACCACAGCGACATCGGCGGCGGCGCCTCGATCATGGGCACTCTGTCCGGCGGCGGCAAGCAGGTCGTCTCGGTCGGCCAGCGCTGCCTGCTCGGCGCCAACGCGGGCATCGGCATCTCGCTCGGCAACGACTGCGTCGTCGAGGCCGGCCTGTACGTCACCGCCGGCACCCGGGTCACCACCCCGGACGGCACGGTCGCCAAGGCCGTCGAGCTGTCCGGGCAGGACAACCTGCTGTTCCGCCGCAACTCGCAGACCGGCGCGGTCGAGGTCATCGCCCGCTCCGGCTCCTGGGGCGGCCTGAACGCCGACCTGCACGCGCACAACTGACCTTCGGGGCACCGGATCCCGGGCCCGGACGCCGGATTCCCGGCGGCCGGGCCCGTTCGTTCTCCCGGGTGCTTCAGGACGGTTTGCGGTGGCGGCCCGGCGCCTTGTCCGGCCGACCCGGGGTCGGGTGGCCCGGGGTCGGGTGGCCCGGGGTCGACCCGTCCGACCTCACCACGCCGTCGCCCTCGACGCCGTACAGCGCCCGCTGCGCGGCGGCGTAGTCCTCCACCACCGCGTCGGGCAGCCACTGGTAGCCGTCCCAGCGCATGATCAGCCGCGGCTCGTCCGGCGTCACGTGGGCGCCGACGCGCTGCCCGTCCGCCAGCCGCACCGCCCGCAACTTCCCGACCGGGCGCCGCCGTTGCTCCCGCCGCGCGGCCCACTCCGCCAGCGACTCGTCCTCGTCCTCACGCATCGCCCCAGTCTGGCCTGCCGGGCGGCGGCGCGGCACCCGGCTTCACTCGTCCGGGGGACGGCGGCGTTCGCGAATCACCCTTCGTCGGGCGTGAGTTCGGCGGCGAGGCGGCGCAGCTCCGGCCCGTACTCGGGGTCGGCGAGGGCGGTGGCGAACTGGGCGCGCAGGTAGGCGACGGGGTTGCCGGTGTCGTACCAGGTGCCGTCGATGACCTGCCCGTACACGGCGCGGCGGGCCGCGTAGGCGTTGATCGCGTCGGTCAGGTACACCTCGTCCTCCGGCTTCTCGTGCCAGCGGCGGGTGAGTTCGCGGATCTCGTCGACGATGCCCGGGGTGACCACGTAGCCGCCGATGGCCGCGTAGGCGGACGGCGCGTCGGCCGGCTTCGGCTTCTCCACCAGGCCGCTGATCCGCAGCGACCCGCCGCCGAGGTCCTCCTTCACCACCGGCACGCCGTAGCGGTACGAGTCCTCCGGCGCCATCGGCATCAGCGCCAGCACCGGCGCGTTCGTCTGCTCGTACGCCCGGACCAGCTGCTGCGCGCGGGGCACCTCGGCGACGAACACGTCGTCCGGCCACAGCACCAGGAACGGCTCGTCCCCGAAGTGCCGCGCCGCGTTCAGCACCGGGGTGCCGTTGCCGTACGGGCCCTGCTGGTAGAGGTAGCTGATGTGGCCCTTGCGGGCCAGCTCCCCGATCTCCTCGACGGCGTCCGCGAACGCCGCCTTGCCGTCCCGGCGCAGCTGCTCGACCAGCACCGGGTTGGGGCGGAAGTGCTCCTGGATCAGGCTCTTGTCGCCCGACACGACGATGGTGATGTCGGTGACGCCGGAATCCACCAGCTCCCGGACGGTGTGCTCGATCACCGGCTTGTCCCCGACCGGCAGCATCTCCTTCGGGGTCGCCTTGGTCATGGGCAGCAGCCGGGAGCCCAGCCCCGCCGCCGGGATGACGGCACGGCGGATCGTCTTGGGAGCCATGTGACCCTCTCTCAGGTGTGTCGACACTCGCGCGCGGCCGCCGTCCCACCGCGGCCGTCGGCCGACGCTACCAACGCCGCGGGCATGATCATCCACCGTGCGGGATCGGGAAGTTGAACACCTTCGCACGGTCGGCCCAACAGCGCGGCGCGAGGTTGACGCCGGCTGCCACGGCCGGTCCGCCCGGGGGCCAATTTTCGCCCTTCATGGGCTGAGGGCCCAGGCGGCTCAGCTTTTCAGCGGCACCCACCGATCGGCCCGCGCGAGAACCGCAAGCCGCACCCCGCCCCGAACCGGCTACCCCCCGAGGGGCCCTCTGGCTCCCTGTGCCGCGACCCGCGACACCAAGGGCCAATTCTCACCCTGAGTCGCCCCAGCATCGGCGGACGGACACCGCCCGCCCCGAGGCTTGGACCCTCCTTCTCAGCGCCCGGGGGTCGACCCGGGTCGGTGAAAGAAGGAAACCAACGACCAAGGCCGTGACAGAATGGTGAATCGAGCTCACTCACGGTTCATTCATCTCGTCCGGCGACCAGGGCGGGGGCTTTGATGGACGCGCGAGACGACACCCCATCGGTCGAGCAGGCTGCCGAGGTGTTCGCGGCAGAGCTCGCCTACTGGCGTGAGGTGCGCGGACTGCCCAGGCGGGAACTGGCCCGCAAGATGGGGTTCGACCCCTCGTACGTGAGCCACGTGGAGTCTGGGCGGCACAAGCCGACCGAGGACTTCGCTCGCCGCGCAGAGGAAACCCTCAATGCGGGCAAGGCCATTTGGACGCGCTGGCTGGAGTACGAGGCCGCCAAGTCCCGTACGGCGCCATCCGCGACCCCATCAGCTCCGCGCCGGCCCGAGCAGCCGTACGCGACGGGTTCAGCGATCATCGTGGCGCACGACGGCGCCCGGCTGGATTACGACGGCTCCGAGTACCGGCTGACGATGCGCCGACTGCTGCGGAACACCGGCAGCGAACCGATCACCCGCTACCTGATCCGCATCAGCGTCGACCGCTACCCCGGCGAGCCCGAACGCTCCAACGCCCACTACCGCGAACACCCGCTGACCTGGGGCGAACTCGCACTCACCGCGAACTGCCGCGGAGAGGCGATGCGCTGGCAGGCCAAGCACGACCGCGACGCGTTCAAGGAGGTGTGGCTGCTCTTCGAGAACGAGCACGGCCGCTTCCCGCTCTACCCAGGCGAGGAGATCTGGATCGAGTACGCCTACTCGGTCGGCGAGGAAAGTGGGGCCGCTGGTTCCAGCGCGCGGTCCGCCTGCCCACCGAGCATCTGGAAGTCGAACTCGCCTTCCCGGCCGACCTCGACCCAGCGGTGTGGGGCATGGAGACGTCCATGACTGCCGAGGCAGCACCCTTGCGGACCGCCCCGATCCGTCGTGATGAGGACGGGATGCGCGTCTTCTCCTGGAGCACCTCCGCACCAGCCCTCCACGCCCGGTACCGTCTCGAATGGCGATTCCGGGCCCAACCCGAACGCGACACGACCCAAGGGGAGTTCAGGTGATCCAGGTGCGGCCCAGCGAGCAGATGCGTGATCTCGGCGTCGTCCAGGAAGGCGACCCCGTCCTCGCCGAGCCCGCCCGCCCGTTCGACCTGCCCGCCGAGCGCCAGGCCGCCGAGCAAGTGATCGAGAGGCTGTTCGCCGCAATGGAGCGCATCAGCCAGGTCCACCCTTTCGCCAAGGGGATGGGCATCGCGGCGCCCCAGATCGGGATCGGCAGGACCGTGGCCGTCGTCCAGCCGGCGGAACCCGGAGCACCGGCGATCGTCCTGCTCAATCCGACGATCATCGACCGTTCCAACGAGACGGACGACCAGTACGAAGGCTGCCTCTCCTTCTTCGACGTCCGCGGCGTGGTCCCCCGACCATTGCGGATCACCGTGGAGACCACCACGCTCGATGGTCGGCTGGCGGCCACCACGTACGAACGAGGACTCGCTCGCCTGATCCACCACGAGATCGACCACCTCGACGGCCTGCTCTACACCGCGCGGATGCGTAACGGCGTCGCACCCATTCCCGTCGAGCAGTATCGGCAGAGTGGCCACGCCTGGGCCTACGAGCAGTAAGCGAGGCACAGAGCACCGGCGCGGCCGGGGGCAGTAACCACCAGCCCAGCACCGACGAAATGGCGTTGACCTCAAGGGATTTCTGGGCGCCCGGCGCGGCGAGCTCGCCGCGCCGGGCGCCAATATTTGCCCCGCACATTTCCCGGGGCCCCTCCCCCTCCCCCCGCCCCTCCCC
>NZ_JZKH01000261.1 GCF_000961885.1 Streptomyces rubellomurinus
ACGACGCTCCCACGGCTTGTAGGCACACGGTTTCAGGTACTATTTCACTCCGCTCCCGCGGTACTTTTCACCATTCCCTCACGGTACTATCCGCTATCGGTCACTAGGGAATATTTAGGCTTAGCGGGTGGTCCCGCCAGATTCACACGGGATTTCTCGGGCCCCGTGCTACTTGGGAGATGAGCAAGCAAGCCGTACAGATTTCGTCTACGGGGGTCTTACCCTCTACGCCGGACCTTTCGCATGTCCTTCGACTACCCATACGGTTTCTGACTCGCCGACCGGCCGGCAGACCGATCAAGCTCATTCCCACGACCCCCTGAGCGCAACCCCTGCCGGGTCTCACACGCTCAAGGTTTAGCCTCATCCAGTTTCGCTCGCCACTACTCCCGGAATCACGGTTGTTTTCTCTTCCTGCGGGTACTGAGATGTTTCACTTCCCCGCGTTCCCTCCACACTGCCTATGTGTTCAGCAGCGGGTGACAGCCCATGACGACTGCCGGGTTTCCCCATTCGGACACCCCCGGATCAAAGCTCGGTTGACAGCTCCCCGGGGCCTATCGCGGCCTCCCACGTCCTTCATCGGTTCCTAGTGCCAAGGCATCCACCGTGCGCCCTTAAAAACTTGGCCACAGATGCTCGCGTCCACTGTGCAGTTCTCAAACAACGACCAGTCACCCACCTCAACAAGCATGGGACCGGCAACCACTGAGACAACGTTTCCGTTCCCTCAGGACCCAACAACGTGCCCGACACAACCAGAACCAGAGACTCTCTTCCACGCCGAAGCAGTACTAGGAGACCAAGCCCTCGCTGTGCCGAATAGTCAACGTTCCACCCATGAGCGAGCACTCCGGGACATTCGCCCGAAGCTGCTATGTGCTCCTTAGAAAGGAGGTGATCCAGCCGCACCTTCCGGTACGGCTACCTTGTTACGACTTCGTCCCAATCGCTGGTCCCACCTTCGACGGCTCCTCCC
>NZ_JZKH01000262.1 GCF_000961885.1 Streptomyces rubellomurinus
CCAGGAAGCGGCGAACTCCCAGGCCCCACAGGGTGGTCACGCCATCGGCGAAGCGGACGGCCTGGCGGACGTGGCGGACCCAGTACTCGGCGTCGAAGGTCTCGACCAGGGCGCCGGTGACGTTGGAGACCACCGGGATCTGCGGCTTCGTGTAGGTCAACTTCTGCGCGACCGCGCGGAATTCGTCCAGCATGGGCTCCATGCGGGGCGAGTGGAAGGCGTGCGAGACCCGCAGGCGGGTGGTCTTGCGGCCCTCGACCCTCGGCAGCCACTCCTCGGCGGCGTCCGCGTCACCCGAGACGACGATCGCGGTGGGCGCGTTGATCGCGGCGATCTCCAGCCGGCCCTCGAAGCCGGCCAGCGACTCGGCCACCTCGGCCTCGGTGGCCTGGACGGCGACCATCGCGCCGCCGGCGGGCAGCGCGCCCATCAACCGGCCACGGGCCACCACGAGTTCGGCCGCATCCGCGAGCGAGAGCACGCCCGCGACGTGCGCGGCGGCGATCTCGCCCACCGAGTGCCCGACCAGGTAGTCGGCACGCAGGCCGAGCGACTCCGCCAGGCGGAACAGGGCCACCTCGACGGCGAACAGCGCGGCCTGGGTGAACTCGGTGGCGTTCAGCTCCTCGCCACCGGCCGCGATCAACTCCCGCACCGAGCGGCCCAGTCGGGGGTCGAGCTCGGCGCAGACCTCGCTCAGCGCCCGCTCGAACACCGGGAACGCGCCGGCGAGTTCCAGGCCCATGCCGGTGCGCTGCGAGCCCTGCCCGGTGAACAGGAACGCCGACTTGCCGCCGACCGCACCCGTCCCCGCCGTGACGGCCGACAGCCGCTCCAGCAGTTCCTGACGCCCCGAGGCCACCACGACCGCGCGCCGTTCCAGCAACGCCCGGCTGGTCGTCGCCGAGAACGCCACGTCCGCGACCGAGAGTTCGGGCTTCGCCAGCAGGTGCGACCGCAGCCGCTCGGCCTGCGCC
>NZ_JZKH01000263.1 GCF_000961885.1 Streptomyces rubellomurinus
CCTGATCATCGCCGACGAGCCCACCACCGCCCTGGACGTCACCGTCCAGGCCCAGGTGATGGACCTGCTCGCCGAGCTGCAGGCCGAGTACAACATGGGGCTCATCCTGATCACCCACGACCTCGGCGTGGTCGCCGACGTCGCCGACAAGATCGCCGTCATGTACGCGGGCCGGATCGTCGAGACCGCGCCCGTGCACGAGCTGTACGCGCGGCCCGCGCACCCGTACACCCGCGGTCTGCTGGACTCCATCCCGCGCCTGGACCAGAAGGGCCAGGAGCTGTACGCGATCAAGGGCCTGCCGCCGAACCTGCTGCGGATCCCCCGGGGCTGCGCCTTCAACCCGCGCTGCCCGCGCGCGCAGGACGTCTGCCGGGCCGAGGTGCCGGAGCTGTTCCCCGTCACCGAGGACGACGGGACGCCGCTGGAAGGCCGCGGCAGCGCCTGCTTCTTCTGGAAGGAGACCCTCCATGACCGTTGAGGGAACGGCCCCCCACGGTTCCAGCGCCCTGGGCGTGGCCGAGCCGGAGGAGACCGCCTTCACCCAGGAGGTGCGGCGCGGCGAACCGATCCTCGAAGTCCGCGACCTGGTCAAGCACTTCCCGCTGACCCAGGGCGTGCTGCTCAAGAAGCAGGTCGGCGCGGTCAAGGCGGTCGACGGGGTCAGCTTCGACCTGATGCAGGGCGAGACGCTGGGCGTCGTCGGCGAGTCCGGCTGCGGGAAGTCCACGCTGGCCAAGGTGCTGATGAACCTGGAGCCGGCCACCGGCGGGTCCGTCAAGTACAAGGGCGAGGAGATCTCCCGGCTGAGCGGGGCCGCGCTGAAGTCCGTCCGGCGCAACATCCAGATGGTGTTCCAGGACCCGTACACCTCGCTCAACCCGCGCATGACGGTCGGCGACATCATCGGCGAGCCCTTCGAGATCCACCCCGAG
>NZ_JZKH01000264.1 GCF_000961885.1 Streptomyces rubellomurinus
AGCGGACGGCCTGGCGGACGTGGCGGACCCAGTACTCGGCGTCGAAGGCCTCGACCAGGGCGCCGGTGACGTTGGAGACCACCGGGATCTGCGGCTTCGTGTAGGTCAACTTCTGCGCGACTGCGCGGAATTCGTCCAGCATGGGCTCCATGCGGGGCGAGTGGAAGGCGTGCGAGACGCGCAGGCGGGTGGTCTTGCGGCCCTCGACCCTGGGCAGCCACTCCTCGGCGGCGTCCGCGTCGCCCGAGACGACGATCGCGGTGGGCGCGTTGATCGCGGCGATCTCCAGCCGGCCGTCGAACCCGGCCAGCGACTCGGCGACCTCGGCCTCGGTGGCCTGGACGGCGACCATGGCGCCGCCGGCGGGCAGCGCACCCATCAACCGGCCGCGCGCGACCACGAGTTCGGCGGCATCCGCGAGCGACAGCACGCCCGCGACGTGCGCGGCGGCGATCTCGCCGACCGAGTGCCCGACCAGGTAGTCGGCACGCAGGCCGAGCGACTCCGCCAGGCGGAACAGGGCGACCTCGACGGCGAACAGCGCGGCCTGGGTGAACTCGGTGGCGTTCAGCTCCTCGCCGCCGGCCGCGATCAACTCCCGCACCGGACGCCCCAGTCGGGGGTCGAGCTCGGCGCAGACCTCGCTCAGCGCCCGCTCGAACGCCGGGAAGGCGCCCGCGAGTTCCAGGCCCATGCCGGCCCGCTGCGAGCCCTGCCCGGTGAACAGGAACGCCGACTTGCCGCCGACCGCACCCGTCCCCGCCGTGACGGCCGACAGCCGCTCCAGCAGTTCCTCACGCCCCGAGGCCACCACGACCGCGCGCCGCTCCAGCAGCGCCCGGCTGGTCGTCGCCGAGAACGCCACGTCCGCGACCGAGAGTTCGGGCTTCGCCAGCAGGTGCGACCGCAGCCGCTCGGCCTGCGCCCGCAGCGC
>NZ_JZKH01000265.1 GCF_000961885.1 Streptomyces rubellomurinus
AGCGGACGGCCTGGCGGACGTGGCGGACCCAGTACTCGGCGTCGAAGGCCTCGACCAGGGCGCCGGTGACGTTGGAGACCACCGGGATCTGCGGCTTCGCATAGGTCAACTTCTGCGCGACCGCGCGGAATTCGTCCAGCATGGGCTCCATGCGGGGCGAGTGGAACGCGTGCGAGACCCGCAGGCGCGTGGTCTTGCGGCCCTCGACCCTCGGCAGCCATTCCTCGGCGGCGTCCGCGTCGCCCGAAACCACGATCGCGGTGGGCGCGTTGATCGCCGCGATCTCCAGCCGGCCCTCGAAGCCGGCCAGCGACTCGGCGACCTCGGCCTCGGTGGCCTGGACGGCGACCATCGCGCCGCCGGCGGGCAACGCGCCCATCAACCGGCCACGGGCCACCACGAGTTCGGCGGCATCCGCGAGCGACAGCACGCCCGCGACATGCGCGGCGGCGATCTCGCCCACCGAGTGCCCGACCAGGTAGTCCGCCCGCAGGCCGAGCGACTCCGCCAGCCGGAACAGCGCCACCTCAACCGCGAACAGCGCGGCCTGCGTGAACTCGGTCGCGTTCAGCTCCTCGCCACCGGCCGCGATCAACTCCCGCACCGAACGCCCCAGTCGGGCATCGAGCTCGCCACACACCTCGCTCAGCGCCCGCTCGAACACCGGGAAGGCGCCCGCGAGTTCCAGGCCCATGCCGGCCCGCTGCGAGCCCTGCCCGGTGAACAGGAACGCCGACTTCCCACCGACCGCACCCGCCCCCGCCGTGACGGCCGACAGCCGCTCCAGCAGTTCCTCGCGCCCCGAGGCCACCACGACCGCGCGCCGCTCCAGCAACGCCCGGCTGGTCGTCGCCGAGAACGCCACGTCCGCGACCGAGAGTTCGGGCTTCGCCAGCAGGTGCGACCGCAGCCGCTCGGCCTGCGCC
>NZ_JZKH01000266.1 GCF_000961885.1 Streptomyces rubellomurinus
CGGTGGTGATGCCCTGGATGCGCGGGCGCATGAACTGGGGTGAGGCCGGGACGAGTCCGTCGATCCGGTTGGCCCGCATCTTGTACTGGAACTGCACCGCGGGGAGCGTGGTGAGGTCCGGCTGGCCGTTGCTGGGCACGCGCTGGACGGAGTCGAGCTGCAGCAGGTGCTTGGTCCCGTCGCCGGGATCGGCCAGCTCCTGGGTCAGGTTGTACGTGTCGACCGTGCGCGGTGCGCCGTTGACCTGGATCCGGGTGCTGATCGAGGTCAGGCGCTTGGTGGTGAAGAAGGTCGGCGCGCCGGTCGTGCAGGAGTTGTCGGTGCAGATCTGGTCGATCGGGGTGTCCGGCCAGGAGGTCGCGTTGGCGGTGGTGCGCTGGTCCTCGGAACAGGTGATCGTGCCGGAGGCGATGCAGCGCTCGGCGACGGTGAACACCACCTTCGCCGCCGGGGCGTTGGCGCCCTTGACCGCCAGCTGCTCGCTGAGGCGCTGGCCGTAGCCGATCTCCTGGACGTACCCGGCCCGCTGGTAGTCGGTGAGGGTGCCGGCGGGCCCGCCGGGGAGGCGGCCGCGCTGGTACTTGTTGCCCTCGGTCGCGTACGTGTAGGTGGTCAGGTTGCCGTGCGGGTCGACCACGTAGTCGAGCTGCCAGCGCCACGCCATCTGGCACCACGAGCCCTTGCCCTTGGCCGCGTCGTAGCACGGGTCGCCGCTGTTGGGCGAGTACACCGGCACCGTCAGCACGGAGTTCGCGGCCGGGTCCGAACCGTCGCCGCCCGGCAGGTGGTTGAGGCCGAAGTAGTACTGGACGCCCTCCGGCGTGGTGATCCGCCAGTACTCGCGGCCGTTGTAGTCGACGTCGCCCGCGCCCTTCGGCGCCCCGGTCAACTGCTCGACCTTCGTGCCGTCGTCG
>NZ_JZKH01000267.1 GCF_000961885.1 Streptomyces rubellomurinus
CGACGACGGCACGAAGGTCGAGCAGTTGACCGGGGCGCCGAAGGGCGCGGGCGACGTCGACTACAACGGCCGCGAGTACTGGCGGATCACCACGCCGGACGGCATCCAGTTCTACTTCGGCCTCAACCACCTGCCGGGCGGCGACGGCTCGGACCCGGCGGCGAACTCCGTGCTCACGGTGCCGGTGTACTCGCCCAAGAGCGGCGACCCGTGCTACAACTCCGCTCAGGGCAACGGCTCCTGGTGCCAGATGGCCTGGCGCTGGCAGCTCGACTACATCGTCGACCCGCACGGCAACCTCACCACGTACAGGTACGCGACCGAGGGCAACAAGTACCAGCGCGGCCGGATCCAGGGCGGCAGCAACGGCACCCTCACCGACTACCAGCGGGCCGGGTACGTCCAGGAGATCGACTACGGCCACCGCCTGGACGAGCAGCTGGCCGCCAAGGGCGCCGCGACTCCGGCGGCCCAGGTGCTCTTCACCACCGCCGAACGCTGCCTGCCCAGCGGGGCGATCACCTGCTCGGAGGACCAGCGCACCACCGCCAACGCCACCTCCTGGCCGGACACCCCGATCGACCAGATCTGCACCGACAGCAGCTGCACCAACGGCTCGCCGACCTTCTTCACCACCAAGCGCCTGACCTCGATCAGCACCCGGATCCAGGTCGACAACGGGCCGCGCACGGTCGACACGTACAATCTGACGCAGGAGCTGGCCGATCCCGGTGACGGGACGAAGCACCTGCTGCAGCTCGACTCCGTCCAGCGGGTGCCCAGCAACGGCCAGGCGGAGCTGAAGGACCTGCCGCCGGTGCAGTTCCAGTACAAGATGCGGGCCAACCGGATCGACGGACTCGTCCCGGCCTCACCCCAGTTCATGCGCCCGCGCATCCAGGGCATCACCACCG
>NZ_JZKH01000268.1 GCF_000961885.1 Streptomyces rubellomurinus
GATCCGCGCCGCGAACACCGGCGAGGAATCCAGCAGCTCAGCCCCCATCCCCACCCACTGCGACCCCTGCCCCGGAAACACGAACACCACCCGGGCGTCGCCGAGCACCGAGCCCGCCACGACGGCGGCGGCCGGGCGGCCGGCCGCGAGCGCGTCCAGGTCCTGCCGTGCCCGGGCGGGGTCGGCGGCCAGCACCACGGCGCGGTGGTCGAGGGCGGCCCGGGTGGTGGCGAGCGCATGGGCGAGGTCCGGGACGGCGGCGTCCTCGGGCAGTGCGGCCGCCAGCCGGCCCGCCTGGGCGGCCAGCGCGTCGCGGGTGCGCGCGGAGAGCGGCCAGGGCAGCACGGCCGGGGCCCGTACGGCCCGAGTCCGCTCGGCCTGCGAGCGCTCGGCCTGACTGCGGACGGCCGGCTCGCCGCCGTCCGCATCGGACACCGCGGGCGCGTCCTCGGGGGCCTGTTCCAGGATCACGTGCGCGTTGGTGCCGCTGATGCCGAAGGCGGAGATGCCGATCCGCCGGGCCCGGCCGGTCTCCGGCCAGGCCACGGCGTCGCTGAGCAGCCGGACCGCGCCGGAGGTCCAGTCCACCTCCGGGGTCGGCCGCTCCGCGTGGAGGGTGCGCGGCAGCACGCCGTGGCGCAGCGCCTGCACGCTCTTGATGACGCCCGAGACGCCCGCCGCGGCGGCCGTGTGGCCGAGGTTGGACTTGAGCGAGCCGAGCCACAACGGCCGTTCGGCGGGCCGCCCTTGGCCGTAGGTGGCGAGCAGCGCCTCGGCTTCGATCGGGTCGCCGAGCCGGGTGCCGGTGCCGTGCGCCTCGACGGCGTCGACCTGGTCGGCGGTCAGCCCGGCAGCGGTCAGCGCCGCGCGGATCACC
>NZ_JZKH01000269.1 GCF_000961885.1 Streptomyces rubellomurinus
CAGACCACGGCCGCCGACTTCAACGGCGACGGCATAGCCGACCTGGTCGCCCGGGACTCCTCCGGCAACCTCTACCTGTGGACCGGCAACGCGGGCGGCGCCTTCAGCACCAAGAAGCTGCTGACCGGCGGTTGGGACTTCACCCAGACCACCGCGGGTGACTTCACCGGCAGCGGCCACGCCGACCTGATCGCCCGGGACGACACCACCGGCACCCTCTACCGCTGGGCCGGCAACGGCGCGGGCGGCTTCGCGGCCAAGGTCCAGGTCACCACCGGCTGGTAGCAGCCGTGCCACCGCCCGCCCCCGGCGCCCCGCGCTGAAGCCCCGCGCGGGGCGCCGGCTGCCCGACTCCCCACACGCTCTCTGACCACGATCGGAATTCCCATGCGTCTCACCACCCGTAAGAACCGTCACGCCCTGGCCCTGGCCGCGGCCGTCTGCACCGCCCTGGTCGCCTCGCTGGCCGGCACCGGCAGTGCCGCCGCAGCCTCGGTCAGCACCTGGGAGAAGGTCGCCCAGTGCGAAAGCAGCGGTGACTGGAGCATCAACACGGGCAACGGCTACTACGGCGGCCTGCAGTTCGATCTCAGCACCTGGAACGCCTACGGGGGCCAGCAGTACGCCGCCTACCCCCACCAGGCCACCGAGAACCAGCAGATCATGATCGCGGAGAAGGTCCTGGCCGCACAGGGCCCCAGCGCCTGGCCGCAGTGCGGCGCCTCGAACGGCCTCGGCACGGATACGCAGAACCCCTTCCCCGGCCCGTCCGTGACGCTGAACTTCTCGCAGACGGTGGGCGGGAACTACAACGGCGACAAGGTCTCCGACCTGTTCGCCAAGGACTCCTCCGGCAACCTCTTCGTCTGGACGGGA
>NZ_JZKH01000270.1 GCF_000961885.1 Streptomyces rubellomurinus
GCCTCGTCGGCTACGAGATGGCCCTGCTCGTCGACCGCGCCGGCGCCGTCCTCACCCCCGCACTCCGCGCGGAACTCCAGGGCAGTCTCCTGCACTGACCGGGCTCCGCACGGCTCCACCCACCCGTCCCACCTCCCCGCCGGGACCGACCCGACCGGCCCCGGCGCCTCACCCTCAGCTACCCTCAGGCAGCTGATCCCGCCTCAGCTGGCACCGCCCCAGCTGGAACCGGCTGCCCAAGGCCGCAGCACAAGGAGGACCCATGACCCCGCCCTCGACACCCGCCGGCCCGTACGGCAACGGGTACGGCAGCGGCTACGGCGGGCAGCAGTCCGACGGCTACGAGCAGCAGCCGCTGGTCCGTCCGTACGCCATGACCGGCGGCCGGACCCGCCCGCGGTACCAGCTCGCCATCGAGGCACTGATCTCGACCACCGGCTCGGCCGAGCGGACCGGCGGGCTGCTGCCGGAGCACGCCCGGATCGTGAACCTCTGCCGTGAGGTCAAGTCCATCGCGGAGATCTCCGCACTGGCCGGCGTCCCGCTCGGGGTCGCCCGCATCCTCGTCGCCGACCTTGCCGAGGCCGGTCTCGTCGCCATCCACCAGCCCGCCGCCGCGGGCGAGTCGGGCGGAACGCCCGATGTCACGCTGCTCGAAAGGGTCCTCAGTGGACTTCGCAAGCTCTAACGGACCCGCCCGGGCCACGACGTCGGCCAAGATCGTCGTGGCGGGCGGCTTCGGTGTCGGCAAGACCACGCTCGTCGGCGCGGTCTCCGAGATCAACCCCCTGCGCACCGAAGCCGTCATGACCTCGGCCTCCGCCGGCATCGACGACATCAGCCACGTCTCCGGCAAGACGACCACCACC
>NZ_JZKH01000028.1 GCF_000961885.1 Streptomyces rubellomurinus
CGCCCGCCCAACCCGAAGGACCAAGCACCGTGGCAGACCGACCCGTCATCGCCGTCGTCTACGACCTGGGCGCGGTGAGCCCGCTCACCATCGTCGACCACCTGGAACCGCTCGGCGACGTGCTCATGGCGCTGCGCCGGTCCGAGCACACCGAGCTCAACCGCGCGCTGATCGAGGAACTGGCCACGGTCGTCGACCTCGCCCCGGACCACGACGTCGCCGCCGAGGAGCTGCGCCGCCACCGCCCCGACGCGCTGCTCACCTTCAGCGAGACCTGCCTCGGCGACGCCGCCGAACTCGCCGAGCGGCTCGGCCTGCCGTTCCACTCGGTCGAGACGGTCGGGCTGCTGCGCGACAAGTACGCGATGCGCGCCCGGCTGCGCGAGCACGGCGTGGACGCCGTCCGCTCCGCCCGGCTGGAGGGCCCCGCCGACTGGCCGGCCGCGCTGGCCGAGGTCGGCCTGCCCGCCGTGCTCAAGCCCGCCACCGGGCAGGGCAGCCGGGACACCCACCTGATCACCGAGGAGGCCGCGGGCGCCCGCCTCGCCGAGGAACTGCTGACCGGGCCGGACGCCGGCCCGATGGTGCTGGAGGAGTACCTGCGCGGCCGGGACTGCGGCCCGTTCGGGGACTACGTCTCGGTGGAGAGCGCCGTGGTCGACGGCGAGGCCACCCACTGGCAGGTCACCGGCAAGTACCCGCTGCTGCCGCCGTTCCGCGAGCCCGGGCAGTACTGGCCGGCGCCGATCGACGAGGCCGAGCGGGCGGCCGCGCTCGCCCTGACCACGCAGGTCATCGCGGCCCTGGGCATCCGCACCGGCATCACCCACACCGAGCTCAAGCTCACCGCCGAGGGCCCCCGGCTGATCGAGCTCAACGGCCGGCTCGGCGGCTACCAGTCCTGGCTCGCCGAACTGGCCGGCGGCCTCGACCCGATGGAGCTGGCCGGCCGGATCGCGCTCGGCGAGAAGGTGGAGGTCGGCCACGCGCCCACCGACCGGGTGTACTTCGTCCGTTCCATCCAGACCCCGCGCGAGGGCGGCCTGCTGAAGGCCGTGCACGGCCTGCGGGAGGTGCTGGACCTGCCCGGCGTCGAGGGCGCGACGGTGATGAGCCGGCCCGGCGAGCAGCTGCCGCCGACCGTGTCGACCGCCGAGCTGGTCTCCGTCACCGGCATCGTCGAGGACCACGCCGCGATGCTGGCCGTCGTCGAGCAGGCGCTCGGCAGGCTCACCTTCACCATCGAGGGGCCGGACGGCGAGCGGACCCTGACCTCCGCCGAGTGCGAGGTCTGACCCCCCGCCTCCGGGACCGGGCGGCGGCCGACCCCGCCGCCCTCCGGTGCCTCAGCGGTCGATCAGCGCGAAGCGGGAGGCGAACACCCCCGCCTGGAAGCGGCTGTCCACTCCCCAGTCCCGCATCAGCTCGGCGATGTGCCGCCGGCAGGTCCGCACCGACATGTTCATCCGGTGCGCGATCGCCTCGTCCTTGTGCCCGGCCGCGAGCAGCCGGACGATCCCGCGCTTGACCTCGTCGCCGCTGTCCCCGTAGCCGAAGCCGGTGTGGGTGAACGGGCGGGCCTGGCTCCACTCCCGCTCCATCGTGCGGTACAGGTACTCCACCACCACCGGCTCGCGGATCACCATCGCGCCCGGCTCGCCGTCCTGGGTGCGGTCGGGCAGGAAGGCGATCCGCCGGTCGAAGATGATCAGCCGGTCGATCACCTCGCCGACGGTGCGGATCTCCGAGCCGGCCTCCGACATCCTCGTGAAGTGCATCTGCACCACCGGGCTGGCCAGCACCACGTGCGGGTACAGCGCGCGCATCCGCACGCCCCGGTCCAGCAGCTGCAGGTCGCGCGGGCGGCTGTCGACCAGCGTCTCCTCGCTCAGCGCGGTCGGCTGGCTGACGAACACCTCCTCCGAGCAGGCCCGGGACACCTCGCTGAGCATGCTGCGGACCTGCTCCACGTCGTGCAGCAGCTCGATCGCCACGCCCCGGCCGCGGTCCCGCCGGGCCTCGAAGTAGGTGGACTGCAGCGGCAGCAGCATCGCCCTGGTCCGCTCGGCGCGCATCCGCCGCTCGTGGATCTCCTGCTCCAGCGGGCCCACCAGCTCGGCCACCGCCGCCTCCGGGCTGGCCGGCACCCAGCGGCCGGGCCCCGTCCCGTGCAGCAGCCGCAGCTCCAGCAGCGCCGCCAGGGCGGCGTCGAAGCGCTCCGGCGGGAGTCCGTCGCGCCGGTCGGCGGCGATCAGCACGCCGTCGCGCAGCGCCTGTTCGTACAGGACGGTCGCGTCGGGCGTCAGTTCGGCGGCGCCGCCGGTCTCCGGGTCGGTCATGGTGCTCCCCCCGCGGTCACTTGCTGCCAGGCAAGTTTATGACAGCGTCCGGACATCGATCCGGGCCCCGGGATCGGCAAGGCTTCTCGCATCCCCAGTCGAGCAGCCCGTTCGGGCAGCAGCGTCGGTCGCCCCGTCGACCGCATCGCCGACCGCCCGCCGAACGCCCCGGAGTGGAGCCTTGCAGACCGCCTCGCACACCGCCTCGCACACCGCCCTGCAGACCGTCGAAGTCCGTACGGACATCCCGCAGTTCCTGCCGGTGGCCGGCCACCACGTGCCGGCCCCGTTCTACCTGACCGCCGACATGTTCGGCGGCCTGCCGTTCCAGCTGGCCGGCGGCTCGATCGACCACCTGGTCGGCAAGCCGGTCGCCGACCCGCACCGGCACGAGGTCGCCGAGATCTACTTCCTGGTCTCGCCGAACCCGGGCGGCGCGAAGATCGACGTCACCGTGGAGGGCGAGCGCCACGAGCTGAGCTCCCCGGCGATGCTGCACGTCCCGGCCGGCGCCGAGCACCAGTTCCTCACCAAGGAGGCCGAGCCGGGCAGCTACTGCTTCGGCATCCTGCTGGGCGACAAGGCGTGACCACCGCCCCGGCCCCCGCCCCGGCCGCGGCCCCGGCCCGCCTGCACCTGAGCGAGAACCCGTACGGCGCCAGCCCGCTCGCCCTCGCCGCCGCCCGCGACGCCATCGACCTGACCGAGATCTACCCGGACCCGGCCCGGCAGAGCCCGACCGCCGCCCTCGCCGCGCACCTCGGCGTGGCCGAGGAGCAGATCGCCGTCGCCAACGGCAGCGACGAGCTCGTCCTGCTCACCGCCCTCGCCCTCGGCGACGTCACCCGGCCCGGCGTCACCACCGCCGGCACCTTCCCCGGCTACCGGATCTGCCTGGAGACCGCCCGGCGCGGCTGCACCGAGATCCCGCTCGCGGGTACGGAGACCGACGCCGAGCGCTTCGCCGAGGCGCTGGCCGGCGCCGGCATCGGCTACCTGTGCAACCCGCACAACCCGACCGGCGCCCTGCTCTCCCGCGAGCGCTTCGACCTGCTGGTCGCCGCCGCCGAGCGCACCGGCACCCCGCTGGTGGTCGACGAGGCCTACCTGGAGTTCACCCCGGCCGGCACCCCGCAGCTGCGCGACTACCTGGACCGCGGCGCCCCGGTGGTCTCGCTGCGCACCTTCTCCAAGGCGTACGGGCTGGCCGCGCTGCGGATCGGCTACGCGGTCGGCCGGGCCGACCTGATCGCCCGGCTGCGCGAGGCCCAGGGCACCATGCCGTTCAGCGTCAACCGGGCCGCCCAGGCCGGCGCCGTCGCCGCGCTCACCGACCCCGAGCACCTGGCGCGGGCCGTGCGCCGCAATGCCGAGCGGCGCGAGCGCTTCCGCGCCGACCTCGCCGCCCGGGGCCGCCGCTCGCTGCCCTCCGTCACCAACTTCGTCGCCGTCGCCGTGCCCGACTCCGCGGCCGCCGAGCACCTGCTCGCCGAGCGGTACGGGATCCTCGTCCGCGACGCCGGCCGGTTCGGCCTGCCCGGCTACCTGCGGGTCTCGCTCGGCCCCGACGAGCAGCTGGACCGGCTGCTCGACGCGCTCGACGAGCTCGCCCCCGTGCGCTGAGCCTCCGTTGGGCCGCACCACACCCTCCCCCGTACCTGTAGGAGCACCCCTGATGACCCACGTCGTGATCGTCAACCACGAGGAGCAGTACGCCGTCTGGCCGCGCCGGGCCGAGCTGCCGGCCGGCTGGCGGGCGACCGACTGGACCGGCGACGAGCGCGGCTGCCTGGAGCGCGTCGCCGAGGGCTGGACGGACCTGCGTCCCGCCTCGGTGCGCGAGGCCGTCGCCGAGGACGCCGCCCGCCCGGCCGTCCAGCTGCTGACCGCCGGCCCGGTCCAGCTGCGCGAGGTGCTGCCGGCCGAGGCCGAGCAGCTGCGCGACGGCGGCACCGCCGGGCTCGACTGGCTCGGCGGCACGCCCGGCGACGGCACCCGGGTCGCCGCGAAGATGCTGGCCGGCGCCGCCGCGGCCGGCCTGCTGCGGCCCGGCTGGGGCATGTACCTGCTGGTGCGCAGCGAGGACGCCGTCGCGGTCGGCGGCATGGGCTTCCACGGCGCCCCGGACGGCGGGCAGGTGGAGATCGGCTTCGACCTGGTCGAGCCGGCCCGCGGCCACGGCTACGCGACCCTCGCGCTCAGCGAACTCGCCTGCTGGGCGCTGGCCCAGGACGGCGTCGACCGGGTGATCGCCACCACCACCCCGGACAACCGCGCCTCCCAGCGCGTCATGGAGCGGGCCGCCTTCACCCGCATGCCCGACGCCGACGGCCTGTTCGTCTACCAGCTCACCCACTGACCACCCGACCCACCGCCCCGGGGGAACGTCCGCCCGCCGGTGGCCTTAAGGAGGAGCACCATGGCGTACGCCGCCCCCACCCTGGCCCCCACCGCCCTCGAACCGCTGCCGCAGCCGTACGAGTACCGGCGGCGCGAGGCCGTCGAGCCCGACTGGACCCGCTTCCCCGGCTGGCGCGACGTCACCGCCGCCCAGTGGCGGGACCCGCAGTGGCAGCGCGCGCACTGCGTCAAGAGCGTCCGGCAGCTGCGCGAGCTGGTCGGCCCCGGCCTGGACGAGGCGTTCTACGCCGACGTCGAGGCCGACCAGCGCGACCACGCGACCATGTCGCTGCTGCTCACCCCGCAGGTGCTGAACACCATCGGCCCGGACGGCCCGCCGGAGACCGGCACCTGGTACCGCGACCCGGTGCGCCGCTACATGCTGCCGGTCGCCTCCGACCGCCGGCCCACCCTGCCCAGCCACCCGCTGGCCTCCCGGGACTCGCTGCACGAGGCCGAGATGTGGGCGGTCGAGGGCCTGACCCACCGCTACCCGACCAAGGTGCTGGCCGAGCTGGTCACCACCTGCCCCCAGTACTGCGGCCACTGCACCCGGATGGACCTGGTCGGCAACAACACCCCGCAGATCGCCAAGTACCGCTTCGTGCTGCGGCCCGCCGACCGGCTGGACCGGATGATCGACTACCTGCGGGCCACCCCGACCGTGCGCGACGTGGTGGTCTCCGGCGGGGACGTCGCCAACGTGCCCTGGCCGCGCCTGCGTTCCTTCGTCGACCGGCTGCTGGACATCGAGTCCGTCCGCGACATCCGGCTCGCCAGCAAGGGCCTGATCGGCCTGCCGCAGCACTGGATGGCACCCGAACTCCTCGACGGCATGGCAGAGTTGGCCGCCAAGGCGCGCGGCCGCGGGGTCTCCCTGGCGATGCACACCCACGCCAACGTGGCCCAGCAGGTCACCCCGCTGGTCGCCGAGGCCTCCCGCGCGCTGATGGACGCCGGCCTGCGCGACGTCCGCAACCAGGGCGTGCTGCTGGACGGCGTCAACGCCAGCCCGGAGGCGCTGCTCGACCTGTGCTTCGGCCTGCTCGACAACGCCGGCATCATGCCCTACTACTTCTACCTCTGCGACATGATCCCCGGCGCCGAGCACTGGCGCCTCCCGCTCGCCGAGGCGCAGCGCCTGCAGCACGCGATCATGGGCTACCTGCCCGGCTTCGCCACCCCGCGCATCGTCTGCGACGTGCCGTACGTCGGCAAGCGCTGGGTGCACCAGGTCGACTCCTACGACCGCGAGCGCGGCATCTCCTCCTGGCGCAAGAACTACCGCACCTCCGTCGAGCACGACGACCCGGAGGCGCTGGACCGCACCTACCACTACTACGACCCGGTGCACACCCTGCCCGAGGCCGGCCGCCGCTGGTGGAGCACGCCCGAGGCCCTGGCGCTCACCGGGGGTGCGGCATGACCTCGTCCATGAACCTGTCGATGGGACTGCACCGGGTGCTGGAGCCCGCCGGCGTACTGCCGCAGGCCGCCTGGCGGCTCGACCCGGATCCGACGATCGCCGCCGACGAGGTGCTGGTCTGCGTCGAGGTGCTGAACCTGGACGCCGCCTCCTACCGCCAGCTGCACGACAAGCACCACGGCGACGGCCCGGCGATCCGCGACGAGGTCTGCGCGATCATCGACGAGCGCGGCAAGATGCACAACCCGGTCACCGGGTCCGGCGGCATGCTGATCGGCCGCGTCCAGGCGGTCGGCCCGGACTCGCCGCTCGGCCTGCGCCCCGGCGACCGGATCGCCACCCTGGTCTCGCTCAGCCTCACCCCGCTGGCCGTCTACGACGGGCTGCTCGGCTGGGACGGCCTCAGCGAGCGCATCCCCGCCTCGGGCCACGCCGTCCTCTTCGGCCGCTCCATCGCCGCCGTCCTGCCGCCCGACCTGCCGGACGAGCTGGCGCTGTCCGTCCTGGACGTGTGCGGCGCCCCCGCGCTCACCGAGCGGGTCGTCCGCGCCGAACTGCTGCCCGCGCCCACCGTGCTGGTGCTCGGCGCCGCCGGGAAGTCCGGCTCGCTGTCGCTGGCCGCCGCCCGCCGGGCCGGCGCCGGACGGCTGATCGGCGTGGTGCCGAACGAGGCCGAGCGGCGCGCCCTGGAGGAGTCCGGGCTGGCCGACCTGGCGCTGCTCGGCGACGCCCGCGACCCGCTGGGCCTGGCCGCCCTCCTGGACGCGCACGGCGGACCGGCCGACGTCACCGTGGTCTGCACCGACGTGCCCGGCTGCGAACACCCGGCGATCCTGGCCACCCGCGACGGCGGCACCGTCGTCTACTTCTCGATGGCCACCTCCTTCCCGGCCGCCGCGCTCGGCGCCGAGGGGCTGGCCCGCGACGTCACCATGCTGATCGGCAACGGCTACCAGCCCGGGCACGCCGCCCTCGCGCTCGACCTGATCCGGCAGGAGCCGGGCGTGCGGGCGCTGTTCGACCACCGGCTCGGCGCCGCCGAGCCCGCGCTCGCCGGGAGCCTGTGATGACCACCGCCGTCCGTACCCCCGGCAAGCTCGGCCTCGACCCGGCGCTCGTCCGCCGCGCCCGCGAACTCGCCGCCCGAGCCGGCCGCCCGGTCGTCGACCTCGCCCGCTCGCACACCACCGTCGCCGTCGAGCGCGCCACCCTGCGCCTGGCCGGCCTGAACGGCGCCGACCCCGAGGGCATCCCGTGGGCGAACCGGCTGGTCGACGCCGTCCGCGACCAGGTCGGCCTGGAGCACGGCGTCTGCCTGCCGGTCTGGGAGGCGCTGCGCAGCGGCGAGTACCGCGACCTGACCGACCTGGCCGCCCGCGCCGCCACCCGCACCGTGCCGTTCCGCGTCCCCGAGGGCGACGCCGCCGTACGGTCCGAGGCGGCGGCCCGGACGGCGGTCGGCCGGGGCATCGCCCGGATCGACGAACGGCGCCGCGAACGCGAGGAGTTGGTGCGCCGCTGGGGCAACCCGAAGGGCCCCTGGATCTACCTGATCGTCGCCACCGGCGACATCCACGAGGACATCCGGCAGGCCCAGGCCGCCGCCCAGGGCGGCGCCGACGTGATCGCCGTGATCCGCTCCACCGGGCAGTCCCTGCTCGACTACGTCCCGGACGGCGCCACCCGCGAGGGCTACGCGGGCACCTACGCCACCCAGGAGAACTTCCGGCTGATGCGCGCCGCGCTGGACGAGACCTCGGCCGAGCTCGGCCGCTACGTCCGGCTCACCAACTACGCCTCCGGGCTGTGCATGCCGGAGATCGCCGCGCTGGCCGGCCTGGAACGCCTCGACATGATGCTCAACGACTCCATGTACGGCATCCTGTTCCGCGACATCAACCCGGTCCGCACCTTCGTCGACCAGCGCTTCTCCCGCCAGCTGCACGCCCGGGCCGGCATCGTCATCAACACCGGCGAGGACAACTACCTCACCACCGCCGACGCCGTCGACGCCGCCCACACCGTCACCGCGAGCCAGCTGCTCAACGAGTACTTCGCCAAGGAGGCCGGCCTCGCGGACGGCCAGCTCGGCCTCGGCCACGCCTTCGAGATCGACCCGGCGGTGCCCGACTCGTTCCGGCTGGAGCTCGCCCACGCCCTGCTCGCCCGCGAACTCTTCCCGGACGCCCCGCTCAAGTGGATGCCGCCCACCCGGCACATGACCGGCGACGTCTTCCACGGCTACCTGCTCAACGGCTTCTTCAACCTGGCCGGCGCGCTCACCGAACAGAGCATCCTGCTGGTCGGCATGATGACCGAGGCCGTCGTCACCCCCTTCCTCTCCGACCGCGACCTCGCGCTGCGCAACATCCGCTACGTGCTGGACGCGGCCGGCGGCCTCGCGGAGGACTTCCACCCCGCCCCGGACGGCCTGATCGCCCGCCGCGCCGGCCAGGTCCTCGGCGAGGCGATCGACCTGCTCGAGGACATCCGCGAACGCGGCCTGCTGGACGCCATCGCCGCCGGCACCTTCGGCGGCATGCGGCGCACGGCCGAGGGCGGCCGCGGCGCGGACGGCGTGGTGGCGCGGGCCGCCGGCTACCGCAACCCCGCCATCGACCTCCTGGAGACCACGTGATCACGGCCCCGGACCTGGACCTCGACCTCCCGACGCTGCCCCGCACCGCCACCACCGTCCGCCCGTACGGCGACACCACCGACGACGGCATGGTGCAGGTCTCCTTCACCCTGCCCGTCCCGCACGGCCCGCTCGCCGACGGCGCCGCGCTGCAGCTCGCCCGGAAGATGGGCATCGACCGGCCGCTGCTCGTCCACTCCAAGCCGATCGGGCGGGACTTCAGCTTCTTCGTCGTCTACGGGCCGGTCGTGCACGAGGTCGACCTCGACGAGATCGAGGTCGTCGAGCGGGAGTACCCGCTGCTGACCGCCAAGGAGGCCAACAGCGCCGTCAGCGAACGGCTCGGCCGAAAGCTCGTGGTGCTCGGCGCCTGCATCGGCACCGACGCGCACACCGTCGGCATCGACGCCATCCTCAACATCAAGGGGTTCGCGGGCGAGAAGGGCCTGGAGTACTACAAGGAGCTGAAGGTCCTCAACCTGGGCGCGCAGGTCAGCGTCCCGGAGCTGGTCCGCCGGGCCCGCGTCGAGGGGGCGGACGCCGTCCTGGTCTCCCAGGTGGTCACCCAGCGGGACGCGCACCTCACCAACGTCAAGGAACTCGCGGCCGAACTGCGCGCCGAGTTCGCCGAGCACGAGCGGCCGCTGCTGGTCGTCGGCGGGCCCCGCTTCGACCCGGGCACCGCCGCCGAGTTGGGCGCCGACCGCGTCTTCGGCCGGGGCACGACGCCCTCCGACGTCGCCAGCTACCTGGTGCACGCGCTCACGGGGGCGGAGCTCACGGGATGAGCTTCCGACCGTCCGACTTCCTCAGCGACCCGCACCTGCTGGTCTACCTCGCCGACCCGTTCCTGCTGCACCCCCAACTCCCGTACCCGGAGCCACCGATGCCCACCGCCGCCGCCGACCGCCTGGACACCCGCTTCGCCGACGCCGCCGCCCGCCACCCGGACCGCACCGCCGTGTCCGACACCTCCGGCACTCTGACGTACCGTCAACTCGACACCCTGGCCTCGGAGGTGGCGGATTCCCTCGGCGGCCGCGTCTCCCCGGGCCAGCTCGTCGCCCTGCGCGCCGACCGCACCCGGCACGCCCCCGGCGGCGTCCTCGGCATCCTCCGCTCCGGCGCCGCCTACCTGCCCGTCGACCCCGGCTACCCGGAGGCCCGGCAGCAGCACCTGCTCAACGACTCGGGGGCCCAACTGGTGCTCACCGACGCCCCGTTGCTCCCGGGCGAGGAGCCCGTCGCGACGGTCGGCCCCTTCACCCTCGCCACCCGCCCGGGCGTCACCCCGAAGACCACCCCTGCGGACACCGCGTACGCCATCTACACCTCCGGCTCGACGGGCCTGCCCAAGGGCTGCCTGGTCAGCCACGCGCACGTCCTGGAACTGATGGACGGCGCGGCGCCGCTGTTCGACCTCGGCCCGGACGAGGTGTGGACGATCTTCCACTCGTGGAGCTTCGACTTCAGCGTCTGGGAACTGTGGGGCCCGCTGCTGTACGGCGGGCAGGCGGTGGTCGTCGACCGCGAGAACGCTGCTGATCCGGAGGCCTTCGCGCAGTTGCTGGCGGACCGTGGGGTCACCTTCCTCAACCAGGTCCCCTCGGCTTTCGGCAACCTCGTCACCGAAGCCGCCGCTCTGGGCCTCTCCTTCCCCTCCCTCCGCCACGTGGTCTTCGGCGGCGAGGCCCTCGTCCCCGACGACGTCCGCCGCTTCTGGCAGGCCGGCCTCGGCCCCAACGCCCGCCTGGTCAACATGTACGGCATCACCGAAACCACCGTGCACGTGACCTTCTGCCCCCTCACCCCCGACCTGCTGGACGGCGCCCGCCCCAACCGCACCCCCATCGGCCGCCCCCTGCCCCACCTCGCCATCTCCCTCCGCGACGCCGAGGGAACGCCCGTCCCGGTCGGCCAGCCCGGCGAACTCTGGGTCTCCGGGGCCTCCGTGAGCCACGGCTACCTCGAACGCCCCGAGCTCAACGCCGCCCGCTTCGTCGACGGCCACTACCGCAGCGGCGACTGGGCCGTCGAAGAGCCGGACGGCACCTACTCCTACCTCGGCCGCCAAGACGGCCAGGTCAAGCTGCGAGGCTTCCGCATAGAACTCGGAGAAATCGAAGCCGCCCTCCGAGCCATCCCCGGAGTGACCAGCGCCGCCTGCACCGTCACCCCCGACGCCCAGTCCCTGAGCGCCTACGTGGTCGCCAACCCGGACGAGGTGCCCACCAGGGTCATCCGCGCCCACCTCGCCGACCACCTCCCGGCCCACATGCTCCCCCAGTCCATCCACCACCTCCGCCAGCTCCCGCTGACCCCTCACGGCAAACTCGACCGCACCGCCCTCCTCGCGGCCTGACCCGGTCGCACAGGAAGTCGGCCAGCCCGACTTCCTGCGCACCCAGCCGCGCGCCTTCCGCGGCCCCTTCGTCCAGTCGGCCAGCCCTTCGCCGTACGGGGGTTCGGCACAGGACTCGGCGAAGACCACCTTCAGCTGGTCCTCCAGCTCGCCTGTCTGCTCGCCGTCCAGGAGTCGGATCACGCTTCCACCCCGTCTCGCAGGCGTCGAACGCGGCCGTCCGAGAGCGCTCGGACGGCCGCGTCCAGGCGGTTCCGCTGGCGGACTCGCAGGCTGTCGGCGACTTCCGACGCCGGGAGGAGTGCCGGTGGGCGCAGGCCTCACGTCGAATCCTCCTTGTGACAGCGGGACGATGCGATGCCAGCAAGCGACCACTCCGACAACGGCGCCCATGGCTCAAATCCCGCCGAACTCGCCCAGCTGGACGGCAGGGACCTAGCAACTGGGGATGTCAGCCGTCTTGATGATCTGGCCGGGCCCGATAAACCGGCTGGCCACCAGGATGCCCGCGTCGTGGGCTGCCTGGCCCGCATGGCTGGCAACGGCATCCTCCAGCAGCCACGGTGTGAGGTCCCGCTCGAACGCATCGACGGCCGTCTTCAGCACGCAACTCTCCGTGGCGATGCCGCAGATGTACAGATCCGTCCCGCCGTGCCGGCGAACCAGGTCCGCACCCTCGTCGGTGAACAGGCTGTAGATCGTCTTGTCCAGGACCGCCGTGGCCTTCCGAGCGTGCGGTGACGGGTCCCGGGTGATGCCCGTGATGATCCGGGCCGACTCCGCTTCCACGTCGGGGCGGGGGCTGGCGATGGTGCACCGGCTCACGCGCGGGCAGTGGGGCGTCTCACCACTCCCGCTCGGGAAGGTCGTCCACGCCGATCTCCCGATCGTCGAGCGGTGAAGCCCCTCCCACCCGAGGACTCCGAGGACACGCCCGATCCCGACCCCGTCCAATTCTCATGCTGATGCGCAACCAGCGCCGCGATCTCCGCATCTTCCGGGACGTGGTCCGCGACGACCACGTCCCGGACGAATCGACCACCGCCCTCTCCCCGCACCGGATCACCGGCGACAGCTGGGAGGCCCGCTTCGCCCTCGGCCTGTGCCTGCCCGACGTCTGGACCGCCTGGGACGCCGACGCCGACCGCCTCTGGGTCGCCACCACCGACGCCCGCTCCTGGGCTGCCGTCGACCGGGACCGCGACCGCTTCGCCGTCCACCAGTACGGCCCGCGCCGCCTCTGGGACGAGGTCGAGGCCGCCTACCTCTGGTGGGAGGACCAGGGCTGCCCCGGCCCAGCCGGGGTCAGCGGAAGGCGGGGGCCGGGCGGGAGCGTTCGTTGGCCGCCGTTGCCCGGAACGCGGCGTGCCATGCCGTGGTGAGGCCGTCGCGGGCGGCGGTGAGGGCGGCAGCAGTGTTGCCGCCGGGGACGGCGACGCGCTGGACGACGTCGTCCAGGCCCGCGCCCTCGGCGAGCAGCCGGCCCGCGGCCTGCAGGCTCTGCGCGACGAGCTGTTCCGCCAGCTCCCGCGGCAGCGGGGCGCCGCGCTCCTGCTGCGCGTCCACCATCGCCCGGGCGGCGGCGGCCAGGAGCGCCGGGCCGCAGGAGGCCAGGTCGGTGGCCGCCCGGCCCTGGGCCTCCTCGATCACGAACGGGGTCGAGAAGGCCCGCAGCAGGGCCAGCAGGTCCCTCGTGCCCTGCTCCGTCAGACGCGCACCGGGCACCAGGAGCGTCGCGCCGGCACCGGCCTCGTTGCCCGCGCTCGGGATCAGCTTGGCCACCGGGCCGTCGACGGCCTCCGCCAGCGCCCGCAGCGGCAGGCCGTTGTTGATGGCGACCACCACGTGCCGGAGGCCGAGCCCCGGGCGCAGGTCGTCGAGGACGGACGGCAGGTCCGCGTTGCCCACGCACAGGACGATCACGTCGGCGCGACCGGGCAGGTCCGGCAACGGCAGGACCGTCGCACCGGGCACGGCGGCCCGCAGCCGCGTGACGCTCGCCGGGGAACGCCCGGCCGCGAAGACCCCCTCGGGCCCGACCGCCTTGCTGAAACCGGCCGCCAGGGTCAGCCCCATGCGACCCAGACCGACCACGCCCACCGCCCGATACCCGCTCACGGCCACCAGCATCGCAGACCCGCGTCGGGCCCCGGACGGACAGCGGGCGGCCTACGGGTGCGGGCGGGTCCGCTGCGGCGGGAGGAGCGGGGCGGGGGCGCGGCGGGCGAGGTCGGCGAGGGTGTGGAAGAGGATGTCGCCGAGGAGCACCGGGTCGCGCGAGGTGTCCCGCGCCGGGGTCTCGACGGGGTCGGTGGGGGTGGGCACGGTTCTCTCTGCCGATGTGGTGGCCACGGCCGGTTCCTGCCCGTCGCCGCCGGTGCGGACACGCGTCAACCCCGCCGATCGGCTGGAAAACGACGCCCGCGACCGGGAAGAAGGCCGAAAGACGGCCGGGTGCCGCGGTCGTGACCGGGCCGCCGCCGATGGGCGAAGATGGTCCGGTGACCGAGCCCCTCGCCCCCGCCCCCCGCCTGATCGCCACCGACCTGGACGGCACCCTGCTCTGCGCCGGCGGCACCGTGAGCGACCGCACCGCCGCCGCGCTGGCCGCGGCCGAGGCGGCCGGGGTGCAGGTGGTGTTCGTGACCGGCCGCCCGCCGCGCTGGATGCAGCAGGTGAGCCCGCACATCGGCGGCCACGGGGTGGCGATCTGCTCCAACGGCGGCGCCGTGGTGGACGTGCGGCGCGGCGAGCTGCTGGAGTCGTTCCCGCTGGCGGCCGGGACGGCGCTGGCGGTGGTGGACGTGCTGCGGGCGAAGCTGCCCGGCACCGCGTTCGCCTTCGAGTACCCGGCCGGTTTCGCCCGCGAGCCCGAGTACGCGGTGCCGATGTGGGGCGAGGAGACCGACCACCCGATCGGCTCGGCCGAGGAGCTGCTGGGCCCGGACGGCCGGGTCCGCGGCCTGTTCAAGCTGCTCGCCAAGCACCCGGACCTCGACCCGGACGTGCTGCTGGACGAGGCCCGGGCGGCGGCCGGGCACCTGGCCGAGATCACCCGCTCGGCGCCGATCCCGCTGCTGGAGATCAGCGCGCCGGGCGTCACCAAGGCGAGCACGCTGGCCCGCTGGTGCGCCGGGCACGGGATCGACCGGAGCGAGGTGGTGGCCTTCGGCGACATGCCGAACGACCTGGAGATGCTGGCCTGGGCGGGCACCGCCTACGCCGTCGCCAACGCGCACCCGGAGGTGCTGGCGGCGGTGGCCCGGCACACCGTGAGCAACGACCAGGACGGCGTCGCCGCCGTCCTGGAGCGCCTCCTCGAACTCGCCTAGCCGACCTCGCCTGGCCGAACTCGCCTGGCCAACTCGCCTACCCGAACTCGCCTAGCCGGAGCGCCCGTTGCCGCAGTCCGGGGTCCGCGGCTCGCGCGGCGGCTGCTTGCCGAGCAGCACCACGAACCGCCGGAACGCGCTCTGGCAGGTGGCGTACCGCTCGTAGGCGCGGCTGGACCGCACCTCGGGGAGGGCGCGGGTGCCGGGGACGACCCAGATCCAGCCGATGCCGTCCCGGACGTGGGTGATCCGCGCGGTGAGTTCGGAGGCCCCGGCGCGCAGGCCCTCGAAGCCGCGCTCGGCCTCCCCCGGTGTGTCGAACTGGGCGGCGGTGACCGCGACCACCCGCCCGTTCGGCGCCTTCAGCTGCCAGCGGTACCGCCCGTCCGGAGCGCGCTCGGTCCGGAACCCGCCACGACGTGCCCCTGCTGCGGTGCGACCGCGGCCGGAAGCGTCCACTGCCCCTCCGTCCGGTTTCCCCGCCGATTACCCTCCGGGACGGTGACAAGCTATGTGTGCACACGGAATCCGCGAAAGCCCGGACGGTTCACAACTTGCGCTGTTGGCCGGGAAGTTCTCCCCCGTTCAGCTTCCACCGGCCAGCCAGCAGGGGTCGCAGCCGGAGGTCACAGCCGGGCCGTCCAGCGCACCCGGGTGCCCCTGCGGTGCGGCCCCGGCTCGTGCCAGGCGTCGCCGCCCAGGGCCTCGGCGCGCCGGGTGAGGTTGAGCAGTCCGCTGCGCCGCCCGCCGGCCGGGATGCCGACCCCGTCGTCGGTGACGGTGAGCAGCACGCCGGGGCGCCCGTCGCGGACCGGCGACTCCGGGTCGCCGCCGACCGGCCGGCCGTCGCCGCCGAGGTGGACGGTGGCGTCGATCTCGACGCCGACCCGGGAGGCCCGCGCGTGCCGGGCGGTGTTGGACAGCATCTCCCGTAGTGCGGCGAGCAGTTGACGGCCGGTGTTCTCGCCGACCAGGCTCTCGACCGGCCCGACGAAGCTGACCGAGGGCTTGAAGCCGAGGGCCGCCGCGGCCTGGCTGGCCTCGCGCAGCACCCGGGTGCGCAGGGTGTCGGGGGCGTCGCCGTGGTTGTCGTGCTGGAGGGCGTAGATGGTGGTGCGGACCTCCTGGATGGTGGCGTCGAGCTCGTCGACGGCCTTGCCGATGCCGACCTTCACCTCCGGGACGACGGACCGGCGGGCGGCGCTCTCCAGCATCATCCCGGTGGCGAACAGCCGTTGGATGACGAGGTCGTGCAGGTCGCGGGCGATCCGGTCGCGGTCCTGGAAGACGGCGAGCCGCTGCTGGTCGCGCTGGCCCTCGGCGAGCCGCAGGGCGAGGGCGGCCTGGGAGGCGAAGGCCTCGGCGAGCTGCTTCTCGGAGTCGGTGAACGGCACGGCGCCGCACGGGCGCCAGACGCACAGCCCGCCGAGCACCCGCCCGGCGGCGACCATCGGCACGGCCATGGACGGGCCGAAGGAGCGGGCGTGCCGCATCACCACGGTGGGGTCGCTGGACATGTCGTCGAGGTAGACGCTCTCCCCGGCGAGCAGTCGGGCGGCGAAGCTGTCCTTGGGCAGCAGCTCGCCGCGGACGAACTCGGCCACCTCGCCGGAGGCGTGCGCGACCCGCATCTGCCCGTCGCCGTCGCCGGACCCCTCCGGGCCGGTGGGCAGCAGGATCATGCCGAGCGCGGCGTCGGCCAACTCCCGTACCTGCTCGGCGGCGACGGTCAGCGCGGTCTCGGCCTGCGCGGCGGAGAGCAGCGCGGTGGTGACGGCGGCGGCGCCGGCGATCCAGCGTTCGCGGCGCCGGCCCTCCTCGTAGAGCCGGGAGTTCTCGATGGCGACGCCGGCCGCGGCGGCGAGCGCGTGCACCACCTGTTCGTCCTCGGGGGTGAAGGCGCCGCCGCCCTTCTTCTCGGTGAGGTAGAGGTTGCCGAACACCTCGGCGCGGACCCGGATCGGCACGCCGAGGAAGGTCCGCATCCCGGGGTGGTGCGGCGGGAAGCCGGTGGAGCGTGGGTCGGCGCCGAGGTCGGGCAGCCGCAGCGGCTCGGGGCGGTCGATGAGGGCGCCCAGGACGCCGCGGCCGGCGGGCAGTTCGCCGATCGCGGCGGCGGTCTCGTCGTCGACGCCGACGTGGATGAAGTCGGCGAGGCCGGTGCCGCCGGGGGCGATCACGCCGAGGGCCGCGTAGCGGGCGTCGACGAGTTCGGCGGCGCCGGTGGCGATCCGGTGCAGGGTGGCGTGCAGGTCGAGTCCGGCGCCGATGGAGACCACGGCTTCCAGCAGCCGCTGCATCCGGTCGGTGACGGCGGCGGCGGACTGCAGACGCTCGGAGACCTCGGTGACCAGGGTGTCCAGGCCGAGCGAGGCGATCTCCGGCACCCGGTGGGGGGCCGGCTCGGGGACGGCGGCGGGGTCCGGCGTGAGGTCCGGCGTGGGGTCCATGAAGAAAGCCTAGTTTGTACGGTTTTCGGCAGACCGTTTCAACGGACGGCCGACACGACGGGTTCCAGCAGCCCGTCCGCCTCCACAGCCCCGTCCGCCGCCGGCAGCCCGTCCGCCTCCCGCTCGCGCCGCCGCATCGCGTGCAGCCGCCCGTCCGGGTCGGCGACCAGCTCGGACCAGCGGCCGCGCTCGACGACCCGTCCGCCGTCCAGCACCAGCACCTCGTCCACGGTGCCGTCGTCCAGCCCGGCCAGCCGGTGGGTGATCAGCACGGTGGTGCGGCCCGCGGTGGCGGCGAGCAGGTCGGTGGTGAGGGCGTCGGCGGTGGGCAGGTCGAGGTGTTCGGCGGGCTCGTCCAGGACGAGGACGGGGAAGTCCGCGAGCAGCGCCCGGGCCAGGGCGAGCCGCTGGCGCTGGCCGCCGGAGAGCCGGGCGCCGTGCTCGCCGACCATGGTGTCCAGCCCGGCCGGCAGCCGGTCGGTCCAGTCCAGCAGCCGGGCGGCGGCGAGCGCGGCGCGCAGCTGCTCCTCGTCGGCGTCGGGGCGGGCGAGCCGCAGGTTCTCGCGCAGCGAGCTGTCGAAGACGTGGGCGTCCTGCGCGCACAGGCCGATCACCCGGCGGACGTCCTCCCCGGCGAGCGCGCGGCTGTCCACAGCCTGTGGACGACCGGCGGCGAAGGTGACGCTGCCCGCGCCGGGCTCCAGGAACCGCAGCAGCGCCTGGGCGAGGGTGGTCTTGCCGGAGCCGGACGGGCCGACGACGGCGATCCGGCGGCCGGGCGCCAGGTCGAGGTCGATCCCGGTGAGCGCGTCCACGGCCTGCCCGGGGTGCCGGACGGTCAGCCCGCGCACCGCGACGGGCAGCGGCTGCGCGGGCAGCGCGGCCGCGTCCACGGGCTCGACGACCGGTTCCGGCGCGGACAGCACCTCGTCCAGCCGCGCCCGGGCCGCCCGGCCCCGCTGCCGGGCCTGGACGGCGAGCGGCATCCCGGTGACCGCCTCGAAGGCGGCCAGCGGGGTGAGCACCACCAGGGCCAGGCAGACCGGCGCCAGCGCGCCGTCCCGCACCCCCTGGACGCCGACCGCGGCGGCGGCCGTCACGGTCAGCCCGGTGAGCAGCGCGATCAGCCCGGTGCCGAGCGCGGTGGTCGCGGCCGAGCGGGCGGCCAGCCCGGTCAGCGCGGCGTCGGCGGAGCGGGCGGCGGCCAGTCGGCGCGGCAGCGCGCCGGCCACGGTGAGCTCGGCGGTGCCGGTGAACACGTCCACCACGCCGGCGGCCAGCCGGCCCCGGACGGGAGCCTGCCGCCGCTCGGCACCGGCCGACCAGCGGGCGGCCAGCGCGGGCACCAGGACGCCCGCGAGCAGCAGCCCCAGGCCGAGGACCAGCCCGGCGGCGGGCAGGAAGGCGCCGAGTGCGACGGCCGAGGCCAGCCCGACGACGCCCGCGACGGCGGCGGGCAGCCGCCAGCGCAGGTGGTGGTCCTGGACGGCGTCCACGTCGGCGACCAGCCGGGAGAGCAGGTCCCCGCGCCGGAAGGCGGGCAGGCCGGCCGGGGCGAGCACGGTGAGCCGCCGGTACACGGCGGCGCGCAGGGTGCCGAGGGTGCGCAGCACGGCGTCGTGCGAGACCAGCCGCTCGGCGTAGCGGAAGACGCTGCGGCCGATGCCGAAGGCGCGCACCGAGGTGACGGCCATCATCAGGTAGAGCACCGGGGGCATCTGGGAGGCCCGGGAGATCAGGTAGCCGGAGGTGGCCATCAGGGCGACGGCGCTGCCGAGGGCGAGCGCGCCGAGCAGCACGGACAGCGCGAACCGCGGCGTGGCCCCGGTCTCCTCCGCCGACTCCTCGGGCACGGCCGGGGCGGCGGTCGGCCGCCCGCCGTGTGCGAGCACCCGAGCCGCGGGAGGAGCCTCCGCGGCCGCCGGCCCCGCCAGCCGTACCCGCTCGTCCGCGACGGCCAGCAGTGCCGGCCGGTGGGCGACCACCAGCACGGTGCGCGCCGGGTCCTCGGCGAGCGCCCGCACCGCCTCGACCACGGCCGCCTCGGAGGCGCCGTCCAGGTGCGCGGTGGGCTCGTCGAGCAGCACCAGCGGCCGGTCGTCGGCGAGCAGCACCCGGGCGAGGGCGAGCCGCTGCCGCTGCCCGGCGGAGAGCCCGGCGCCGTCCTCCCCGAGCCGCGCGTCCAGGTCGGTGACGAAGTCGAGGGCGTGCGCGGCCCGCAGCGCCGTCCACAGCTGTTCGTCGCTCGCCTCCGGCCGGAGCAGCCGCAGGTTGTCGGCGACCGTGCCGGCGAACAGGTGCGGGTGCTGCGGCACCCAGGCGATCTGCCGCCGCCAGCTCGCCGGGTCCAGCTCGGCGAGGTCGTGCGTCCGGCCGTCCGCCCCGGTGATCCGGACGGTGCCGGCGTCGGCGGCGGTGAGCCCGAGCAGGACGGCCAGCAGGGTGGACTTCCCGGCGCCGCTCGGCCCGGTGAGGGCGGTGGTGGCGCCCGGACGCAGCGTCAGCGAGGCGCCGTCCAGTGCGGGCTCGGTGCGGCCGGGGTGCCGGACGACCAGGCCCTCGGCGGCGATCGCGGCGCCGGCCAGGGCGGGCGCCGGGCGGGTGCCGGCGGCGGGCAGCGGCGTCTCCAGCACCTGGAAGATCCGGTCGGCGGCGGTCAGGCCCTCGACGCTGGAGTGGTAGAGCGCGCCGACCTGCCGGATCGGGACGTACACCTCGGGGGCGAGGATCAGCACGACCAGCCCGGTCTCCAGGTCGAGGGTGCCGTCGACCAGCCGGAAGCCGATGGTGACGGCGACCAGCGCGACGGACAGGGTGGAGAGCAGTTCCAGGGCGAAGGAGGAGATGAAGGCGATCCGCAGGGTGCGCAGGGTGGCGCGGCGGTAGTCGGCGGTGATCCGGGCGATGGTGGCGGCCTGGGCGCGGGCCCGGTTGAACACCTTGAGGGTGGGCAGGCCGGCGACCACGTCGAGGAAGTGGTGCGAGAGCCGGGCCAGGCTGTCCCACTGCCGGTCCATCCGGGCTTGGGTGGCCAGGCCGATGAGGGCCATGAACAGCGGGATCAGCGGCAGCGTCCCGGCGATGATCGCGGCCGAGGTGAGGTCGGCGCCGACGATCCGCAGCAGCACGATCGCCGGGACGGCGACGGCGAGCGCCAACTGCGGCAGGTAGCGGGCGAAGTAGTCGTCGAGGGCGTCGACGCCGCGGGTGGCGAGGGTGGTGAGCTCGCCGGTGCGCCGGCCCGCCAGGTAGGCCGGGCCGAGCGCGGTGGCGTGGTCGAGCAGCCGGCGCCGCAGGGTGGACTTCACCCGGGCGACGGACCGGTGCGCGGTGAGTTCGGTGAGCCAGCCGACCAGCCCCCGCCCGCCCGCGGTGAGTGCGAGCAGCATCAGCGGCGTGGTCAACTCGCCGAGTCCGTCGCCGCGTTGGAAGGCGCGGACGACGATCTCGGCGATCAGGCTCGCCTGGGCGACCACCAGGGCCGCGCCCGCCGCGCCGAGCAGTACGGATCCGGCGAGGAAGGCCCTGGTGGTGCGGGCGTAGCCGAGGAGGCGGGGGTCGACGGGCTTCATGTCAGTGCCCGGCCGGGATGTGCTGGACGCCGATCCGCTTGCGGAACACCCAGTACGTCCAGCCCTGGTAGAGCAGCACCAGCGGGGTGAACACGGCCGCGACGATGGTCATCAGCTTCAGCGTGTACGGCGCCGAGGCGGAGTTGGAGACGGTGAGGCTCCAGGCGTCGTTCAGGCTGGACGGCATGACGTTCGGGAAGAGCGCCAGGAACAGCATCGCGACGGCGGCCACGACGGTCGCCCCGGAGAGGACGAACGCCCATCCCTCGCGCCCGAGTTGGTTGGCCGCCAGGGCGCCGAGCAGGCCCAGCACGGCGACGACCAGCGCCACCAGGCTCCGCCCGTTCCCGCTGTCGGCCTGCGTCCAGGTCAGGAACGCCAGCGCCAGCACGGCGGTGGCCAGCCCGGCCCCCAGCGCCGCCCGGCGGGCCCGCTCGCGGATCTCGCCGACCGTCTTGAGCGCCGCGAACACCGCGCCGTGGAAGGTGAACAGGGCGAGGGTGACCAGGCCGCCGAGCAGCGCGTACGGGTTGAGCAGGTCCCAGAACGTGCCGACGTAGTTCTTCTGCGCGTCGATGTCCACGCCGCGCACGATGTTGGCGAAGGCCACGCCCCACAGGAAGGCCGGGAGCAGCGAGGTCCAGAAGATGGCCTCCTCCCAGTTGCGCTGCCAGCGGGCGCCGTCCCGCTTGGCCCGGTACTCGAAGGCCACGCCGCGCACGATCAGGCAGACCAGGATGACCAGCAGCGGGATGTAGAAGCCGCTGAACAGCGTCGCGTACCAGTCCGGGAAGGCGGCGAAGGTGGCGCCGCCGGCCGTCAGCAGCCAGACCTCGTTGCCGTCCCAGACCGGGCCGATGGTGTTGATCAGCACCCGGCGCTCGGCGGTGTCGCGGGCGAGCGGCTTGGTGAGGATGCCGATCCCGAAGTCGAAGCCCTCCAGGAAGAAGTAGCCGATCCACAGGACCGCGATCAGCACGAACCAGACGTCGTGGAGTTGCATGTCAGATCCTCAGTTCCGGCGGGGTCAGTACGCGAAGGCGAGCGGCTTGTCGGCGTCCTCGTCCGCGGCCGGGCCGCGCAGGGACGGGTCCTCGGCCGGCGGCCGCTCGGTCGTCACCGGCCCGGCCTTGGCGTACTTGACCAGCAGCCGGACCTCGATCACGGCGAGGACCGCGTACAGCGTGGTGAAGGTGACCAGCGCGCCGATCTGGGTGCCGACGCTCACGTTGGGGGAGACGGCGCTGGCGGTCGTCATCAGGCCGAACACGGCCCAGGGCTGACGGCCCATCTCGGTGAAGATCCAGCCGAAGCTGTTGGCGATCAGCGGGAAGCCCATGGTCAGGATGCCGATCCGCCAGCTCCACTTGGTGAGCAGCGGGCCCAGTTCCCGCTTCGGCGTGAGCATCAGCCGGGGCACCTCGGTGTCGCCGGTGCGGAACTCGGGCCGCAGGAACAGCTTGCGCCGGGTGGTCCAGAGGCCGATCAGGGCGGCGACGAAGGACGTCATCCCGAAGCCGATCATGAAGCGGAAGCCCCAGTAGGTGACGAAGACGCTCGGGATGTAGTCCTTCGGGTTCCCGCCGTGCGCGGCGGCCTCGGCGGCGGCCGTGTCGTTGATGCCGGGGACGGCGGAGCTGAAGTCGTTGTGGGCGAGGAAGGACAGTATCCCGGGGACCTCCAGCTCGACCGAGTTGTGGCCCTTGCTGACGTCGCCGACCGCGAAGATCGAGAACGGCGCGGGCGACCGGGTGTCCCACAGCGCCTCGGCGGCGGCCATCTTCATCGGCTGCTGCTCGAACATGACCTTGCCCAGGGTGTCGCCGCTGAGCGCGGTGCCCAGTCCGAAGACCACCGCGAGCACCAGGCCGAGCCGCAGCGAGGTGCGCATCACGGCGGTCTTCTTCGGGTCGGCGGTCTCCGGCCTGCGCTTGGCCTTCCAGAGGTGGAAGGAGGAGATGCCGACCACGAAGGCCGCGCCGGTGAGGAAGGCGGCGGTCAGGGTGTGGAAGACCACGACGAGGGTGGTGTTCTGGAACAGCACCTCGGCGATGTCGGTGAGCTGCGCCTTCCCGGTGGCCGGGTCGATCGCGTAGCCGGCCGGGTGCTGCATCCAGGAGTTGGCGGCGAGGATGAAGTAGGAGGAGAGGACGGTGCCCAGCGCCACCATCCAGATGCAGGCGCAGTGCAGCTTCTTCGGCAGCTTGTCCCAGCCGAAGATCCACAGCCCGATGAAGGTGGACTCGAAGAAGAAGGCGATCAGCGCCTCCATCGCGAGCGGGGCGCCGAACACGTCGCCGACGAAGCGGGAGTAGTCGGACCAGTTCATGCCGAACTGGAACTCCTGCACGATGCCGGTGACCACGCCCATCGCGATGTTGATGAGGAAGAGCTTTCCCCAGAACTTCGTGGCGTGGAAGTACTTCTCCTTGTTCGTCCGCACCCAGGCGGTCTCCAGCCCGGCCACGATCGCGGCCAGGCTGATGGTGAGCGGGACGAAGAGGAAGTGGTAGACGGTCGTGATGCCGAATTGCCATCGCGCGATGGTTTCGTGAGCGATTGCCAGTTCCACGTCGCCCTCTCCAACCGGCCCCGTGGGCCATTTCCGGACAGACTTCACCTAAAGCCGCAGACCATCGCGGAGCCGCACAAGCTTGTCCGCTTGTGAACGTGAACACGTTCACAAGCCCCAGTATCCATCATCCTTACGCAGGAACCGCAGGTGGGGTGGGGTTGACGCGGCGTACCGGAACGTCACACTCCGCACAGTCTGCGCCCGCCCGTACGGCCCCGACAACGCACCCCCACGTCGCCCCCTTGTCCGAACCGTCCCTTGACAGCACCACGCCCCGCTCGCATCGACGAGCGGGGCGTGGTAACGGAGGCCAGGACGAGTCAGTCGCGCCGCTCGCCGGTGATCTCGGGACCGATCGCGAAACCCTTGGCGGGGCCCTCGGGGATCACGGCCTCCTTGCCGTACGGGACCCGGGTCGAGGAGGCGTAGGCACGGCGCTGGGTGTCGGGGCCGGTGAGGATCGTGACGGCCCCGCCGTCGTCGTAGTCGTCGATGATCACGTAGACCGGGATGCCGGCGGCGGCGTAGGCGCGGTGCTTGAGGACGTGGTCGCGCTTCCTGGCCTCGGCCCCCGGCGAGACGGTTTCGACGACCAGGGCGACACCGGAGGCCAGCAACCCCACACCCTCGGGGTGCTCGATCTCATCGATTTCATCGGGAGCCACGAACACGTCCGGAATCAGCACCTTGAGACCAGCGATGACGTTGCCGTCCTGTGCGGGCCCGTAGCCAGTGCCATGCAAGTGGTCGTAAAGGGCCCTGCCGAGCCGTCGATTGATGCCGAAGTGGCGGTTCCCGCCGGTGGGTGACAACGTGATCGTCCCCTCGATGATCTCCGCGCGGAAGCCCTCGGGCACATCCATGGACTTCCACGTCTGCCACAGCATCTGGTCCAGGTTCACGACGGTCTCCTCGACGACGAGCACGCTCATTGGGACACCTCTTTCCCGTCCAGTGTGATCAGCCTGCGCGGGGCTGCACAAGCAACGGCAGCACGGTCGCACGCGACCGAGGGGCTGACCGAGTGAACGGCGACGAGTTCACTCGATCGTGGGGTTTAGCGGACGCGTCAGGCGTTCGTGGGGAGTTCGACGCGGAAGGTGGCGCCCTGGCCCGGGGAGGTGGTCAGGGTGAGGGCGCCGCCGTGGGCGCGGGTGAGGGCGGTGGCGATGGCGAGGCCGAGGCCGGCGCCGCCGCCGTTGTCGCGGCTGCGTGAGGCGTCGACGCGGTAGAAGCGGTCGAAGGCCCGGCGGGCCTGGTCCTCGGTGAGGCCGGGCCCGGAGTCGGCGACCTCCAGCAGGCAGACGCCGTCCGGGCCGGCGCCGACGCCGATCCGCACGGGGGTGCCGGCCGGGGTGTGCTTGACCGCGTTGCCGACCAGGTTGGTGACGACCTGCCGCAGCCGCGCCTCGTCGCCGAGGACGGGCGCCGCGCCGGGCGCGCCGGTGCCGTCCGGGCCGGTGAGCGCGACGGGCCGGCTCGGATCGAGGGCGGTGAGGTCGTGCAGGGCGTCCGCGGCGAGGGTGCGCAGGTCCATCGGGGCGAGGTCGAGCGGGCGTTCCTCGTCGAGCCGGGCGAGCACCAGCAGGTCCTCGACCAGGCCGCCCATCCGGACGGCCTCGCTCTCGATCCGGGTCATCGTCCGGCGGACGTCCTCGTCGGTGGGCAGCGCGCCCATCCGGTACAGCTCGGCGAAGCCGCGGATCCCGGCGAGCGGGGTGCGCAGCTCGTGCGAGGCGTCGGCGACGAACCGCCGCATCCGGGCCTCGGACTCGGCGCGGGCGGCGAAGGCCGTCTCGATCTGGTCGAGCATGCCGTTGAGCGCGACGGACATCCGCCCGACCTCGGTGCCGGGCGGCAGCTCCGGCATCCGGTGCGACAGTTCACCCGACGCGATCCGCGCCGCGCCCGCCTCGATCCGGCGCAGCGGCCGCAGTCCGGTCCGGACGGCGAAGAAGCCGAGGGCGGTGATCAGCGCCAGCACCGAGCCGCCGATGGCCAGGAAGGAGGTGCGCAGGCCGCCGAGGGTGGCGTCGATGTCCTCGCGGGAGACGGCCACCATCACGTACGTCGGGGCGTTCGCCGGGGAGGCGAACGGGCCCTGACCGGCGGGCTGGTCCTTCCCCGGCGGCGCCTTCTCGGTCGGCTGCTTGTCGGTCGGCTGTTTGTCGGCCGGCTGCTTGTCGGTCGGCTGGCGCGGGGCCTGGAGCGGCAGCACCAGCACCCGCCAGCTGTGGTGGCTCCGGGCCTGGTCGGGCAGGTCGAAGGGGACGTCGGCGACGGTCCGGCGGGGGTCGAGGCCGGCGAGCTGCGGCGCCGGGTCGGTGTCGGAGACCGGCTGGCGCATCGTGCCCTGCACCTTGCCGTCCGAGGACAGGTACTGCACCAGGTACTGGCTGGGCAGGCTGAGCCGCTTGCCGGTGACGGCGGGCCGCCCGGGCGCGGGCGGCACCGGCAGGTTGGGGGGCCGGCGGGACAGCAGCGGCCCGTACCGCTGGAGTTGCTCGTCGAGCTGCTCGACCAGCTGCACCCGGACGGCGCCGAGCACCACGGCGTCGCTGACCACCAGCCCGGTGGTGACCAGCACCAGGGCGAGCACCAGCAGCCGGGCGCGCAGGGACAGCCGGGAGGTGAAGCGGGCGAGCACGGGTCGGACCGTCAGTGCTGCGCGGGGCGGCGCAGCGCGTAGCCGATGCCGCGCACGGTGTGGATCAGCTTGGGGCCGTGGGCGGGGCCGGAGTCGAGCTTGCGGCGCAGGTAGGAGATGTACGACTCGACGATGGAGAGGTCGCCGCCGAAGTCGTAGGCCCAGACGTGGTCGAGGATCTGCGACTTGGAGACCACCCGGCCGACGTTGGACATCAGGTAGTGCAGCAGCTTGAACTCGGTCGGGGAGAGCGCGACGGGCGTGCCGGCGCGGGTGACCTCGTGGGCGATCGGGTCGAGGGCGAGGTCGGCGACGACCAGCCGGCCGTCCTCGGCCGGGCCGCCGGAGCGGCGCAGGATGGCCCTGATCCGGGCGATCAGTTCTTCCAGGCTGAACGGCTTGGTGACGTAGTCGTCGGCGCCGGCGGCGAGGCCCTGCACCTTGTCGCCCACGCCGTCCTTGGCGGTGAGGAACAGCACCGGCAGGTGGTCGCCGGGGTGGCCGTGCCCGTGGCCGTGCCCGGTGCCGCCGATCCGGCCGCGGCTGGTGCGCTCGCGCAGCCGCTCGACGACGGTGAAGCCGTCGAGGTCGGGCAGCATCACGTCGAGCACGACGAGGTCGGGCCGCTCGACGGCGATGAGGTCGAGCGCCTCGGTGCCGCTGGCCGCGGAGGCGACCCGGAAGCCGGAGAAGCGCAGCGAGGCGGAGAGCAGTTCGCGGATGTTCGGTTCGTCGTCGACGATGAGCAGGAACGCCTCGCCCTGGCTCCCGGCCACCGCGGAGCCGCTTGGTGTGGTGACAGTGCCTTGCACGGGGGTTTCGCCTCCCGGTCGGACGATGACGTTCATGATGAGGCTAGCCCCCGGAGGCTATGCGGCATGGATGAATGTTGGATTAACACCTTATCGGTCGGTTTTTCGACGATGCGCCTGCGGGGACCGGTTCGGTGGTGTGCGCACCGGATCTCCCCACCCGGAACCGGCGGTGGCCGGGGAGTCCCCTGTCCTCCCCGGCCACCGCGGCCTGTCCCCGCCGCTCAGCCGCTCACCGGAACTGCCCGACCTGGTAGCCGCCCGCGGGCTGGCGGGTGAGGACGTTGCCCCGGTTGAAGGCGTTGATCAGCGAGATCAGGCAGACCAGCGCCGCCAGCTGCTCCTCGTCGTAGTGCTTCGCGGCGTTCTCCCACACCTCGTCGGCGACCCCGGCGCCGTCCGCGAGCCGGGTGCCGTGCTCGGCCAGCTCCAGGGCGGCGCGCTCGGCGTCGGTGAACACCGTCGCCTCCCGCCAGGCCGCGACCAGGTTCAGCCGGGTCGGCTCCTCGCCCTCGTGCACGGCGTCCTTGAAGTGCATGTCGACGCAGAAGCCGCAGCCGTTGATCTGGCTGACGCGCAGCAGCACCAGCTCCTGCGTCGCGACCGGCAGCGTCGACTCCTCCCGCAGCAGGCGGCTCGCCGCGCTGAGGTGCTTGAAGACCTTGGACATGATCGGGCTGGTGTAGGGGCTGAGTCGGGCTTCCATCGCGTACTCCCGGGGTCGGTGTTTCTCAGTTGCTGCGTTGCTGCCGCTTCCGGCGTTGCTGCCGCTGCCGGCGTTGCTGCCCAGGAGGACGGGACAGCGCACCCGACTGTGACAAGCCCCCGGTGTGACCTGCGCCACCCGCCCGCCGCCCGGGCGCCGGGCTAGCCTGCAGAACGGGGTGAGGGAGGGGCGCCATGGCGGACTCGGCGACGACCGCGGCAGCGGCCGCCTCCTGCGCCCTGCTCCTGCGGGCGTGCGCGCGGGTCGGCCTCCCGGCCGCGGGCGCCGAGCCGATCCGGCACGGCGAGAACGCGCTGTGGCGACTGCCGGGCGGCGTCGTCGCCCGCATCGGCCGGGCCGGGCAACTGGTGGCCGCCGGGCGCGAGTTGGCCGTCGCCCGCTGGCTGCACGCGCGCGGCGTCCCGGCCGTCCGACCGCTCGACACCGTCGACCAGCCGTGCGCCGTCGACGACCACCCGGTCACCTTCTGGCACGAACTCCCGCCGCACACCGCCGGAACGCCGGCCGACCTCGCGCCGCTCCTGCTCCGGCTCCACCGGCTCCCGGCCCCCTGGCCGCCCCTGGCCCCGCTCGACCCGTTCGTCCGCCTGCCCCAGCGACTTGACGGAGCGTCAACCCTGCGACCGTCCGACCGCCGCTGGCTCCGCGAACGCCTCGCCGCCCTCCGCACCGCCTGGGCCGACCTCCCGCCCGGCCTGCCGACCGCCGTCGTCCACGGCGACGCCTGGGGCGGCAACGTCGCCGTCACCGCCGACACGGCCTACCTGCTCGACTTCGAACGCACCGCGCTCGGCCCACCCGAATGGGACCTCACCGCCGTCGCCGTCGAACGCGACACCTTCGGCTCGCCGTCCTACCCCGCCTTCTGCGCCGCCTACGGCACCGACGTCACCGCCTGGCCCGGCTACCCCACCCTGCGCGACATCCGCGAACTGCGCCTCACCCTGTTCGCCTTCCAGCACGCCGCCCCCGAAGCCCACCACCGCCTCGCCTGCCTCCGCGGCGAACGGGGCCCCCGCCCCTGGCACTGGACGGCCGTTCCCTGACACCTCCCGCCCTTTCCTCGTCCCCTTCCCCTTCCCGACGCGGTGCGGTCTGCGGGACCATCCCTGCGGAGGTGGGCGATGATCCCGCAGTCATTCCCCGGCAGCTTCACCGACGACCAGGGCGCGGAGGAGCTCACCTGGCGGTTCGTACCGGCGGCCACCAGGTGGGGGCCGAGCTACGAGGTCCGCGCCACGATCCGCGGCGCCGACGTCCGAGGGTCGGACTTCGACGTCCTGAAGCCGGTCGACGCGCACGCCGCCGCCGCGGCCGGGCTCCGGCTCGACGCTTACGGCCACCTGGAGACCTGCGTCCTCTCCGGCGACCTCCCCTGCACCGTGGAGCGCCCCGGAGATCACCCGCTGTCGACGATCCGGTTCACCCTCGACCTGCGCGAGGACGCGTCGGCGCCGTCCGAAACCCCGCTCCGGCTGTCGATCGTGATCGGGGGGAAGACCGTCGAGACGGAGGCCGAGGACTTCGAGAACGGCCTGCTCGAACTCGCGGCCGCCCTGCCGGACGGCCTGCGGCTGCGCAGCTGCGTCACCTGCCTCCTCTCCGACTACTCGCCGGCCGGGAAGGGCCTCATGGGAATCCGCTGCCACCGCGGTGCCAGGGAGCAGTACCTCGCGGTCACGCGCAAGGCCGAGTACTGGCCGGTGCCACTGACGGAGCTCGTCCCGGAGACGTACCTGTGCGGGGAGTTCGAGCCGCGCGTCCCCGGAACCGGCTACCGGGGCTGACGCTCCCGGCGGCCCTCAGCGCCTGCGCACGATCACCGCGACGGCGGCCAGCGGCAGCGCGGAGAGCCCCTGGAGGACGGCGTACCAGGCGGGGCAGAGCCCGGGGACGAGGTCCACACCGATGATGGCGATCGGCATGACGGTGGCCAGGGTCCGCAGCCGGTCGGTGGAGCGGCCCTCTAGGCGGTGGAGGTACGGGGCGGCCGCGAGGAAGAGGGCGGCGCGGATCCACATGAACGGCGTGGTCCCGTGGCCGAGGGCCGCCAGCACGGCGACCGTCCCGAGCACAATGGCGCTGATCGCACCGAACAGGGTGGTGCACTTCCGCACGGTGGCCCGGGCGTCGAAGCTGGTGGTCGTCGTCATGTGCCGTTCTCCTCGGTCTCGGGCTGACGACAACGACGCTACGGAGCAGGGGAGATGGGCAACACGGGTCCAGCCCCACACCCGGGGTGGGTCCAGGCCCACCCCCCACGGTGCGCCTGCTCCCCGGGCGGTGTTCAGAGGCTGCGGGCGGTGATGTCGCCGTAGGAGGTGGTGGCGCGGATGGCCACGACGGCGGTGCCGGTGTTGACGAGCGAGTTGGCGACCCGGCCGTAGGCGGTGCCCGCGTCGAGGGTGGCGGAGACCCCCCGGGCGGCGGTGACGGCGATGTTCCCGGACTCGGTGCGCAGGACGATCGGGCCCCGGGCCGCCTCGGCGATGGTCAGGTCGCCCTGCTGGGTGCTGAGCTGAGCGGGGCCGGTCAGGCGGCCAAGGGTGACGTCACCGGCCTGGAGGGTCAGGCGGGTCGCCGCGCTCTCGTCGAGCTTGACGGTGGCGCGGGCGGCCTCGAAGGTGACGTCGCCCAGCCGCCCGACGCCCCGCAGCTCCGCGTCGGCGGCCTTGCCCTCGACGGTCGAGCCGGCGGGCAGCTGGACGGTGATCTCGGTGGTCCCGGAGTTGCCGAGCAGGCTGTTGTTCGCGGCCGGCGCCTCGATCCGCAGGACCCCGTTGTCGTAGCTGACCTGCAACTGCTCGGCGGCCTTCACGTCACGGGACTTGGCCGGGTTCGCGGGACGGACCTCGACCACGGTGTCGGCCCGGTCGGCGGCGATGAACCGGATCTGGGCGGCGGGGACGTCGAGGACGGCGGCGATCGGGGCGGTGGTGGCGAAGGTGTACATCGTGGTCTCTCCCTGTGGTCTCCGGCGGGCCTCCCTTGTTTCGGCCCGTCGTTTCCGACAGAGGAAAAGCTACGTTGCGTTCGCGAGTCAGGCAACGACTTCCTTGCCAAGAAATGCCTTAACTGCAGTTCACAGCAGGGAAATCGTTGCAGCCAGCCTGCCGCCTAACGCAACGAAGCACGGGATTCGTTGCAATGAACTGCAACTGAACGCACCGCCCGGCGCGGGACACGCGAAGGCCCTCGCCCGTCCCAGGGCGAGGGCCTCGCGGGCGTCCGTCGGCTCCGGGTCAGCCGCCGGACGGGTTCCGGTTGCCTCCTCCGAAGCCACCGCCTCCGAAGCCGCCGCCGAAGCCGCCCGTCGCGGCGCCTTCGACGAGCTGGCTGGCGGTGTAGCCACCGTTGGCGTCGGGGGTGCCGACGACGGTCACGCTCTGGCCGGGCAGCAGGTCCGCGACCTTGCCGTCCTTGTTGAGCTGGACCTTCGTCGCGTCGCCGGTGGTGACCTTGATGGTGTTGCCGTTCGAATCGGTGAGGTACACGGTCGAGCCGTCCACCGCCTTGACGGTGCCGCGCGCGAACCCGGGCTGGGAACCGCCCTGGCCCTGACCCTGACCCTGGCCCTGGCCCTGCCCGCCGCGCCGCCCGCCGCCCTGGCCGTAGCCGCCCGCCGCCGGGCCGGCGGCAGGGGCAGCAGCCCGAGCGGAGGACTTCCCGCCCGACCCGCCCTGCCCCTGCTGGTACCAGACCCCGCCCGCGAACGCCCCGGTGGCGATCACGCCGCCCGCCAGCACCAGGCTCAGCCACGGCAGCTTCCGGCGCGGCGGCGCCGCCAGCTCCGCGCTCACGTCCCGGGCGTCCGGCGGCGTGGCGAGGAGCGCGACCTGATCATCGTGATTCATCGAGCTCATCGAACTCATCGAGACAGTGCTCCTACTCGTGCCGGAGGGCGTCGATCGGCCGCAGCGAGGCGGCCCGGTTGGCGGGGTAGCTGCCGAAGAACAGCCCGATGGCGACGGCGATCCCGAACGCACCGAGCACCGATTCGGGGATCACCACCGGCTTGATGCCGACGATGCTGAAGTGCGAGCCGGCGATCCCGGCCGCCACGCCCAACCCCGCGCCGATCACCGACAGCAGCGTCGACTCGGTGAGGAACTGCCCGAGGATCACCGCCCGGGGCGCACCCAGCGCCTTGCGGATGCCGATCTCACGCGTCCGCTCCGTCACCGTCACCAGCATGATGTTGGTGATCCCGATCCCGCCGACCAGCAGCGAGATCGCCGCGACCGCGCCCAGCAGCACGGTGAACGTCTTCGTCGTGCTCTCCCGGGCCGTCAGCAGCGACGCCTGGTTGGTGATCCGGAAGTCCGCCTTGGCCGGGTCGGCGATCGCGTGCGTCCCGAGCAGCACCCGGGTGATCTCGGACTGCGCGGCCGTCGTCGTGTCCGCCGACGAGGCCTGCACCAGGATCTGGTTGACCGCCCCGAAGCCGGTGAACGCGTTCTGCACGGTCGGCAGCGGCGCGATCACCACGTCGTCGGGGTCGGTGAACCCGCTGCCGCCCTTGGCCTGGAGCACGCCCACCACCGTGAACGGAGTCCCGCCGAGCACGATCTTCTTCCCGACCGGGTCCTCGGCGTCGAACAGCTGCTTGGCCGTCGTCGCGCCGAGCACCGCGACCTTGCGCGAGCCGAGCACGTCGTCGTCCGTGAAGTAGTCGCCGTGCGCGACCTTCTGGTTGGCGGTCTCGAAGTACGCCGGGTACGTCCCGACGACCGACCCCGGGCTGTACGAGATGTTCCCGTACAGCGCCGTCGTGCTCGTCGTCACCACGGGCGCCACCGACCGGATCGCCGCCGAGTCGCCGTCGCTCGCCAGCGCCTTCGCATCGGCCACGGTCAGCTTCTTCACCGAGCCCGAGGCCACCGAACGCGCGCCGCCGAAGGCCGAACCAGTGCTGACCGTCAGCGAGTTGGTCCCGAGCGAGGTGATCGACTCCTTCACCGCCTGGGACGAGCCGTTGCCCACCGCCAGCAGCAGGATCACCGAGGCCACACCGATCAGCACCCCCAGCATGGTGAGCGCCGAGCGCACCTTGTTGGCGATCAGGCCGCCGGCCGCGAAGCGGAGCGTCTGCCAGAGGATCACGCCATCACCCCCGCCGGGGACAGGACGGGCGGGGGCCCGTCCACCGGCGCCTGCCGGACGTCGCTCACGATCTGCCCGTCGACCAGCCGCAGCACCCGCTTGGCGTGCCGCGCGACCTCGTCCTCGTGGGTGATCAGCACGACCGTACGGCCGGTGGCGTTGAGCCCGTCGATCAGGGCCAGCACCTCCTCCGTGGAGCGGCTGTCCAGGTTCCCGGTCGGTTCGTCGGCGAGCAGCAGCGCAGGCGCCGTGACCAGCGCGCGGGCCACCGCGACGCGCTGCTGCTGGCCGCCGGAGAGCTGGTTGGGCTTGTGCCCGGCCCGCTCGCCGAGCCCGACCAGCGACAGCGCGGCCATCGCCCGCCGCCGGCGCTCGGCGGCGCGCACGCCCGCGTAGGCGAGCGGCAGCTCGACCTGGGCGAGGGCGGTGGTGCGGGGCACCAGGTTGAAGGACTGGAAGACGAAGCCGATCTTGCGGTTGCGGACCAGCGAGAGCTGCTGCTCGTCGAGGTGGCCGACGTCGATGCCGTCCAGCAGGTAGCGGCCGGAGGTCGGGACGTCCAGGCAGCCGAGGATGTTCATCAGGGTGGACTTGCCGGAGCCCGAACTGCCCATCACCGCGACGTAGTCGCCCTGTTCGATGTCCAGGCTGACGCCCTCCGGCTCGTCGGTCCCGGGCCGGGACGGGCCGCGCAGGGCGTGCACGGTGGCGTCGCCGTGCCCGTACGACTTGGTGAGCCGGCTGATCCGGATCACCGGCACGGGGTGCGCGGGGACGCGCTTGTCGATGACGTGACGCATGCTCAGCCCTTGCCGCCCCGGCCGGAGCCACCGGCGCCGCCACCGCCGGAGCCGCCGGAGCCGCCCGGGATGCCCACGGCACCGCCGCTGCCGCCCCGACCGCCCTGGCCGCCACCGAAGCCCGGGAAGGAGGCGTTCGGGAAGCCGTTGCCGCCGCTGGTGCTGGGGAGTTCGACCTTGTCGCCCTCCTTGAGCCCGGAGACGACCTGCACGGTGCTGTCGCCCTCGACGCCGACCCCGACGGTGACCCGCTCGGTGCTGCCGTCCGGGTGGACCACGGTCGCGGTCCGGCTGGCGCCCGTCCCGGACAGCGCCGAGGTCGGCAGCGAGAGCGCGTTGTCCGCCTCGCCGGTGATCACCTGGACGGTCGCGCTGAGGCCGGTGCGCAGCGTGCCGGTGTCGCCGCCGATCTGCAGCGTGGCCGCGTACTGGACGGCGGAGCCGCCCGCCGCGCCGCCGCCCGAGCCGCCGGACGGCAGCGAACTGACGGACAGGACGGTCGCGTTGAGCTTGGTGTCGGACTGCGCGTTCAGGGTGACGGAGGCCGCCTCGCCCTTCTTCAGCTTGAGCGAGTCCAGTTCGGAGAAGTTGGCGGCGACCTGCATCCCGGTCGGGTTGGTCAGCACGATGAAGCCGCTGGGCGAGCCGGAAACCGCGCTCGCACCGGCCGACTTGGACGAGGAGGACGACGCGGCCGAGGAGCCGGAGCCGGTGGCCCCGACCGTGTCCCCGACCTTCGCCGAGACCGAGGCGACCGTGCCGTCCGCGGTCGCGGTCAGGGTGGTGCCGGCCAGCGCGTTCTGGGCGTTGGTGAGGTTGGTCTGCGCGGTGGCGACCTGCTGCTGGGCCTGCGCGACGGCCGCGTCGTCGACCTTGGTGGTGGTGATGGTGGTGGTCTGCGGGGCGGGCGCGCTGCTCCCGCCCGCACCGCGACCGCCCCCGCCCGCGGCCGCACCCGAGGGTGCCGGCGACGCGGCGGAGGCCTGGGGCAGCGGCTCGGTGGTCGTCGTGGTGACCCCGGCCTGCGCCTTGGTGAGGTTGGCGTTGGCCGTGGTGAGGGCCGCCTGGGCGGCGTCCACCTGCTGCTGGGCCGCCGTGGTGTCGACGGTCGCCAGCACCTGCCCCTTCTTGACCGCGTCACCCACCGCGACCTTGACGGCCGTGAGCCGACCGCCGGTGGCGAAGTCCTGGGCCGCGTCGCTGGGCGAGACCAGGGTGCCGGTTCCGGAGACGGTGGCCAGGACCGTCCCCTTGGAGACGGTCGCGGTCCGGGGCGCGGACTTGGCCGCGGCCGTCCCACCGCTGCCGTTGACCGCCGTGTACGCGAGGACGGCGCCGCCCAGCAGGGCCACGCCGAGCGCGGAGTTGACGAGGACGGCGCCTCGCCGCCGTGGGAGCACCTTCATGGCGGACAGCTTCGCCGGGTGCTCTTGCACGGTCCTGGGCGCCGGCTGGGAGAAGTCTGACCGACAGGATCCGGGCATTCCGCCCGAACCACCTCCGTCGCGCGGGCGCCTTGGCCGGGGCCTGGGCAGCCCTTGGCCGAACTCCCAGGCTCCTCCCAGCGATCCCCGCCCATCCGGGAGCACATCCTCATCCGCCCGCCGTCAGAAGCCCGGCCCCGGCCCGCCCGAACACGCCGCAGGGGCGCACCCCCAACGGAGCGCGCCCCTGCGGAACGGAAAGCAGCCAGCAGGCCTCAGCCGCTGATCTCCTTGCGGAACGCCTCCGCCACCGACAGGAAGATCGAGTTGCCCTCGGCCTCCCCGATCGACACCCGCACGCCCTCCGGGAACGGCCGGACGATCACGCCGGCCTCGCCGCACCGCGCCGCGAAGTCCGCCGAGCGCTCGCCGAGCCCGAGCCACACGAAGTTGGCCTGCGAGTCCGGGATCTCCCAGCCCTGCGCCCGCAGCCCGGCGACGACCCGGCCGCGCTCCTCGACCAGCGCCTCGACGCGCTCCAGCAGCGCCTCCTCGCTGCGCAGCGAGGCGACGGCGGCGTTCTGCGCGAGCTGGGTGACGCCGAACGGCACCGCGGTCTTGCGCAGCGCGGCGGCCACCGGCTCGTGCGCGACGGCGAAGCCGACCCGCAGGCCCGCGAGGCCGTACGCCTTCGAGAAGGTGCGCAGCACGCACACGTTCGGACGGTCCCGGTACAGGTCGATGCCGTTGGGCACCTCGGCGTCCCGGATGAACTCGATGTACGCCTCGTCGATGACGACCAGGACGTCGCCGGGGACGGCGTCCAGGAAGCGCTCCAGCTCGGCGCGGTGGATCACGTTGCCGGTCGGGTTGTTGGGGTTGCAGACGAAGACCAGCCGGGTCTTCTCGTTGATCGCCGCGAGCATCGCGTCGAGGTCGTGGTCGCCCCCGGCCGTCAGCGGCACCATGACCGGCGTCGCGCCGGCGACCTGGGTGATGATCGGGTAGGCCTCGAAGGAGCGCCAGGCGAAGATCACCTCGTCGCCCGGGCCGGCGGTGGCGAGGATGAGCGACTGCGCGACGCCGACCGAGCCGGTGCCGGTGGCGATGTGCTCGACGGGCACGCCGAAGCGCTCGGACAGCACCCGCGCCAGCTCGCTCACGCCCATGTCGGGGTAGCGGTTGAAGGAGCCGGCCGCCGCGACGGCCGCCTCGAGCACGCCGGGGAGCGGCTCGTACGGGTTCTCGTTCGAGGACAGCTTGTAGGCGTCGGCGCCGGCGGGCTTGCCGGGCTTGTAGGTGGGGATGCCGTCGAGGGTCGGCCGCAGCCGCGGGCCCTGCGCTGACGTACCACTGCTCACGGTCGTACTCCTTCGTGTCTCTCCGGTCGCGTCATTCGTTCCGCCCGCCGTGGCACGGTCGGGGTCGCCGCTGTGCCGCGGGCTCCGGAACGCGCTCCGGACCACCCCGGTCGGGTGCTTTGCACGATACCGACCGCCCTCACCCGTAGGAGTGAGATGCCCGGTCGGCTTACAGGTGCAGATCAGCCATTCTGCCCGGTTCCTTCGGCACATGTCAGAGGTAAGAGCCCTGGTTGTGGGCGGGTATCGAAGGGGCGCACCCCGGCTCACTAGCGGAGAAACGTATCTTCGAGTGCCCCCGATGCGCCGGTCACAGACCCTTGTCAGGAGCCATACGATCGGTCCGCCATGACAGCAGCAGCCAACCAGAGCGGTCGGCGTCCCACCACCTCACGGCGTCTGGAGCGGGCCGGCATCCGGGATGTGGCAGCAGCCGCCGGAGTGTCGATCACCACCGTCTCCGATGCGCTGAACGGAAAGGGCCGCCTGCCCGACGAGACCCGCAGCCGGGTGCGCGAGGTCGCCGAGCGCCTCGGCTACCGCCCCTCGGCGGCCGCCCGCACCCTGCGCACCGGGCGGTCCGGCCTGATCGGGCTGACCGTCACGACCTACGGCGAAGAGCCCTTCACCTTCACCGAGTTCGCGTACTTCGCCGAGATGGCCCGGGCCGCCACCAGCGCCGCCCTGGGCCGCGGCTACGCGCTGGTGGTGCTGCCCGCCTCCTCCCGGCACGACGTCTGGGGCAACATCGCCCTGGACGGCACGGTCGTGATCGACCCGCCCGACCAGGACCCGCTGGTCAGCGAGCTGTACCGGTCCGGCGTCCCGGTGGTGAGCGACGGCAAGCCGGGCAACTGCCCGGTCACCGCCTGGGTCGACAACGACCACGAGGCCGCCGTGCTCGGCATCCTGGACCACCTCTCCGAGGCCGGCGCCCGCCGGATCGGCCTGCTCACCGGCACCAGCACCGACACCTACACCCGGCTCTCCACCGAGGCCTACCTCGGCTGGTGCGCCAAGGTCGGCCAGGAGCCGGTGTACGAGGCGTACCCGGCGCACGACCCGGCCGCGGGCGCCGTCGCCGCCGACCGGCTGCTCGCCCGCCCCGACCGGCCGGACGCCGTCTACGGCCTGTTCGACCCCAACGGCACCGACCTGCTGGCCGCCGCCCGCCGCTACGGCCTGCGGGTGCCGGACGACCTGCTGCTGGTCTGCTGCAGCGAGAGCGACGTCTACGCGGCCACCGAACCGCCGATCACCACGCTCTCGTTGAAGCCGCGCCGGATCGGCACCACCGTCGTCAACCTGCTCATCGACGCGATCGAGGGCGTCGACTCGGGCACCGGCGTGGACATCGCCCGGCTCTTCCCGCCGCGCTTCCGCACCGCCGGGACCGGCCCGCCGCCGGGCACCCTGATGCCCACCGAACTGATCGTCCGCGCGTCCTCCCAGCGCCGGAGTCCGCGCACCACCGTCAGCCCTCCCCGGCCCCCCGGCGAGGTCTAGACCATAACGAGTCGGGACAAAACGGACCTAGCGGGACGCCCGGCTGACGCTCCGGAGGATTGGATACCCACCAGGTGACGACGCCGGGAGAGTGGTCTTCCTATGATGGGCGAATGACACCCGAGGACCGCTTCCCCGGGCCTGAACACCCCGCCTCAGGCCCCCGCCACCAGCCGGACCTCGATGTGCTGCCGTACGGCACCTACTACGAGCCGGACCACGCCGCCGGCCACGCGTACGACGCCCAGGGCGGTCCGGGCGGTCCGGGCGGGGCCGGCGCTCCCGGCACGTACGAGTCGTACGACGCGGAGACCTACAGCGGCTACGGCGGCGCCCGCTACCTCGAACAGCACTGGCCCGCCGACGGGCACGGCCAGGGCCACACCGTCCACGCCCAGTCGCACGCCGTCGCCTTCTCCGACCACGGGCAGCACCGCGGCTACGACGAGGGGTACGACGAGGGCTACGAGCCCACCCTCCCGGACCAGCCCTCCCCCGCCCTCCAGCTCCCCGCCGAGCAGCCCGAACACCCCGCCCCGGCCGAGCACCCCGGCCCGGCCGAGCACCCGGGGACGGCCGAGCACTCCGGCCCGACCGACCGCGACGACCCGCCGACCATCGAGCTCGGCCCGCCGCTGCAGGACCCCGCCGCGCCCACCTACCCGTACCCGGCCCCCGGCCCCGACGAGCCCCCGGGCCCGGTGTACGTCGTCGGCGACGTCCACGGCTACCTGGAGGAGCTCCGCGCCGAGCTGCGCCACCAGGGCATCATCGACGCGGACGGCCACTGGTCCGCCGGCCGCGCCCGGCTCTGGTTCCTCGGCGACTTCACCGACCGCGGCCCGGACGGCATCGGCGTCATCGACCTCGTCATGCAGCTCGCCGCCGAGGCCGCCGCCGCCGGCGGCTACTGCCGCGCCCTGATGGGCAACCACGAGCTCCTCTTCCTGGGCGCCGCCAAGTACGGCGACGAGCCGGTGCAGTCCACCGCCGGCACCGCCTCCTTCCTCGCCGCCTGGCGGCTCAACGGCGGCCAGCAGAACGACCTCGACCGCCTGGAGGCGCACCACATCAGCTGGCTGTCCCGGCTGCCGGCCATCGCGCTGGAGGACGACCACCTGCTGCTGCACTCCGACACCACCGCGTACCTGGAGTACGGCGAGTCCATCCCGGACGTCAACGACGCCGTGCACACCCTGCTGCTGGACAGCGGCGTCGACGAGTGGTGGGACTGCTTCCGCCGCTTCACCAAGCGCTTCGCCTTCCGCGGCGACGCCGGGCCGATGGCCGTCCACGAGCTCCTCGGCACCTACGGCGGCAGCCGGATCGTGCACGGGCACAGCCCCATCCCGTACCTCACCGGCGCGGTGCACAACGACGACGGGCAGCCGCCGCACATCCCCGGGCCGTACGTGTACGCGGACGACCTGGCCGTCGCCATGGACGGCGGCGTCACCATGGAGGGGCGCCTGCTGATCGCCCGACTCCCCGTCAACTGACTTCCACTCTCGAACGGTTGTTCCCGGCGCCCGGGCCGCCGCACGCGCGCGGCCCGGGGCGCGAAATTCCGGAAACCGACTGTCAGCCCGGCCACGGCCGCCCCTACCATGAGGCACGTCACACCCGGCCCGCCCGTCCAGGGCCCGCCTCCGTGCCCGCACCGGCGCCCCGGGGCCCCCGCGCCTCCCGACGCCGGCCGGGGTCTGCCCGAACGGGGTCCCCATGTCCAACCCCCCGCCACTGCTCGCCGAGGACCGCCCCGACTACGAGCGCCTGCTCGGCGAAGCCCTGCGCGACCGCACCGTCCTCACCGCCCTGCGCGCCCCCGGCGCCCTCACCACCGCCCAGCTCCGCGTCCTCGCCCTGCGCGACGCCGACCGGATAGCCGCCGCGGCGGCCACCGAGTACGCCCACTACACCGCGCTGCGCGACAGCCTGCACCACACGCCCCCGCCGGAGGCCGGCACCGAGCCCACCGCCCCCGGCCTGCTCGCCCAGCTGCGCACCGGAGGCGGCGGCGCCGGGCTGTTCCCCGTCCTCACCGTGCTCACCCCGATCCTCGCCTGGGCCGCCGGCATCGCCCTGCTGCTGCTCGGCTGCCTGCTGCGCGCCGCCGACTCCACGCTCGCCCTCGGCCGCTCCCTCGCCACCGCCGGCTGGGTCGCCCTCGCCGCGGGCGTCGCCGCGATGGCGGTGGGCGTCACCGGGCTGGTGCTCACCGCCCTGCGCGACGGCGCCACCGCCCCGGCCGGCACCGACCGCGAGCTCGTCGCCGAACTGGCGGACGCCCGCCGGGAATGGCGCACCGCGCTGCGCGACCGCGGCCTGCTCCCGTACCTGCACGCCGCCCTGCCGGCCGTCCCCGGCGGACCGGGCGGCGACGGCGCGGACGGCGGGGGCGACGCGGACGCCCGGCCGACGCCGCACTTCAGCAGCCCCGGGTACGAATCGCCGTCCTTCACCGGCCCGGACGCGACCGGGCGGGACTTCACCGGGCCGGACTTCACCGGCCCGAGCTTCACCGGCCCGTCCTACACCAGCCCGGACTTCACCGGGCCCGACGAGGTCGGTTGAATCTCCTCCCCGGCATCAAGATCTCTCCACAGATCGGATTAAATGTGCGGTAGCCATGGGGGGCCGCCGAAGGGTCGCGTCCCGACCTTTCCACGGAGGCCACATGACGGGCACAACCGCACGCCCCGAAAGCACCGAGAGCGAGCCGATACCGCTACCACCGCTCGCCAGACCGGCGGTCCGGATCGCGCTCGCCGTCGGCATCGGAGCGGTCGCGCTGCTCGTGCGGTACCTCATGCTGCACTGGCAGTCGCTGGACTTCGGGTACTTCCTGCACCGCTGGTACCGGACCATCGAGCACAAGGGCGGCTTCCGCGCCCTCAAGGACACCGGCTTCGCGGACTACAACGTCCCCTACCTGTACCTGCTGGCCGCGCTCACCTACCTCCCGGGATCGGCGCTCGTCGGGATCAAGGCGATCTCCATCGCCTTCGACCTGCTCCAGGCCTTCTTCGTGTTCCGGATCGTCGCGCTGCGCTACCCCCGCCGCGACGCCTGGCAGCCGTTCGCGGCCGCGCTGCTCTCCCTGCTGCTGCCGACCGTCGCGGTGAACAGCGGATGGTGGGCCCAGGCCGACGCGATCTACACCTCCTTCGTGCTGGGCGCCGTCTACTTCGTGCTCACCCGCCACCCGTGGTGGGCCTGCACGATGCTCGGCCTCGCCCTCGCGTTCAAGCTCCAGACCGTCTTCGTCTTCCCGTTCCTGCTGGTCATGCTCGTCACCCGGCGCGTGCTGTGGCGCAGCCTGCTCGCCGTCCCGGCGGTCTTCCTGGCCCTGGACGTCCCCGCGTTCCTGGTCGGCGCCGACCCCGGCAAGCTGCTCACCGTCTACACCCGGCAGGCCGACTCGTACGCGCAGAAGCTCGCGCTCGACGCGCCCTCGGTGTACCAGTTCGTCAAGACGCCGGCCGACCCGCACCAGGTCGAGGCGATGCGCGGCACCGGCGTCCTGATCGCCGGCGCTGTGGTGTGCGCCCTGATGGCACTGGCCCTGTTCTCCCGCACCGGGCGGCGGGCCCTGCGCAGCGGCGCCGCCCGGCCCACCCTCACCCAGAACCAGGTCCTGCTGACCGCCCTCTCCTCGGCGATCACGGTGCCGTTCCTGCTGCCGGCCATGCACGACCGCTACTTCTACCTCGCGGACGTGCTCAGCCTGGTCGCGGCCTTCTACCTGCCGCGCCGGCTCTGGTTCGTCCCGATCCTGGTGCAGACCGCGTCCTTCGCCAGCTACCTGCCGTTCCTGCGGCCGAAGACGTACGCGTCGATGCTGGCCGAGGAGTACCAGTGGTCCACGCCCGTGTGGCAGCTGGTGGCCGCCTCGATGGGCGTCGCCGCCGTCGCCGTCCTGGTCGTGACCGCCCTGGAGTACCGCCACCGGAGCACCGGCCAGGGCCCCTTGGGCCCGGTCCGCTCCTCCGACGACGCGCCGCGCGAGCCGGAACCGCAGCTGCTGTCCTCCTGAGCCCCGGCTCAGGGCGTCGTCCGGGCCGCGGCGGCCGCCTCCGCCGCGGCCCGGACGAACTCCCGCACCCGCGCCGTCCCGTTGCCCGGCAGCCAGACCGGGCCGCGCTCGATCGGCGGCGCGTCGTGGATCGGCACGTACGCGACGTCCGGGCGCGGGTAGTAGCGGCGGGAGTGCTCGCCGACCGGGAGCACGCCCCGGCCCAGCGCCACCAGGCTGAGCATCTCGGAGAACGTCCGCCCGGCCGGGCCCTTCGGCACCGGCCGGCCGGACGGGGTGCGGTCCGGGGTGCGGTCGCGCTTGAAGCCGACCGAGGTCTGCGCCGGGTACTGCACCACGGGGTGGTCGGCCAGCACCTCCAGCGACACCGACTCCCGCCCGGCCAGCGGGTGGTCCGCCGCCACCGCCAGCACCCGCCGCTCGGTGAGCAGCACCGGCCCGCACTCCATCCCGCCGAAGGGGTACGAGGCGATCAAAACGTCCACCGTGCCGTCCAGCAGGCTCGCCCGGGAGTCGGTCAGCTGCACCTCGCGCACGTCCACCCGGCAGTCCGGGTGCCGCGCGCCGAACAGCGCCACCGCGCGCAGCAGCACCGGCGCGGTCTGCTCGCCGAGGAACGCCACCCGCAGCCCGCCCGACACTCCCCGGCTGGCGTCCACCGCCCGGCGCACCGCCGCCTCCATCGCGGCCACCACCGGCGTCAGGTCCTCCACCAGCCGCGCCCCCACCGGCGTGAGCCGCACCGAGCGGCTGGTGCGCTCGAACAGCGGCCCGCCGATCCGGCGTTCCAGTTGCTTCACCAGCTGGCTGACCCGCCCGGTGGTCAGGTGCAGCCGCTCGGCCGTCCGGCCGAAGTGCAACTCCTCGGCCAGGGCCAGGAAGACCTCGATCTCCAACCGTTCCAGCATCCGCCGCCCCCTCGACCGTTGAATCCAGCTCAACGATCGTACGGTGATCCACCGTTGAAGCCCGCCCCGGGACGGAGCATCGTGGAACCCGTCACCGCACCGCCCCCTCACCCGTGGAGCCGGCCACCATGCGCGTCATCGCCCTCGACCACCTCGTCCTCAACGTCGCCGACATCGAGCGGTCCCTGGACTTCTACACCGGCCTGCTCGGCCTGGAGCCCGTCCGGGTCGACGAGTGGCGGGCCGGCCAGGTCTCCTTCCCCTCCGTCCGGGTCAACGCCGGCACCATCATCGACCTGTTCCACCGCCCCCGGCACGAGTCCAACGTCGACCACATCTGCCTCACCGTCGAACCCCTCGACTGGCAGGAGGTCGTCGACTCCGGCGTCTTCACCGTCCTCGACGGCCCCGGCCCCCGCTACGGCGCCCGCGGCACCGCCACCTCCCTGTACGTCCAGGACCCGGACGGCAACACCGTCGAACTCCGCTGGTACCCCCAGGACGTGCCGAGCGCCTGAGGTACTACAGCTCGGGCAGCCGCGCCCCCGGCTCAGAAGCCGGTCGGGCGGCGGGGTGTGTAGCCGGCCTCCAGGGCCCCGGTCTCGTCGGCGTCGAGGCGGACGGCGAGGGCGGCGGCCGCGTCGTCCAGGTGGGCGGGCCGCGTCGCGCCGATGACGGGGGCGGCGACGGTCGGGTTGCCGAGCACCCAGGCCAGGGCCACCCGTGCCATCGGCAGGCCGCGCCGGGCCGCGACCCGCTGGACGGCGTCGACGATCGGACGGTCGACGCCCTCGAAGAAGCGCCGCCCGACCGGATCGCTCGCCGAGCGCTCGGTGCCCTGCCCGTACGGACGGGCCAGGCGCCCCGAGGCGAGCGGGCACCAGGGCAGGCTGGCGACGCCCTGGTCCGCGAGCAGCGGGAACATCTCCCGCTCGTCCTCGCGCTGCACCAGGCTGTACTGGTTCTGCATCGACACGAAGCCCGGCCCGCCCAGCCGCCGCGCGACGTCCTGCAGCTTCGCGAACTGCCACGCCCACATGGAGGAGGCGCCGAGGTGGCGGACCTTCCCCGCCGCCACCGCCTCCTGCAGGGCCGCCACCGTCTCCTCCACCGGAGTGCCCGGGTCGAACCGGTGGATCTGGTAGAGGTCGATGTAGTCGGTGCCGAGGCGCCGCAGCGAGGCGTCCACCTGGTCGAGCACCGCCCGCCGGGACAGCCCCGAGCCGCCCGGGCCGTCGTGCATCGGGAGGCCGACCTTGGTGGCGACGACCACGTCCTCGCGCCGGGTGTACCTCCGGACGGCCCGGCCGACGATCTCCTCCGAGGTGCCGCCGCCGTACACGTTGGCGGTGTCCCACAGCGTGATGCCCAGCTCGACGGCCCTGCGGAACAGCGGCGCCGCGGCCTCCTCGCCGAGGGACCAGGGGTTGTGCCCGTGCGCCGGGTCGCCGAACCCCATGCAGCCGAGCGCGATCCGGCTGACCGTCAGGTCCGTGCCGCCGAGCTTCCCGTACTCCATCGTCGCCGCCCTCACGCCGGGTACGGCGCGACGGCCTTGGCGTTCTTCAAGGCACCAGCCCACCAGAAGAGTTGGTCCAGCAGGGTCGTGGCGTAGCCGGCCGCCGCGGGGTCCAGCGGGCTGCCGTCCTGCCAGGCGGTGAAGTAGTTCGGGAAGGCCAGGCCGTCCCGGATGGTCACCGCGTGCAGCTCGGTCAGCACGTTCTCCAGGTGCAGCACCGCGTGCCGGCCGCCGGCCGCGCCGCCGTAGCTGACGAAGGCCACCGGCTTGGCCGTCCACTGGGTGAAGTGCCAGTCGATGGCGGCCTTCAGCGAGGCCGGGTAGCTGTGGTTGTACTCGGGGGTGACGATCAGGAAGGCGTCCGCGCCCTCCAGGGCCTCGGTCAGCCGCGCCATCCCGGCCGGGCGGGGGTAGCCGTCGCCCGCGAACTTCGGCGAGGACGCCGGCAGGGCCAGCGGCAGCTCCACCTCCGCGAGGTCGACCACCTCCACCTCGAACCCGCCGTGGGCGGTGGCCTGTTCGGCCACCCACGAGGACACCACCGGGCCGAACCGGCCGTCCCGGACGCTTCCGACGATGATCACCAGCTTGTGCGTGTCGTGCTCCGTGTTCTCCATGGCCACCACTCTTCGCCCGGCCCGCCGCCGCAACCAGGCCGCGCTCAGGCTGGCCCCCGCAGGGCCAGGCTGAGCTCCGCCGCGCGCCGTACGCTGCTGCCCATGGGGACACCACTGGGGGACTTCGTCCGGGCCAAGCGCGACAGCATCCAGCCGGAGGCGCTGGGCCTGCCCGACCACGGCCGCCGCCGCTCGCCCGGCCTGCGGCGCTCCGACCTCGCCGCCCGGGCCGGCATCAGCGTCGAGTACCTGACCCGCATCGAGCAGGGCCGCGACCGCAACCCCTCGACGCCGATCGTCAACGCCCTCGCGGACGCCCTCAGTCTCGCCCCCGCCGAACGCACCCACCTGCGCTACCTCGCCAAGATCACCGGCGGCGAGTGCGCCGGCCGCACCCGGCCCGCACCCCCGCGCCGCGACGTCCGCCCGACCGTCCTCGCGACGCTGCGCCTGCTCGAACCCGGCATCGCCGCCGTCACCAACCGGCTCGGCGACGTCCTCGCCCGCACCAGCGGCTACGAACTCACCCTCGGCGCCGCCGGTCTGCTCGACACCGACGCCCCGAACCTGACCCGCTACGTCTTCACCGACCCGGCCGCCCGGACGCTCTTCCCCGACTGGGACGACGTCGCCGACGAGCAGGCCTTCGACCTCTGGCTCGGCCCGTCCGTCGAGAACTCCGAGTGGCTCACCACCGAGCTCGCCCCCGTCGCCGGCCCCGACTTCACCGCCCGCCTCAACCGGCACACCGTCCCGCGCCGCGGCGTCCTGCGCCTCGACCACCCCTCGGGCGACCGGCTCAGGCTCCACCGCGAGACCATGGAACTCGCCGCCGAAGCCCAGCAGTTGACCGTCTACCTGCCGGCCGACGAGGCGACCGAGCAGGCCCTCGACCGGCTCCGCCACCCCGCCCCGCAGCGGCTGCGCGCCATCTCCTGACGCCCCCACGCGAACCGCGGCGGCCGAGGCGGCCGGGACAGCCTTGGGCAGGCCGGTAGTCCGGGCAGCAGCGGACGGAAACACGTGAATTCCCGATATCCCCGGCCCGGGAACGCCGGAGCGCCGCCCCGATCGCCTCGGGGCGGCGCTCCGTCATCGGACCGTCAGTCGGCCAGCGGCAGGTAGACGCGGTTGCCCTGCGCGGCGAACTCCTCCGACTTGGCCTGCATGCCGGCCAGCGCCTCGGCGTCGAAGTCGGTGGTGACGGCGGTGGAGCCGTCGCCGTGCTCGTCGCGGATCTTCTGGGAGATCTTCATCGAGCAGAACTTCTGTCTGAAGCCTGCATATGTGGCTGCCCACGCGCGTTTCCTCCATCGATCGGTGCGCCGCATCGACCGCCAGCTACATGTCCACGGACCCAAGTTGTCACTGACCGCGCGGGTCGAGACGTTGTGCCTGGTGCTCCAGGGCATCGGCATGTACCGGCCGCTCGCCGCGCACCTACGGTGACAGGGACCTGGGGCTGGGCCCTCCGGTGGGCGCGCACCACGGCCCTCCAACTCCATTGGTCCAGAACAGCCTTGGCAGAGAGCCTCTCCCGGCCATAAGTGACCCGACCTGCCTGCCACACTCGGAACCATCACCGTGCTCGTCGGAAGCTGACTAGAGTGAGTGCGGTCCGCCTCGGCCTCGACTGAAGCTCTCAGTCAAGACGAGGCCTCCAACAACCGAACCAGCCGTCTCTCTGGCGAATGGAACTCATCGATGGCAGCTACCACCGCCCAGCATGGACTGGCCCGGATCGAGAGCCTGCGGGTGCGCAACTACCGCGTCCTCCGCGACTTGGAGCTGTCGGAGATCACTCCTCTAACTGTATTCGCTGGGCCAAACGGCAGTGGAAAGTCCACCCTATTTGATGTATTCGCTTTTCTGGCGGAATGCTTCGATGACGGGCTCCGTCGCGCGTGGGACCGCCGTGGACGTGGGCGGGAAATTAGGTCACGCGGCTCATCGGGGGCCGTCGAGTTCGAAATCAAGTATCGCGAGCCAGGTCTGACGCCGATCACTTATCACCTTGCGATCGAAGATGGGGCTAAAGGTCCCGTGGTTGCATCGGAGTCGCTGAAGTGGCGCCGAGGAAAGCAGTATGGGAAGCCGTACACGTTTCTTGACTTCAAGTACGGCGAGGGGACAGTCATCGCCGGCGAGACCCCGGAAGAACAAGACAGGCGAGTCCCGGAAAGATTGACTTCCCCAGACCTTCTCGCGGTTAGCACCCTGGGTCAGCTGGCCGCACACCCTCGTGTCAATGCTCTCCGGCGATTCATTACGGGGTGGTACCTCTCATACATCTCCGCTGATGATGCACGCGGCACCCCTGAGTCGGGACCCCAAGAGCGACTTTCGAGGACCGGTGACAATCTTCCCAATGTGATGCAATACCTGGATGAGCAACATCCGGAACGCCTCAAGGAGATTCTCCGAATCCTCGCTGCCCGCGTGCCTCAGCTGCAGGAAGTAAAAACGCGCCCGCTGGATGACGGCAGGCTTCTTCTGCAGGTGAAAGACGCGCCATTTGCCGATCCCGTGCAGTCGCGATGGGCATCTGACGGTACATTGAAGATGCTTTCCTATCTGATTGCGCTGTATGATCCGGAGCCACCTAGCCTAATCGGAATCGAAGAGCCCGAGAATCATCTGCACCCTCGACTCCTGGTGGAGCTGGCTGAAGAATGCCGGGCCGCCGCTGAGCGGGGCCAGGTATTCGTTTCTACCCACTCGCCATTTCTTGTAAATGGCATTAGGCCGAATGAGCTTCGAGTTCTCTATCGCGATCAAACCGGATACACGAAGGCGTTTCGCGCTTCGGACAGCCAGGCCATTCGCTCCCACGTCGACTCTGGGGCACTGCTTGGCGATCTCTGGATGGAAGGGTACTTCAACCACGGAGACCCGTTGAGTCCCGAGTCGGCTCGGTGAGGGGTCGATGCTGGAAATTCTTCTCGAAGAGCCGAGCGCAGAGGCTCTGATTCAGAAGCTCGCCCCAATTATTGCTCCGGGCGTGCAGCAGGGTAGGGATTACGAGCTTCGCGTATTCCAGGGAAAAGATGACTTGCTCCGAAAGCTTCCGCAGCGCCTTTCCGGATACGGGAGCTGGGCGGCGGCTGGAAATATCAGATTTCTGATTCTCGTTGATCGTGACGATGATGACTGCTTGGCGCTGAAGAGTCGGCTGAACGAGATGGTCAGCAAGGTGGACGGTCTGAGTATGCTCGTCGGTGCAGAGCCGGCTGCGGGAGGGCACGTTAAGGTCAGGATTGCTTGCGAGGAGATCGAGGCCTGGATGCTCGGAGATCCAGATGCCCTCCGTGCTGCCTATCCAAGACTACCGAAGGCCTTCGAGAAGAAATCGCAATATCGAGAGCCTGATTCGATTAAGGGTGGCACCTGGGAGAGGCTCGAAAAACTTCTTCAGGATTACGGATACTTCCCCGGCGGGCTACGGAAGATGGAGCTTGCTCGGGCAGTTGGACCGCTCATGCAGCCAGACATCAATGGGTCATCCAGCTTTCGACAATTCTGCGATGCATTCAGATTGCTTATCTAAATGCATGGCCTGTCGGTTGCCAGTCAGTCTTGTAGGCCATCATTGGGCAGAGGCCGTTCTCCTTGACGGATGTCCATCCGAGGGTTCGTTCCCGCTTCCGCGACTGAGCCAGAGTCATACCTGCAACTACTTCGTCCAATCAAGAACTCTGGGCCGCTGCCAGGAGGCACCTCGTCAGCCGCCGGCGCCTGGATCCCGGACAACGGCTGGCCGTGTCCGGGATCCCTGAGACAGCCAGCCGTTCCGATCCAGGGCGTCAGTCGGCCATCGGCAGGTAGACCTTGCTGCCCTGGGCCTTGAACTCGTCGGACATGGCCTTCATGCCCTCGACAGCTTCCTCGTCGTACTCCGGCGAGGACTGCCCCTGGCCGAACTGCTCATTGATGCTTTTGCTGATCTTCATCGAGCAGAACTTCGGACCGCACATCGAGCAGAAGTGCGCGGTCTTGGCGGGCTGGGCCGGGAGGGTCTCGTCGTGGAAGTCGCGGGCGGTCTCCGGGTCGAGGGCCAGGTTGAACTGGTCCTCCCAGCGGAACTCGAAGCGGGCGTCGGAGAGCGCGTCGTCCCAGGCCTGGGCGCCGGGGTGGCCCTTGGCGAGGTCGGCGGCGTGGGCGGCGATCTTGTAGGTGATCACGCCGGTCTTGACGTCGTCGCGGTTGGGCAGGCCCAGGTGCTCCTTGGGCGTGACGTAGCAGAGCATCGCGGTGCCCCACCAGGCGATCATCGCGGCGCCGATGCCCGAGGTGATGTGGTCGTAGCCGGGGGCGACGTCGGTGGCGAGGGGGCCGAGGGTGTAGAACGGCGCCTCGTCGCAGATCTCCTTCTGGAGGTCGATGTTCTCCTTGATCTTGTTCATCGGGACGTGGCCCGGGCCCTCGATCATCACCTGGACGTCGCGCTCGCGGGCGATCCGGCCGAGCTCGCCGAGGGTCTTCAGCTCGGCGAACTGGGCCTCGTCGTTGGCGTCCGCGATGGAGCCGGGGCGCAGGCCGTCACCGAGCGAGAAGGTGACGTCGTACGCGGCGAGGATGTCGCAGAGCTCCTCGAAGTTGGTGTAGAGGAAGTTCTCCCGGTGGTGCGCGAGGCACCAGGCGGCCATGATCGAGCCGCCGCGCGAGACGATGCCGGTCTTGCGGCGCGCGGTGAGCGGGACGTACCGGAGCAGCACGCCGGCGTGGACGGTCATGTAGTCGACGCCCTGCTCGCACTGCTCGATGACGGTGTCCCGGTACACCTCCCAGCTCAGCTCCTCGGCCCGGCCGTCGACCTTCTCCAGGGCCTGGTAGAGCGGCACGGTGCCGATCGGCACGGGGGAGTTGCGCAGGATCCACTCGCGGGTGGTGTGGATGTTGCGGCCGGTGGAGAGGTCCATGACGGTGTCGGCGCCCCAGCGGGTCGCCCAGGTCATCTTCTCCACCTCCTCCTCGATCGAGGAGGTGACGGCGGAGTTGCCGATGTTGGCGTTGATCTTCACCAGGAAGTTGGTGCCGATGACGGCCGGCTCCACCTCGGGGTGGTTCACGTTGACCGGGATGACGGCGCGGCCGCGGGCCACCTCGGCGCGCACGAACTCCGGCTCAAGACCCTCCCGGAGCGCCACGAACTCCATCTCGGGAGTCACCACGCCCCGCTTGGCGTAGGCGAGTTGGGTGACGGCGGCACCGCCGCGGCCGCGCAGCGGGCGGCGCGGGCGGCCGGGGAAGACGGCGTCGAGGTTGCGCAGGTCGCCGCCGCGCGGCGAGGTGTGCTTGATGCCGTCGTCCTCGGGGCGCGGCTCGCGGCCGTCGTACTCCTCGACGTCGCCGCGCTGGCGGATCCAGGCGTCGCGCAGCGGCGGGAGGCCGCGCCGCACGTCGGGCTGGTAGGCGGGGTCGGTGTACGGGCCGGAGGTGTCGTACAGCGGGACGGTCTTGCCGTCGGTGAGGTGCACCTCGCGGTACGGGACGCGCAGGTCGGGCCGGGATCCTTCGCGGTAGGCCTTGTGCCACGCCGGGGTGGGGTAGCCGGTGCGCTCGCTGCTGGGGGCGCCGGCGGCGGACTGGGCCTGGGCAGACTGCGGCTGTGCTTCGAACGTGGTCATCTGACCTCTACTCCCTACGCCGGCATTACCCGGTCAGGTTCCTGCGGTCGACGCAGCCTGCGGTCCGTCCGTCGACGGCTCCGGTCAGCGTCCTCTCAGCCCGGTGCTCCGAGCTCCCGCGTCCGCAGGCGGGTTGCCTGCGCATGACGCCCAACACCGTAGCGAGCCGATCGCCGCAGGTCCAGACGGCCACCGGGGGAAATGCCCGAGGCCCGGCCACCCCGCGACGGGGGTGCCGGGCCTCGACGGCGCGTGCTGGGCCGGCGGCTCAGCTCCTGGCCGCCTTCTTCACCAGGATCACCACGGCGGCGGCGATGCCGACCACCACCAGCAGCTTGATGACGATGCTCAGCAGGGCGCCGACCACACCGAAGACGAAGCCCACGATGTTCCACGCCAGCACCAGGACCAGCACCGGGATGACGATGTTGCGCACCCAGGAGGGCAGCGACTTCCAGAGCTCAGCCATGTCGGTTCCTTTTCTCCCCTCGGGCCGGCTGCCGTCCGGTGCCGCATCCCGCTTGCTTTCGGTACTTCGATCGTACGGGGGCGGGTGGGCCCGAACGAGGCCCAACGGCCCGGAGAGAACCCCGAGATCACCCCGATCCCGACCCCCGGGGAAACCCCCGAGAGCCAGGCTCCCGCAGGTCAGACCGGCCAGCACTCGCCGCGCCAGGCGGCGTCCCAGAACATCCACTCGTAGCGCGAGGTGGTGGTGAAGTGCTCGACCACCTTGCGGCGTTCGGCCGGGGAGAGCTCCGCGCCGAGCCGGTCGGTGAGCGCCAGCACCCGCCGCACCACGGACTGGAAGGCCTCGTCGCCGTAGGTGGCGATCCACTGGGCGTACAGCGGGTCGGGCGAGCCCTGGGCGAGCAGCGCCTCGCCGACCCGGGCGTAGATCCAGTAGCAGGGCAGCACCGCGCCGAGCGCCTCGGCGAAGGAGCCGCCGTACACGGTGGCGAGCAGGTAGCTGGTGTAGGCCCGGGTGGTGGGCAGCACCGGCTCGGCGGCGGCCCGTTCGGCGCTGTCGCCGAAGGCGGTCAGGAACGCGGCGTGCATGCCCTGCTCGGCGGCGAGCGCGCCGACCGCGTCGTCGGCGAAGGCCCGGACGTCCTCCTCGCCGGGCGCCTTGGCAGCGCAGACGGCGAGCGCGCGGGCGTAGTCGCGCAGGTAGTGCGAGTCCTGGACGACGAAGTGGCGGAACGCCGCGCGCGGCAGGGTGCCGTCGGTGAGGCCGCCGAGGAAGGGATGGGCGAGGATCTCGGCGTAGATCGGCTCGATGGCCGTCCAGAGTTCTTCGGTGAGGCTTCGGGTCATGCGAACGACCCTATGCAACGCCCCCGTGCGCGTGCGGTGCTCAGTCCTCGGGCGGCGAGAAGACCACCAGCACCCGCAGTTCCTCGGTGATGTGGTGGAAGCGGTGCGGGGTGCCGGCCGGGACGTACACGACGGTGCCGCGCCCGACCGTCGCGGTCTCGGCGCCGACGGTCAGCTCGGCGCGGCCGCTGATCACCTGGTAGATCTCGTCCTGTTCGTGGGCGGTCTGGGTGTCGGTGTCGCCGGGGGAGAGCGCGTACAGCCCGGCGGACATCCGCGGCTCGCGCAGGAAGCGCAGGTACGCCCCGTCGTTGGCCGAGCGTTCGGCGTCCAGTTCGTCCAGTCGGAACAGCTTCACCGCCGCACCCCTCCACTCGGTCCCGTCCGTCCACCTTCCGGATCAGGGGCATTCAACACCAACTCGTCCGCCGGGAGCTTCCCAGCGGCCGGGGCGCCTGCCACGCTTGGGCGGTATGAAGGGTTTCGTCATCAAGACATTGATCAACGCGGCGGCCATCTGGGTCGCCGCCTGGATCGTCAGCGGTATCCAACTCGCCCAGGGCAAGGCCGACTGGCAGCACAAGGCGCTCACGGTGCTCGGCGTGGCCGTGGTGTTCGGCGTCATCAACTGGCTGATCAAGCCGGTGGTGAAGCTGTTCTCCTTCCCGCTGTTCATCCTGACGCTGGGGCTGATCACCTTCGTGATCAACGCCCTGATGCTGCTGCTGACCTCGTGGGCCTCCACCAAGCTCGAACTGGACTTCCACGTCAAGGGCTTCGGGGCCGCGCTGATCGGCTCGCTGATCATCAGCCTGGTCTCCTGGGGCCTGCACCTGGCCCTGGACGACGACTGACGGAACCGGCGGCCGTGCGCGCGAGCGCGAGGGGCCCGTGCCCGGGTGGTCCACCCGGGTCCGGGCCCCTCCCCGTGCGCTCACCCCGGGTGGCCCGGGCCGCCGAGGATGTCCGCGAGCTCGGCGTCGAGTTGCCGCCCGGTGCTCTCCCGCCCGATCGGCACCAGCCGGTCGGTGCGCGCCAGGAAGGCGAGCAGCGGCGCGACGCGGGCCCGCAGCACCGCCTCGCCGCCGGGCGAGCGCAGCGTGACGCGCACCTCCGGCGACCGCTCGTCCTCGACCGGCTCGATGAGCACGTCGCCCTCGCCGGCGGGCCCGCCGAGCCCGTCCAGCAGCAGCTCGCGGGCGAACACCCAGGTGACCGGCGGATCGCCGGGCAGGTGGAAGGTGAACCGGACGGCGTACGGGTCGCCCGGGTCGTAGGCCAGCTCCACCACGAGGCCGAGGGCCAGTTCGGGGGAGAGCGCGAGGCCCATCACCAGGTGCTCCTGGACCGTCGTGCTGTGCTGCATGGCGCCAGCCCCTCTCGCTTTCGTCCGGTGGCTGCCCATGGCAGCACAGCGGAGCCCCGAACGGACGCACCCGCCCGGGTCGGCGTTTCGACCCCGCGCCCGCGCGGGAGACTCCGGCACAACGCTCACGCCCCGGAGGTGGCCATGGGCCCCGACGACCGCACTCCGCCGCTTCCCCCGCTCCCGCGCACGGCGCCGCCGCGCCCGGTGGTCAAGCGCACCGCCCGCGCGATCCTGCTGGAGCTGGACCCGGACGATCCGCACGGCCCCGCCTCGATCGTGCTGATCCGGCGCGTCCGGCCGGGCTCGCCGCACCCGTACTGGATCACCCCCGGCGGCGGTGTGGAGCCGGGCGACCGGACGGTGGTGGACGCGCTGCACCGCGAGGTGGCGGAGGAACTGGGCGGCAAGGTGGTCGACGTGGTGCCCGCCTTCGTCGACACCATCAGCCACACGCACCACGACGACGGGACGCTGCTGCACCCGCACGGGGTCAAGGTGCAGCACTTCTTCGTCTGCCGGCTGGCCTCGATGGACCTCAGCCGGCGGCACGGGCCCGAGGTGGACGACCCGAACGGCGAGTACGAGGTGGTCCGGCTGCCGTTCACCCGCGAGGGCGTGACCTCGGTCAACGTCGTCCCGCCCCGGCTGCGGGCGTACCTGGCGGCGAACATCGAGGGCGTCCGGGCTCTGCTCGCCCCCGACCTGGGCTGACGGACCCGGTCCGGGCCGGTGCCGCGGTCCGGGCCCGTTCATCGGGCCCGGCCGGCTCTGCCGCTCATCCGGCGGCCAGCTCGCCGACCAGGTCGTGCCGGATCCGCTCGGCCGGCACCCCCGCCCGCAGCAGCACCCCGACACCCCGGCGGACCATCGCGGGCGGCCCGCTGAGCACCGCCTCCCGGCCCGTCCACGGGCCGAACCGGCCGACCACCTCGGGCAGTTCACCGGTCAGCACGCCCTCGGCCGGCCCGCTGCCGGACAGCACCGGGCGCACCGCCAGCCAGGGGTGACGGGCGGCCAGCTCGCGCAGCCCGTCCAGCTCGTACAGCTCGGCGGCGCCGCGGGCGCCGTAGAACACCTCGACGCTGCGGCCGCGCCCGCCGTACTCGACGGCCTCCTCGACCAGGGCGCGGATCGGGGCGATGCCGGTGCCGCCGGCCAGGCAGAGCAGGTCGGCGCCGAGCGCGTGGTCGACGGTCATCGCACCGGCCGCCGGGCCCAGCCGCAGGACGTCCCCGGGCGCGGCCCGGTGCACCAGCGCGTTGCTCACCCAGCCCGCCGGGACGGCCTTGACGTGGAAGGTCAGCAGCCCGTCCGGGCGGGGTGCGGTGGCGAAGGAGTAGTGCCGCCAGACCCTCGGCCACCAGGGCGTCTCCAGGCTGCAGTACTGCCCGGCCCGGTACCGGTACGCCTGGTCGGGGCGGACGGTGATCACCGCGACGTCCCGGGTGCGGCGCTCGTGCCGGACGACCTCGCCCTGCCACCAGGGCGGCGAGGTGCGGGCGGCCTCCTCGGCGGCCTCGATCATGATCGTGGAGATCAGCCGGTAGACGCGGCGCCAGGCCAGCTCGGTGTCGGCGTCCCAGCGGGCGCCCGCGTACCGGGCCAACGCCTGCACCAGGCACTCCCCGACCGGGGGGTAGTGGCCGGTCAGCGTGCCGTAGCGGCGGTGGCCGCGGCCGAGCTCGCCGAGCCGGGTGCGCAGCGCCACCGGATCCTCGGCGCCGCGGGCGGCGGCCAGCAGGGCGCGGAACAGGCGGTCGCGCTGGACGTCCATGGCGGCCGGGAAGAGCGAGCGGACCTCGGGGTGGTGCAGGAAGAGCAGCGCGTAGAAGTGCGCGGTGGCCCGGTCGGCGACGGGCTCGACGACGGCGAGGCTGGCCCGGATCAGCTCGATGTCCCGTGGCGTGGGAGGGAGTTCGGCGGCGGAGAGGTCCGGCTGGGCGGCCGGCGGCACGGACAGCGGGGCAGGCTGCGGCGCGGGCGGCAGCGCGGGAACGGCCGGCCGGTGTGCCCAGGCCTCGCTCCAACTGTCGCCGGGGCCCGCCCAGTTGAGGCCGGGCGCGTCGGCGAACAGCGGCTGGAAGGCGGGCGCGACGCCGGTGGTCGTCGCGAACGGCTCCGGGTGACCGGGGTGCGGATGACCGGGCTCCGGGTAGCTGGGCGCGGGCACGGCCGGCGGCTGGGCCGGCCGGGCCGGGATCACCGGGTGGACGGCCTGCGGCAGCCCCGCGGCGCCGTCCGCCGGCGGCAGGTCCGGCGGGTCCAGCGGCATCGGCGGCCGGGCCGGCTGCGCCGCCACGGGCTCGGGCGGCAGCTCCGGCAACTCCGGCAACTCCGCCAGGCCCGGGACGGCGGCAACCCCCGCCGAACCGTGCCCGGTGCGGATCAGAAGTGTTCGGCGGGACTTCACCGCCGCGTTTCGAGTACCCAAGAGAATCGTTTCGCCTCCGGCCGCACTGCGCCACCACCTGGCTGGATCCCTACTGGCGCCTAGGCAGCGTGGCATGCCCGAAGTACTCATCCGACAAATCGCGCGAAGCCCGGACACCCGGCCCGGGAACGCGCTACTCTCACTCGATCTGCGATTGCCCTGAGTGGCCCCCCTGTCCACTCAGGGCAACCCGGCCCTGGTCACGGCCGCGACGGTCACGGCCGCGACGGTCACGGCCGCGGCCCGGTCACAGCTGCCGCAGCAGCATCCCCGGCCGCTCCACGCAGTCCGCGACGAACCGCAGGAAGCCGCCCGCCGTCCCGCCGTCGCAGACCCGGTGGTCGAAGGTGAACGACAGCTGGGTGACCTCGCGCACCGCCAACTGCCCCTCGTGCACCCAGGGCTTGGCGACGATCCGGCCGACGCCGAGCATCGCCGCCTCCGGGTGGTTGAGGATCGGCGTCGAGCCGTCCACACCGAACACCCCGTAGTTGTTCAGGGTGAAGGTGCCGCCGGTCAGTTCGGCCAACGAGAGCGAGCCGTCGCGCGCCGCCTCGGTCAACCGGCCGAGCTCGGCGCCGAGTTGCTCGGTGCCGAGGGTGTGCGCGTCCCGCACCACCGGTACGACCAGCCCGCGCTCGCCCTGCGCCGCGAAGCCCAGGTGCACCACCGAGTGCCGGATGATGCCCGAACCGTCGTCCGTCACACTGGAGTTGAGCTCCGGGAAGCGCGCCAGCGCGACCGTGCAGATCCGCGCCAGCAGCGCCAGCACGCTCACCTTCGGGCCCGGCGTGGCGTTCAACTGCCGGCGCAGCGCCATCAGTTCGGTGGCGTCCGCGTCCACCCAGCAGGTCGCGGCCGGGATCTCCCGGTGGCTGCGGCTCAGCTTCTCGGCCACCGCCTTGCGCAGCCCGCGCAGCGGGACGACGCCCTCCTGCGGCGCGGCGGCGACGGAGGCCGCCGGAGCGGCCACCTTCGCCGCGACCGCCCGTTCGACGTCCGCGCGCATGATCAGCCCGTCCGGCCCGCTGCCCGCGACGGCGCCCAGGTCGATGCCCTGCTCCCGGGCCAGCCGCCGCACCAGCGGCGAGATCACCGGCACCACCACGGGAGCGGCCGGCGCGACGGGAGCCGCAGCAACGGGAGCCGGCGCGACCGCGACCGGGGCGACCGCGGCCGGAGCGGCAGGCACGCCCACCCGGCGCCGCCGTCCGCCCTTGGACTCGGCGACGCCGTACCCGACCAGCGGCCGCTCCACCTCCGCGGCCAGCTGAGCGGCCACCTGAGCGGCCCGCTCGGCGGGCTCCTCGGGCGCGGCCCCGCCGGGCGACGCCACCGCGACCGTCACCAGCGGCGCGCCCACGGCGATCTCCTCGCCGACCTCGCCGTACCGCGCGGTCACCACCCCGCCGTACGGGCAGGGCACCTCCACCACGGCCTTGGCCGTCTCGACCTCCACCACCGGCTGGTCGACCGCGATCACCTCGCCGACCTCGACCATCCAGCGCACCACCTCGGCCCCGGTGAGACCCTCACCGAGGTCGGGCAGTCGGAACTCCCGCACGACGGGCATCACGCTCAGTCCTCCCACTGCAGCCGGGCGACCGCGTCCAGGATCCGGTCCACCCCGGGCAGGTGGTGGTGCTCCAGCATCGGCGGCGGGTACGGGATGTCGAAGCCGGTGACCCGCAGCACGGGCGCGGCCAGGTGGTGGAAGCAGCGCTCGGTGACCCGGGCGGCGATCTCCGCGCCGGTGCCGCCGAAGCCGCTGGCCTCGTGCACGACCACGGCCCGGCCGAGCGAGCGCACCACCCGGGTGACGGTCTCGTCGTCGAACGGGACGAGCGTGCGCAGGTCCAGCACCGCGAGGTCCCAGCCCTCGGCCTTCGCCGCCTCGGCCGCCTCCAGGCAGACCGGCAGCGAGGGGCCGTAGGTGATGAGCACCGCCGAGGTGCCGGTGCGCCGCAGCACGGCCCTGCCGATCGGCTCGACCGGCGCCGCCGGGTCGAACTCGGCCTTGCCCCAGTAGAGCCGCTTGGGCTCCAGGAAGACCACCGGGTCGTCGGAGGCGATCGAGGCGCGCAGCAGCCCGTACGCGTCGGCGACGGTGCCGGGGGTGACCACGTGCAGGCCGGGGGTGCTGGTGTAGTACGCCTCGGAGGCGTCGCTGTGGTGCTCGACGCCGCCGATGCCGCCGCCGTACGGGACGCGGACGGTGATCGGCAGCGGGAGGCGGCCGGCGGTGCGGTTGCGCATCTTGGCGACGTGCGAGAACAGCTGCTCCAGCGCCGGGTAGGCGAAGGCGTCGAACTGCATCTCGACGACCGGGCGCAGCCCGTACATCGCCATGCCGATCGCGGTGCCGAGGATGCCGGCCTCGGCGAGCGGGGTGTCCAGGCAGCGGTCCGGGCCGAACTCGGCGGTCAGCCCGTCGGTGATCCGGAAGACGCCGCCGAGCGCGCCGACGTCCTCGCCGAGCACGTGTACCGCCGGGTCCTCGCGCATGGCGTCCCGCAGCGCGGAGTTGAGCGCCTGCGCCATGGAGGCGGTACGGGAAGAAACAGCGGTCGACATCAGTGCTGCACCTCGGCCTCGGCGGCCAGCTCGGCGGACAACTGGGCGGCTTGCTCGCGCAGTTGGGGGGTCGGCTCGGCGTAGACGTGGGCGAACAGCGCCATCGGGTCGAGCTCCGGGTCGGCGTGGAACTCGGCCCGCATCCGGGCCGCCAGCGCCTCCGCCTCGTCCGCCGCGAGCCGGACCAGCTCGTCGTCGAGGATGCCGAGTCCGCGCAGCGCCCGCTCCATCTGCAGGATCGGGTCGTGGTCCTGCCAGGCGGCCACCTCGGGCTCGGTGCGGTAGCGGGTGGCGTCGTCGGCGTTGGTGTGCGCCTCGACCCGGTAGGTCAGCGCCTCGACCAGGGTGGGGCCGCCGCCGCTGCGGGCCCGCTCGACGGCCTCGGTGAGCACGGAGTGCACGGCCGGCGCGTCGTTGCCGTCCACCAGCCGGCCCGGCATGCCGTAGCCGACCGCCTTGTGCGCCAGGGTCGGCGCGGCGGACTGCGCGGTGAGCGGGACGGAGATCGCGTAGCCGTTGTTCTGCACCAGGAAGACCACCGGGGCCCGCAGCACGGCGGCGAAGTTCAGCGCCTCGTGGAAGTCGCCCTCGCTGGTGCCGCCGTCGCCGAGCATGGCCAGCGCGACCACCGGGTCGCCGCCCAGCCGGGCGGCGTGCGCCAGGCCGACCGCGTGCGGGGCCTGGGTGGCGAGCGGGGTGCAGAGCGGGGCGGTGCGGGTGGCGCGCGGGTCGTAGCCGGTGTGGGCGTTGCCGCGCAGCAGGGTGAGCGCTTCCAGCGGGTCGACGCCCCGGGAGACCACCGCGAGGGTGTCGCGGTAGCTGGGGAACAGCCAGTCCTGCTCGTCGAGCACCAGCGCGGCGGCGACCTGGCAGGCCTCCTGGCCGGTGGAGGCCGGGTAGACGGCGAGGCGGCCCTGCTTGGTCAGGGTGGTGGCTTGCTGGTTGTAGCGGCGGCCGACCACCAGGCGGCGGTACAGCTCGCGGAGCAGGGCCGGGTCGTGCTTCTCCAGCGCGGGGGTGCCGAGCACGCGGACGGGGGAGTCGTCCGGGAGGAAGGGGGCCGGGTCGGTGCGCGGGGCGGTCGCCCCGGGCAGCCAGCCGGGCACGCCCGTCTGGTGTCTGTGGTCGAGAACGGTCATCTCGGGCACCTCCATGGGTGGCGGGGGCTCCCTACCGATTGTTCGGTCGTCTGTTCATCTTGACCAGAAGCGTGACAAGGTGGTGGACATTCGGCCTGAGCGGCGGTCGACTGGTGGCAGTACGTCCAAACGGTGAGGGTGGGGGGTCATGTCGGCTGAACAGATGTCCAGACTCGATCGGGTCGACCGGTCGATCCTGCGGCTGCTGCAGCAGGACGGTCGCGCCTCCATCCGCTCGGTGGCCGAGCGGGTGCACGTGTCCCGGGCGAACGCCTACGCCCGGATCTCCAGGATGGTCGAGGACGGCGTCATCCGCGGCTTCACCGCCAGGGTGGACCACGAACGGGCCGGTCAGGGCGCGTCCGCGTACATCACCCTGAAGATCGTCCAGAACTCCTGGCGGACGGTGCGCGAGCAGCTGCTGGAGCTGCCCGGGGTGGCGCACATCGCCCTGGTCGGCGGGGACTTCGACGTCCTGCTGCTGGTGCACACCGCCGACAACCACGCGCTGCGGGAGCTGGTGCTCAACCGCATCCAGTCCATCCCGCAGGTGCTCGGCACACGAACCATGCTGGTGTTCGAGGAGACCGACCAGGTGCCGCCGGACTGAGCGTCCCGGTCAGCGCGCCCGCAGCCCGTCGAAGGCCAGGTGCACCACCGCGTCCGGCACGCCGTCCGTCGCCTTCAGGCCCGGGCGGTACCACTCCACGATCGAGTTGATCATCCCGAACAGCAGCCGGGTGGCCAGCCGCGGCTCCACGTCCGAGCGCAGCGCCCCGTCCGCGACGGCCGCCCGCACCAGCGCGGCCACCTGGTGGTCGAACTCCCGCCGCCGCTCCAGCGCCCACAGCTCGGTGGCCGTGTTGCCGCGCACCCGCAGCAGCAGCGTCACGTACGGCAGCTCCGCCAGCAGCACCTCGGCGGTGCGCCGCACCACGTGCTCCAGCCGCTCCACCGCCGGGCCCTCGACCGCGCCCGGCTCGGCCAGGATCGCGAACAGGGCGTCCAGCGCCCGCCCGACCGCCAGCCGCAGCAGCTCCTCCTTGCCGCGCACGTGGTGGTAGATCGACGACTTGGAGATCCCGGCCGCCCGGGACAGGTCCTCCATCGAGGTCCCGTCGTAACCGCGCTCGTTGAACACGTCGACGGTCACCGCGAGCAGTGACTCCACGGTGTAGGCGGTGCGCGTGGTGTGATCGGCCATCCTCCGAGTATCCCCGGCCGCCCCGACCGGGACGCGATCGGGCCCCGTCCGATCCGCGGGACAGGCCCTAGAATCGCCGGACGATCGTCCACGTCCAGCGGCTGGAGCCACGGCTGATGAACGCAATACCGGCAGTCGCCTCCGACGTGCCCGAGCAGCGCAGCGGGGCGCCGGACGGCGTCTCCGGCGGCTGGCAGGCGCGCGCCCGAGCGCTGGTGATCCGGTTCGGCCCGGCCGTGTGGTGCTACACGCTGCTCAAACTGGTCGGCTTCACCGTCTTCATGAAGCTGCTCTCCTTCGCCGGCGACTACGCCAAGAAGCCGGCCCGGTTCGGCGGCGGCGCCAACCCCTGGGACGTGCTGGCCAGCTGGGACGGCTGGTGGTACCAGCAGGTGGCGCAGTTCGGCTACCACCCGGCCCTGGTCCCGATCCCGGGCGCCACCGGCGGGTTCATGGTCGAGCAGAACTCGGCGGCCTTCTTCCCGCTCTACCCCGGCCTGATGCGGATGACCTCGGAGGTCACCGGCCTCGGCCTGTACGGCGCCGGGATGCTGGTGTCGGTGGTGGCCTCGCTGTTCGCCGCGGCCGGGATCTTCGCCGTGGTGGAGAAGCTGTCCGGGGACGCCCGGGCGGGCGTGATCGCGGCCGGGATCTGGGCGATCGCACCGGGCTCGGGCGCCGAGTGGGCGGTCTACTCGGACTCCACCTTCGTCGCGCTGGCCGCCTGGGCCTGCTACCTCACGATGACCAAGCGGTGGATCGCCGCCGGGGCCGTCACCCTGGTCGCCGGGCTGAACCGGCCGACCGCCGCGGCGCTGATCGGCGCGGTGGGCCTGGCCGCGCTGGTCGAGCTGTGGCGGCGGGAGAGCGGCGTGCTGCGCCCGCTGGCGGCGATGCTGCTGGCCCCGCTCGGCCTGCTCGGCTACGTCGCCTGGGTGGGCTGGCGGACGGGCGAGTGGGGCGGCTACTTCCGGCTGCAGCACGACGCCTGGCTGCACTACTTCGACTGGGGCGAGGGCACCTGGCACGCGATCCGCGGCGTGCTGCTGGGCCGCGGCGACTACCCGTTCGCGTTCGCGGTGCCGGACCTGCTGGCCACCCTGATCGTGTTCACCCTGCCGATGCTGATCGTGCTGCTGATCCGGCTGCGCCCGCCGCTGGTGCTGGTCGCCTACACGCTGGCGACGATCGTCTCGGTGCTGGGCAGCCTCGGCATCTTCGGCAACGTCTCGCGCTACCTGCTGCCGGCGTTCCCGCTGTTCGTCCCGCTCGCGATCGGGATGCGCAAGCTGAGCTGGCCGGTGCTGGCGACGGTGCTGGGCAGCGGCGCGATCGCCTCCGGCTGGTACGCCGGGTACGTGATCTTCGAGCTCGGCGTGCCGTAGACCGCGCACGGACCCGAACCGGGGGCGCGTCCGTACGGGACGCGCCCCCGCGTGCTTCCGCCCCACGCCCGTCCCTCGCCCGTCCCTCGCGCATCGGATCGGGATCGCCACACCCCCTTTCGCCGACCGATCGTTCGGTTACTCTGTGAGGTGTCCCGTCCTCCCCTCTGAGGAGCGCACAGATGTCCGCAGCGGTCACCCACCCCCTCGTCGCCGAGCTGGTCGAACGCCACCAGGCCACCCTGGACGCCGCGCTCGACGCGGCCGCCAAGCGCGACTACTGGTCCCCGTACCCCGAGTTCCCGAAGGCCTACGGCGAGAGCGGCCCGGCCGACGGCAAGGCCGCCTTCGACGCCGTGCTCGGCAAGCCCTTCGCCCTGCCGGGCCACCCCACCGACGGCGACCAGGTCGGCGGCGAGGCCTCCCCGTACGGCATCGAGCTGGGCATCACCTACCCGCACGCCGGGCCGGACGAGCTGATCGCCGCGATGCGCGCCGCGCAGCCCGGCTGGGCCGCCGCCTCCCCGCTGGAGCGCGCCGCCGTCTGCCTGGAGATCCTGCACCGGATCAACGCCCGCTCCCACGAGTTCGCCCAGGCCGTCATGCACACCACCGGCCAGGCCTACGGCATGGCCTTCCAGGCCGGCGGCCCGCACGCCCAGGACCGCGGGCTGGAGGCCGTCACCTACGCGTACGCCGAGCAGACCCGGCTGCCGAAGCGGGCCGACTGGACGAAGCCGCAGGGCAAGCGCGACCCGCTGGTGCTGAGCAAGGAGTTCACCGTCGTCCCGCGCGGCCTCGCGCTGCTGATCGGCTGCAACACCTTCCCGACCTGGAACGGCTTCCCCGGCCTGTTCGCCTCGCTGGCCACCGGCAACCCGGTGCTGGTCAAGCCGCACCCCCGGGCCGTCCTGCCGCTGGCGCTGACCGTCGCGATCGCCCGCGAGGTGCTCACCGAGGCCGGCTTCGACCCCAACCTGGTCTGCCTGGCCGCCGAGCACGAGGGCGGCACCGTCGCCCAGGCCCTGGCCGTCCGGCCCGAGATCAAGATGATCGACTACACCGGCTCCACCGCCTTCGGCGACTGGCTGGAGGAGCACGCCCGGCAGGCCCAGGTCTACACCGAGAAGGCCGGCGTCAACGCGGTGGTGATCGACTCCACCGACGACTACCGGGGCATGCTCGGCAACCTGGCCTTCGCGCTCTCCCTCTACAGCGGCCAGATGTGCACCACCCCGCAGAACCTGCTGATCCCGCGCGGCGGCATCGCCACCGAGCAGGGCGACAAGTCCTTCGACGAGGTCGTCGCCGACCTCGGCGCCGCCATCACGGGCCTGCTCTCCGACGACGCCCGCGCCGCCGGCATTCTCGGCGCCGTGGTCAACCCCGGCGTGCTGCAGCGCTCGGCCGCCGCGGCGAGCGGCGAGTACGGCGAACTCGCGCTCGCCCCGCGCACGGTGACCTCGCCGGAGTTCCCCGGCGCGACCGTGCGCACCCCCGCGCTGGTCAAGCTCGACGCCGACAAGCCGGACGACCGCGCGGTCTTCCGCACCGAGTGCTTCGGCCCGGTGACCTTCGCGATCGCCGTCGAATCCACCCCCGCCGCCGTCGAGTTGCTGCGCACCACGGTCCGCGACAAGGGCGCCATGACGGCCACCGGCTACACCACCTCGCCCGAGGTGGAGGGCCTGCTGGTCGAGGCCGCGCTGGACGCGGGCGTCTCGCTCTCGCTCAACCTCACCGGCGGCGTCTACCCCAACCAGACCGCCGCCTTCTCCGACCTGCACGGCACCGGCGCCAACCCGGCCGCCAACGCGGCCTACTGCGACGGCGCGTTCGTCGCCAACCGGTTCCGCACGGTGCAGATCCGCCGCCCCCAGTAGGGCGGGCCCGGCGCCCGGGGCCCCGGCGGTCACACCGACCGCCGGGGCCCCGGTGGTTCACAGCCCCGACCGCGCCCGCGATGATGGAGGCTGGGAGAACGCCGCGCGGGGCGGCGTCCAACCACCCTCAGAACCACGGGAGCTGACAGATGGCCGAGAATCCGACGATCGAAACCGACGTCCTGGTCGTCGGTGCCGGGCCGGCCGGCCTGCTGCTGGCCGGCGACCTCGCCGCCGCCGGGATCGGCGTCACCCTCCTGGAGAAGCGCGCCACCGAGTCCAACCTCACCCGGGCCTTCGCCGTGCACGCCCGCAGCCTGGAGATGCTGGACGCCCGCGGCCTCGCCGAGGACCTCATCGCCACCGGCCGCCCGCTCTCCGAGCTCAGGATGTTCGACCGCCTCGCGGTCGAGCTCCACCGGCTGCCGACCCGCTTCCCCTTCGTCCTGATCACCCCGCAGTACAACGTCGAACGGCTGCTGCACGAGCGCGCGGAGAAGGCCGGCGCGACGATCCTGCGCGGCACCGAGGTCACCGGCCTGCGCCAGGACGCGGACGGCGTCACCCTGGAGACGGCCGGCGGCACCGCGTACCGCGCCCGGTACGCGGTCGGCACCGACGGCGTCCACTCCACCGTCCGCGACCTGCTCGGCCTCCCGTTCCCCGGCGAGTCGGTGGTCGACTCGGTGCTGCTCGCCGACGTCCGGCTGGAGCGCGAGCCCGAGGGCACCATCACCGTGGGCGCCAACGAGTCCGGCTTCGCCTTCCTGGCCCCCTTCGGCGACGGCTGGTACCGGGTCATCGCCTGGGACCGCCACCACAAGGTGCCGGACGGCACCGCCCCCTCGATCGAGCAGATCTCCGCCATCGCCACGGCCGCCATCGGCGAGGACTTCGGCCTGCACGACGCCCGCTGGACGTCCACCTTCCACAGCGACGAGCGCCAGGTGCCCAACTACCGCTCCGGCCGGGTCTTCCTCGCCGGCGACGCCGCGCACTGCCACTCCCCGGCCGGCGGCCAGGGCATGAACACCGGCCTCCAGGACGCCGCCAACCTCTCCTGGAAGCTCGCCGCCGTCCTCCGGGGCCGGGCCACCGACGCGCTCCTCGACACCTACCAGACCGAGCGGCACCCGGTCGGGCGGATGGTCCTGCGCAGCTCCGGCGCGCTGATCCGGCTCGCCCTCGCCGAATCCGTCCCCACCCGCGCCCTGCGCGGCGCGCTCGGCGCGATCAGCAGCCACCTCGACCCGGTCGCCGAGCGCGGCGCCCGGATGGTCTCCGGGATCGGCATCTCCTACCCGGCGCCCAAGGACACCCACCCGCAGACCGGCAAGCGCGTCCCCGACCTGCGGCTGACCGCGCTGAGCCGCCCCGCCGAGGACGCCCCCGCCGCCCCCGAGCGGCTCTACGAGGCGCTGCGCGCCGGGAAGTTCGTGCTGGTCAGCAATGACGAGCTGGCCGCCACCGCGCCCTGGGCGGACCGCCTGGTGTTCGCCGCGCCGGCCGATCCGCACGGCAAGCTGCGCGACACCGTTCTGCTGATCCGCCCGGACGGCTACGTCGCCTGGGCCGGCGTCGACCCCGGTCAGAACGAGCTCCGCACCGCCCTCACCGGCTGGCTCGGCGCCCCCGCCACCGCCTGACGGGCCGTCCGGCCGCTCCTGCCGCCCGCACGCTCCGTCCTCACCCTCCGCGTCCGCCCGGGCGCGGAGGGTTCGTGCGCGACACAGGAGACCCACCGACCGGATCCGGTCGTCGGTTAACCCCGCGCCTTCACGTAGTGCCGGGCGGCCTTCGCCCGATTCCCGCACACCGCCATCCGGCACCAGCGGCGCCGCCCGTTCTGCGAGGCGTCGAAGAAATGCAGAATGCACGCCTCGTGCGCGCACTGCTTCACCCGGTTCGCGCCCTGCCCGAGCAGCGCCAGGAAGTCGTCCGCCGCCAGCCAGGGCGCCAGCCACTGCGGCCCGTCGACCTCGATCCGCTCCTCGGCCCCGCCCGGCCCGGCCGACCGCCGGATCCGGCCGTGGGCCAGCACCGCGTCCAGCCCGTCCCGCGCCGCCGGCCCCAACTCGCCCTGCTCACGGGCGTCCTGGGCGGCGCGGTCGATCGCCTCACGAGCCTGCCGGATCGCCGCCAGCCCGGCCTCGTCGGCCGTGCAGCGCCCCCCGAGCCCGGCCGAGGAGATCCAGATGCCGTAGCCTTCGACGCCGTCCAGCAGGTCGTTGACGGGCAGGCCGGCCCAGCGGGTGTTGAGCAGGTCGAGCGCGAGCGGTTCGCCGATCAGCGGCCGGGGATCCCTCGGGTCCGGCGTCACGTCAGTCATCCTTCTCCCTCGGTTCGAGCCGATTCTACGGCCGCGCCCCCGCCGGTGAATTGGTATGGACCGTCCTGAGAATTCCAGCCATTCACTGTATGAACGACCGGCATTTCGCGGCATCCACACTTGACTGTTTTTTAGCAACGAATTGCTTGATCATGGGCCACCTCGCACACCGGTTCTGACATGTTCTAGCCAGCGTTCACGACCCCGGAACGCCTGGCCCCTTGCCGGCCCCCACAGCCGGCTGGAGGAGGAGATCCGTTGCGCCCCCGTTCTCTCGCCCTCGCCGCGGCGATAGCCGTCCTGCCGCTGACCGCCGTCTCGCTCGGCGTCTCCACCGCGCAGGCCGCGCCCGCTCCCCGCGTCGCCCTGACGAACACCGTGAACCCGGCGGTGGCCCACTCGGAGAAGAAGGGTGACGTCCCGGCCGAGCAGCAGATCTCGGTCGCCGTCAGCCTCAAGCTGCGCAACGCCGCCGAGCTCGACCGCTTCCTCGGCGCGGTCACCACGCCCGGCTCCCCCGAGTACGGCAAGTTCCTGACGCCGGAGCAGTTCACCGAGCGCTTCGGGCCGACCCAGCAGGACGTCGCCCAGGTCAAGGCCTACCTGGCCGCCCAGGGCCTCACCGTCACCGAGGTCAGCGCCAACCGCCAGGTCGTCAGCGCCCACGGCACCACCGCCCAGGTCTCGCAGGCCTTCGGGACCCACGAGAGCGCCTACGTGGACCCGCAGCTGCAGCGCACCTTCTTCGCCAACGACGCCGCCGCCTCGATCCCGGCCGAGCTGGCCTCGGTGATCCAGGGCGTCAGCGGCCTGGACAACCACGCGGTCCGCAAGAACCGCATCGCCAAGCCGAGCGCGATCACCCCGAACGCCGCCACCGCCAGCCCGAGCGGCATGAGCCCGGCCCAGTACACCGGCGCCTACAACCTGAACAAGACCGGCGCGGACGGCACCGGCGTGACCGTCGCCCTGTGGGAGTTCGACGGCTACCAGTCGTCCAACCTGACCACCTACGACTCGCAGTTCGGCCTGACCGGCCCGGCCGTCAGCACCGTCTCGGTGGACGGCGCCAGCTACGACTCCGCCCCCGGCCAGGGCCAGGGCGAGGTCGAGCTGGACAGCGAGATCGTCCGCGGCGCGGCGCCCAAGGCCACCCAGCTGGTCTACGAGGCCCCGAACAGCGACCAGGGCGAGATCGACATGGCCAACAAGATCGTGGCCGACAACAAGGCCTCGGTCATCTCGATCTCCTGGGGCTCCTGCGAGCCCGACACCACCGCCGCCTCGATGACGGCCGTGGACAACGCCTTCAAGCAGGCCGCCGCCCAGGGCATCTCGATCTTCTCCGCCTCCGGCGACGACGGCTCCCGCGACTGCACCCGCTCGACCAGCGGCTCGACCGTCAAGGCCGTCGACTTCCCGGCGTCCAGCCCGCACCAGACCGGTGTCGGCGGCACCAACCTCAAGGTCACCAGCGGCAACGGCTACTCCTCGGAGAGCGCCTGGAGCACCGCCGGCGGCGGCGTCTCCACCGTGTTCAGCAAGCCGTCCTGGCAGACCGGCACCGGCGTCAGCGGCACCATGCGCACCGTTCCGGACGTCGCCTCCAACGCCGACCCGGCGAGCGGCTTCTCGATCTACACCGCCGGTGGCTGGCAGGTCTACGGCGGCACCAGCGCGGCCGCCCCGCTGTGGTCCGGCTACGCCGCCCAGTTCAACCAGAAGGCCAAGGCCGCCGGGCAGCCGGTCCTCGGCGAGGCGAGCCCGCGCCTGTACTCGGTCGCCAACAGCACCAGCTACGGCAGCACGTTCCACGACGTGACCTCCGGCTCGAACCAGGACTTCCCCGCGAAGACCGGCTACGACCAGGTCACCGGCTGGGGCTCCCCGGTCGCCGACGCCCTGACCACCGCCCTGCTCGGCGGCAGCACCACCCCGCCGAACCCGGGCGGCGGCTGCACCGCCACCCAGCTGATCAACAACGGCGGCTTCGAGACCGGCACCGCCTCGCCGTGGACGGCCTCCTCCGGCGTCGTCGACAACAGCTCCTCCCAGGCGGCCCACTCCGGCAGCTGGAAGGCCTGGCTGAACGGTTACGGCAGCGCCCACACCGACACCCTGTCGCAGACCGTCACGGTCCCGACCGGCTGCGCCTCCGCCACCCTCACCTTCTGGCTGCACATCGACACCGCCGAGACCGGCAGCACCGCGTACGACAAGCTGACCCTGCAGGCCAACAGCACCACGCTGAAGACCTGGTCGAACGTGAACGCGGCCGCCGGCTACGTCCAGCAGACGGTGGACCTGACCTCCTTCGCCGGCCAGACCGTGACCCTCAAGTTCACCGGCACCGAGGACAGCTCGCAGCAGACCAGCTTCGTGATCGACGACGTCGCGCTGAACGTCAAGTGACCACGGGCCGGTAGCGCCGGCCGCAGCACCACCGAGACCCCCGCCGGGGCGGAGCCACAGGGCCCGCCCCGGCGGTGTCCGTTCCGCTCCGCGCCGGCCGGGTTCCCGCCGTGTTTCCGGACTGTTTCAAGATCGCTAACTGTGCGGTTCACCTGTCGTGACCACTGTCATACGCACGACTGATGACGTAGCCTCTCGACCGTGCATAGGGTTCCCCAAACCTCGGTGAAGCCGCCGGCGACGCGACCCGGCGTCGGCCCGGTCCGACCGAGCTCAGTTGGTGGGGAGGGTCACCGCATGGCCGCACAGCAGCCTCAGGATTCCGCGCGGCTCCGGCTGGTCGGTTCGCACCCGGAGCGCCCCGGCCCGTCCGCGCCCGCCCAGCCGGCCCCGCCGGCCGACCGGGCACCCGCCCCGACACCCGGGCCGGCGCCCGTCCCGGCGCCCTCGCCCGGACGGCCCGCGCCGGCCGGCGGCTTCGCGGACACCCTGCACCTGGCCATCGAGGCCAGCGGCCTCAGCCTGGACCGGATCCGCGCGGCCCTCGCCCAACGCGGCGTCAGGGTCAGCGTCACGACGCTGAGTTACTGGCGGCGCGGCCGCAGCCAGCCCGAACGGGCCAGCTCGCTGCGCGCCGTCCACCTGCTGGAAGAGCTGCTCGGCCTGCCGCACAGCGCGCTCTCCGCGCTGCTCGGCCCGCCGCGCCCGCGCGGCCGCTGGGCCGCCGCCGCCAACACCTGCCACCTCGGGCTGGAGGACGTCTGGCCGGGGGAGCAGGAGCTCGCCTCGATCTTCGCCGAGCTGGACGCCCCGCCGGCCGGCGAGCTGGAGCGCCTGAGCATCCACGACTCCTACTACGTGGACGCCGAGCGGCGCGGCAACCTGCTGCGGATGCGCCAGGTGGTGCGCGCCACGGTCGGCGGCGTCGGCCGCTGCCTGGTCGTGCACAAGGCCGACGAGGAGGCCACCGGCTGCCCGGAGATCACCTCGGTCCGGCACGGCCGGCTCGGCCGGGTCCGCCGCCGCCCCGAGGAGGGGCTGACCGTCGCCGAGCTGATGCTGGACCGCCCGCTGGGGCTCGGCGACAGCACGGTCTTCGAGTACGAGGTGGAGATCCCGCCCGGCGGCCCGACCCTGGAGTACAGCCGCCGCTTCGCCACCCCGGTGCGCGAGTACGTGCTGCAGGTGCACTTCGACCCGGCGTCCGTCCCGGCGCACTGCGAGCGGTACGACCGCGAGCCGGGCGCCGACGTCGACCACCGCCGCGAGCAGCTGTGGATCGGCGCCTCCGCCAGCGCCCACGTCCTGGCCCCGGACCAGCAGCCGGGCCACATCGGCATCCGCTGGGAGTGGTCCTAGCCCCTCCGGCCCCACCCCGTCAGCCCCACCCCGTCAGCCCCGCCCGGCCCCGTGCCCGGCGGGGCTTCCTTCTGCCCCGGACACCTAACCCCTTCACGCACCCACACCGGTTGACGCCTCATCACCTAACCCCTACTCTCATTCATACCGGTTAGGCAGTCGCCGCCGGAGCCACCGCCCTCCAGGAGTGATCAGGCATGTCCGCCACCGTCACCAAGCTCCGCACCCTGCAGACCGGCCACGTCGGCCTGAACGTCACCGACCTGGCCCGCTCGATCGACTTCTACCGCGCCGTCCTCGGCCTCGACATCGCCCACGAGGGCACCGAGGCCGACCGCCGCTTCGCCCTCCTCGGCCGCGACGGCCGCCTGGTCGTCACGCTCTGGCAGCAGAGCGAGGGCACCTTCTCCACCGCCACCCCCGGCCTGCACCACCTCTCCTTCGAGGTCGAGAGCCTCGACGAGGTCCGCGCCACCGAGGCCCTGCTGCGCGAGCTGGGCGCCGAGTTCGCCTACGACGGCGTCGTCCCGCACGGCGAGGGCTCCGCCTCCGGCGGCATCTTCTTCACCGACCCGGACGGCATCCGGCTGGAGATCTACACCCGCACCGGCGTGGACGCGACGGGCGCCGCCGCCCCCACCGCCGACGCCCCGACCTGCGGCTTCTTCTAGACCGCGGCTGGACCACAGCCGGACCACGACATCCGTCGGCCATCGAGGTGAGCCACGGGGGAGCACACCATGACGACCGTCAGCACGCCCTACCACTCCGGTGAACGGGCCGCCCAGGCCCGGGCCGGCCTCACCGCGCGGGCCGACCACGCCGGACGCGCCATCCGCGCCACCATCCCGGCCGTCGCCGCCCGCTTCCTGGCCGAGCGGCGCACCCTGGTCCTCGGCGCCGCCGACCGGGACGGCCGGATCTGGGCCACCCAGCTGGCCGGCCCGGCCGGCTTCCTGCGGGCGCCGGACGAACGGACGATGGCCGTCGCCGCGCACCCGGCCGAGGCCGACCCGCTGGCCGAGGCGCTGACCCGCCCGGCCCGGGTCGGCACCATCGCGCTGGACGCGGCCGGCCGCCGCCGGATGCGGCTCAACGGCCACTCCCGGCCGGACGGGCGGGGCGGGCTGGCGGTCACCGCCGAGGAGGTGGTCTCCAACTGCCCGAAGTACATCCAGCGCCGCACCCCGCTGGACCGCCCGGAGGCCGGCCCGCCCCGCACCGTCGCCGCCGGCACCACGCTGACCACCGCGCAGCAGCTGACGGCCGTCACCGCGGACACCTTCTTCATCGCCACCACCGGCCCGGACGGCAGCGTCGACGCCTCGCACCGCGGCGGCCTGCCCGGCTTCCTCCAGGCCGTCGCCCCGGACCGGCTGCGCTGGCCGGAGTACCCGGGCAACAGCATGTTCCTGACCCTCGGCAACCTCGAGGTGGACCCGCGCGCCGGCCTGCTGCTGCCCGACTGGGAGACCGGCGGGGCGCTGCTGGTCACCGGCGAGGCCCGCACCGACTGGTCCGAGGAGGCCCGCAGCGCCGCCCCGGGCGCCGAGCGGATGGTCGAACTCGCCGTCACCGGCGTGGTCGAGCTCGCCGACGCCACCCCGCTGACCTGGACCGATCCCGAGTACTCGCCGGCCAACCCGCGCTGACCCCGCGCACAGCTCCGTACCGGCACTAACCGCTCCGCCGGTCCCGCGCCACGCCCGGGAGCCAACTGGTCGTCACCCCTCCGGCTCAATCCGCCGCGCCGCACCCCGCCCGCTTTGGGACTTTGGTCCCGGTGGCACGCGGAGCCGACCCGGGCAGGCCACTCCTGTCACGCCGTCAGGCCGTGACCAGGAAGGACCGCAGGAAAGAGGCGGAGCATGACCCTGACCGACCTGTCCCCGCTGCCGGAGTTCGACGAGATCGAGCCGGGCGAGGACTGCACGTGCGGCGGCTGCGGCGCCCGCCGCCTGGCCCGGCTGCACGCCGCCCCCGTCCACGAGGGCGGCCACGCGGCGGCCCGCAGCCTGCGCCGCCGGGCCGCCGTCCTGGTGGCCGCGGTGGGCACCGCGATAGCCGGCGGCACCGCGGCCGCCGGATCCGCCGCCGCGGCGCCCGCCCCCACCCCCGGCCCGGGCGGCAGCAGCACCGCCCAGCCCCCGGCGTCCCCGCAGGGCGAGGTCAGCGGCCTGTACGGCGAGGACCAGGAGGCCCGCGGCGCCGCCGTCCCGGTCACCCGCGCGCAGATCATCCAGCGCGCACAGAGCTGGGTCGACCAACGGGTGCCGTACAGCATGGGCCGCTACTGGTCGGACGGCTACCGCCAGGACTGCTCCGGCTTCGTCTCGATGGCCTGGGGCCTCGACAGCAGCCAGACCACCTGGACCCTGCCCGACTTCGCCGAGCGGATCGGGAAGAACGACCTCCAGCCCGGCGATGTGCTGATCTACAACAACCCGGCCAACCCGCAGGCCGGCTCGCACGTCACGCTCTTCGGCGGCTGGACGGACTCCTCCCGCACCCGCTACCTCGCCTACGAGCAGACCTCCCCCGGCACCAAGAAGCGCGACACCCCGTACGCGTACTGGAACAACTCCGCCGGCTACGTCCCGTACCGCTACACCGGCCTGTCCGGCGGCAGCAGCGACGGCGGAACCTCCGCGGACGCCTTCCCCGGCGCGGACAAGTTCGGCCCCGGCGCGAACAACGCCTACGTCACCAGGCTCGGCCGGATGCTGGTGCAGCGCGGCGGCGCCCGCTTCTACTCCGAGGGCCCCGGCCCGCGCTGGGGCGAGGCCGACCGCAGGGCGACCCAGGCCTTCCAGCTCGCCCAGGGCTGGCGCGGCGCCGAGGCGGACGGCATCCCCGGCAAGGACACCTGGGCCTACCTGGTCAACGGCAAGGGCCGCGACATCGACGCCGCCGGCGTCCCGTCGCCCCCGCCGCCCCCGCCCGGCACCGCCACCGGCACCCCCGCCTACCCCGGCCGGGAGGCCTTCGGGCCCGGGCAGGACAACGACTCCGTCCGGCAGCTCGGCGAGCAGCTGGTCCGCAAGGGCTACGGCGGCGCGTACGGCGTCGGCCCCGGCCCGCGGTGGAGCGAGAGCGACCGCCGCAACGTCCAGGCCTTCCAGCAGGCCCAGGGCTGGACGGATGCGGACGCCGACGGCTACCCGGGCCCGGAGACCTGGCGCCGGCTCTTCTCCTGACCGCCCCCGCTCCGCCTCAGCGCCCGTCCGGCCCCGCGCCGGGCGGGCGCCCCGCCATCCAGTGGAACAGCCCCATCCCGACGCTGGTCGCCAGGTTGAAGCTGGACACCCCGGGGCGCATCGGCACCGCGACCAGCTGGTCCGCCCGCGCCCGGAGCTCCGCCGAGACGCCGTGCCGCTCGGTGCCGAAGGCCAGCAGCGCGTCGTCCGGGAACGGCACCTCCCGGATGTCCGCGCCCTCCGGGTCCAGCACGTACAGCGGGCCGTCCGGCAGCTCCGGCAGGCTCAGCCGCTCGACGGCGGTGGCGAAGTGCAGGCCCGCGCTGCCGCGCAGCACGGTCGGGTGCCACGGGTCCAGCTCGCCGGTGGTCACCACCCCGGTCGCACCGAAGCCGGCCGCCAGCCGGATCACCGCCCCGACGTTGCCCAGGTTCCGCGGGTTCTCCAGCAGCACCACCGGCGCCCGCCGCGGCCGGCGCGCCAGCGCCTCCCGGTTCGCACCGGCGGACGGCCGCCGCACCTGCGCGATCACCCCGGTCGGATGCAGCCGCGGCACCAGCGAGCGCAGCACCGGCTCCGGCAGTTCCACCGCCAGCTCGTCCAGCGCCGGCCCGACGTCCGCCGCCAGCTCCTCGGCCAGCGCCGCCAGCGCCGCCCGGTCCGAGGTCAGCACCCGCCGCACGTCCCCGCCGAACCGCAGCGCGTGCTTCAGCGCGTGGAACCCGTCCAGCACCACCACCCCGGGCTCCCGCTCCGCCGCCCGCCAGGCCCGCTCCACCTCGTCGTCCATGGCAATCATGCTGTCACCCCGCCAGTGCCCTACTCACTGCGGCGTCCGGCGGCAGCGATCACCGACCCGCACCCACCCCGACTCACACCCCCTTCGCACTCCCCCGCAACGCCCGCTCCAGGTCCCGCAGCGCCTGCCCCAGCAGCCGCGTCCCCGCCCGCACCACGTCCCGCTCCACCCCCGGCGCCCCCGCCGCCAGCCGTTCCTCCAGCCGCGCCTGCGCGTCCCGCACCGCCCCGAACTCCACCGGCCGCCCGGTGAGCAGCGCCCCCGCCGCGAGCGCGGTGGCGAGCCGCAGCTCCTCCGCGTACTCCGCCGTCCCGGGCACCGGCTCCGCGTCCGCCGCCGGCAGGTGCGCCTCCAGCAGCACCGCGACCCGCCCGAGGTGTCCGACCGCGGCCCGGGCCCGGTCGACCTGGCGCCTGGTCACCCCGGCGAGCCCGGTCTCGTGCCGCCCGGGTTCGGCGTCGGCCCGCTGGATCGCCTGGAGCAGTTCGGAGCGCGCCTCCCGCGAGTCGAGCAGCGCGGACCGCACGCTCCGCCCGCGCGGCCGGTCCGGCGTCTCGTAGCAGGCGACGACGGCGGCCGCGTACCGCCCGGCGGCGGCCAGCCACTCGGCGAGCCGTTCGCCGAGCCGGGCGGTCTGCCAGGTGGGGAACAGCGCGTACGTCAGCAGGGCCACGGTTCCGCCGAGCAGCGTCAGCCCGACCCGTTCGAAGGCGGTGACCAGCGGGTCCCCGGCCTGCAGCCCGAGCAGGAACACCACGTACGAGGAGATCCCGACGGTCATCAGCGCGTACCCGGTCTTCAGCGTCAGGTACGCCGCGCCGATGCACAGCACCGCGAGCGCGGCGAGCACCCAGTGCCCGGGGTGGGCGAGCTGCACGACCAGCGTCGAGACGGCGACGCCGACGACCGTCCCGGCGAGCCGGGCGACGCCGCGGCTGTAGGTCTGCGCGAAGTCGGGCCGCATCACCATGGCGGCGGTGAGCGGCGCCCAGTAGCCGTGGTGGAAGCCGGCCAGCCGGGCGAGCAGGTAGGCGACGGTGACGACCCCGGCGAGCCGGACGGCGTGCTGGAAGATCGCCGAGCGCGGCCGGAGCTGGCGCCGGACGGCCCGCAGCGCGACGGGCAGCATCCGGGAGAGCGGGGGCTTGTGCAGGGCCCCGCCGGCGCCGACCACCGGGGTGGTGATGGTGTCCTCGTCGCCGCGGTCGAGCGCGTCCGCGGCCTTGCGCAGCAGTCCGCCGAGCCGCCGCGCGGAGTGCCGGGCGGCGCCCTGCAGCCGTGGCCCGTCCTCCGCGCCGACGACGGTGAGCGAGGGCGCGGAGCGGGGCAGCCGGAGCGGGTCGCCGGTGCGGACGGCCCGGGCGAGGGCGTCCATGACCTCGGCGGCGGCCGCCAGCACCTCCCGGGCCCGGTCGCGCCCGGGCCCTTCCTCGGGGGCGCCGACCTTGGGGTCGGCGAGCGCGGCGAGGGTGGGGCGGATGCGTTCGGCGATGCCGCGCAGGCCGCGCAGCTCGGGCGGCCGGTGGCGGTCCTGCCAGGGGGTGAGGGCGGCGGCGTGCCGGGCGGTCATGAACGGCGCCGGGTCCACGTGCGCGGTCGGATCCTGCCGCAACCGCCGCGCGTAGTCGGCGAGTTCGGCATAGGTGTCGGCGAGGGCGGACCGCTGGGCGGTCCAACTGCCGATCGGCCACAGGGTGATGACGACGGCCTGGGTGACGCCGCCGAGGGCGGCGACGAGTCCGTGGCCGAGCGCGGCCGCGGCGCTGACCGGGAGTTGGACGACGACCAGCATCACCGAGACGGTGTTGGCGGCGACCACCCCGGCGGTCGGCCCGATCGCCCAGGCCAGCCCGGCGCCGAAGGCCCACACCGCGAGCAGCGCCGGGAACAGCCCGTACACGCCGGCGGCCAGGTAGCCGAGGAAGGTGCTGGTGCCGAGCCCGAGTCCGGCCGCGACGGCGAGGCTGGCCCGGGGCCGGAAGCTGCGCTGGAAGGTGGCCGTCCCGGCGATGAAGGCGCCCATCGCGGCCGAGGTGGCGAGCGCGGGCCCGCCGAGCGCCAGCGTGGGGAAGAGCACCAGGGCGACGGCGACCGCGCCGCGCAGCGCCCGCTTGGGGTCGGTGAGCGCCCGGTCGAGGGTGAGCCCGGTCCGCGCGGTGTCACGAAGTGCGGCGAACCAGGACATAGCGACATCCTAGGTCGCGGCATCCCCCGCGGGACGCCACCGGCGCAGCCGGTCCGCCCGTGCGGCCAGCCAGAGCAGCACGCTGGTCGGCAGGAACACCGAGTCCGCCGCGATCATCGCGAGCGAGAACACCGGCAGCCCGAGCACCACCGCGATCCCCAGGTGCTCGGCCATCATCAGCGCCAGCAGCGCGTTCTTGACCCGCCGGTTGAGCAGCGTGAACGGGAAGGCGACCTGCAGGATCACCGTCCCGTACGAGATCAGGAACACCGGCAGCAGTGCCGAGCCGACCAGCCCGGACAGCCAGGGCCAGGGGGCGAAGTAGTCGAGGTGCAGCGGGTAGTACAGCGCGGTGCCGTCCTGCCAGCGCGAGCCCTGCACCTTGTACCAGCCGGCCGTGGCGTAGATCAGCACCACCTCGGCGGCGATCACCGCCATCGCGCAGTTGTGCACCATGTTCGCCAGCGCGTCGAGCACCGCCCGGATCTCGCCGTCCGGCCGCAGCCGCCCGAGCGCCCACCACAGCCCGGCCACCGCCCACAGCCCCCAGAACAGCGGCGACCACCCGACGTACGGGAAGCTCGTCGTCGTCCAGGTCAGCGCGTCACCGGCGGAGCCGCCGAACTGAGCGGCCGCCAGCAGCGCGCCGAGGACGGCCCACAGCACCACCCCGCCCCGGCCCGCCGGTCGCCGCGCGTCCAGCGACCAGACCTGCGCGCAGCGGGTGAAGACGAGGTAGACCGCCATCAGGTGGACGACGTTGTCGCCGCCGTCGCCGAGGAACACGTCGCGGTTCTGCAGCGACAGCACGGTGACCAGGAACAGCACCGCACTGGCCCTGGTCCGCCAGCCGAGCAGCACCGCCAGGGCGGCCAACACCGCCAGGTGGTAGACGAGTTCGAACCAGAGCCGGCCGCCGAACCAGGGCAGCACGGTGAACGCCCCGTTCTCGGCGAGCAGCCGTTCGGCCAGGGGCATCGACCAGGGGGAGAGGTCGCCGTACAGCACCCGGCGGTGCGGCCACTCGCGCAGCAGGTAGGCGAGCCAGACCAGCCCGAAGCCGATCCGCACCGCCGCGGCCTGGTGCGGGCCGAGGGCCCGACCGGTGAACGCCGCGAGCGCCTGCCAGACCGCCCGGCCCACCCGTTCCCGCACCCCCGGCGCGGGCGGCACCGGGGCCGACCGCGCGACGGCAGGCGCGGCGGCGGGCACGCCGACACCGGGTTCGGGGCCCTGGCGGGGGATGCCGTCCAGCAGCCGCGGCTGCTCCGCCACCCGACGCGCCGGTTCGCTCACCCGAGCCCCCGGTAGTCCTCGTCGGCCACCGGCCACCACGGCAGTTCCCGCACCTTCGGCGCGGGCGGCTCGGCCTCGCCGCTCCAGGCGGGCGGCGCGACGGTGGTCGCGGTCATCCGGAACTCGATCTCCAGCACCCGTTCGCCGTCCACCTCGCGGCCGATCCGCTGCAGCGCGATCCGCTTGAGGTACTGCTCGGCGAGTTTGCCGCGGGTGCCGGTCGGCCGTTCGTCCTGCGGGTCGTGCGAGCCGTCGTAGAAGTCCCACGCGCGGCGCAGCAGGTTCTGGTCGACGTGGCTGGGCGCCGGGTTGCCCCGGATCGCGGCGATGTCCTGCGCGGTCAGCCCGGTCCAGTCGCGGGTGCGGGTGGTGCCGCCGTCCGCGACGGTGCGCACCCGGGCGTCCACGGTGATGTTCTGCTGCAGCGGGTTGGGCGCGAACAGCTTCCAGTTCTGCTCGAACTCGGGGTAGACCACGCCGTCGATCTGGTCGCGGTACTGCCGGGACAGCGTGTTGGCGGGCGCGACGTGCAGGAACACGGCGGCGAGGAAGAGCCCGGTGCCGGCCGTCAGCATGGCGGCGGCCAGGCCCAGCACCAGCTGCGCGGGCGCCGACCAGACCCGGTCCCGGGCCGGGTGGTCCCCCTCCGGGTGGTCCCCCGCCGGGTGGTCCGCAGTCGGGCGGTCCCCCGCCGGGTGGTCCGCAGTCGGGCGGTCCCCCGCCGGCCGCGCCGTCGCCGCCCGGTCCGTCGTCTCCGTCATGCCCTCCCCCGGCCGACCGCTACAGGACGAAGGCCGGCTGCCCGGTGCTGCTCACCATCGGACGGCCCGCGCCCTCCCAGGCGTACATCCCGCCGTCGACGTTCACGGCCTCCCGGCCCTGCTGCACCAGGTACTGGACGACCTGGGCGGAGCGGCCGCCGACCCGGCACAGCACGTACAGCTTCTCGTCCGGCAGCTCGCCGATCCGGGCGACGACCTGGCCGATCGGGATGTGCAGCGCGCCCTCGACGTGGCCGGCGTCCCACTCGTCCTGCTCGCGCACGTCCAGCAGGGCGGCGTCGGCGGGCACGGCGGCGGCGTCAGTGGCGGGGATCTGCGCGAACATCGTCTGGTTCTCCTGGGTCTCGGTCGACTCGGTGCCATTGTCGCCCACCGCGCCCGCCCGGCCGGACGGGTCGCCGGACGGCCCCAGCAGCCGCTCCAGCTCGGCCTGCCGCTCGGCCGCCTTGGCCAGCAGCTCCTCGGCGAGCTGTTCCAGCAGACCGTCCGGGTCCTGCGGGGCGAGGGCGAGCAGCTGGCCCATCGGGGTCTGCTCCAGCCGGACCTGCTCGGTGGCGGTCTCGGTGATCTTGGCGGTGAGCCAGTCCAGCCGGCGGCGCAGCCAGTCGAGCCGGTCGGGGGAGTCGACGGCGGGCGCGGCCTCGGGCGCGGTGGACCACTCGGCGGCCAGCCCGGCCAGCGCGGCGGCGTCGCCGTACGCGTAGGCCTCGTTGACCCGGGCCAGGAAGGCCGCCCGGCGCTGCTGCTCGCCGGGGTCGGTGGTCAGGTCGGGGTGGGCGCGGCGGACGAGGTCGCGGTAGATCCGCTGGGCGTCCTTGCCGGGGCGGACCCGGGCGGGCGCGGCGGGCGGCGGCGGTACGGCGTCCGCGTCCTGCCCGGACTTCTCCCGCACCTCCCGCACGGAGTCGAACAGCGCGTCCAGGTCCGGCAGTTCCTCGACCTGCCGACGCGCCTCGGCGGCCCGCCGCCGGTCCTCGGGCCGGCCGGTGCGGGCCGCGACGGCCTCGGCGACGAGCGCGTCCAGCTCGTCCAGCCGGGCGTAGAGCGGGCCGAGCAGCTGGTGGTGGATCAGCGCGAAGTTGTCGATCTCGACGCGCAGCGTCTGCACGTCGACGTCCATGGTCAGCCAGGCGAGTTCGGCGGCGGCGACCCGCTCCTCCAGCTCCGACTGCTCCGGATCCGTCCAGCGGGCGGGGCTCTGCGCGCTCACTCTTCGCCTCTGTCTCGTCCGGCCGGCTGCGTCCTGCCGGGCGCCCGCTCGGGCGGCCCGGCCTGCCACCCTACCCTCGCCCCCGGCAGCGCCGTCCGGGTGAACCCGGGGTGCGCACCGGCGCGCGCGGTACGACACGCAACCGATACTGATGAATCTCCCCGTTTCGGTGTCGAGCCCGGCCCGGTCCGTGCTTCGCTGGTATCCGCACAGCGTGCCTTCCTCCGGAGTGACGGGCCGCCTCCAGGCGTGGCGGCCAGGCGGGAGCAGACCGAATCCATGGTGGCCGAGTCCAACTCCACACCGCGTCCGGCGGGCGCCGAGACCGTGCCGGGTGACCACCCGACCGGCGTGGCCGCCCTGGTCCGGCTCGCCCTCGTCCTGGTCGACCGCGCCGGGCGGATCACCCAGTGGAGTCGGACCGCCGAGGAGCTGTTCGGGCACCGCGCCGAGGTCGTCCACGACCGCCCGGCCGCCGGCCTGCTGCCCGCCGCCGAGCCGGCCGCCGCCCCCGGGCACCCCGCCGGCCCGGCCGGCCGCCGCCGCGACGCCCTGGACACGCTGGCCGCACTGACCGCCCACGGCGGCCCCTGGGCCGGCCGGATCCCGGTCGTCGACCGCGAGGAGCACGTCCGCGACGTGTTCTGGTGGGCCTACCCGCTGGGCCACCCGGCGGGCGACCCGTCCGGCGGCCTGCTCGCCCTCGCCGCCGACGCCCGGCCGCTGCGCACGGCCGGCCCGCGGCTGGCGCTCGGTGAGCGGCTGCTGCCGTTCGCCGCGACCCCGTCCGCCCGGGGCGGCTTCCACCGGCTCACGGCCGTCCTCACCGCGCCCGGCGCCTCCCCGATGCCCGCGCAGTTCGCCCGGCTGCTGCCGCCCGCCCCCGCCGAGCGCCGGGTGCTGCTGCTCGACGTGCTGGACGCCGCCGGCCTGCCCGCCCTGCGGCTGGACGCCGCCACCGTGCTGCCGGTGCTGCCCGCCGAGGCCCAGGGCGGCACGGCGCACGCGGCCACCGCGATCGGCCGCCGCTACCCGACGCCGCAGCAGCGCGCCGCCCGGATCGGCCCGCCGGCCCCGCCCGAGCCCTCGGCCGGCCGCCGGCCGCCCGGCTCGCTGCCCGCCCAGCGCCCCGCCGCCGAACCGCACGCCGCGTCGCCCACGGCACCGCAGGCCGCACCGACCACCGCACCGACCGCACCGACCGCAGGTCCAGACACCCGAGGAGGAGCCGCCATCGAGCCGGCCGCCGCCACCCCGCCCGCCCCCGGCCACCCGGCCGTCCCCGCACCCGCGGCCCCGGCGGCCCCGTCCGTCCCGGCCGCCCCCGCGTGCCCGGAGAACCCGCCGGCCGGCCGGCTCGGCCCGTTCCTCACCAACGGGCAGGCCGGCGAGCAGCTGGCCCTGCTGAACGAGGTCGGCGGCAAGGTCGGCACCACCCTGGACCTCGGCTTCACCGCCCGCGAGCTGTGCCAGGTGCTCGTCCCCCGGGTCGCCGACTTCGCCTGCGTGGACCTGGTGGACGGGCTGATCTCGGACTCCGAGCTGCCGGTCGCCCGCCCGGACGACGACACGATGCTGCGCCGGGTCGCCCTGGTCTGCAACGAGACCGGCGGCGTCTGGGACCACGTGCTCGCCGAGGGCTCGCTGGTCAGCATGCCCCGGCGCACCCCGCCCGGGATGGCCCTGCAGCTGAACCAGCCGGTGCTGGTCCCGGCGGTCAGTGCGGACGTCGCGGTGGACTACGCGAGCGCGCTCGGCGACGCCCGGCTGGCCCCGGTGGTCTCCGGCCGCTCGATGCTGGTCGTCCCGCTGTCCGCCCGGGGCACCGTGCTGGGCATCCTCAAGCTGCTCCGGCTGCCGGACCGCGACCCGTTCGACGAGAGCGACGCCGCCACCCTCAAGGAGCTGGCCGTCCGGGCCGCGCTGTCGCTGGACAACGCCCGGCTGCACCGCGCCGAGGCCCGGGTCGCCACCACCCTGCAGCGCTCGATGATGCCGACCCGCCCGCCGCAGATCCCCGGCGTGCAGATCGCCCACCGCTACCTGCCCGGCGATCCGAAGGCCGAGGTCGGCGGCGACTGGTTCGACGCGATCCAGCTGCCGGGCAGCCGGGTCGCCCTGGTGGTCGGCGACGTGATGGGCCACGGCCTGCACTCGGCCGCCGCGATGGGCCGCTTCCGCACCGCCATGCAGACCCTGGCCGCCCTCGACCTCCCGCCCGGCCAGCTGCTGCGCCACCTGGACAACCTGGCCCACAAGCTCGGCGACGACCACCTCGCCACCTGCCTGTACGCGGTCTACGACCCGATCAACCGGACCTGCGAGCTGGCCAGCGCCGGCCACGTCCCGCCGGTGCTGGTGCACCCGGACGGCCGCGGCGAGCTGCTGGAGATCCCGGCCGGCGCGCCGATCGGCGTCGGCGGGGTGCCGTTCGTCGCCAAGACCATCGACGTCTCGGACGGCTCGATGCTGGTGCTGTGCACGGACGGCCTGGTCGAGGTCCGGGGCGGGGACATAGGAGCCGGCCTGGCGGCGCTGTGCGGGAACCTGATCGACCCCCGGCAGAGCCCCGAGCAGGCCTGCGACGTGGTGCTGAAGCGGCTGCACTCGGACGACCGGAAGGACGACGTCGCCCTGCTGGTGGCCCGCTTCGACGGGGTCGCCCCGTCCGAGGTGGCCACCTGGGACCTCGTCGTGGACCAGCGCGAGGTGCGCCGGGCCCGTTCGCTGGTCCGCGAGCAGCTGGCCGCCTGGCACCTGGAGGCGCTCAGCGACACCACCGAGCTGCTGGTCAGCGAGCTGGTCACGAACGCCGTCCGGGTGGCCCGGGACCGCGTCCAGCTCCAGCTGATCCGGGTGGACAAGCTGCTGGTCGAGGTCAGCGACGACAACCACAACCTGCCCTCGCTGGAGCCGGCCGAGCAGCTCGGCGAGACCGGCCGCGGCCTCACCCTGGTCACCAAGCTCGCCGAACGCTGGGGCACCGCCCGCAAGGCGGTGGGCAAGGTCGTCTGGTTCGAACTGCCCCTCCCGCACGCCTGACGGCCGGGTGCGGACAGCGTCCGGCACCCGGCCGACAGCGCAGCGACAGGCCCCCTCAGGGAATGACGGCCCCGGCCGGGCGGCGCGCCTCCGCGACCTCCCGGGAGGCGGCGGTGGCCACCGAGGTGGCGGCCCCGACCCCGGCCAGCACCCGGGGCCAGAAGTCCCCGAACACCTCCACCGAGACGGCGATCAGCAGCGCGGTGATCACCGCGACGACGTGCTCCAGGCCGGCCAGGTTCGGCAGCACGACGGCCTCGCCGACCATCAGCACCACCACCAGGCCGGCGGTGAACCAGGCCCGGCAGCGGAACGCGATGCAGATCGCCAGCGCCACCACCGCCGCGGACGGCCCGGTGTCCCGCACGTAGGCGACCCACTTCGGGAAGCCGAACACGTGGCCCGGCCCGACCGCCACCCCGACCCGGGCGAACAGCGTGCCCGCCAGGGTGCAGGCGTAGGCGACCACCAGGGTCATCCGCCGGCCGAGCACGATCTCCGCGATCGCGAAGACCACGAACACCTGGGCCAGCGCCCCCCAGACCGGCAGGTCCAGCGCCGGCACGTACAGCGACAACGGCGTCCGCAGCAGGGAGACCTCCAGCGGCAGGGCCGCCTTCACCACCCCGATGTGGTTCACGAAGCGCTCGCCGCCCGGCAGGTGCTGGACGATGCTGAACAGCAGGATCAGAAACGTCGCCGCGGTCGCCAGCGGCACGGCGGCGAACTTCTTGCGCACCACGCCGTCCCGGACCGCCACGAACAACGTTCCCCACTCGGCGACAGCGGCCGATCTGGCGTACGCCAGCGGCCCCTTTCGCACGCCCCCCGCGTGGGTCCTGTCCATCACAACCGTTTCTCTCGAAGTCCCCGAAATTTTTTCTCGGCTATCCCAACATTAGAAGGCCGTTAACAAATCCACATCGGCTCGGAAGGGGATCGGCGTCATCCTCTGGGGGGAGAGCCGCCTCCCGGCCGCACCCCCATCCGGCCGAGAACACCCCCTCCGGCCGGTTCCGGAGGCCCCCGCCCCCGGGCCCCCCTCCGCCCCCCGGCGGAGGGCTACCCCTTCCCGTCGCGTGCCGCCACCGGGACCCGGGGCGCCACCACGGCGGCCCCCGCGTGCCGGCGACGGAACAGGGCGGGCAGGCTCGGCGCGACGATGAAGCCCTCGGCCCGCGCGCTCGCGATGCCGATCCGCGGGATCTCGCTGCTCTTCTCGAACAGCAGGTAGCGCGGCTCCCAGATCGGCCGGTACTTGGCGTTCGCGCGGTACAGCGACTCGATCTGCCACCAGCGCGAGAAGAAGCCCAGGACGGAACGCCACAGCCGCAGCACCGGCCCGGCGCCGAGCTTCGAGCCGCGCTCGAAGACCGAACGGAACATCGCGAAGTTCAGCGACACCCGCTTCAGCCCCACCGCGTCGGCGCGCTGCAGCATCTCGATCACCATGAACTCCATCAGGCCGTTCTCGGTGTCCCGGGCCCGGCGCATCAGGTCCAGCGAGAGCCCGTCCGGGCCCCACGGAACGAAGCTCAGCAGCGCCTTCAGCTCGCCGTCCCCGTCGTGGCACTCCAGCATCACGCAGCGGCCGTCGCCCGGGTCGCCGAGCCGGCCCAGCGCCATCGAGAAGCCGCGCTCGGTCGCCCCGTCGCGCCACTCGTCGGCCTTCGCCACCAGCTGCTCCATCTCCGCCTCGGAGATGTCCTCGTGCCGGCGGATCCGCACCGTGTACCCGGCCCGCTTGACCCGGTTGTACGCCTGGCGGACCACCCGCATCGCCCGGCCGTCCAGCGAGAACTCGTCCAGCTCGACGATCGCCTCGTCACCCAGCTCCAGCGCGTCCAGCCCGTGCCGGGCGTAGATCACCCCGGCCTCCTCGGAGGCGCCCATCACGGCCGGCGCCCAGGCGTGCTCGCGGGCCTCCGCGAGCCAGGCGTCGATCGCGCCCGGCCAGGCCTCCGGGTCGCCGATCGGGTCGCCCGAGGCGAGCGACACCCCGCCGATCACCCGGTAGGTGACCGCGGCCTTGCCGCTGGGGGAGAAGATCACCGCCTTGTCCCGGCGCAGCGCGAAGTAGCCGAGCGAGTCCCGCTCGCCCTGCTTGTCCAGCAGCGCCCGCAGCTTCCCCTCGTCCTCGGCGGTCAGCAGCTCCTTGCCGCGCGGGCTGCGGAAGGCCACGTACAGCACCAGCAGGAAGAGCACCGCGCCCATCGCGTTGATCGCCGCGTCGACCCAGGTCGGCGCGGAGATCACCGAGCGCAGGTGCTGGGTCGGCGTGATGGTGATCATCCGGCCGACCGAGTACCGGAAGAGGTCCCAGAAGCCCGCGCCGGTCAGCGCGTTCGTCGACCAGACCAGCAGCGCGCCGACACCGCCGCCGAACGCCAGCCCGCCGACGAAGGTGGCCGCCGCGGTCTTCGGGTTGGAGCGGTCGCCCTTGGAGGTGAACTCCTTCCGCCCGACCCACAGCGCCAGCACGAACGCGCAGGTCAGCACCGTCGAGATGTAGTTGAGCGGGTGGTGGTTGAACCGCTCCCCGGGCACCACCATGGCGAGCACGTACAGCACCGCGAACAGGCTGCCGAGCGCCGCGTTGAAGATCCACGCGGCCCGCTTGCGGCGCCGCATCGCGACCGCGAGGAAGATCGACAGCACCGCGGCCGCCAGGCCGGAGGTCATCAGGTAGGGGGTGAAGTACTCACCCTCGTTGTGCTCGCTGACCTGGTTGCGCCACGGCACCAGCAGCACCGTCGAGATGTTCAGCAGCGCCAGCAGCCGGAGGTACCAGACGCAGGCCGAGGCGGCCCGCGGGCTCCAGCGGTCGAGTGCACCGGGGTGCCGGGGCTCCTGGGGCGGCGCGGACGGCTCCGACTTCACAGTGGACGACACAGCTCAATTCCAAACGATCAGGTGGTGGGGCGCATCCGCACACGGCCCGGCTCCGGGCGCCCGCACGGCCCGGTGGTCTGACCGGCCGCCCGCGCGGACCGCCCACGGGGAGCAGGCCGACGAAGAGGCAGCCAAATCCATGGTTCCGCACCGGACGTGAGAATTACGTGAACCGGGTAGCGGATTCCCACCCCCGCCGAACGGCGGGGGTGGGACCCCGCCACGCGTTCGGCACGCCCCCGCTCCTACCCCTACCCTCGGAACGACCCACGCGGACCGCCCCGGCCGGCCGCCCGAACCGAGGAGGCACCATCACCACCACCCGCGTGCTCATCGTCGACGACGAGATCCTGGTCCGCTCCGGCCTCGGCCTCATCGTGGGCTCCGCCCCCGACCTCGAAGTGGTCGGCGACTGCTCCGGCGGCCAGGCCGAGGAGCACGTCCAGCGGCTGCGCCCGCACGTGGTGCTGCTCGACATCCGGATGCCGGACCTCGACGGCATCTCGGTGCTGCGCCGGCTGCGCGCCCTGCCCGACCCGCCCGCGGTGGCGATGCTCACCACCTTCGACACCGACGAGTACATCGGCACCGCCCTGCGCGCCGGCGCCTCCGGCTTCCTGCTCAAGGACACCGCCCCCGAGCAGCTGGTGCACGCCGTCCGGGTGCTCGCGGCCGGCGGCAACATCCTCTCCCCGACCGTCACCCGCACCGTGATCGGCGGCTACGTGGACGGCGGCGGCCCGGACGCCGAGGCGACGGCGCTGGCCCGCACCCTCACCGGCCGGGAACTCGACGTGCTCGCCCTGCTCGGCGAGGGCCTGTCCAACGCCGAGATCGCCGACCGGCTCTTCCTCGGCACCGGGACGGTCAAGGACCACATCAGCGCGATCCTCGGCAAGCTGGGCGCCGCCAACCGGGTCCAGGCCGCCGTGGTCGCGCACCGGGCCGGACTGGTCCGGCCGAAGCCCAACGACGGGGCATGACGGCCGCATGACGGCCGCCGACCAGCTGCCCTCCCGCCGGCTGCCGGCCTGGTGCACCTCGACCTGGCTGATGCTGACGCTGCCCGTCCTCTACTCCCTGCTGGACGCCGCCCTGGTGGCCCGGGACGCCACCTGGTGGCAGCTCACGCTCTCCACCCTGGCCGCCGTCGCCCTGCTGTTCCGGCGCCGCTTCCCGGTCACCGTGCTGCTGCTCACCATGCCGGGCAGCTGGGTGGAGGACATCTGGCTGGCCCCGATCACCGCCGTCTACACGGTGGCCGCCGAGCGGCCCAACCCCCGGCTGGTCTTCCCCTGCGCCGCCCTCTTCACCCTGGTCGAGTACTTCCACTGGCCGCTGCCCGACCAGCTCTTCGACCTGAGCCGCGCCGCCGCACTGGACGCCATCCAGGCCGTCATGCTGGCCGCCGGCCCGGCTGCCACCGGCCTGCTCTCCCGCACCCGCCACGAGCTGGCCGCCCGCCTGGACGAGCTGACCCGCGGCCAGGAGCGGGAGAGCCGGCTGCTCGCCGAGCGGGTGCTGATCAGCGAGCGCGGCCGGCTCGCCCGCGAGATGCACGACGTGGTCTCGCACCAGGTCAGCCTGATCAGCATCCAGGCCGGCGCGCTGCAGGTCAGCACCGCCGACCCGGCCGCCGCCTCCACCGCCCGCACCATCCGCGAACTGTCCGTGCGCACCCTCGACGAGCTGCGCCAGATGGTCGGGGTGCTGCGCGGCACCGGCGGCCCGCTGCAGGACGCCCCGCTCGCCCCGCAGCCCCGGCTGGCCGACCTGCCCCGGCTGATCGAGCAGAGCGGGCTGGCCGCCGACGCCGAGCTGAACCCCGGCGACCGCCCGTGGCCGGAGGCCGTCGAGCGGGCCGCGTACCGGACCGTCCAGGAGGCGCTCACCAACATCACCAAGTACGCCCCCGACGCGGTGGTGCACGTGAAGGTCCGGGCGAAGGGCCGCCGGCTGCGGGTCGAGGTCCGCAACGAGGCACCCCCGGTGCACCCCGCCGAGACGCTGCCCGGCGGCGGCCACGGCCTGGTCGGCCTGCGCGAGCGCGCCCAGCTGCTGGGCGGCACCCTCACCGCCGGCCCGACCCAGGACGGCGGCTTCGAGGTCCGCGCCGAACTCCCGGCCACCCGCTCCTGAGCACCGGAGCACCGGAGCACGCCGCGAGGCGGAAACGGGGAACAAAAAAGCCCCGCAGATCCGTAGATCTGCGGGGCTTCGCTGTGCGCGAGGGGGGAGTTGAACCCCCACGCCCTTTCGGGCACTGGAACCTGAATCCAGCGCGTCTGCCTATTCCGCCACCCGCGCATGGGTGTTGTCTTCGTTGCCGACCGATCCGCGGATCCGCTCGGTACCGTAAGGCCTTCGCGTTTCCCCGGTCCGGCCTCCCTTCCGGGCGGCCCTTGCGACGTGGAAAACAGTAGCACGGCCCCGGGGCCGACTCCGAATCCGTATTCCGGCGGAACGGACCGCACCCGAACGGATGCACGACGAACGCGTGCGCGACGGGTGGGCGACCGCTCCGGCGGGCACACCTGGCGTGCCGGGCCGGACATGCGTCACCCTGTGTGTCCGAGCCCACCCCCGGGCACCACGCGGTCCGGGAACCGTACGGAAGGGCCCGGCGTGGATACGATCAGTACGGAAGTACCGCAAGTAGGCGCGACCGGATCCCCGGCGGGAGTCGGTCGGCAGGCAGGCGCACGGACCCTGGAAGGGGGTGCCCCATGGGGATGCTGAAGAAGTTCGAGCAGCGGCTGGAGGGTCTCGTCAACGGCACCTTCGCCAAGGTGTTCAAGTCCGAGGTCCAACCCGTGGAGATCGCCGGGGCGCTGCAGCGCGAGTGCGACAACAACGCGAGCATCTGGAACCGCGACCGCACCGTCGTGCCGAACGACTTCATCGTCGAGCTCAGCCCGCACGACCACGAGCGGCTCAGCCCGTACTCCGGGCAGCTCGGCACCGAGCTGGCCGGGATGGTCCGCGAGTACGCGGAGGCCCAGCGGTACTCCTTCATGGGCCCGCTCCAGGTGAACCTGGAGAAGGCGGACGACCTCGACACCGGGCTGTACCGGGTGCGCAGCCGCACCCTCGCCGCCGAGGAGCCCCAGCAGTACGCCCCGCCGCAGCCGGCGCAGCCCGGCTACGACCGCCCCCCGGCCGCCCCGGCCCCCGGCGCACCGTGGCAGCAGCAGGGCGCCGGCCAGTTCGGCACGCCCCCGCCGCCCGCCGCGCCCCCCGCCATGCCCCCGGCCCCGCCGACGCCGCCGGCGCCCGCGGGCGGCAACGTCCGGGCCTTCCCCGGCGCCGGCCACGGCACCTCCGTCCGCCGCTGGATCGAGGTGAACGGCGCCCGGCACCAGATCTCCGGCTCGGCCTGCGTGCTCGGCCGCTCGACCGAGGCGGACGTGCGGATCGACGACCCCGGGGTCTCCCGCAAGCACGCCGAGATCCGCCCCGGCACCCCTTCGATGGTGCTCGACCTGGGTTCCACCAACGGCATCGTGGTGGACGGACAGCACACCCAGCGCGCTACGCTCCGCGACGGCTCCCGCATCGTCGTGGGTTCCACCACCATCGTCTACCGGCAGGTCGAAGGGTAGTGTCCGAGTTGTTCGCGCGCCTCGCTCCCGGACTGACGGGGCGGCCATGTCAGAGCTGACCCTCACGGTCATGCGGCTGGGCTTCCTGGCCGTGCTGTGGCTGTTCGTGATCGTCGCGATCCAGGTGATCCGCAGCGACCTCTTCGGCACCAAGGTGAACCCCAGGCCCGCCCGCCGCGGCCGGGACGCCGGGACGCCCGCGCCC
>NZ_JZKH01000271.1 GCF_000961885.1 Streptomyces rubellomurinus
CTCGGGGTGGATCTCGAAGGGCTCGCCGATGATGTCGCCGACCGTCATGCGCGGGTTGAGCGAGGTGTACGGGTCCTGGAACACCATCTGGATGTTGCGGCGGACGGCCTTGAGGGCCGAACCCTGCAGCGTCGAGATGTCCTCGCCCTTGAAGAGCACCTGGCCGGAGGTGGCCCGCTCCAGGTTCATCAGCACCTTGGCCAGCGTGGACTTGCCACAGCCGGACTCGCCGACGATGCCGAGGGTCTCGCCCTTGGCCAGCTCGAACGAGATGCCGTCGACCGCCTTGACCGCGCCGACCTGCTTCTTGAAGAGGACGCCCTGGGTCAGCGGGTAGTGCTTGACCAGGTCCTTGACCTCCAGGATGGGCTCAGCCATGGAGGGTCTCCTTCCAGAGGTGGCACGCGCTGGCGCGGCCGATGAGCTCCTTGCCGTCCTTCTCCGTCACCCGGTGCAGCGGGGGGATCTCGGTACGGCACAGGTCGGTGGCGACGTCGCAGCGCGGGTTGAACGCGCAGCCGGTCGGCACCTTCAGCAGGTTCGGGGGCAGGCCCTTGATCGCGTAGAGCTCCTGGCCCTTCTGGTCCAGGCGCGGGATCGAGCGGAGCAGGCCCTTGGTGTACGGGTGCGCCGGGCGGGCGTACAGCTCGTGCACCGGGGCGGTCTCGACGATCCGGCCCGCGTACATCACGGCGATCTTGTCCGCGACGTCGGCGACCACGCCGAGGTCGTGGGTGATCAGGATCAGGCCCATGTTGTACTCGGCCTGCAGCTCGGCGAGCAGGTCCATCACCTGGGCCTGGACGGTGACGTCCAGGGCGGTGGTGGGCTCGTCGGCGATGATCAGG
>NZ_JZKH01000272.1 GCF_000961885.1 Streptomyces rubellomurinus
GATCCGCGCCGCGAACACCGGCGAGGAATCCAGCAGCTCAGCCCCCATCCCCACCCACTGCGACCCCTGCCCCGGAAACACGAACACCACCCGGGCGTCCCCGGTGGCCGTCCCCGTGACGACGCCGCCCCCGGGCTCGCCGTCCGCGAGGGAGCGCAGCCCGCCGAGCAGGCTGTCCAGGCCTCGGCCGGTCACCACCGCCCGGTGTTCCAGGGCCGTCCGGGTGGTCGCCAACGAGCGTGCGAGGTCGGCGGGTTCGGCCTCCGGTCCGATCGCCACCGCCAGCCGGGCGGCCTGGGCGGCGAGTCCGCCCCGGGTCCGGGCCGAGAGCAGCCACGGCAGCACGCGGGCGGGCGTGCCGGCGCCCACAGCCGGCGACTCCGCGGGCTTCTCGGGTGCCTCGGCCTCCGCGGGCTCCTCGGGTGCCTCCTCCAGGACGACGTGCGCGTTCGTCCCGCTGACGCCGAACGACGAGACCCCGGCCCGCCGGGGCTCCTCGCCGCGCGGCCAGTCCACCGGTTCGGTGAGCAGCGCGACCGCGCCCGCCGTCCAGTCCACCTCGCGGGTCGGCCGGTCCACGTGCAGGGTGCGCGGCAGCACGCCGTGCCGCAGCGCCTGCACCATCTTGATCACGCCCGCGACGCCCGCCGCCGCCTGGGTGTGGCCGAGGTTGGACTTGACCGAGCCGAGCCACAACGGCCGTTCGGTGGGCCGCCCTTGGCCGTAGGTGGCGAGCAGCGCCCGCGCCTCGATCGGGTCGCCGAGCCGGGTGCCGGTGCCGTGCGCCTCGACGGCGTCGACCTGGTCGGCGGTCAGCCCGGCAGCGGTCAGCGCCGCGCGGATCACC
>NZ_JZKH01000273.1 GCF_000961885.1 Streptomyces rubellomurinus
CGGTGTTGGAGTAGCGCTGGTTGTAGAACAGCGTCTGCCACTGGCGGACCATGCCGAGGGAGCCGTTGTTGATGACGGCGACCTTGATCGGGATGCCGTTGAGGGCGCAGGTGACGAGTTCCTGGTTGGTCATCTGGAAGCAGCCGTCGCCGTCGATGGCCCACACCGGGGTCTCCGGGCGGCCGGCCTTGGCGCCCATGGCGGCGGGGACGGCGTAGCCCATGGTGCCGGCGCCGCCGGAGTTGAGCCAGGTGCCGGGCTTCTCGAAGCGGATGAACTGCGAGCTCCACATCTGGTGCTGGCCGACGCCGGCGGCGTAGATGGCGTCGGGGCCGACCTTCTGGCCGATGCGCTCGATGACCTGCTGGGGGGAGAGCCGGCCGGCGGGGGCGGGTTCGTGGCCCAGCGGGTAGGTGCGCTTCCACTGGTCGAGCTTGTCCCACCAGTCGGCGTAGTCGCCCTTGTGGCCGGCGTCGAACTCGGCCTGGACGGCGACGATCAGGTCGGCGAGGACCTCCCGGGCGTCGCCGACGATCGGGACGTCGGCGGGGCGGTTCTTGCCGATCTCGGCGGGGTCGATGTCGGCGTGGACGACCTTGGCGTGCGGGGCGAAGCTGTCGAGCCGGCCGGTGACGCGGTCGTCGAAGCGGGCGCCGAGGGTGAACAGCAGGTCCGACTTCTGCAGCGCGGTGACGGCCGGGACCGAGCCGTGCATGCCGGGCATGCCCAGGTGCTGCGGGTGGCTGTCCGGGAAGGCGCCCAGCGCCATCAGCGTGGTGACCACCGGCGCGCCGGTCAGCTCGGCCAGGATCCGCAGCTCGGCGGTGGCCTGCGCCTTGATCAC
>NZ_JZKH01000274.1 GCF_000961885.1 Streptomyces rubellomurinus
CTCCACCATGACCGGCGGCACCTCGCTGCGCCTGGACGCCGTCGACCCGGACGGCACCCCCGTCGTCTCCGCACGCTCCCTCATCGTCCGCCCGGTCCAGCAGGCGGCGCTGGACGGCACCCAGCGCGGCCGGCAGAACGCGCTGTTCCGGCTCGACTGGGCCGCGGTCGCGGCCGAGCGCTCCGCCGCGCCGCTCGACCTCGCGCTGCTGGGCGCGGGCCGGGCCCACCCGGACCTGGCCGCGCTGGAGCAGGCACTCGCCGAGGGCGCCGAGGCGCCGCAGGCCGTCGTCGCCACGATCGACTCCCCCGCCGACGCCGCCGACCCGGCCGAGGCCGCGCGGGTGACCGCCGTCCGGGCGCTGGAGCTGGTGCAGCGCTGGCTGGCGAGCGAGCGGCTGGGCGACGCCCGGCTGGTCGTGGCGACCCGGGGCGCCGTCGCCGTGGGCGAGGAGTCCCCCGACGTGGCGCAGTCCCCGGTCTGGGGCCTGGTGCACAGCGCCCAGTCCGAGCACCCGGGCCGCTTCGTCCTGGTGGACGTCGACGGCTCAGACGGCGACGGCGAGCCGGACTGGAACGCCGCACTCGCCACGGACGAGCCGCAACTGGCCGTCCGCAAGGGCGAGTTGCTGGCGCCGCGCCTGATGCGCGCGGAGACCGCGGCGCCCGGCGCCGGCTGGTCCCCGAACCCGGACGGCACGGTGCTGATCACCGGCGGCACCGGCGGCCTGGGCGCGCGCTTCGCCAAGCACCTGGCCGAGCGGCACGGCACGCGGCACCTGCTGCTGGTCAGCCGCCGCGGCCCGGCCGCCGAGGGCGTGGCCGAGCTGGTC
>NZ_JZKH01000275.1 GCF_000961885.1 Streptomyces rubellomurinus
GGCGCCGACGCCGACCGACAGCATCCCGCCGCCCGACACCTTCCGCAGCGCCCGGCTGCGCAACACCACGACCCGGGCCGCGTCTTCGAGCGACAACAGACCGGCCACATGCGCGGCCGCGATCTCCCCCTGCGAGTGCCCGATCACGGCGGACGGCCGCACCCCGCACGACTCCCACCAGCGAGCCAGCCCGACCATCACGGCGAACAGCGCGGGCTGCACCACATCCACCCGCCCCAGCAGCGCACCCGAACCGTCCCGCAACACGTCCAGCAGCGACCAGTCCGTCAACGGGTCCATCACCGCCGCGCACTCCTCGACGGCGGCGGCGAACACCGGCGAGACGTCGAGGAGTTCGGCCGCCATCCCCGCCCACTGCGACCCCTGCCCCGGGAACACGAACACCGCACCCGAACCGGAAGCCGGAACCGAATCCGCCTCGGCCAATTCACCCAGCCGCGCCACGAGTTCGGGCAGATCCCGCCCCGCCACCACCGCCCGGTGCTCCAGCGCCGCGCGCCCCGACGCGAGCGTCCGCGCCACCGCCGCCGGATCGACGTCCGGCCGGTCGGCCAGCCAAGCCCGCAGCCGCTCCGCCTGCGCCCGCAACGCCGCACCCGACCCCGCCGACAGCGCCCACGGCACCACCACCCCGCCCGGGCTCACCGCCTCCGAGACGACCGCAGCCGGCCCCTCCTCCAGGATCACGTGCGCGTTGGTCCCGCTGATCCCGAACGAGGACACCCCGGCCCGCCGGACCCGCGAACCGCCCGCAGGCCACGGCACCTCGTCCGTCAGCAGCTCCACCGCGCCCGCCGAC
>NZ_JZKH01000276.1 GCF_000961885.1 Streptomyces rubellomurinus
AGCGGGTGTTCCTGCCCTTCGAGTGGACGGGCGTGGAGCTGTTCGCGGCCGGTGGCACCGAACTGCGGGTGCGCGTCGACCTGGACGCGTCGGGCACCAGCGCCCGGATCTGGGTGGCGGACCCGGCCGGTGGCCCGGTGGCGTACGTGGACGGACTGCAGATCCGCGAGGCGAGCGCCGAGCAGGTCCGCGGGGCCGCCACCGTCGACCACCTCTACCGCGTCGACCACCAGGAGGTGCAGCAGTCGCCGTCCTCGGCGGAAGCCGGCCGCAGCGCCGTCCTCGGCGGGAACGGCGACCTGGCGCGCCTGCTGGGTGTCGACCACCTCGCCGACGCCGACGTCGACGCCGACGAGCTGCCCGGCCGGACCCTGGTGGACCTGACGGGCTGGGCCGGCCGACCGGTCCACGAGGCGCTGGCGGACGTGCTCGCGCTGGTTCAGCGGCTGGTGGACGAGCCTGGCGAGCTGGTGTTCGTGACGCGCGGCGCCGTTGCCGGTGAACCGGTGCAGGCCGCGCTGGCGGGCTTCGTCCGGACGGTGCGCGCGGAGTACCAGGACCGGGCGATCCGACTGCTGGACCTCGACACGAACGCGGACGCCGACACCATCGCGCGGGCTCTGCTCGCAGACGGTGAGCCGGAGTTGGCCGTGATCGGCGGCCGGGTCACGGCTCCGAGGCTGGTGCGGGTCTCGGCGGCGGACGCGTCCGAGCGGGTCGTGCTGGACCCGGAGCGGACGGTCCTCGTCACCGGCGGCACCGGTGAGCTGGGC
>NZ_JZKH01000277.1 GCF_000961885.1 Streptomyces rubellomurinus
GGTGGGACTAGATGAACTTCTGGTCGGCGAGGAAGGCGGCGAGCTGCTTGCCGCCCTCGCCCTCGTCCTTGACGACCGTGCCCGCGGTACGCGCCGGGCGCGCCGCCACCGACTCGACCGCCGTCCACGAACCCGCCAGGCCGACCTCGTCCGCCTCGATGCCCAGGTCGTCCAGGTCCAGCGACTGCACCGGCTTCTTCTTCGCCGCCATGATCCCCTTGAAGGACGGGTAGCGGGCCTCGCCCGACTGGTCCGTCACCGAGACCACGGCCGGCAGCGCCGCCTCGACCAGCTCGGTCGCCGCGTCACCGTCACGACGGCCCTTGACCACGCCGCCCTCGACCGACACCTCGGACAGCAGCGTCACCTGCGGCACACCCAGCCGCTCCGCCAGCAGCGCCGGCAGCACGCCCATCGAACCGTCGGTCGACGCCATGCCACCGATCACCAGGTCGAAACCGGTCTTCTCCAGCGCCTTCGCCAGGATCGCCGACGTCCCGATCACGTCCGTGCCGTGGATGTCGTCGTCGTTCACGTGCACGGCCTTGTCCGCACCCATCGACAGCGCCTTGCGCAGCGCGTCCTTCGCATCGTCCGGACCGACCGTCAGCACCGTCACCTCGGCGCCCTCGTTCGCCTCCGCGATCCGCAGCGCCTGCTCCACGCCGTACTCGTCCAGCTCCGACAGGAGGCCGTCCACACCCTCCCGGTCCGTGGTGTGGTCGTCCGAGAAACGACGGTCACCCGTCGCGTCCGGCACGTACTTCAC
>NZ_JZKH01000278.1 GCF_000961885.1 Streptomyces rubellomurinus
CGCGCTCGGGCTGGAGGGCCCGGCGGTGAGCATCGACACGGCGTGCTCGTCCTCGCTGGTCGCCCTGCACCTGGCGGCCAACGCGCTGCGCGGCGGCGAGTGCGACCTGGCGCTCGCGGGCGGCGTCTCGGTCATGTCGACGCCCGAGTTCTTCGTCGAGTTCTCCCGCCAGCGCGGACTGTCCGTGGACGGCCGCTGCAAGGCGTTCTCGGCGGCGGCCGACGGCATGGGCGCGGGCGAGGGCGTCGGCCTGCTCTTGCTGGAACGGCTGTCGGACGCGGTGCGGCACGGGCACCGGGTGCTGGCGGTGGTGCGCGGGTCGGCGATGAACCAGGACGGCGCGTCCAACGGGCTGTCCGCCCCCAACGGGCCGTCCCAGCAGCGGGTCATCCGGCAGGCACTCGCCAACGCGGGCCTGACCGCGGCGGACGTCGACGTGGTGGAGGCGCACGGGACGGGGACGGCGCTGGGGGATCCGATCGAGGCGCAGGCGCTGCTGGCGACGTACGGGCAGGGCCGGTCGGGCGAACTACCGCTGCGGCTGGGCTCGGTGAAGTCCAACATCGGGCACGCCCAGGCGGCGGCGGGTGTGGCGGGCGTGATCAAGATGGTGATGGCGCTGCGGCACGGGGTGCTGCCGAGGACGCTGTACGTGGACAGCCCTTCACCGCACGTGGACTGGTCGGCGGGCGCGGTGGAGCTGCTGACGGACGAGGTGCCGTGGCCTGCGGGCGGTTCGCGGGTCCGGCGGGCCGGGGTGTCCTCGT
>NZ_JZKH01000279.1 GCF_000961885.1 Streptomyces rubellomurinus
TGGCGGCGCCGCCGGCGGCGGCGTGGACGTTCCCCGAGCCGGAGGAGAAGGTCTGGAGTCCGCCGAACACGCCGCTGGGGGCGGCGACCACGCCCGTGCAGGGGCACGATGCGAAGCCCCCGGGGGCCAAGTCGGCGCCGGCGAAGGCGGTGTGGACGCCGGAGGCGGTGGCGCCGGTGGTCACCGGTACGGCGACGGTGACGCTGGGTGCGGACGGCGCGGAGGCGGAGGCGGCGCGCAGGGCGACGGGCGGGGCCTCGCCCGCGTCGGGCGGGCAGAACGGGACGAAGGCCGGGGACCTGGCCGTCCGGGTCGCGCCCGGCAACGCGCAGACGGAGGCGGCGCACGCCGTCACCGTGCAGGTCACCGACCGGGACAAGGGCCGGGCGGCGGGTGTCGCCGGGCCGCTGGTCGCGCTCACCGACGCCGAGGCGCAGGCCGCGGGCGGTCCCGGGCGCGGGGCGCGGGTGACGCTGGACCTCAAGGCGCTGCAGGCGGGTGGCTGGTCGGAGCGGGCGGCGCTGGTGGCGCTGCCGGGTTGTGCGCTGACCACGCCGGACCGGCCGGAGTGCCGCACCCAGACGCCGGTGGCGGCGACGAGCGACGGCGCGGGCACGATCACCGCGCAGGTGACGCTGCCGGCGAAGCCCGCGGCCGCTCCGCAGGGCGGGAGCGGCGCGGTGAAGGCGTCGTTCACGGGCGCGGCGAGCCCGGCGTCGGTCACCGACACCTCGGGCGGCGGCTCGACGGTGCTGGCCGCGGC
>NZ_JZKH01000280.1 GCF_000961885.1 Streptomyces rubellomurinus
CTCGGGCCCTCCAGGCGGTGCAGGAACCACAGCCGCCGCTGCGCGAAGGACAGCGGCACCCTGTCCGGGCGCACCGCCGGCAGCAGCGCCGGACGGGCCTGCCCGGTCTCCTGGGCGAGCCGGGCGGCGAGGCCGGCGACCGTGGGGGCCTCGAACACGGCGCGCACGGCCAGTTCGACGCCGAGCGCCGACCGGATCCGGCCGACCAGCCGGGTGGCCAACAGCGAGTGTCCACCGAGGTGGAAGAAGTCGTCGTCGATGCCGACGTCCGGCACCCCGAGCAGTTCCGCGAACACCGCGCAGAGCAGCTCCTCCTGCGCCGTCCGGGGCTTGCGGCCGCTGCGCGCGGCACTGAAGTCCGGGGCGGGCAGGGCCTTGCGGTCCAGCTTGCCGTTCGGCGTCACCGGGAACGCGTCCAGCGCGACGAACGCGGCCGGGACCATGTAGTCCGGCAGCGTCCCGCCGACGTACGCGCGCAGCTCGGCCGTGTCCGGCAATTCGCCGCCCGGCGCGGCGACCAGGTACGCGACCACCTGCCGGCCGCCCTGCTGGTCCTCGCGCGCCATTACGGCGACCTGCCCGACCGCCGGGTGAGCCGCGAGCACGGACTCGATCTCGCCGAGTTCGATCCGGAAACCACGGATCTTCACCTGGTGGTCGACCCGGCCGAGGTAGTCGAGCTCACCACCGGCCGACTGCCGCACCAGGTCACCCGTGCGGTACATCCGCGAGCCGACC
>NZ_JZKH01000029.1 GCF_000961885.1 Streptomyces rubellomurinus
GGTGGAGCGGGTGGCCGGGGGTCTGTTGCCGGTGGACCTGACGCGGTCGACCGGGTTCCACCGGCTGGTCGTGGAGGGGCGGGAGTACTGGTTCGGGACGGAGGACGCGAAGCTCGGGCTGGACGGGATCGAGCGGATGCTGAACCACCTGCGGACGGTGTACGCGGGGGCGGGCTGGCGCGGGCAGGTGCTGTTCTCGTCGGGGGAGGTGCTGCGGGACCCGCACGTGGTGTACGGGTGGCTGGACCGGCACGCGGACGTGGTCGTGGCGGTGGCGCGGGAGATCCTGGCGCAGCCGCGGTGGGGGAGCGAGGCCGGGCGGCGGATGAGCCGGGTGGGCGGGCCGGGGGTGGACGCGGCGGCGACGCACCGGCTGCTGCGGTCGGATCCGCGACGGCTGCTGGTGGAGGTCGAGGGCAAGGGGTACCTGCCGCTGCGGGTGGTCCGGAAGGACCGGCGGGCGAGCGTGCGGACGGCGGCGAACCTGCGGCTGCTGGCCCTGCTGCGGGTGGTGGCCCGGCTGGCGGGGGAGGTGCGGGCGGCGGCGGCCGAGGACGAGGAGGCGGCGGCGCGGTGCCTGCGCTGGCAGGAGGAGGTCGGCGGGCTGCTGCGGCTGGGCGTGCTGCGGGAGTTGGGACGGGACGGGGTGCCGGCGAACGCGCTGCACGCCGCGCGGACGGCCGACGAGCTGGCCGACCGGCGGTACCGGGCGATGTACGGCCAGGCCGATTCGCTGCGGCGCAACTTCGGCTGGCAGGCGACGCGGGAGCCGCTCAGCCGCTTCGCGTACGTGGACTACGCGGACCGGATCTACCAGTCGTTCGTGGCGGTGGCGCTGGCCGACGCGCTCGGTTGCGCGCCGGTGGACCCGGTACTGGGGCGGGCGGCCGGGGCGGCCTTCAGCGGACCGGAGTTCGACGTCCACGTCGACCGGACGCCACCGGAGGGCGTGTTGAGGTCCTGGCGGCTGGCGAGCAGCACGCCCGACCGGCTGCGGCCGGACGTCCTGGTGCACCGCCGGGAGGACGGGGCGGTGCTGCTGCTGGACGCGAAGTACCGGGCGCACGGGAACCGGGCGACGGAGGACTCGCGGAAGGAAGTGCTGGCGTACATGGCGAGTTACGGCCTGGAGACCGCTGTGATCGCGTACCCGCCGAGGAACGCGGCGTACGCGCAGGTGGCGGTCGTGGAGGGGGCCGGGCAGCGGCTGATCGAGCTGCCGGTGGCGCCCCGGGCCGGGTTGCGCGCGGAACTCGCGGCGGAGGTGCCGAAGTTGCTCGCGCACCTGGCTCCGGGGCGGTACTGAGCGCGGCGGCTCAGAGGAGCGGGAGGAGCTCCTCGGGGGCGCCGTCCTTCATCCGGTCCAGCAGGCGGCCGACGTGCTCGGCGCCGGTCAACCCGGCGACGGCGGCGGCCAGTTCGTCGGCGCGGGCATGCGGGCCGCGCAGCTGCGGGACCAGCTTGTCGGCCACCGCGTCGACCAGGGCGCGGAGTTCGGACTCCTCGTCGCCGCGGTCCTCGTAGGCGATGGCCAGGGCGAGGTCGCGGAGCAGGCCCATGGTGAACCAGGACCGGCCCTCGGGGCTGCCGAGGATGGCGGCGCAGATCGTGGCCAGTGCGGAACGGGTCTGCGGGGAGAGGGAGTCCGAGGTCTCGACGGTGGCGAGCTGGGCGAGGCGGGCCCCGTCGAACATGCTGGCCAGGCCGGAGTCGACGCGCTGCTGGACGCGCCGGTGCTCGGTCCGGATCTGGTCGACGGCGAGGGAGACGATCTCCGCCTCGCGGTCGGACTCGTCCACGGCCTCGAAGCGGTCGGCCAGCACGTTGGGCATGGTGATGACGGTGGCGCGACGCTTGGCCGGGGCGCTGATCCTGGTCCGGGTCTCCGGCTCGTCCAGGTAGGAGTTGCAGGTGGCCAGGATGAAGGCGTCGACGGGCAGGGCCCGGTGGGTGCCGTCCGGGAGGCGGATCCGGCGCTTGGGCTCCTGGGTCGCGATCAGGACGGAGGCGAGGTAGCTCTCGATCGTCGCGAGGTTGAACTCCTCCAGGATGACCACGCGGGCGTCCAAGGGGCGTTCGGTGTCGAGGATCTCGGTGGCGAACTCGCGCAGCTGGGGAGTTCCGTCGAGCTGCTGGTAGCCGAGGAACTCGGCCTCGTCGAAGTCCGAGCGGATCGGGATCAGGACCGGGGCCGGGAGCTTGAGGTACTTGCTCATGGCCTCCGCCAGGTTGCTCGCGAAGGTCGTCTTGCCGGTACCGGGCTGGCCGATCAGCACGACCATGTCGCCGCGCAGCCAGGCGGTCAGGACGCGGCGGACGAGTCCGGTGGGGGCGGCGAAGCCGGACTTGGCTATCCGGGCGTCGAGTTCGGCGATGATGCCGTCGATCGGGCCGGGGAGCTGACCGGCCTGCTCGGTGCCGCCGAGGGCGGCGGTGAGTTCGGCGTCGGTGACCGGCTGGTCGGTGAGGGAGTAGTCCCAGTAGGCCGTGGGGATGCCGTTGTCGGGCAGGATCGTCCCGGGGAGATCCAGGACGTCGGGACGGAACTCCGCGCGGAACCAGGCTGCCAGCTCGTCGAGGTCGGCGATCTCGACGTTCCGGCCGAACCAGATCGCCAGGTCGATCAGGGGGGTCGGCTCGTAGCCCTGGTCGAGCATGTCCTGGCCGGCCGTCACGGTGAGAGCCCACTCGTCCCTCGGCCGGTTGGCCAGCGGGTTCTTCTTCTGCTGGCGCAGGACCTTGCCGCGTTCGTAGCAGCCCTTTCGGATCCGCTGGATGCTCGTCTCCGCGTAGCGCTCCTTCACCCACGGGCTCTCGCTCTTCCAGATCGCCCGGTACGGGGCGTCGGTGTCGGGCGCGCCGGGGAGGCGGAAATGCGCGTCGAGGAAGGCCTTCTCCTCGCTGCCGCCCCACGGGAGGCCGTCCAGCAGTTTCTTGGCCGCGCCCTCGGCGTCCGCGCTGTCCTTGGCGGCGGTCCGCAGCATGGCGGAGAGGGTGACGACGATCAGCGGGTGGGCCTCGGCCTGGAGCCGTTCGGCGGCCTTGAGGATCAGCGGCAGGGGAAGGTACGGCACGGTCGTACTGTACCGACCCGAGCTTCCGCTACGGGGCCAGGTCGGTGAGCCCGGGGAGGGTGGGGTGGAGGTCGAGCTCGTCCGGCTGCGGGGTGTCCTCGGGGCCGGCGGTCCGGGGGCGGGCGGCGGCGCCGGGCATGTGGCCGATGACGAGGTCGCAGAAGGCCGGGTTGAGCTCGATGCCGACCGAGGAGCGCCCCATCTCCAGGGACACGTCCATGGTGGTGCCGCCGCCGAGGAACGGGTCGAGGGTGACGCCGCCCTCCGGGCAGCCGGCGGCGATGCAGCGCCGGACCAGGTCGCGCGGGTAGGGGGCGTAGTGGGTGCCGCGGCCGAGGGACTTGCGGTCCGGCTCGATGGTCCAGACGTCCTCGGCGCCGTCCAGCCCGTCGCGGTTGAAGAAGTACCGGGGGCCCTTGGAGAACAGGAAGACGTGCTCGTACTGGCGGTGCGGGCGGTCCTTGGCGGTGGGCTCGGGGAGGCTGGTGCGGCGGGTCCAGATGATCGCGCTGCGGAGCGTCCAGCCGTCCTCCTGGAGGGCGAGGGCGACCCGCCAGGGGATGCCGATCAGGGACTTCCGGGGCAGGCCGAGGCCGGGGCCGTCGACGGCGCGCAGGCCGGGGAGGCGGCGGCTGCGGTGCTTGGCGTCGTTGCCGTGCGGCTTGCCCTTGGCGGAGTAGTAGGTGTCGCCCAGGTTGAGCCAGACCGTGCCGTCCTTGGACAGCACGTGGCGCAGGCCCTCGAAGGTCTCGCGCAGGTTGGTGACGAAGCCGTCGATGGTCGCCTCCATACCGAACTGGCCGTCGACGCCGTAGTCGCGCTGCCAGTAGTACGGCGGGGAGGTGATCACGCAGTCGACGGACTCGGCCGGCAGGTCCTGGAGGATCTTGCGGTTGTCGCCCTCGTGGACGCGCCAGAAGGAGCCGTCCGGGGTGCTGCCCGCGCCGCGTGCCGCGGGGACGTTCTCGTCGGCCCAGATCTCGGCCTTGGGGCGTGGCTCGGCCTTCGACGTCTTCGTGCGCGCAGCCACGTGGTCCCTCATCCGGATTGTCCTGCAATGTACCGACCCATTATGGGCCAGTGAACACCAATGTAAGAGTAGTCCGACGGTGGTGGCAAGCCGCGGATGGATCTAGGCTGGCTGGTCGTGGACGCCAAGTATCTTGCGGGTGCGACCGAGATCGGCGAGGTGCTGGGCGCGGACGGCAACACCGTCAACCAGTGGAAGCGCCGCTACCCCGACTTCCCGGAGCCGGTGCTCGTGCTGTCCGGGCGCCCGCTCTGGGACATCCGGGAGGTCGTCGGCTGGGCCCGGCGCACCGGGCGGCCGGTGGCGAAGCCGGACTACGAGGCGCCGGTGCGGTCGGCGGGCGTGCGGTCGGCGGGCGTCCGATCGACGGCGGCGGAGCGGTCAACGGTGCTGCCGGGCAAGGACGTTCGCGCACCCGAGGGGTGGACGAACGGTGTGGCAGAATCCCGGCTGTGACCCTTCGCCTACTGATCGCGGACGACCAGGAGATGGTCCGGCGCGGCATGCGGCGGATCCTGGAGAACCAGCCGGACCTGGCGGTGGTCGGTGAGGCGGCGGACGGCGTCGCCGCGGTGGAGGAGGCCCGCCGGCTCCGGCCGGACGTCGCCCTGGTGGACATCCGGATGCCGCGGATGGACGGCCTGGAGGTCGTCCGGCTGCTGGCCGGGCCCGGGGTGGCGGAGCCCGTCAAGGTGGTCGTCGTCACCACCTTCGACCTCGACGAGTACGTGTACCCGGCGCTGCGCAACGGCGCCTCCGGGTTCCTGCTCAAGCGCTCGGGGCCGGCGCTGCTGGTCGAGGCGGTCCGGTCGGCGGCGGTGGGGGACAGCCTGATCAGCCCGTCGATCACCGTCCGGCTGCTGCGGCACGTGACCGGCGGCGTGGGGTCGGAGAAGGCGGGGGCGAGGGCTGGCGCGGGGGCGTCGAGGGCGGGCGGTGGTGGCCCGGCGCCGGTCGAGCGGCTCACCGGGCGGGAGGCGGAGATCGCCGGGAAGGTCGCGGAGGGCCTGACCAACGCGGACATCGCCGGGGAGCTGTTCATCTCGGCCGGCACGGTGAAGACCCACGTGGCCAGCATCCAGCGGAAGTTGGGCGTTCGGAACCGGGTCGGGATCGCCGTGCGGGCCTTCGAGCTGGGGTACGCGGACGGCCGGACGGTCGGCTGACCGGCCTGCCGCGCCGGGCAGTTGGGCCGTTCGGGGTCGCACCGCCGGGTCGGTGCCGCCTAGGCTCGGCGCATGCAGACCGACCCGGGGCCGCCGGACTCGCGCCGCCGCCGCACCCTCTGCGTCGTGGCCGGGGCGCTGGTCGCGGCGCCGGCGGCGTTCGCCCAGACGGCCAGTGCGTGGATCGTGGCGCTGGCCGCCGCCGCGGCGCTGGCGGTCGCGGTGCTGCGGCGGCCGTTCGGGGCCGGCTCCGCGGTCCGGGCGGCCGGGCTGGTCGCGGCGGTCTCGCTCGCGGTGGACGCCGGCTACCCCGGGCCGCGCGGCGTGGTGCTGCTGTGGCTGCCGTTCGAGTTCGCGGCGCTGCTGGTGCTGGTCGCGCGGGTGGTGCGGCTGGCGCCGGCCCGGCAGGCGGCGCTGGTCGGCTCGGCGCTGACGCTCGCGGTGACGGTCCTGCCGCTGCGCTTCGCGCTGCAGCCGCCGGGGCCCGCCCTCGGGCCCGCGGTGGTCGGCGTCGCGACGGCCGTGTTCCCGGCCGTCGGGGCGGTCGGTGTCGGGCTGTACCTGCGGGCGCTGGACGACCGCCGGGCCCGGGCCGTCCGGCGGGCGCGGCGGGAGCAGCGGCTCGAAGTGGCCCGCGATCTGCACGACTTCGTCGCCCACGAGGTGACCGGGATCCTGCTGGAGGTGCAGGCCGCGCAGCTCGGGCCGTACGACGAGCGGGAGGTCGGGGAGCTGCTGGTGCGGCTGGAGGCGGCCGGGCTGCGGGCGCTGGACTCGATGGACCACACCCTGCGGACCTTGCGGGAGCCGGGCGGCGGATCGGGTGGGTCGGGGGACGCGCCGGTGGACGTGCAGGTGGACACACAGGTGGACGCGCCGGGGGACGCGCCGGGGGTTGCCGACGCCGAGCCGCCGCCGACCCGGACCCGTGGCCTCGCCGACCTGCCGGAGCTGCTGGAGCGCTTCCTGGCGGCCGGCCCGGTCGACGGCGGGCTCGACCTGGCGCCCGGGCTGGCCGGGACGGCGCCGCCCGCGATCGAGGACGCGGCCTACCGGATCGTCCTGGAGGCGCTGACCAACGTCAGGCGGCACGCCCCGGACACTGGGCGGGTGGCGGTCGAGGTGGTCCGCGCGGAGGGGCCCGCGCTGCGGGTCACCGTGACGGACGGCGGGCGGCGGGCGGGCTCCGGACGGCTCGGTGGACCGGGCCCGCGCCGTGACGGCGGGGGCGGCACCGGGCTGGCCGCGCTGGGCGAGCGGGTCGAGGCGCTCGGCGGGCGGTTGGAGGCCGGGCCGTACGGCGGGGGGTGGGGGGGGGGCGGCGAGGTGCGGTGGCGGGGGGGGCGGGGGCGGGGGCGGTCCGGGCGGGGCTGAGACGGCGGGGCCCTGCCCGGTCCGGCGGCCTCGCCCGGCCCTGCCTCGTGCCGGCCGGCCGTGCCCGGGGTGAGCGGGAGGGGCGCGCGACGCGGGTGCGCGCCCTGCCGAAAAGCACAGGTCAGGGGGCGAGAAAGTCCCCGGATATCTGCCGAACGGCAGATGGCAGCCGGGCGCGGATCGGGGAGGCTTCCGAGCGTGTCCAACGCCAACCCCCTGGAGGTGCCCGGTGTTCACCCGCCGCCGAGTCGTACCCGCCCTGCTCGCCCTCGTCGTGGCCGTCCTCGTTCCGCTGACCGGCTGTGCCAACGCCGCCGGCGCCGAACCCGAGGACAAGACCTTCAAGTTCACCGGCAAGAGCCTGAACGTCAAGTCGCACGGCATCCCGACCGACCTGGTGCCCGCCGACCGCAAGGACGTGAAGGTCACCCGCTGGTTCGACAAGGACGGCCGGATCGGCGACACCCACGAGGTCTGGGAGTTACAGGGCGACGTCCTCGAACTCCGGGCCGGGTGCAACGGGCTGGCCAACTGCGACGCCAAGTTCCGGGTCGAGGTCCCCCAGGGAGTGGCGGTGCTGCGGGACGGCCGCGAGACGGACCTCAAGGGCTGAACCGACCGACTGCTGTTGCTGGGAAAGGAGGAGACGGTGCTCGAATTGATCGACGTCACCAAGGTCTACAAGGGCGGCAAGCGGGCCGTCGACGGCATGACGATGCAGCTCGCCCCGGGGATGCTGGGCCTGCTCGGCCCCAACGGCGCCGGGAAGTCGTCGTTGATGCGCATCGTGTCGACGGTGACCCGGCCCACCAGCGGCCAGGTCCGCTACCGGGGTGCCGACGTGGTCGCCGAACCCGACTGGTTGCGCACGGAACTCGGCTACCTGCCGCAGGACTTCGGGGTCTACCCGAACCTGACCTCGCGGGAGTTCCTGTCCTACCTGGCGGCCGCCAAGGGGCTCGGCGCCCGCTCCGCCCGGGCCCGGATCGACGAACTGCTCCACCTGGTCAACCTGACCGAGGCGGTGAAGCGTCCGCTCGGCACGTACTCGGGCGGCATGCTCCGCAGGGTCGGCATCGCCCAGGCCCTGCTGGCCGACCCCCGGGTGATCGTGGTCGACGAGCCGACCGCCGGGCTGGACCCGGAGGAGCGGGTGCGCTTCCGCAACCTGCTCAGTGAACTCGCGGCCGACCGGGTGGTGATGCTCTCCACCCACATCGTCTCCGACGTCGAGTCGGTCGCCGCCGACATCGCCGTGGTCGCGCGGGGGCGGCTGCTGCGGCGTGGCGCGCCCGAGGGCCTGCTCCGGGAGGCGGACGGGCAGGTCTGGGAGGCCGTGGTCGCCCCGGCCGCCGTTCCGGCGGTGCAGGAGCGGTGCGTGGTCAGCCGGATGGTGCGGACGGCGGACGGCGTGCGGCTTCGGCTGCTCGCGTCCGACCCGCCGACGCCCGACGCCGTCCCGGTGCCGCCCGACCTGGAGGATGCCTACCTGGGCGTCATCCACGGTGCCGACGCGCTGGGTTCGGGGACGAGGCCCGCGAATCCGGGGGTGGTGCGGCGATGACGGTGCGACTGCTCGCGGGCCTGGCGGCGGGCGACTTCCGGGACCGGGTGCGCCGCCCGGCGTACGCGGTGACCCTGCTGGCGGCGGTCGGCCTCGGCTACCTGGCGGTGCCGGACGCCGGTAGCCGGTGGGTGATCATGGACGTGGGCGGCCACCGGGGGGTCTACAACAGCCCGTACGTCGGCGTGGTCACCGCGCTGGCCGGCGCGCTCTGGCTCACCTTCGGCGGCTTCTACGTGGTGCGCAGCGGCATCGCCCGGGACGAGACCACGGGGGTCGGCCAGATCCTGGCCGCCACCCGGATACGCAGCTCCGGGTACCTGCTGTCCAAGTTCCTGAGCAACCTGCTGGTGCTCGCCTCGATGCTGGGTGTGCTGGCGGTGACCGCGCTGCTGATGCAGCTGGCCCGGGGCGAGGACCGCTCGGTCGACCCGGTCGCCCTGGTCGAGCCCTTCCTGGTGCTCGCGCTGCCGCTGATGGCGGTGACCGCGGCGGTGGCGATCCTGTTCGAGACGGTGCCGCTGCTGCGGGCGGGCCTCGGGAGCGTGGTCTGGTTCGGGCTGGCGCTCGTCCTGTCGATCGGCGGGCAGTCCGCGTCCGCGCCGCTGGGCGGGCTGGGCGTGCAGGAGGTGTCGCGGTCGATGGGGGCGGCGCTGGAGGCCCAGCACCTGTCGGCCGGGGACGGCGGCTTCAGCCTGGGCCTGACCGAGGTCGCGGAGCCGTTGGGCACCTTCGGCTGGAACGGCTTCACCCCGTCCGGGGGGTTCCTGCTCGGTCGGGCGGTGCTGGTGCTGCTGGCCGTGACGGTGGCGATGCTGCCGGCGCTCTGGTTCGGTCGGTTCGATCCGGCGCGGGCGGCACGGACGGTGGCACGGACAGCGGCACGGACTGTGCGGGGCGCCAGGGCGGGACAGGCGTCCGGGCCGGAGCCGGAGCCGGAGCCGGAACTCGAGCCCGGGCCCGGGCCCCGGCCGAAACCGGCGCAGGCGCCGGGGCCGGAGTCCCCGTCCCTGCCGCGGACGGAGGCGCGTCGGGCCGGGGCGTTCGGCCGGCTGCTCGCGGGCGAGCTGCGGATCCTGGTACAGGGCGTCTCGCGGTGGTGGTGGCTGGTGGCCGCCGGGCTGGCGGTGGCCGGGTTCGTGCTGCCGCTCGGGACGGTCACCGGGGCGCTGCTGCCCGTGGCGTGGCTGTGGCCGGTGCTGATCTGGTCCCGGCTGGGCAGCCAGCAGGTCGAGAACGGCCTGGAGGTGCTGCTCGGCGCCTACCCCTCGGCGCGACGCCGGCTGCTGGCCGAGTGGGCGTCCGGGGTGGTGCTGACCGCGGTGGTGGGTCTCGCGCCGCTGGCGCGGATGCTGGCGGCGGGGGACGGCGCGGGTGCGGCCTGCTGGTTCGGCGGGGCGGTGTTCATACCCTCGCTGGCCATGGTGCTGGGTGTGCTGAGCCGGACCCACCGGGTGTTCCAGGCGGTCTACCTGCCGATCTGGTACGTCCTGGTCAACCACGTGGCCGCGCTGGACTTCATGGGGGCGGTGCGTAGGAACGGCGGTCCGGCCGGGCCGAGCCCGCTGCTGGTCGCGGGCCTGGCGGCGGCGATGCTCGCGGTGGTGTTCCAGGTCGGCGCCGCCCGGCGGAACGTCAAGGAGTGACGGAACAAGGGGTGAGGAGGTGGGAGCGGTGGGAGGCTGAAGGCCCTGGCGGCCGTCGTCACTGGTCGAGGTAGGCGAGGACGGCGAGGACGCGGCGGTTGTCGGCGTCGGCGGGCAGCAGGCCGAGCTTGGTGAAGATGCTGCTGATGTGCTTGGCGACGGCCTTCTCGGTGATGAACAGCCCCTGGGCGATTCCGGCGTTGGAGCGTCCCTGGGCGACCCATTCGAGGACCTCGCGCTCCCGGGCGGAGAGGCTGCCGACGCTCTCGTCGCGCTCCTTGCGGACCAGCAGCTGCGAGATCACCTCCGGGTCCATCGCGGTGCCGCCCTCGGCGACCCGGCGGATCGAGTCGAGGAACTGCGAGCCGTTGGTGACCCGGTCCTTGAGCATGTAGCCGACTCCGCGCCCGCCGCTGGCCAGCAACTCCCGGGCGTAGAGGGGCTCGACGTACTGGGAGAGCAGCAGGACCGGCAGATCGGGCATGGTGCGGCGGGCGGAGAGGACGGCCCGCAGGCCCTCGTCGGTGAAGTTCGGCGGCAGCCGGACGTCGACGATGGCGACGTCCGGCCGCTCGGCGGTCAGCGCGGCGAGGAGGTCGGAGCCGTTGTCCACGGCGGCCACCACCTCGTGGCCGTAGGCCTGGAGCAGGCGGATCAGGCCGTCCCTCAGGAGGAAGTGGTCTTCGGCGAGGACAATGCGCACGGGAGCTCCATGGTCACCACGGTCGGGCCGTTGGCGGGGCTGTTGACGGCGACGACCCCGTCGAAGGTGGCGAGCCGTCGCTCGATGCCGCGCAGCCCGGTGCCCCGGGAGGCGTCGGCGCCGCCGCGGCCGCTGTCGGTCACGGTGATGCGCAGCACGCCGTGATCGTAGCGAATGTCGATCCGGGCCCGGTCGGCGTGCGAGTGCTTGGCGACGTTGGTCAGGATCTCCGAGACGGCGAAGTAGGCGGCCGACTCGACCGGCATCTCCGGGCGGCCGGGGAGGTCCACCTCGACCTCGGTCGGGACGGGGCAGACCATGGCCAACGCCCGTACCGCGTCGGCCAGTCCGCGGTCGGCGAGGACCGGCGGGTGGATGCCGCGGACCAGGTTGCGGATCTCCTCCAGCGCCTTGGAGGAGGACTGCCGGGCCTCGATCAGCAGCGCGCGGACGGCCTCCGGGTTGCTTTCCAGCAGGTGCTCGGCGGCGTCCAGGGTCATGCCCATCGCGACCAGCCGGGCCTGGGCGCCGTCGTGCAGGTCGCGCTCGATCCGGCGGATCTCGGCCATCTGGGTGTCGACCGCGCTGCTGCGGGTGGTGGTCAGGTGCTCGATCCGGCTGGCCATCAGCTCCTGCTCGCCGGGGGCGAGCATCGAGCGAGTGTACAGCGCGTGCCGGCGCACCGCGCGCGGGGCGACCCACAGCGCCAGCGGCAGCTGCGCCAGGCCGAGGACGCCGGCCAGGACGGCGGTGGCGGTGCCGTTGATCGGGACGAACTCGTACCAGAGGCCGTCCACCTCGGCGGAGAGCGGGACGCCGAAGAAGGCGAGGAAGATCCCCCAGAGGCCGCTGAGCAGCAGCGCGACCGGAACGAAGGCGAGGAAGGCGCCGACGAACGGGTCGGTGAAGACCCAGGCGAACTCCCGTCTGGTCTGCGGGTCGCCCGTGATCCAGCGGTAGCGGGCGATCATCCCGGAGGCGTCGGTCGGCACCGGCGGCAGCGGGGCGGGCGGGCCGGGGATCTGCACGCCGGACCAGCTCGCGGCCCGCTCGCGCTGCCGGTCGGCCAGGGCGCGCACCCGCGCCATGGCACGCGGCACCAGGCCGAGTCGCAGGCCCGGCAGGGAGATCGCGGTGGTGACCACGAGGGTGAGCCCGCAGGCCACGACGGACAGCCGGCACAGCTCCAGGGCCCGGCGCAGCCCGGTGAATCCGGCAGGGACGGAGAACCCCTTGATCTCGACCGCCGAGGGGCTTCCCCCGAGCTGCATCGTGCGGTCCATGGACGCGCTCCTTCCTGGTGCCTCGCGGCCTTGGCGGTGCTCCGGCCTGCGGTGGCCGTGCGTCCATTCTGGTGGTGCCGCGGGGGTGGCCGCGGTGGTAATAACTCCCCTCTTGCGGCCCGGTGACGAATCGCCAGGCCGCCCATGCCGCCCAGGCCGCCCAGGCCGGCCTGGCCCGGCAGTGGGGCCCGGTGGTCACTGCGGGGCGCGCTGCCCACGTCCCGCCGTCACAGCGACGGGTCCTGCACCAGGATCGCCTGGTAGAGGTGGTGGAGGCGGCGGCTCGGCGCGAGCCCCAGCTCCTCGTCGAGCCAGCGGCGCGTCCGGTGGAAGGTGTCGACCGCCTCGGACGGCCGCCCGCACCGGTACAGCGCGATCATCAACTGCTCGCTGAACCGCTCCCGTTCGGGGTGCTGGGCGAGCAGCTGCTTGAGCTCCGGGACGACCGCGCCCGCCTCGCCGGCCTGCAGCTGCGCCGCGATCAGGTCCTCGCGAGCGGTCCTGCGCTGCTCGTCCAGCCGCAGGGCGACCGCCCGGCACCAGGGGCCGTCGCTGGTGTCCAGCAGGGCGGGTCCGCGCCACATCGCGAGCGCCTCGCGGAGCGTGCCCATCGCCTCGTACGGCCGGTGCTCGACCAGCCCGGCGCCCCGCTCGGCGGTGCGCAGGAAGCGGTAGGCGTCGACGGCGCCCTCCGGGACGTCGAGCAGGTAGCCGTTGTCGACGGTGCGGACGAGTTCCCGGTCGTGTCTCTCCAGGCCGAGTTCAGCCAGGGACTTCCGCATCCGTTTCACCGTGGCCTGCAGGGCGTTCCGCGCGTTCTTGAGCGGCGCCTCCCCCCACAGCTCGTCGATCAGCTCGTCGAACGCGACCACCCGCCCGGCATTCAGGGCCAGCATGGTGAGCATGACGCGGTTCTTCTTCGCCCGTAAGCGCACGGTCCGCTGATCGTCGCCGATCAGCAGCGGGCCGAGTATGGAGATGTCCACCGAATTCCCCGTCCCTGGCGGTGAACTCCGGCCGCGCCGTGCCCGGTCGACACGCGACGCGAACGGCGAACGTGTATGCGGCTCCACAACTCCCGTAACAAACCATCACATGGCGGTCGCCGTCAAACCCCTGATCCGCCGTGCGTGCGGGGGAGGGAGGCGCCGGGGAGCGCTGGGTCGGCGCGGCGGGACGGGCGTTCGCGGCGGCCAACTCGCCCGGGGCGCACAGCAGTCCGGGGTCGGCGAGGACATCCTCGCCGACCCCGGACGTCGTGCCGGTGCGGCCCGGCCGGTGGGTGCTAGTCGTCGTCCCCGAAGTCCCCGGCGTCGCTGCCGTCCGGGGTGCCGCTGATGGCGTAGCCCTGGCGGCGGGCCTCGTAGCAGGCCACCGTCGCGGCAGCCGAGACGTTCAGCGAGCCGACCCGGCCCAGCTGCGGCACGAAGACCACCTGGTCGCAGAGCGCCAGCGCCTCGGGGGTGATGCCGCGGTCCTCGTGCCCGAGCACGAAGGCCACCGCCGGGGTCAGCTCGGCGGCGAACATCGGCACCGCCTCGTCCGCGAGCTCCAGGCCGACCACCTTGAAGCCGTCCGCCTTCGCCGCGGCCACCGCCTCGGCGACGGTCGGGAAGTGCTCCACCTTGAGGTACTTGTCGGTGCCCATGGCGGCCTTCTGCGCGCCGGAGGAGCGCACCGAGGGAGTGTCCCCGGCCAGGTACAGCTTCTCGGCGCCCATCGCCGCCCCGGTCCGGACCACCGAGCCGACGTTGAACGGCGACTGCAGGTTCTCCAGGATCATCGCGAGCCGGAACTCGTTGCTGCGCCGCCACGAGCGGTGCAGTCGCTTCAGTTCGGTCCCGCGCAGCTGCTTCACGACGTCGTACCCCTGCCACTCTCGGTGCCCTCGCCCGCCTCCGGACGGGGCCGTGCTTCCAGAATCCGGAACCCGTTGACGGACGTGACCCGGCTCGTCGGGTAGCCCTGGTCGTTCAGCCACTTCTGCAGCGAGTCCGAGCCCAGGTGCTTCTGCACCACCAGGAAGGCCGAGCCGTCCGGGGTCAGTCGGCCGAGCCAGCGGGTCAGCAGCCGGCGCAGTTCCGCCTTGCCGATCCGGATCGGCGGGTTGGAGTAGATGGTGGCGAACCGGACGTCCTCCGGGACGTCGTCGGGCAGCGCGGCCTGGACGTTGCCCAGCCCCAGCGCCTGCGCGTTCAGCCGGACCAGCTCCAGCGCGCGCTCGTTCACGTCCACCGCCCACACCGGCAGCCGCTTGCGCCGGGTCGCCCAGGTCAGCGCGATCGGGCCGTAGCCGCAGCCGACGTCCAGGATCGGGCCGCGCACCCGCGGCGGCGGGGCGTGCTCCAGCAGGATCCGGGTGCCCGGGTCGAGCCGGTTGCGGGAGAACACGCCGGCGTCGGTGGTCAGTTCCAGGGTGACGTCCGGCAGGGAGACCGTGATCGGCCTGCGCTCGCTGGCGACCTCGGGTGCACCGCTGAAGTAGTGCGAGCCGGACATGCGTTCCCCGTCGTTCGTAAGGGCCTCGGGGCCACCGGGTGGGTGTGGGTAAGCCCTTGGTACGGCACCGATCGTACCCCGGTGGCCTCGGACGGCGTCCCGGACGGCGTCCCGGCGGGCGGGGCGGACGGGGCGGACGGGGCGGGGTGGACGGGGCGGGCGGCGGCCCGGACGGGGGCCCGCCGCCCGGGCCGGGTCAGTGCGTGCCCGGGGTCTTGCGGGTCGCCACGTTGATCCGGTTCCAGGTGTTGATGGTGAAGCAGACCGAGATCAGCTGCGCCAGCTCCGCCTCGGCGAACTGCTCGGCGGCCCGGGCGTACACCGCGTCCGAGACCCCGCCCTCGATCCGGGCGATCTCCTCGGCCAGCGCCAGCGCGGCCCGCTCCCGCTCGTTGTACACGCCGGCGGGGGCCTCGTGCCAGACCGGCAGCAGGTAGATCCGCTCGTCGGTCTCGCCGGCCTTGCGGGCGTCCTTGGCGTGCATGTCCAGGCAGTACGCGCAGCCGTTCAGCTGCGAGGTGCGCATCTGGACCAGCTCGACCAGCGCCGGGTCCAGCCCCTCGCGGGCGGCGGCGTCCAGGGCGATCACCGCGCGGAAGACCTTCGGGGCGGTGCGGGCGTAGTCGAGGCGGGCGGGGGCGGTGGTGCTGTCCTTCGTCGTGGAGTTCGTCGTCATGGCTACGACCCTAGGCGTGGAATGCACCCGCTCCATGGGTCATTCCGCGGCCGGATTCCCGGGTCAATTTCCGGGGCCGATCCCGGGCCGGTTCCCGGGGCCGATCCCGGGCCGGTTCCGGAGCCGTTTCCCGACCGGTCCGGGCCCCGGTCGGCTCCGGCACGTCGCGCCCGGCGGCCCGGCGGCGGATACTGCCAGTACCGCCCTGTACCGCCCCGTAGCGCGCAGCACCGCCGCCCGGGCCCGTGGGAGCCTCCGAACAGCGAGGACGTACGCCATGCCGCAGAATCACGAGGACTACCTGATCGACGAGGCCGTCGAGACCGTCGAGCCGGACGAGGCGGAGCCCGAGGGCGACGAGTACGACGAGGTCGCCGAGCGCAGGGCCGTCGGCGCGGACCCGGCCACCGACATCGCGGACGCCGCCGAACAGAGCCGGACCGTCCAGCTCGACGAGGACGCGTACCGCGAGTAGCGCCGACCCGGAGCAGCTCCGTCCGCGAACAGCGGCTACCGCGAGCAGCGCCTACCCCGAGTAACGCCCAGCGCGCGCGGCCTCCCGCCGCCGGCGGCCGCCCGTCACAGCGCCTTGCGGCGCTGCAGCCAGGTCATCGCCGCCCAGCCCGGCAGCACCGGAAGGATCAGCGTCAGCAGTCGGAACAGCGCCACCGCCGCCAGCGCGCCGCCCTCCTCCATCGACGCGGTCTGCTCCAGCAGCCCGGTCAGCATCGTGTCCACCGCGCCGGCCCCGCCCGGGGTCGGCGCCATGCTGCCCACCGAGTTCCCGACCAGGAACACCACGGCCACCGAGGCGAACGACGGCTCCCGGCCGATCGCCCGGACACAGCAGTACAGGCAGGCGATCAGGCACAGCGACACCAGCAGCTGCCCGGCCACGCCGACCGCCAGCCGTCGGGGGTTGCGCAGCAGGTCCAGCATCCGCGGCAGCACCTCGGCGGTCAGCGGCCGCAGCCGTGCCGCCAGCCACCGCCGGGCCGCCGGGACCGCCCAGGCGACCGCCAGCAGCGCCGCCGCCACAGCCAGGCCGGTCACCACGATCGGCAGCGGGTCCGACTCGGCGTTGCCCGGCTCGAAGTCCAACAGGTAGGCGAACGCGCCCAGTTGCAGCATGTGCAGGGCCAGCCCGATCAGGTTCCCCACCCCGACGCTGGACAGCGCCTGCGCGGTCGGGATCCCGGCCTTCTGCAGCAGTCGGGTGTTCAGCGCGATCCCGCCGACGCCGCCGGGTGACACCAGCTTCACGAACGACCCGGCCACCTGCGCCAGCACCACGTTGCGGAAGTCCAGCCGCTCCGGCACGAACCCGACGAACCCCATCCCCGCCGCCACGTGGCTCGCCGCCGCCGCGGCCAGCGCCAGCACCAGCCACCACGGTTCGGCGTTCGCCACCGCCGAGATCGGATTGTCCTCCGCCGCGAACAGCTGCGGTATCAGCAGCCACCCGGCCACCACCCCGCCCACCACGGCCAGCAGCGTCCGGGGCCGCAGCCGCTCCAGTTTCACCGGCCGCTCCGGCGTCACCGCCCGCCCCCGCAGCACCTCCGCCCGGATCTCCTCCACCAGCCCGCCGGCCGTGGCCGTTCCCCCGGCGGTGCCGCTCTCCTGCTCCGGCCGCTGCGCCTGCTGCGACTCCGCCGCCTGCTCCGACTGGTCCGCCTGCTCCGGCACCGGCTTGTGGTGCTTGAGGGCGTGGCGGGTGGTGCGGGCGAGGGCGATGGGCTGGAGGAGGGGGAGGGCGGCGACGACCGGGTCGGGGCCGAGGACGGCGATCGCGGTGGCGACGGCGCGGGCGGCGCCGGCGCGCAGGGCCAGGGTGGTGAGGAGCTGGACGAGGTCGCAGCGGAGGACGAGTTCGCTGGCCGCGATGTCGCCGTCCGCGAAGTCGACCAGGTGGACGGCGCCGGTCCCGTCGATCAGCAGGGAGGTGGGGACGAGCGCCCGGTGGGCGATCTCGCGGCGCTGCAGCAGGGCGAGCTGCCGCCAGGCGTCGGCGAGCAGTTCGTCGGTGATCTCCTCGTCGGCGAGCCGGTCGAGGGTGCGGCCGTCGAGGTGTTCGTAGGCGATGAGCGCGGTGTCCGGGCCGAGGCCGGCGGTGGCGGCGATGTGCCGGGTGCGGACGCCCGCGGCGAGGGCCGCGTAGGTGACCAGGGCCTCGTGTTCCAGGCCGGTGCGGGGCGAGCGCAGGGCGCGCGGGTGCGGCGCGGTGCGCAACCGCAGACGGCGCCAGGCGCGCTGGAGGGCGGCGGCGGTGACGGCCTGCCGGTCGAGGAGCTGGAGGTCGAGGTCGGGCCGGTCGTCGGCCTGCCGGACGTGGTAGCGGTCGGGCCCGGCGGGCTGGGCCTCGACGGGCCGCAGCCCGCTGTCCCGCAGGGTGCGCAGGATCTCGCCGGGGCGGGGCCGCGGGTCCGGGGTGCCGACCGCGTACAGGGTGCCGTGCGCGCCGGTCCAGCCGAGCAGCAGGCCGAGCAGCAGCGCGGTGGGGGTGGCGTAGCCGCCGGCCAGCCCGGCGAGGCCGTTGAGCGCGAGGAGGGCCCAGGGCAGCCGGCGTTCGCGGCTGCCGGAGGCGGTCATGAAGGCGAGGACGGGCGCGAGGTAGCCGTACACGGGCTCGGTGTGGCCGAGCGTGCCGGGTGTCGGCTGGGTGAGCGCGTCGAGCATCGAGGCGGGGGCGCGGGTTTCGCACCACAGGTTGAGGGCGAGGGTGGCGCCGTACGCGAGGACGGCGGCGAGCAGTCCGTCCGAGACCTGGTGGAGGGCGCGGCGCCGGTCGGGGCCGAACAGGCGGCGGACGGCGAGGCCGACCGGGAGCAGCAGGACGGCGGCGGTGCTGAGGCCACCGGCGAGCTGGGCCAGCGGGCGGGGGACCAGTGCGGCGACGCCGGCGACGTCGTCGGCGAAGCCGCCGGTGGTGGCGCGGGCGTACTCGGCGAGGAGGAGGGTGAGGGCGATCGCGGTCAGGCCGGTGAGCAGCCGGATGAGGGCGACGGGCTGCCGGACGCGGTCGGTGCCGGGCAGCACCCGGGCGGCCCGGTACCGCCCGGAGGCGGCCTGCCCGCTCCCGGCCGGTCCGTTCCCGGTCTGCCCGTTCTCGCCCTGCCCGCTCCCGGCGGGTCCGTCCCCGCCCTGCCCGGCTCGGCGCTGTTCGGGTATGCCGCCCGCGCCACCCGCCCCGGTGGGTGCGCTGCCGCCCCCGCCGTCGCCGCTCGTTCTCCCCGTCACGATCGTCACGGACGGCATGCTCCCACGCCGTCCGTGGACGAGGTGTCCGGGCGGTGGACGACCGCGCCCGCTCTCGGGGCCGGGCCGGCGCTGAGCGTGTCGCGGGCGGGCCCGACCGGGGCCGTCACTACCCTCGACGACCATGAGCGCCTGCGAAGACCTCGCCGCGGCCCCCCGGGAGATCGCGCCGCTTCCGCCCGTCGACGGCTGCGCCGACTGCCTGGCCGAGGGCCGCCGGGACTGGGTGCACCTGCGGATCTGCCTGGACTGCGGCCACATCGGCTGCTGCGACTTCTCGCCGCGGCGGCACGCCACCGCGCACTTCCACGATTCCTCGCACCCGGTGATCCGCTCGTTCGAGCCGGGGGAGGACTGGCGCTGGTGCTACGTCCACGAGGTCATGGGCTGAGTCACGGGCCGGGCGCACCGGCCGGCCCGGCTCGGCTCGGCTCCCCGGTGGCACGGGCCCCCAGGCCGGATAAAATCCGGACATAACGCCCGTGCGGGCCCTCCGGCCGACATCCGTCCGGTCGGTGGCCGCCGAAGGGAGGCCGATGATGACCAAGCGATCACCGGGCAGCACCGCCAAGCTCCGCCAGGGCACCCAGGAGCTGCTGGAACGCCGGGGCATGGCGAGCGCGCCCACCCGGCTCGGACCGACGCCGCAGGCCGGATCCATGTCCTCCGCCACCGCCGGGTACGGCGCCGGCGGCGCCTTCCGCCACGGCGGGCGCGACGCGGCGACGGCGGCGATGCACTCCGCCCCGGCGATGCACGCCGAGCTCAAGGGGCACCGGCACCGCGGCGCGGAGAAGCACTCGGCGCACTGAGCGCCGCGTCGTCCGGGGTTCCCTCTCGGGGCGGGCGCCGGAACCTCCGGGCCCGCCCCTGACGCGTGTTCAGGCGCCCGGGCCGGGCGGCCCCGAGGGACGGTCCGGGCGATTGTCGGAGGTGTCCGCTAGGTTCGTCGCGATCACCGGCACAGGGCCCGTTGATCAGCGCAGGGCACAGGGCACGGCAGGACGTTGGGGGCGCACCATGGCCGATGTGATCGCGGAGGAGCCGGTCGAGGTCCGGATCGAGCGGCACCGCACCGAGTTGACGGGCTACTGCTACCGCATGCTCGGCTCGGTCTTCGAGGCCGAGGACGCGGTGCAGGAGACGATGGTCCGCGCCTGGCGCGGCTACCAGGGCTTCGAGGGCCGGGCCGCGCTGCGCTCCTGGCTGTACCGGATCGCCACCAACGTCTGCCTGGACGCGTTGAACGGCCGCAACAACCGGGCCCGTCCGATGGACCTCGCCGGTCCGGTGACGGTGGCCACGGCGAGCGACACCCAGCTGCCCGAGGTCACCTGGATCGGTCCGGCGCCGGACGGCCGGGTGCTCCCCGAGACGGGGGACCCGGCCGAGGTGGCGGCGCAGCGCGAGTCGGTGAAGCTGGCCTTCGTCGCCGCGCTGCAGCGCCTGGCGCCCCGGCAGCGGGCGGTGCTGATCCTGCGCGAGGTGCTCGGCTGGAAGGCGGCCGAGGCGGCCGAACTGCTCGGCGTCACGGTGGCCTCGGTCAACAGCGCGCTGCAGCGGGCCCGGGCCGTACTGGCCGCCGACGACTCGGCCGCGCGGCCCCCGCAGCCGCTGGACGCCGACCACCGCGCCCTGCTGGACCGCTACGTCACGGCCTTCGAGGCCTACGACATGGACGGCCTGGCGGCGCTGCTGCACGAGGACGTCACGCTCAACATGCCGCCGTTCTCGATGTGGCTGCGCGGCCGGGGCGAGATCCGGGACTGGATGCTGGGCCCGGGCCACGGCTGCCGGGGCTCGCGACTGGTGCCGGTGACGGCCAACGGCGGCCCGGCGTTCGGCCAGTACCGGCCGAGCCCGGCGGGCGGGCACGAGCCGTGGGCGCTGATCGTGCCGGAGGTGTCAGGGGGCCGGATCACCGGGCTCACCAACTTCCTCGACACCGACGTGCTCTTCCCGCTGTTCGGCCTCCCGCCCCGGCTGGACGCGGAGTAGCCGGGTGTCGGGCCGCGACACGTCGAGCATCCCCGCCAGCGCCGGCGGGTCGGCCGCGCCCGGCAGCAGCGCCGCGAGGCCGCTGAACGCGAGCAGTTCGCGCAGCGGCCCGTCCGCGTTCAGCAGCACCACGCCCACACCGTGCCGCCCGGCGGCCAGCCGCAGCCGGGCGAGCGCGTCGACGACGGCCAGGTCGGGGGCGGTGAGGGCGCCCAGGTCGCAGGTGAGCACGGGGGCGGTCGCGGTGTGGCGGTCGAGGTCCATGCGGTGTGGACCGTCCGCGCGGCCCGGGCTCATCGCTCCCGGCGGAATCGGCCGGGATGGGCCGGGATCCCGACCGGATCCGGCCGGGATCCGCCGCGCATGCGGCCCGGGGGAACCGGTCGGAAAACACCTCGGCGGGCAGCGGAAAAAAATCGGCGCGGAGCGATGAGTTTCGACCCGGCACCCGGTCTACCCCTGTGAAAGCGCGCCACCGAGGGCGCCCCACCCGAGCGAGGACGGACGGACACCACATGACCGAGAACCTGGGCGAGCTGACCATCACCCGCGAGCTGCCGGCCGGCCCGGACGCGGTGTTCCGCGCCTACGTCGAGCCCGAGCAGTTCGTCCGCTTCTGGGGCCCGGTCGGCACCCACGTGGAGCTGGACACGGTGACCATCGAGCCGAAGGTGGGCGGCCGTTACGACAGCACGATGACCATCGACGCGACCGGCGACACCTTCCCGCTGCGCAGCACGATCACCGCGTTCGTCCCCGGCGAGCTGCTCGTGATCCGGGAGGAGGGCGTCGGCATGAGCTCCAGCCTGGCCTTCAAGGACCTCGGCGACGGCCGCACCGAGGTCGTCCTGCACCAGACCGACGTGCCCGAGATGTTCCGCGGGCCGGAGGCCGAGGCGGGCATGAACTCCAGCTTCGACCGCCTGGTCGAGCACCTGTCCGCCCAGCGCTGACCGGGCCGGACGGTGCCCCCGGGTGCGGCCGACCGGCCGTGCCCGGTGGCAGAGTTGGGGCCACCTGTACCCGCCCCGCCCCAGGAGGTCCGCCGTGACGGCCGAGCCCGAGCCCCTGAAGTCCCGTGAGGAATGGCTGGCGTCGCTGCCCCGGATCTACGCGGCGGCCGGCTGCCTGCTGCGGGACGCGTCCGGCCGGATCCTGATCGTGAAGGCCGGCTACCGCGAGCACTGGCAGTTCCCGGGCGGGACGATCGACCTCGGTGAGGGCCCGGTCGAGTGCGCCGTACGGGAGTTGGAGGAGGAGACCGGCATCGTCCAGGAGGCCGGCGAGCTGCTGGCGATCTCCTGGACCCACCCCTCGCCCGAACTGGACCACCCCGCCCAGCACTTCCTGTTCGCGTTCGGCACCGTCCCGGACGGCACCCCCGTGACCGTCCCGGCCGGTGAACTGGACGCGTACCGCTGGGCCGGCGTCGAGGAGGCGCTGGACCTGCTCGGCCCGGCCCGCTCGCTCCGGCTGCGCGCCGCGCTGGAGGCGGAGGCGGACGGCCGGGTGCGGATCTTCTCCACTCCGATCTCCGGCTTCTGAGCGGCGGCTGCGGCTGGCTGGGCGGCGCCCCAGCGGCGTGACCGGCCCCGGGCGGGATCCTTCGCCCGGGGCCGGCCGCCTCCGCTGCTACGACTGGTCGCCGCCCCGGGTGGCGGCGACGAGGGCGGCGACGGCCTCGGCGACGAAGGTCTCGGCCTCGGGCTTGTCGACCTTCAGCCCGGTCAGCACGCCGTCGCCGTTCTCCAGCTCCAGCAGCGCGAGCAGGATGTGCTCGGTGCCGATGTAGTTGTGCCCGAGCCGGAGCGCCTCGCGGAAGGTCAGCTCCAGCGCCTTCTTCCCCCGCGCGTCGTACGGGATGAGCGCCGGCACGGTCTCGACGGCGGCCGGCAGGGCCGCGGCGACGGCCGTCCGGACGGCCTCCGGGGTGACGCCCTGGGCGGCGAGGGCCTTGACGGCGATGCCCTCCGGTTCGGCGAGCAGCCCGACCAGCAGGTGCTCGGCGGTGATCTCGGCGTTGCCGGCGGCCCGGGCCTCCTCCTGGGAGGCCATGACGACGTTGCGGGCCCGGGGGGTGAACCGGCTGAAGCCCTGGCTGGGGTCCAGGTCGTTCGGGGTGCCCGGGTCCTTGGGGACGAAGCGCTTCTGGGCGGCCTGCTTGGTGACGCCCATGCTGCGGCCGATGTCGGTCCAGGAGGCGCCGGAGCGCCGGGCCTGGTCGACGAAGTGGCCGATCAGGTGGTCGGCGAGTTCGCCGAGGTGGTCGGCGGCGATGACCGCGTCGGACAGCTGGTCGAGCGCGTCGGCGTGGACCTTCTTGATCGCGGCGATCAGGTCGTCGAGGCGCAGCGGGGTGGCGGAGGGAACGACGGGATTCTCCATGCGTCAACCGTAGGTTGTCGATCCGAGGATCGTCAACCATCGGTTGACGTTACTGGAGGGTAGTCCCGCCGGACGTCCTGCTTGCCCCCGGCGTCCTACGCGTCCGGCAGCAGTCGCGCCCGGACGGCCGCGAGCTCGGCGGGCGTGTTCCCGGCGGCGAGCAGGTAGCGGGCCGGGTCGAAGCCGTCCAGGGCCGAGCCCAGGGCCGCCCCGGCGGTGGTGCCGGCCTCGGCGAGCGCCGCGTCGATCCGGCGGTACGGGTCCCGCAGGCCGAGCATCGTGTACAGCGGGCGGACGTTCGGCTCGCTCAGCAGGTAGTCCTCGACGATCGCGTCCCGGTCGACCCCGGCCAGGGCGAGCAGCAGTGCGGCGGCCAGGCCGGTGCGGTCGCGGCCGGCGCCGCAGTGCACCACCAGGCCGCCGGGGCGGGCCGCGGCGATCGCGGAGACCAGCGCGGCGGCGGCGTGCGGGCAGTGCTCCAGGTAGGGGCGGAAGGCGAGCGGGGTGCCGTCCAGGTGGCCGTGCGCCTCCCACCAGGCGGGGCCGGCCAGCTCGTCCAGCGGGACGCGGATCAGCTCGACGTCCTCGGGGAGCGGCAGCAGCGGCTTGTGCTCGGCGGCGTCACGCAGGTCGACGACGGTGCGGATGCCGTGGTCCAGCAGGGCCTCCCGGCCCTCGGCGGTGAGGCGGTCCAGGTTGTCCGCCCGGACGATCGCGCCCCGGGCGGTGGGTCGGCCGATGGCGGTGGGCAGTCCGCCCAGGTCCCGGACGTTCAGGCAGCCGTCCCAGACGAGGGTGCGGTCCTCGATGGTGGTGGGCGTGCTCGTCCGAATCATGGGGTCCCCGTTTCCTCGACCGGGGGTCCCGTTACCCCCTTGTTATGAACGACTCCCGAGAGGGATGGATGGTTCCTGTGGTTCCATCCCGTTCGATCCGGCGGAACCGTCCGTTCACGGAACTCCGGGCCCGTCCGATGACGGGGAGGTCGGCCCGTCCCGCGACGGCGCGCTCGGGACCTGCGCTCCGCGAGCGGTCGGGCCGTGCGCTCAGCGGGCGGTCGGGGCCTCGACCTCGTCGCGGACCAGCTTCTCGATCGGCTCGACGGCGATCTGGCCGAGCATCGAGCCGGCCACGATCGCGCCGACCAGGAACACGGTGGACAGCCAGGTCATGGTGGCCACCGGCAGGGTGAAGGCGCCGACCACCCGGGCCGCGCACTCGGCCAGCAGCGCGGTCCCCCAGATCCCGGCGAAGACCCGCTCGTGGCGGTGGAAGGCCCGGGAGCCGGCCGCCCGGCCCTCGACCAGCCGCTGCCACGCGGCGGCGCGGTCCCGCCGGCCCTTGGTCACGAAGGGCATCAGCATCGGGGTCATCACCGGGCGCCCGATCAGCGCCGAGACCAGGATCGCCAGCGCCACGGTGCCGCTCAGCAGGCCGTCCTTGGCGATCATCATCCGGGCGTCGCCGCTGACCAGGGTCAGCGCCAGCCCGGCCAGGTTGACCGTCAGCATCAGCGACGACCACAGGTTGAGCCGGCGCTCCTGGAGCAGGCCGAGGACCGTCCGCCCGGCCGGGACGACGCTGCTCCAGGCCAGCGCGGCGAACTCGCTCAGGCCGCAGACCGAGTGCAGCAGGTAGTAGCCGGCCAGCGGCGCGGCGATGTCGAGGGCCAGCGGCCGCAGCCCGGCGGCGAGCGGGTTCGGCGCCCCGGCGCCCTGCGCGGGGGCGGTGGCGTGGGCGGCGGGAGCGGCGACGGCTGCGGTGGTGACGGTCTGGCTCACGGTGGGTTCCTCCCCGACTGGCTGCCGCGGGCCGCTGCCCGCGTCGTGCCTCCAGTCTTCTCGGCGACCCCCGGGCCGGAGCAGTGCCGTCCGTTGCCCGTTCCGCGTGACAGGTGTCATGGTGAGACCCGTGACACCGCCGCTGACCTGCGGTTTTCCTGGAGTGCGGGGAGGTGGCCGGGGTGCCCCGGCGCCGGGTGCGGCCCGCTGCCGCCGACCGGCCCCGCGACCGGGGCCGAGCTGTTCGCCCGGATGGCGCATCATGTGGCGGGTGCAGAGTGCAGAACTCCCAGGAGCGGGGGCCGGCGGCCCGCTCGGCCGGTCCGGACCGGTACCCCCCGAAGACCCGTCACCGGGCCGGGCCGCCACCGAAGCCGAGTTGACCGAGGCCGTCCTGGCCGCCCAGGCCGGGGACGAGGAGGCCTTCCGGCTGCTGTTCCGGACCGTCCAGCCGGGCCTGCTGCGCTACCTGCGGGTGCTGGTCGGCGGCCGCCCGGAGGACGCGCAGGACGCGGAGGACATCGCCTCCGAGACCTGGCTGCAGATCGCCCGCGACCTGAGCGGGTTCTCCGGCGACGGCGACGGCTTCCGCGGCTGGGCCGCCACCGTCGCCCGGCACCGCGCCCTGGACCACCTGCGGGCCCGGCGCCGCCGCCCGGTCGCGGACCTGCCCTTCGAGTACCTGTCCGAGCTGGCCGCCGGGGACGACACGGCGGGCAGCGCGCTGGCCTCGGTCGGCACCTCCGACGCACTGGCGCTGATCTCCCGGCTGCCGCAGGACCAGGCCGAGGCCGTCCTGCTGCGGGTGGTGATGGAGCTCGACGCCGAGAGCGCCGCCCGGGTGCTCGGCAAACGGGCGGGCACCGTCCGGATGGCCGCCCACCGGGGCCTGAAGCGGCTGGCCAAGCTGCTCGGCCAGACCGGCGTCGGGATCCCGGCCGCTCGGACGGGTACGGAGGACGCGCCGGATCCGGCCGCGGACCCCGCCCGGGAGGGCTCCGGGACCTCCGCGCGGAAACCCGCGAGAAAAAAATCTCCGCAAGGTGTGACGGAACACCGGGCCGCGACGCTGAAGGACATGAGATGAGCACCAACCGACCCCGTCGGATCGACCGTGATACCGCCGAGCAGCTGCTCGGCGGTGCCGTGGGCGGCCCGTCGGCCGGGCAGGGCGCCTCGCTCACCGGACCGGACGGCGGTCCCGGGCAGCTCGCCCGGGTGCTGGCCGCGGCCGCCGCTCCCGCGACGGCCGGTGAACTGGCCGGGGAGGAGGCCGCACTGGCCGCGTTCCGGGAGGCCCGTCTCGCGCCCCACCCCGTCACGACCACCGCACCCGTCCGGAGACGACCGATGGCGACCGCCACGCTGGCCAGGGCCTTCAGCACGAAGGCCGCTGCCGCCGTGCTCGGGGCCACTGCGCTGTGCGGGGTCGCGGTCGCCGCCGGGACGGGCAACCTGCCCGGGATCGGCGGCGGCACGCCCGAGCCGGCCCGCACCCTCGGAAGGGACGGCGCCTCCGCCGCCGGTTCGGCCTCCTCACCCACCGGCGGCTCCGCCCACGGCGCGTCCGCACGTCCGCCCGGCACGTCCCCCTCGGCCGGAGCGCCGGCACTCGTGCCGACCCCCGGCTCGCCCTCGGCGGACGGGCACGGCGCGGGCCACCCGGCCGCCGGCCCGCTCGCGGACCTCTGCCGGGGGTTCGTGGAGCGGACGGGCAAGGGCGAGCACCCGCTACGGGTGGCCGCCGACCCGCTGTTCGCGCAGCTGGTCACGGAGGCGGGCGGTGCCGACAAGGTGGCCGAGTACTGCGCCAAGGCGCCGGACCGGGCCGGCCAGGACGGCCACCAGGGTGCGACCGGCCAACCGCACGACCCGGGCCGGACCGGCTCGGGCTCCGGTTCGGGCTCCGGCGCCGGAAAGGGCGGCGACGGCCAGGGCGCCCAGAACGGCGGCAACGCGAACGGCGGGAACCAGAACGGCGGCAACGCGAACGGCGGGAACCAGAACGGCGGCGCCGACAGCAAGCCGGGCGGCCACGGCGGCGCGACCGCACCGGCCCCACCGGGCGGGCCGACCGTCCGCCCGGGCAAATCGGACGATCCGAAGTCCGGAACGTCCTGAGACACCCCCCAGAACTCCGGATGGGCGGCGAGCGAATCCCCCCGGGCTCGCCGCCCATCCGGACCGCACCACCCGCAGTACCCGCACCACCCGCACCACCCGCAGTACCTGCGCACCGCCCGTGCGCAGGACCACCCGAAGACTCCGGGTGGCCGGTCGGCTCCCCCGTGCCCGCCGTCCACCCGGCCGGCCCCGGCCGGACCGGCAGGCGCTCTCCCCGGACGCGCCGCCGGCCCGGCCGGCCCGGAAACGTGCGGCCCGCCCTCCCGCAGTCAGGGCGGGCCGCACACCCCCGTGCCGGCGGCCGGGGGACCGCTGCCCGGTCCCCCGACCGCCTCCCCTGCTCGCGGGGCGCCTCCCGGCGGGGCCGCTATCGTGCACAGGTGCACGAGGCGGCCCGAACCCCGGGCAGCGCACGTGAGGGGAGCTCCAGGTGATCGGTCGGGCGCTGAACGGGCGTTACGAACTCGTCGAGATACTCGGCGTCGGCGGCATGGCCACCGTCTGGCGCGGTGTCGACCGCGTGCTCGGCCGCCAGGTGGCCGTCAAGGTCCTCAACGGCGGCCTCGCCGACGACCCCCGCTTCGCCGAGCGGTTCAGCCGCGAGGCGCAGCACGCGGCCATGCTGGTGCACCCGAGGATCGTCATGGTCTTCGACTCGGGCGTGGACCAGGGCACCCCGTTCATCGTCATGGAGCTGGTCCACGGCCGTTCGCTGGCCGCGGTGCTGGTCGAGCAGCCGACCCTGCCGGTGGAGCGCGCCGTGGGCATCGCGGCGGCGGTCTGCGAGGCGCTGGCCGTCGCGCACGCGGCCGAGCTGGTGCACCGGGACATCAAGCCCGGCAACATCATGATCACCGACGACGGCGGGGTGAAGGTCGTCGACTTCGGCATCGCCCGGGCCGGCTCCTCCAACAACCTGACCCAGACCGCCAGCGTGCTCGGCACCGCCGCCTACCTCTCGCCCGAGCAGGCCACCGCCTCCGCCCTGGACGGCCGCACCGACCTGTACGCGGTCGGCTGCGTGCTGACCGAGATGCTCACCGGCGAGACCCCGTTCACCGCCGAGACGCCGGTCGCGATCGCCTTCAAGCACGTCAGCGAGCAGCCGGTGCCGCCGTCCTTCCGGCGCCCGGGCCTGCCGCCGGCGCTGGACGCCGCGGTGCTGCGGCTGCTCGCCAAGAACCCCGCCGGGCGCCCGGCCGACGCCACCGCGGCGCGCGCCGAACTCCTCGCCACCGTCCCCGGGTTGATGGTCGGTGACCCGACCGCCGAGCTGCTGTCGACCACCGCCGCGCCGACCCGGGTGCTCCCGCCGGTCGCTCCGCCGCAGTCCCCGTTCGGGCCGAACCCGGACCAGCAGCACACCACCCTGCTGCCGCCCCAGCCGCCGGCCGCCACCTCGGTGATGGCGCCGGTCCCGACCGCGCCGGCGGCCGTGCCCGTCCCGCCCGCGCGGCCCGCCCCGGCCGCGAGCAGCCGGCGCCGCAAGCCGCTGGTCATCGGGGCGCTGGGGGTGGTCGGGCTGGCCGGGGTCACCGCGCTGGCGGTCACCGCCTTCGACGAGCCGGCCGGGCACGCCGCCGCCACCCCGCCGCCCGCGAGCACCGCCGCCCGCACGCCCGGCCCGTCCGTGGCCGCGACCCCGGCCGCCACCGGGCCGTCCGCCACGCCGTCCGCCCCGGCGAGCGCGGCCCCCACCCAGGCCGTCCCGCGCAACCAGCCGGCGGCCCTGCAGCTCCAGTCCTTCCGTCAGGCCGTCGCGCAGACCCAGGTGACCAAGGAACGGGACCGTCAGCTGGAGCTGCTGAAGGTCCTCGACGACACCGCCGCCGCCCTCAACGAGGGCAATCCGGACGACGCGGCCCAGAAGCTGAAGGGCGCCCAGAAGGTGATCAAGGACCTGGGCAAGAAGCACGCCATCGACGGCCCCACCTACGCCAACTGGAACGCCCGGCTGTCCGCCCTCTACGCGACGCTGCACACCGCTGGCGACTTCCAGGACGACTGACCCCGGCGGGCTCGGGTTGTCCACAGGTCTGTGGACAACCCGAGCCGTCCGGTGGACGGGTCGGGCCGGCCGCTCCGGGGCGTCCAGCGGAAAGGTGCGGCGGGAACGACGGAAGCCCCCGGCAGTGCCGGGGGCTTCCGAGGGGGCGTCGCGCGGACTCAGGCGGTCTCGGTGTGCTTCGCCTCGGTGGCCTTGGTCACGTTGGTCGGCGTGACGGCCGGGCGCTCGGCGGCCGGCTGCTGCGGCGCGGCCGTGCTCTGGGCGGTGCCGGCGTCGGCGGGGGGGTCGTCCTCGCGCATCGCCTTGGTCTCCGCCTTCAGGATGCGCATCGACTTGCCGAGTCCGCGGGCCATCTCCGGCAGCTTCTTCGAACCGAACAGCAGCACTACGACCGCCAGCACCACGAAGATGTGCCAGGGCTCAAGACCGTTCCGCAGCATCCCTGGCCACCGGTCCCTTCTTGTCTAGAGTCACGGGAGGGCTAGCGCCCGTGCTGGCCAGTATGCCTGTCCTTACCGACGAACGGATACACCGGCCGGGAAACGCTGGCTGAAAACCAGGTGCCGGGCGAATCGTCCCGGGGGCCGGGTCGGGCCCGGCCCGGCGGGCTCGTCGGCGCGTCGTCGCCGGTGTGATCAGTAGACGAACGGAACCAGTCGCTTCGACGCCCGCCGGTACTCCTCGTACTCCGCCCCGAAGGCCGCCAGCAGCAGCCGCTCCTCGGCGGCGATCCGCCAGCCGTACGCGGTGAGCAGCACCGCCAGCACCACCAGCGCCGCCGCCCAGCCGGCCGTGCCCAGCGCGTAGCCGGCCCAGACCAGCAGGCTGCCGCTGTAGCCCGGGTGCCGGACCAGCCGGTACGGGCCGGAGCGGACCACCCGCTGGGCGTCCACGGTGCGCAGGGTGCGGGTGTAGTACCGGCCCAGGGTGGTCATGCCCCAGGCCCGCAGCGCCAGCCCGGCGGCGATCAGCGCGACCCCGGACCAGCGCGCCCCCGTGGGCAGTTCGCCGATCGAGGCCCGGGCGCACACCACCACGGCCAGCACCGCCACGCCGTAGCCGGCCAGCAGCAGGCGGGTGGAGCCGCGGTCGCGCCCGTCGGCGCGCCAGCTGCCCGTGGCGGAGTCCTCCCGGTGGCGCAGCAGCAGCTCGTAGCCGGCCCAGCAGAGGACGCCGAGGACGGAGAACAGACTCGGCAGGGACATGGTGGGGCTCCTGACGTCTCGGGGGAGCGGGTGCCCACCACGGTCCTCCCGCGCGGGCGCGGACACACGCACCCGGGGGTGGACCGGGAGCCGTCCACCCCGGGGTGGACGGCCGTCAGGCCGGGCGCCGGGCCAGCAGGTAGCCGCGCCGGGTCGGGGCCTCCTGCGGCAGCCCCTCCCGCTCCAGGCGGGCCTCCACGGCGAAGCCCGCGCCGGCGAGGAGGGCGGCCACCGCCCCGGTCTCCAGGTGGTGGAAGGCCACGTCCACCGGGTGGCCCCACCACTCCTCCAGCCGCTTCACCTCGGTGCCCAGGTGGAAGGAGACCAGCAGCACCCCGCCCGGCCGCAGCACCCGGTGCATCTCGGCGAAGGCGGGCGCCAGTTCGCCCGGTTCCAGGTGGATCACCGAGTACAGCGCCACCGCCGCCGCGAACTCCCCGTCCGCGGCGGGCAGCGCCAGCAGGTCGCCGGTGCGGAACCCGGCCTTCGGGTGCTCGCGCCGGGCCAGCTCGACCATCCGCGGCGACAGGTCGATCCCCACCACCTCGGCCCCCAGCCCGCTCAGCCACCCGGCCACGTGCCCCGGCCCGCACCCGAGGTCCGCCACCACCCCGCCGGCCGCCTCCTCCACCACGGCCGCCAACAGCGCCCGGTCCAGCGGCTTGTACGCCAGCTCACCCCCGATCCGCCCCAGGTACTCCTCCGCCACCGCGTCGTAACTCCCGCGCACCCGCCCGTGATTCGCCGTCATGCCCCCACCCTGGCACGCGGGGCGCGGCCCCGGCAGCCCCGGATCCGTCTCCTCCGGCCGTTTCGCAACTCCCGCGTGCCCGCCGGTGGTTCGCGGCCGCACGCCCCCGACTCGGCGCGCTGGTCGAGGCCGCGGCGGGCGAGTGGCGATCGCCGCCTCTCGAACGGCCGCGCCCGGATCGCCGCCCCCCCCGAACGGCACAGAGCCCCCGCCCGGGTGGGCGGGGGCTCTCGATGACTCGCGCGGATCGGTGTCGGTCGTTCGCCGACCGGGTCAGGCGGCGGCGGTCTCCGGCTCGGTCTCGGCGGCCTCGGCGGCCTCGGCGGCCGGGGCGGCGGGGAGGTGGCCGAGCAGGCGGTAGGCCAGCAGGCCGGCGCCGAGGGCGAAGACCAGGCCGACCACGGCGGCCACGTGCAGCCCATCGGTGAAGGCGCCGCGGGCGGTCTCCAGCAGGTCCGTGCCGAGCCGGCCGGGCAGCTGGGCCGCGGTGCTCACCGCGCCGCCGAGGGTGTCCTGGGCGGTGCGGGCGGCCTCGCCGCCGACACCCGCCGGGAGGCCGCCGTCGAGCTGGTGGCGGTAGACCGCCGCGCCGGCCGCGCCGAGCAGGGCGATGCCGAGCGAGCTGCCGAGCTCCACGGCGGTCTCGGAGGTGGCCGAGGCGGCGCCGGTCTGTTCGGCGGGGGCGGCGGAGACGACCATCTCGGCGGTCATCGTCATGGTGCCGACCGTCCCGGCGGCGAGCACGCCGGCCGCGGTGAGGATGAGCGCCAGCGGCGAGTGCGGGCCGACCTGGGTCATCATCGCGAAGCCCGTCGCGCCGATCAGGAAGCCGCAGCCCATCAGCACCGCCGGGCGGACCTTGCCGGCCAGCGCGGAGCTGATGCCGACCGACGCGCCGACGCCGACGCTCGGCACCAGGGACCAGAGCGAGGCGGTGAACGGGCTCATGCCCTTGACCAGCTGCAGGTACTGCGAGGTGAAGAGGGCGAAGCCCATCATCGCGAACATCGCCAGGGTGTTGACGCCGATCGCCCCGCTGAAGGTGCGGATGCGGAACAGGCTCAGGTCGATCAGCGGGTTCGCGGCGGTGCGCTGGCGCAGGTAGAAGGCACCGGCGAGGACCAGCCCGGCCGCGAGGGCGCCCGCGGGCAGCGGGTCCCAGCCGTCCACCGCGAGGGTCTTGATGCCGTAGACGGCCGGCAGGATCGCGGCGAACGAGAGCGCGGCGCCGAGCAGGTCGAAGCGGCCGATGGGGGTCCCCCCGGCCGAAGGCTGGGGGAGGGCGGGGCTGCGGTGCTCGGGGAGCAGGAAGGGCGCGCCGAGCAGCACCAGGGCCATCACGGGGACGGCGAGCAGGAACGCCGAGCCCCACCAGCAGTGGTCGAGCAGCAGGCCGCCGGCGACCGGCCCGAGGGTGGCGCCGCCGGTGAGCATGCCGCCCCAGGCGCCGAGCGCGATCTGCCGCTGCTTGGGGTCGTCGAACATGGTGCGGATCAGCGCGAGCGTCGAGGGCATCACGGTGGCCCCGGCGGCGCCGAGCAGGGCCCGGGCGGCGATCAGCTGTTCCGCGCTGCCGGACCAGGCGGCGAGCAGCGAGGCGCCGATGAAGCCGGCGGCGCCGACCATCAGCAGTCGGCGGCGGCCGATCCGGTCGCCGAGGGCGCCCATGGTGATGAGCAGCCCGGCCAGCAGGAACGAGTACATGTCCATGATCCACAGCTGCTGGGTGCCGCTGGGGGCGAGCGTGGTGGAGATGTACGGGACGGCGAAGAACAGCACGCCCATGTCCATGGCGAGGACGAGGGTCGGGAGCAGGAGGACGGCGAGGCCGATCCATTCGCGGCGGCCGGCGCGGCCGGTGGTTGCGGTCATGAGGGAGACGGTACGCACGTGTCAGACGCTTGTCTAGTACGTATGTGTAAATCGCTCGTGCAAGACGACCGTGCGAGACGCATGTCCGAGACAAGCGTCCAGGCGGGACGTAGGATCGGAGGCATGGGAAACCGCGAAGACCTGATGGCCGGCGCCAAGCGCTGCCTGTACGAGAAGGGCTACGGGCGCACCACCGCCCGCGACATCGCGACCGCCTCCGGTGTCAGCCTGGCCGCGATCGGCTACCACTTCGGCTCGAAGGACGCGCTGCTGAACGCCGCGATGATCGAGGCGATCGGCGAGATGGGGCAGTCCCTGGCCGCGGTGGTGATCGCCGCCAACCAGGTGTCCGACCGGCCGGACGAGCGGTTCGCCGCCGTCTGGGAGGGCCTCAAGGGCGTCTTCGTCGAACACCGCGGCCTGTGGGCGGCCCAGTTCGAGGCGCTGGCGCAGGCCGAGCACGCGCCGGAGCTGGCCGCCGCGCTGGCGGAGGTGCAGAAGGAGGGCCGGCTCGGCCTGGCCGCGCTGTTCCAGGGCCTGCCCGAGGTGGCGGACACCGAGGAGGAGCTGGCCCGCGGCGCCTTCTACCAGACGCTGCTGGCCGGTTACGTCGCGCAGTGGCTGGCCGCGCCCGAACAGGCGCCCAGCGGGCCGCAGTTCCTTCTCGGGCTGCGGCTGGTCAGCGCGAGCCTGCTGGAGCCGGCCGCGACCTGAGGCCGGTCGGGTGGCGGCGGCCGGGTGGCGGCGGCCGGGTGACGGCGGCCGGGCGGCGGCGGCCGGGCGGTGGCGGCGCTCAGGTGGTGACGGCGGTCAGCAGCACCACCGAGTCGACGTGCGCCAGCAGCCCGTGCCGCTCCTGCGGGACGGGCTCGAGCCGCCCGGCGGGCAGCTCCAGCCGGTGCCCGGCGATGGTCAGCGAGACCCGGCCGCGCAGCACCTGGACGCTGCCCGCGGACGGCGGGTTGTGCTCGTCGAGCGCGGTGCCGGCGGTCAGCGCGATCACGGTCTGCCGCAACACGCCGTCGTGCAGCAGCAGATGGGCGCTGCGCCCGTGCGGGCTCTCGGCAGCGCGGGCGGCGTGCTCCACGGCGAGCTGTTCGAGATCCGGCATCGCGCCGCCTCCTCACCCACTCGGTGTGCCCAGGTTCGCGGACGGGCCGGTGCGGCGCACCTCGGCGACGGGCCCGAGGTGCGGCCCTCGCCGACTGCCCGCATCGTGGAGGCATGGCGACCAACGAGAGTGAATTCAGCGGGTTCCGGGTCAACCGCTCGCTGCTCGCCGGCGGCGCGGTGCTCACCGGCATCGGCTCGCTGCTCGGCGCGGCCGGGGCGACGATGGTGTGCGTGGCGCTGGCGATGGCCGGCCGCGACTGGATGCGCGGCCTGGAGAACCGGCCCACCGCCGTCGCCCAGCGGGCGCTGCACGAGGCGCGGGTGGCCTCCACGGCCGGCTGGGAGGCCTGGCGGGCCGAGCACGGTTCGCCCAACTGAGCGGCCGCACCCGGCACCCGCCGTCCGCGCGCAGGCGCCGTCCGCGCGCGGGCGGCGTCCGGCCCTACAGCCCCAGCGACTTGGCGATGATGCTCCGCATGACCTCGCTGGTGCCGCCGTAGATCCGGAACACCCGGTTGTCGGTGTAGAGCCGGGCGATCGGGTACTCCAGGATGTAGCCGTAACCGCCGTGCAGCTGGAGGCACTTGTCGATCACGGTGGACGCCGACTCGGTGCAGAACAGCTTCGCCGCCGCCGCGTCCGCCACGGTCAGCTCGCCGCGCTGGTACAGCTCCAGGGCGCGGTCCACCATCGACTGCTGCGCCACCACCTGGGCCTCGCAGTCGGCCAGGGTGAACTTGGTGTTCTGGAACTCGGCGACCGCCTTGCCGAACACCCGGCGGTCCTTGACGTACTGCAGCGCGAACCGCACCGCGGCCGCCGACGCCGCGTACGCGCTCACCGCGATCGCCAGCCGCTCCTGCACCAGGTTGTGGGTCAGGTAGGAGAAGGCCCGCCCCTCCTCGCCGAGCAGGTTCTCCACCGGCACCCGGACGTCGGCGAACGCCAGCTCGGCGGTGTCGGAGGTGCGCAGGCCGATCTTCTTCAGCTTGCGGCCGACCGTGTAGCCGGGCGACGTGGTGTCCACGCACAGGATGGACAGCCCGGCCCGGCGGTTCTCCGGGTCGTACGGCGAGGTGCGGCAGACCACCAGCACCAGGTCGGCCAGCACGCCGCCGGTGATGAAGGTCTTGGCGCCGTTCAGGACGTAGTGGGTGCCGTCCTCGGAGAGCCGCGCGGTGGTGGCGATGCCGGCCAGGTCGGAGCCCGTGCCCGGCTCGGTCATCGCGATCGCGGTCATCAGGTCGCCCGAGACGAAGCCCGGCAGCCAGCGCCGCTTCTGCTCCTCGTTCGCGTACTCCAGCAGGTAGGGCAGCACCAGCCCGGTGTGCACGCCGGAGGAACCGAAGGTCACGCCCGCCCGGGCGGTCTCCTCGGCGATCACCGCCTGGTACTTGAACCCGCTCTCGCCCGCGCCGCCGTACTCCTCCGGCACCTCGATGCCGTAGACGCCGAGCGCGCCGAGCTTCCGGTAGAAGTCGCGCGGCGGGTGGCCCTCGGTCTCCCAGCTCTCGTAGACCGGGACGACCTCGTTCGCGATGAAGTCCCGGATGGTCTCCCGGAAGGCCTCGTGGTCCTCGGTGAACACGGTGCGGCGCACGGCGGCGCTCCCTTCGGCGGAGCCGGCCGAGCGGGCCGGCGGGGGCGGAACGGGCCTGGTGATGGCCCCACAAGTTAATCCCGGGTAGCTTCCGCTGTCCAGGGTCGGCGGTCGGCCGTCCAGCCGTGGCCGTCCAGCCGGGTGAATCCTTGCTAGCCTGCCGTCGACACCCGGTCGGACGGCAGGAAAGGGGGCTCGCCGTGGTGGTCCGACGCCCGCCCGGGCGACGCGCCGAGATCCTCGCCGTCGCCGCCGACCGCTTCCACCGCAGCGGCTACCACCAGGTCTCGATGAGCGAGGTCGCCGCCGGCGTCGGCATCACCGCGCCCGCGCTCTACCGGCACTTCCGCGGCAAGCCCGAACTCCTCGACCGCTCCCTCCGGGTGGGCCTGGACGCCCTCGCGGACGGGCTGCGCGGGGCCCGCACCACCGCCGACCTCGGCGCCGCGCTGGCCGCCGTCGCGGTCGCGCACCGGCCGCTCGGCACCCTGGTGCAACGCGACGCCCGGCTGCTGCCGCCGGCCCGGCGGGCCGCGCTGCGCCGCGAACTGCGGGGCGACGTCGCCCTGATGGCCGCCGTGCTGCGCGCCGAACGGCCCGAACTGGTCGCGGCGGACGCCGAGCTGCTCTGCTGGTCGGCGCTCTCGGCCTGCGCCGGGCTGTCCTACCAGTCGGCCGCGCCGCAGCCCCGGCGGGCCGAGGCCCTGCTGCGCGACCTGGTCGCGGCCGTCCTCGCGGTCTCCCTGGACGGGACCGCCGCCGAAGCCGTACCGGCGCTCCCCGAGGACGTGCCGCCCGGCCCCCGGCCCCGGGCCCGCCGCGAGGAACTGCTCGCGGCCGCCGTCCGGCTGTTCCACCAGCGCGGCTTCGACAACGTCAGCACCGACCAGCTCGGCGCCGCCGTGGGCATCTCCGGCCCGAGCGTGTACCGGCACTTCGACAGCAAGGCGCAGCTGCTCGCCGCCTCGCTGGTGCGCAGCCGCGAGCGGCTCTGGCACGAGGTGGACGGCGCGATCACGGCCGCCGCCGGGCCCGAGCGGGCCCTGGCGGCGGGGCTGCGCGGGTACGTCGGCTTCGCGCTGCGCAACGGCGACTACCTGGGCGCGATGCTCAGCGAGACCGAGCGGCTGGCGCCGCCGGACCGCCGCGCCGCCGTCGACTTCCGGCGCGACTTCCTGCGCACCTGGGTCGGGCTGCTGCGCGAGGTCCGCCCGGAGGACGACGCGGTGGCCGCCCGCATCCGGGTGCACGCGCTGTTCGCGCTGGTCAACGACGGCGTGCGGAACCGCCCGCACAGCGAACGGCCGGACCTCGGCGACTGCCTGCTGCGCCTGGGCCGCGCCGTGCTCGGACTGGGCTGAACACGCGAGGTCGGGCTGAACACACGAGGTCGGGCCGAACGCGGGAACGGGCCCGGCCGCTCCACCGGCGTGGAGCGGCCGGGCCCGAGGCAGCACCCGGGGGGCGTGGGCGCTGCCCGGCACGGGAGGGCCCGGGGCGGGCGCTAGTACAGGACGTGCGGGTAGTACACCCGGGCGTCGACGTTGCCGTTGCCCTGCAGGGCGCCGACGTTGCCGGAGTTCCCGGCCGCCGCGAGCCCGTTGTTCTGGTTGCTCGCGCCCGAACCGGTGGCGGTCTGCTGGGTGTTGACCAGGTTGCCGTTGACGGTGCCGAGGACGTTGCCGGAGCCGACGTTGCTGACCACGCTGCTGTTGGAGTGGTCGATCGCGCCGGCGCCGTTGTCGGCGTGCGCGGTGGCGGCGCCGACACCGACCAGGAGGAAGGCCCCGAGGGCGGTGACGGCGGCGGCTGCGCGGATACGGGACACGCTGGTCTCCCTGAATGTGGAGTGCGAAGGTGGCGCGATCCGGAGTGGCCGCTCCGTAGCGCCGTGGCCTGACGTCGCTCGTCCAGCATTCACCAGTGCCGTGGACGAACTCCACCGAACGGGTGGCATTTCCCCCGATGGTGGGGGGCCGGTCAATTCCCGATTGACCACGACCCGTCAGGGACCGGGAACGACGGGAAGGAAAGAAATGGTCGCCGGATAGTCGCACTGGCACACTGAGGACCCATGTCTGAAGGTGCCCCGTCCGAGCCCGCCCGCGCCGACGATCTGCGCACGACCGAGGTCGACCTCGGCGGTCTGGTCAACGTCCTCGCCACCCACCTCTACTCCACCCCACTGGTCGCCCTGCGCGAACTCGTCCAGAACGCGCACGATTCGCACACCCGCCGGTTCCTGGAGGACCCGGACGGCGCCCTCGCCGACGGGAGCCGCCCGGTGATCCGGGTGCGCGCGGACGGCGCCCGCCGGACGGTCTCCATCGAGGACACCGGCGCCGGCCTCACCGAGCCCGAGATCCACGCCTACCTCGCCACCGTCGGCACCGGCTACACCCGGATGCTGCGCGAACTGACCGGGAACCAGGAGCTGATCGGCGCCTTCGGCCTCGGCTTCCTGTCCGCCTTCTCGGTCGCCGACGAGGTCACCGTCACCACCACCTCGCACCGCGAGCCGCACCTCGGCCACCGGTACCGCAGCCGCGGCGGCGAGCAGTACCGGGTCGAGCCGGTGCCGGCCCGGCCGCGGCCGGGCACCGTCGTCGAGCTCGCCCTCAAGCCCGAGCACGGCCACCTCGCCGACGAGCACGCGCTGCGCGAGGTCCTCGGCCGGTACTGCGTGCTGCTGCCGATCCCGGTGCACGTCGGCGACGACGAGCAGCCCGTCAACGCCGTCCCGGTGCCCTGGCGGCAGTCCCCGCCGGGGGACCCGTACGAGGCCCGGATGGGCTTCGCCACCGCCTTCGGCCGCCGCTTCGAACCGCTCACCGCCTTCCCCGTCCACCCGGTCGAGGGCGCCACCGACGCGGTCGGCCTGCTCTGGGTCCAGGACGGCGGCACCTACGGCAGCAGCGACAACCGCGACCTCGCCGTCTACCTGCGCGGCATGCTGCTCGCCGAGGACGCCCGCGACCTGCTGCCCAGCTGGGCCGGGTTCATCGGCGGCGTGGTCGAGTCCAACCGGCTCACCCCCACCGCCAGCCGCGAGGACCTGCAGCGCGACGACCACTACCGCGCGCTCCAGCGCGCCCTCGCCGACGCCATCGTGGACGGCCTGTACGAGACGGCCCGGCTGCGGCCCGCCGCCTGGCGCCGCATCCTCGCCCGGCACGGCCAGGACCTGCTCGGCGCCGCGCTGTGCGACGAGCGGCTGTTCACCCTGCTCGCCGACGACGTCCCGGTGCCCACCTCGCAGGGCGACCTCACCGCGGGAGCCCTGCGGGCGGCCGGGGGAGGCGCGGTGCACGTCGCGCTCGGCAGCGGCGGTGGCTTCGAGGAGATGCTGTACCGCGCGATGCGGGTGCCGATCGCCCGCGGCGACCGCTACGCCGTCCTGCCGTTCCTGCGCCGCTACGCGCAGCTGCGCGGCTGCCGGCTGGTCGAGCTGGGCAGCGAGCACGGCGACCGCGCGCTGTTCCGCGACCCGGAGCGCCCGCTGCCGGCCGAGGAGGCGGCCTGGCTGGCGGGCGCCCTGGCCGACCGGGGCGAGCAGCTCGTCCCGGCCCGGTTCGACCCGCCCGGCCTGCCGCTGGTGCTGGTGCCGGACCGCGAGGCCGAGCTCAAGGCCCGGATCGAGGACGACCAGGCGGACGCCCGCATCCCGTCCGCCGCGCTGCGGCTGGCCCGCGCCTTCACCGCCCGCACCGACGGCGAGGTCAGGGCCCGGCTGTACCTCAACCTGGACTGTCCGGCGGTGCGCGACCTGCTCGCCGCCTACCGCGCCGGGCACACCGGCAGCGCGACGGCGGCCGGGCTGCTCCGCTCGCTGAAGGTGATCATGGCCGCCGCCGGGTCGGCCGGGTCGGCCGGTTCGAGCGGCGGTGACCTCACCGCCGCGCTGGCCGGTGTCGGCACCGCGGTCTCGGCGCTCACCGCCGCCGTCCCGGCCGGTCTGCCGGACGTCCCGGACAGCCCGGGCACGCTGCCGGACGGGCCGTGACGGGCGGCGCGGCCGCACCGCCCGGCGGGGCCGGCCCGGACGGATTGTCAGTGGGCCCTGGTAGACCACTCATCAGCACCACGCAGGGGGAGACGACATGACCACCGACATCTGGGCCTGGGTCCACGACACGCACCAGCAGCTCGCCGAGGCCGGCCACCACCGGCTGGCCGAGGCCATCTACGCGCTCCCCGGCCACGCCAACGAGGGCCGCGACGACCAGCTCGACGCGGTCTACCCGGAGGCGGTGGCCGCCGCCCGGGCGCTCGGCCTGCCCTGGGTCGAGGTCTACCTGCGGCACTGGCGGATGCAGAACCTGCTGAACAAGCGCCACCAGGGCGAGCAGGCCCTGCCCGAGGCGGTCGACCTGCTGGAGTTCGCGCACCGCGAGGAGACCGTCGGCTGCCCGCAGTCGGTCTGCGTGGTGCAGGACTTCGCGATCTGCCACGCCCGGGTGGACGGCCCGGGCTACGTGCCGCAGCGGCTGGAGGTGCTGGGCGAGACGCTGGCGCGGATCGAGCCCGGCCGGGCCTGCTTCGACTGCCTGTCCCGCGAGTACTCCGACGCGCTGGAGGACGACGGCCGCCCGGCCGACGCGCTCAGCCACCTCGACACCGCCGCCGCCCGCATCCAGGGCGCCGGCGAGCGGCTCTCGCTGCACTTCCACCACTCCCGGGCCGGCACGCTCCACCTGCTCGGCCGGCACCAGGAGGTGCTGGACCTGCTCGACACCGCCGAGCGGGCCGAGCGCGCCCGCGGCCACGAACCGGACGAGAGCGACGTCCGCTGGGGCGCCCTGCTGCGGGCCCGCGCGCTGGCCTCGCTCGGCCGCACCGAGGAGGCGCTGGCGCTGCTGCCCGAGCGGGCGGAGGCGGAGCGGCACGCCGACCTGCGGCAGGTCTGGACGTCCACGGTCGAGCTGCTGGTCGCGGCCGGCGCGCAGGAGAACGACGCCGAGCTGGGCACGGTGCTGGCCGGCTGGGTCGGCTACCTGGACGGCACCGGTTCGCACCGCCCGTGCGTCGACCTGCTGCTGGCGGCCGGCCGGCTGGCCGTCGCCCGCGGGGCCCGCACGGTCGCGCTGACGCTGGCCGCGACCGGCGAGCGCAAGCTCGCCCAGCTGGTCCGCACCGAGGGCGTGGCCGAGGAGGTCGCCGCGCTGCGGGCGGCCGCCGAGGCACTGCCGGTGCCGGAGCTGCCGGTGCCGGCCGACGAGCTGATGGCGCACCTGGCCGAGGCCGAGGTGCCCTACGAGACCGGCGCCGACCTGCTCTCCGTCGCCCTGGACCGGTACCAGGGCGTGCAGGCCGGCGCCTCCGAACTGGCCGGCGTGCTGGCCGTCGTGCTGGACGGCCTGGGCCACGCCCGGGCCGCCGCCGACGTGCTGTGGCAGCGGCTGGACGCCGACCCGGGCAACGAGCAGCTGACCGGCACGCTCGGCCAGGTCCTGATCGAGGCCGGGGACGCCGAGGGCCTGCGCCGGCTCGCCGACCGGCTGGCCGCGACCAGCCCGGCCGAGGCGCACTGGATACGGGCCCGCTGGGCCGCCGCCGAGGCCCGCTGGGCCGAGGTGCTGGAGCAGTGCGAAGCGATCCTGGCGCTGGACGGCAGCCGGATCAACACCCGCCGGCTGGCCGCCTCGGCCGCCACCGCGCTGGGCGACCACGCCACCGCGCAGCGGCTCTACCAGGAGCTGCTGGAGCACGCCCTGCCCGCCGAGGACGTCGAGGAGGGCGAGCGGCACCGCACCGTCCAGGAGCCCGACCTCTGGCACCTGATCACCGCGGCCACCGCCAACCGGGACTGGGCCGTGGTCCGCTCCACCGGAGCCCGGATCGGCATCGAGTTCGACGAGCCGGAAGGTCCGGTGGACGAGGAGTGGCAGCTGGTCACGGTCCGCGCCACCCGCACCAACGGCGCGACGGCCGACCTCCCGGCCCTGCGCACCGGCCCGGCCACCGCCCGGGTCCTTCCGGTGCTCGGCGACGACCTGACGCTCAACCACGGCGACGTGGTGGTGTTCGCCCCGGCGCTGCTGGAGCCGTACCCGGCCGAGGACGCCCCGGAGGAGGAGCGGGAGGGCTGGCGGCCGGTGTTCGAGGTGCTGACCCTGCTCGACCCGGCCGGCTTCACCACCTACTGGATCGACGGCGGCCGGCCCACCGAGGAGCAGTGGACCACCCTGCGCGAGGACCTGCGCCGGGCGGGCTACGCGGTCTGGGCGTACAGCGGCGAGCAGTACCGGATCACCGACCCGGCGGACGAGGGCGGGACGCTGCCCGGCCTCTACGCGGCGCTCGGGGTCCCGCCGACCGCCTCGGCCGCCGAGGCCGACGCGCTGCTGCACCGGCTCACCGGCGACTGGCCGCACCCGCTCGCCTGGCTGGACCTGGCCGAGGCGGCCGGCGCGGACACCGCCCGGCACGAGGGGATCGTCGAGCGCTACGGGCTCTGAGCGAAGGTTCCCGGCCCCGGCCTCCGCCCCCACCCGGGGCCGGGAACCTTTCCGGCCACGCACGAGTCTTTGTCAATGCTTTACCTTTGCATTGCCGAGCCTCGACCTCCAGGAGCGTCCGTACCGTGACCAGCCTCGCCCTCGGCCCGTCCTGGCTCGATCCGACCCACCTGATCTCCACCTTCGGCCTGATCGGCATCCTGGTCGTCGTCTTCGCCGAGTCCGGCCTGCTGATCGGCTTCTTCCTGCCGGGGGACTCGCTGCTGTTCACCACCGGCCTGCTGGTGGCCGGCGGCAGCCACCTGCACCAGCCGCTCTGGCTGGTCTGCGCGCTGATCGTGGCCGCCGCCGTCGCCGGGGACCAGGTCGGCTACCTGTTCGGCCGCAAGGTCGGGCCGAGCCTGTTCCGCCGCCCCGACTCCCGGCTGTTCAAGCAGGAGAACGTCGAGAAGGCCGCGGCCTTCTTCGACCGGCACGGCCCGAAGGCGATCGTGCTGGCCCGCTTCGTGCCGATCGTGCGCACCTTCACCCCGATCGTCGCCGGGGTGAGCCGGATGAACTACCGGCTCTTCGTGGTCTACAACCTGGTCGGCGGGCTGCTCTGGGGCGCCGGCGTGACGGTGCTCGGCTACTTCCTCGGGCGGATCGCCTTCGTCCGGGACAACATCGAGGCCATCCTGATCGCCATCGTGCTGCTCTCGGTGGTCCCGGTGGCGGTCGAACTGCTGCGGGCCCGCCGTTCCGGCAGGTCGTCCACGGCCGCCGACGCCCACCACCACGCCGGGTAGGCACCCGCCGGGCCGGCCGCCCGACACCCCGGACATGTGCGTCGAGCAGTTCGATCAGGCAAGGTGTCATCAGCGATCGAACAGTGGCCGGGCGGCCACCAGGGGCGGCGAGGAGCGGAAGTGCCTAAGCGGGGCCGACCGGGTGCGGGCAAGCGGACGAGGGGAGGCCGGGCGGTCCGTCAGGCGCGGCAGGCGCCGCCGAAGCCGGTGACCCCCGCCGAGGCGCCGCCCACCGAGGGTCTGCTGGGCCACCCGGCGCCGGTCGTCGAGCCCACCGTCGTCATCCCGCTCGTCCCGCCCGTGCCCGAGACCAAGGGCCTGCTGGCCCCGGAGCCGGCCCCGGAGCCGGAGCCGGCCCCGGAGCCGGAGCCGGAGCCGGAGCCCGGGCCGCACCCCTCGCTGACCGTCGACCAGGCCGTGGACCGGCCCGCTGACCGGCCCGCCGACCGGCCCGCCGGCCAGCCCGCCGACCGGCCCGCCGGCCAGCCCGCCGACCGGGCCGCGGCGGACGCCGCCGCGGCCGCCGTCGAGGCCCGCCCGGCCCGGCGCCGCTCGGTCGCCGAGGACACCCTCACCCCCGAGGAGTGGCGGGCGGCCGGCTACACCCCGCCCACCGGCATCCCGATCCCGGACCTCACCGCCGGCGCCCCCGGCGAGGCACCCTGGCCGGACCGGATGCGCACCCTGCTGCGCACGCCGATGTCCGAGCGCCCGTCCTTCGAGCGCACCGCCCGCGAACTGCACCCCTCGGCCGGCGTCACCCGCAACGTCCCCCGCATCCTCGACCTGACGCTGCGCATCGGCGAGCTGCTGCTGGCCAGCGGCGAGGCCGCCGAGGACGTCGAGGCGGCGATGCTCGGCATCGCCCACGCCTACCGGCTGGACCGCTGCGAGCCGCAGGTCACCTTCACCCTGATCGGCATCTCGCACCAGCCCTCGCTGGTCGAGCCGCCGGTCACCGCCGACCGCGTGGTGCGCCGCCGCACCTCCGACTACACCCGGCTGAACGCGGTGTACGAGCTGGTCGCGGACATCACCGCGGAGAAGGTGACGGTCAACGACGCCTACCGCCGGCTCGCCGAGATCCGCCGCAACCGGCACCCGTACCCGGCCTGGCTGCTCGCCCTGACCACCGGTCTGCTGGCCGGCGCCGCCACCTTCCTGGTCGGCGGGAAGGCCGACGACAAGGCCTGGCTGGTCTTCGCGAGCGCCTTCATCGCGGCCGTGCTCGGCGACCGGCTGGCCTCCGTGCTGGCCCGCCGCCGGCTGCCGGAGTTCTACCAGTTCGTGGCGGCCGCGATGCCCGCCGCCGCCTCCGGGATCGTGCTCTCCTTCAACGACTGGGGCCTGCGCGGCTCGGTGGTGATCACCGGTGGCCTGTTCGCGCTGCTGCCCGGGCGCGCCCTGGTCGCCGCCGTCCAGGACGGCCTGACGGGCTTCTACATCACCGCCGCGGCCCGCCTGCTGGAGGTGATCTACCTGGTCGCGGGCATCGTGATCGGCGTGATGGTGATCCTCTACCTCGGCGTCGGCTTCGAGGCGAAGCTGCGCCCGGACGAGAGCCTGGTGGGGATCAGCTACCCGCCGGTCCAGATGGTCGCGGCGATGCTGCTGACCCTGGCCTTCGCGATGCTGCTGCAGACCGACCGCCGCACGCTGCCGCTGGTCACGGTCAACAGCGGCATCGGCTGGGCCAGCTACGGCGCGCTGGTGTACAACGCGGGCGTCAACCCGATCGCCGCCACCGGCGTGGCGGCCGGTCTGGTCGGCCTCTTCGGCCAGCTGATGGCGCGTTCGCGCAACGGTTCGGCGCTGCCGTACGTGACCGCCGCGATCGGCCCGCTGATGCCCGGTTCGGCGCTCTACCTCGGGATGCTCGCCTTCGCCCAGGGGCACTCCGGCGCCGGCCTGGTGTCGGTCTTCCGGGCGGCGGCGATCGCGATGGCGCTGGCGATCGGGGTGAACCTCGGTGGGGAGATCGCCCGACTCTTCCTGAAGCTGCCGGTCGGCGCCGAGCTCCCGTCCCTCTACCCGGTGGTGCCGCGCCGCGCGGCCAAGCGCACCCGGGGGTTCTGACCGCGCGTTGAGCCCGGTGTTGGAGGCCTGTTGGGCTCCGGGCCATGTTCCCGCAGGCAGGACGCAGGACCAGGAACGAAGGTAAGAGGCATGACCACACTGCTGGACGGCTACCGCGAGCACATCGTCGCCGCGCACAAACAGCCGCTGTTCCTGCTGCTGGTCGGCTTCATCACGTCCTTCGTCTTCATCCGGTTCAGCGTGCGGATGATCCGCGCCCAGGTCCGCTGGTGGCCGGGCAACGTGACCCCCGGCGGCCTGCACATCCACCACATGGTGTTCGGCCTGGGCTTCCTGCTGCTCGGCGGCATCGGCGTGTTCGCCACCTACGGCGGGCACCCGTGGATCGACTGGTTCGGGCTGGCGTTCGGCATCGGCTGCGGCCTGGTGCTGGACGAGTTCGCGCTGATCCTGCACCTGGACGACGTGTACTGGAGCGAGCAGGGCCGCAAGTCGGTGGACGCGGTGATCTTCGGCATCCTGTTCACCGCCCTGCTGCTGGTCGGGTACGTGCCGCTCGGCGTGGTGCCCGGCGAGGAGACCAGGTGGGGGCTGGTCACGGTGATCTCGGTGAACGCGCTGGCCTCGGTGGTCACCCTGTTCAAGGGCAAGGTGTGGACGGGCCTGCTCGGCATCATGGTCCCCGGCCTGTCCTGGATCGGGGCGGTCCGGCTGGCCCGCCCGAGCAGCCCGTGGGCCCGCTGGCGGTACGCCGCGCGCCCCCGCCGCCGGGCGCGCGCGCTCCGGCGCGAACGCCTGCTGCACCGGCGCGCGTACCGGGCCCGCACCTGGCTTTTCGACCTGATCGCCGGCGCCCCCGACAAGGTCCCCGCCAACCACCCGGCGGCCCACCGGGTGGCCGAGCGGATGGCCGCCCGGGCCACCGCCCACCTCGACGCGCACGCCGCCCGGGCGCTGGCCCGCCGCCGCGCACGGCTCGCCGACCGCCGCTCGGCGGCCGCCACCGGGGCCGCCACCGGCGCCGCGCCCGCCCGCCCGGCCCCGGCCGAGGGGGCGGCGTACGGGGGTTCCGGCGGCGGTCCGGGCCGGTCCCGCCGGGCGCAGCAGCTCCGCCGGACCGTCCGGGCCGGGCGCAGCCGGACGTACGCCGTGCGTCCGACCGGGCTGGAGCGCCGGCCCGAGCGACACCCCCATCTGCGGACGCGAACCCGCCGGACGCGTCGGTAGTTCGTATACCCTGGGCGCCCGGCCGGAGTTGAGCCCTGGTCGGATCATCCGATGGTCACCCGGCCGGCCGAGCGCGTTCGAGGTGTGAAACGCGTCCGAATTGAGAACATGAGCGTCGTGTGACCGTTCTGTCACGTGATGGGATGATTCGTCGGATCCCCCGCTCCGCCGCTCGCCACCGCCGCTCCCGCCGCCCCCAGCGGCTCCCGGCCGTTGCCCGCCGCGGTCCGCAGCCGTCCCCGCGCACGTGACCCGTGAGAAGGGATGTCGCGTGGCGCGCAGGCTCCTGCCGACCCTCCTGTTGTCCCTCACCGGGCTGCTCGGGCTGCTGCCCGCCGCCCAGGCCGCCCCGGCGGACCCCGAACCGGCGGCCGGCCCGGCCCGGGGCGAGACCCCGTACCCGAGCACCGACGACATCGACCGCGCCCGTGCCCGGGCCGACGGCAAGGCCGCCTCGGTCACCGCCCTGGAGGCCGCGCTCACCAGTGCCCGGGCCGACCTCGACCGGGCCGGCCGGAGCGCCGAACAGGCCGTCGAGGCCTACAACGGCGCCCAGCTCGCCCTCACCCGGGCCCGCACCGAGGAGACCGCCGCCGCCGGCCGCGCCGCCACCGCCGAAGCCGCCCGCGCGGCGGCCGTCGAGGACGCCGCGCAGCTCGCCGCCGAGACGTACCGCCAGGGCGGCGGCGCCGAACTCTCCGCGATCAACGCCCTGCTCGCCGCCCGCGGCCCGCGCGAGGCGGGCGACCGGGCCGCCGTCATCAGCGTGGTCAGCCGGCGCACCCGGCAGATCCTGGACGCCGCCACCGACACCGCCGCCGAGGCCGCCCGCGCCTCCGCCGCCGCCCGGGCCGCCACCGGGGCCGCCGAACGGGCCGCCACCGAGGTCGGCGCCGCGAAGGCCCGGGCGGAGCAGCGCCTCGCGGCGCAGCGGACCGAGGTCGCCGCGGCCGACCGGCGCCGCGAACAGCTGCTCGCCGAACTCGCCGCCGCCCGCGACACCACCGTGGAGCTCGAACGCCGCCGCCGCGAGGCCCTGGAGGAGATCGCCGCCCGTGAGGCCGCGGCCGCCGCCCGGGCCGCCGCCGAGCAGGCCGCCCGCGAGGCGGAGGCCGCCGCGGCCGCCCGGCCCGCTGCCCAGCCGCCGCCCGCCCGTCCGTGGTCCGCGGAGGGCGCGGCCGCCGCCGTCGCCTTCGCCAAGTCCAAGATCGGCCTGCCCTACGTCTGGGGCGGCGAGGGCCCGGCCGGGTACGACTGCTCGGGCCTGACCATGATGGCCTGGCGCACCGGCGGCAAACAGCTCAACCACTTCGCCGCCGACCAGTACGCCCAGTCCACTCCGGTCACCTACCGCCAGCTCCGCCCCGGCGACCTGGTCTTCTGGACCGAGACCGGCCGCGCCGCCGACATCCACCACGTCGGTCTCTACATCGGCGACGACCAGATGGTCGAGGCCCCGCGCGCCGGCATGCCGATCAAGCAGGCCAGCCTCTGGATCATGGGGACCCCGGACTACTACGCCCGGCCCTGAGGTCCGGCCGGGGCCGGTCCCCGGTGCTACCGCTCGAACAGCGCCTCGAAGGGGGCGAGCGGGACGACGCCGCGGGCGGCGGCGGCGAGCGCGGGGTCGAGGGTGACCAGGGCGTCGGCCTGCAGCCGGGTCAGCGCGAGGTACTCGGCGCCGAGGGTGTCCGGCGCGTCCAGCCGCTCCGCGATCCGCCAGGCGGTGGACTGCAGCACCCGGTCGCCGAGCAGCCGCACGCGCAGCGCCCGCACCCGGACGAGGGCCTGCTCGGCGTCCCCCGCGGTCAGCTCGCCCCGGCGGACGGCGCCGTAGAGCAGCGCCAGCAGCTGCGAGCGCAGCAGCGTCGGGGCCAGCAGCTGTCGCCCGTCCGGGAGCGGCGTGCCGTCCCGGACGAGCCGCAGGGCCACCTCCGGGGTGATCACGTACTTCGCCACGGGCCTCGGGCCTCCTCGGTGCGCGGGACTTCGCGCACCAGTGAACCCCAGGGGGCGGGTCCTACGGCCGCAGCGCGTCCAGGTCCTCCTCCAGCTGCCGGATCCGGCGCACCGCCCGGGCGTACAGCCAGCAGACCGTCACCAGGGCGGTGATCAGGCCGGTCCGGATGACGACGGAGTTCTGCCGGGCGCAGTCGTCGTGGTAGCCGTTCCGGCCGCAGGTGTCGACGAAGGCGAGGTAGCACGTCCAGAGCCAGCCGGCCGAGACGACCAGCCACACGGCGGCGGCGCCGGCCCGGCTCGCCGTGGCGCTCCTGCGCCGCGCCCGGGCGTCCTTCTCCGCCAGCAGTTCCGCGACTCCCATGGTTCCCCCGCTGTCCGCCGATCGACGATCATGACCGCCGTAGGCTACTCGCCCGCCGCCGCCTCGACGGCCGCCCGGCGGTCGCGCAGGGTGATCCCGAAGTGGATCCAGGCACCGGCCAGCGGGAGCGTCAGCACGGTGACGGTCACCGCGTCGCGGGTGCGGCCGGCCACGTCCTGGTCGCAGGCCTCCCGCTGCCAGCGCAGGTCCGGCTTCTCGTACAGGGCCGGGGAGCCGCAGTCGACCTCGTCCCCGAGCGCGGAGGCGTGGGCCGGGACGAACAGCAGCCCGACCGCCCAGAGCCACCCGCCGACCGCCAGCGCGGCCAGGGCCCGTACCAGGTTGCGCCGGTGGTAGTAGGCCTCCAGGCGCTGGGCGTGCTGGTAGTTGTAGATGTCGTCGCCGTCCATGGCTCCCCCCGGAGACCGTTCACCGCCGTTCACCGCTCGACCGGGCCGAGCCTGCCAGACCGGCGCGCGGGCGCGCCAGGGTTTGTCGGTGGCGGCGGCTAGCGTGGTCCGTTCCGATCGATGGCGAGGAGGGCGCGGTGCGACTGCGGAATGTCGAGGCGGGGGACGTGGAGGTGTATGTCCGGATGCGGTGCGACGCGGAGATGATGGCCGAGTTGGGCGGTCCGCTCCCGAGGGAGGCGGTCGAGGCGCGGCTGCGCAAGGACGTCGAGGGCGTCGCGCGGGACACCCTCTGGGCGCGGATGATCGTCGACGACGACGGGCGGACGGCCGGCGGGGTCGTGCTGTGGTCCGCGACGGAGGACGGCGTCACCGTCTCCGAGATCGGCTGGGCGGTGCTGCCCGAGTTCCAGGGGAAGGGCCTGGCCAAGGCGGCCGTGCGGCAGCTGCTCGACGAGGCCGCCCGGGACGGCCGGTGGGGCGAGATCGAGGCCAACCCCGGCGTCACCAACGGTCCGTCCAACGGGATCTGTCGGTCCCTCGGCTTCCGGCTGGTCGGCGAGCGGGACCTGGACTTCGCCGACCGGTGGCTGCGGACCAACCGCTGGATGGTCGTGGCCGGGGAGCACACCGGGGCGAGCGCCGAGTAGCCGGCCCGGCGCGACGCCCACGAAATAAATCGGGTGCCCCGCCCATGGAGTCGCCCTACGGTGAGGCTCCATGGGCAACAGCATTGACGGGACGACCGTGGACGTCGTGAACGGGCTCACGGTCCGGGCGGTCGCCGAGGACGAAGTGGCAGCCTGGGAGCGGGCGTTGTTCCTGGGCTTCCACCGTCCGCACGCGCCGAGCGCGACCGAGCTGCGCCGCGCGGACTGGCGGCCGGGCCGCTGGCTGGCCGGCCTCGACGGCGAGCGGATGGTCGCCACCTTCCGCGGCTTCGACACGGAGCTGACCGTGCCGGGCGGCGCCACCGTCACGGCCGACGCGATCACCAACGTGTCCGTCCTCTCCACCCACCGCCGCCGCGGCCTGCTCGGCACCATGATGCGCCGGGAGTTGGCCGCCGCCGCCGAGCGCGGTTCGGCGGTCGCCATCCTGATCGCCGCCGAGTACCGCATCTACGGCCGGTACGGCTTCGGCCCGGCCACCCTCGGCCACGGCTGGAACATCGACCTGCAGCGCGCGCAGGGCCTGCGGGACGACCTGCCGACCGCCCCCGGCGGCCGGGTCGACTTCGTCACCATGGCGGAACTGGCCACGATCGGCCCGGAGTTGCACGACCGCTGGCGGCTCCTCCAGCCCGGTGCGATCACCCGCTCCGAGCAGTGGTGGAAGCGCCGCACCGGCGCGGTGGTGGACCCGGCCGAGGGCTTCTCGGAGCCCTTCGCGGCCGTCCACCGGGACGCCGAGGGCACCGTCACCGGCCTGGTGACCTACCGCGTCACCGACAGCTGGGACGGCAGCTACCCGAACTGCACGCTCAACGTCACCGATTTCCTCGCGCTCGACCTGGCGGCGGCCGCCGCGCTGTGGCGCCTGGTCCTCTCCGTCGACTGGGTGCGCAAGGTCTCGGTGTCCAACCTCGGCCCGGACGACCCGCTGCCGCTGCTGCTCAACGACCCGCGGGGGGCCACCCCGCACGCGGCCAACTCCGACTTCACCTGGGTCCGGGTGCTGGACGTCGAGGCGGCCTTCAACGCCCGGACGTACGGCCCTCCCGGCCGGGTGGTGCTGGCGGTCGAGGACCGGCTCGGCTACGCCGCGGGCCGGTGGGCGATCGAGGTGGGGGAGGGCGGCGTCGGCCGCTGCACCCGCACCACCGACGAGGCCGATCTCGCCCTGGGAGCGAGCGAGTTGGGCTCGTTCCACCTCGGGTCCGAGACGGCCGCGCGGCTGGTCGCGGCCGGTCTGGTGACGGAGCTGCGCCCGGGCGCGGCGGCCGCCGCCGACCTGCTGCTGCGCGCCCCGCTGCGGGCCTGGACTCCGGACATCTTCTGATCCGGCGCACCCTTCGGGGGCCTTTGGGCCTCCGAGAGCTTCGGGACCTTCGGGACCTTCGAGACCGGATCGCCGGGTGGGCGGTCCGGTCTCCGGCCTGTCCGAGTCGCGTGCGGAGCGGGCTACTTGACGGCCGTCCGGCCGATGGTCGGCAGGATGAAGTCCTGGATGAGCCCCTTGGCGTCGCGCACGATCGGCCGGAACACCCGGTAGCGCGACAGGTTGATCACCCGGGCCGACATCGGCGTGGAGCGCCGGACGAACTCCCTGGTCCGCTCGGTGTCCGGGGTGCGGTCGAAGACCCAGTACAGCACCACGATCATCAGGTAGAGCCAGAGCACGTCGGGCAGCAGCTCGACCAGTTCGGCGTCCAGCTTCGGCGCCAGCTCGGAGCCCACCAGGACCTCGCGGAACAGCTCGACCGCGGTGGCCCGGGCCGGGTGGGACTCGTTCGAGAACGGGCTCAGCGAGCTGGTCGGGTCGGCGGCGGTGCGGAAGAACTGCGCGGAGAACTCGTGGTACGGCGCCGCGGTGTCGAGCCAGGAGGTCAGCGCGATCTCCAGCCGTTCGGTGAAGTCCCGGGTGTGCGCCATCCGGCGCCGGGCCTCGGCGGCGTGGTCGTGGGTCATCCGGTCGTAGAACCCCTGGATCAGGAACTCTTTCGCGGAGAAGTAGTAGTAGGCGTTGCCGACCGAGACGCCCGCCTCGGCGGCGATCGCGCGCATGGTGGTCTTCTCGTAGCCCCGCTCCTGGAACAGCCGCATGGCCGTCTCCAGGATCAGTGCCCTGGTCGCCTCGCTCTTGTCGGTCTTCGGCTGCGCCCGGCCGCCGGGCAGCGCGCCGGTCTCCGTGGCGGGCAGCGGCTCGCGCTCCGCGCGGGGGGCCGCCGGGGTGTCGGCGGGCCCGTGCTCGCCGTCCGTTCGGTTCGTCGCTGCCAGGTCGTCCACGGGGACGAGCCTAACCGGAGCCGGGGCCCTGGTGGTTGTCGGTGCGTGCGGCACCGGATGCCCCCTCCGCATCCGGTGCCGCACCCACCGCCCCCTGGTGTGGAACACGTCCGGAAGTTCGGTGACAGCACTCTAGGGGCATTACTTGAACGCGTTCAACTCCAATCCGTAGGAGTATCGTCACATGATCAGTTCTAAGAGTGGGCCGGCCGGGTCGGTCGTCGTCCGGAGCGGCGGCCCGGCGGACGCGCGCGCTGTCGCCGAGCTGCACGCGCTCAGCTGGCGGACCGCCTACCGGGACTTCGTCCCCGCCGCGGCGCTCGGCGACGGGCTGGCCGAGGAGCGCGGCGAGCTGTGGGAGCTGCGGCTGACCGCCGACTACGGCGGCCCGGAGTCGACCCCCGAGCTGTTGATCGCCGAACGCGACGGCGAGCCGGTCGGGTTCGCCTACCTCGTCCCGGAGCCGGACGGCCGGGTGCTGCTCGACAACCTGCACGTACGGCCCGGCCTCACCGGCGGCGGCATCGGCCGCGCCCTGCTCGCCGCGGCCCGCGCGCACCTCGCCGAGCGGCACCCGGCGGCCGAGCTGTACCTGGAGGTGCTGCGCGCCAACACCCGGGCGATCGCCTTCTACGAGCGCGAGGGCGGGGTGCGCGCCGGTGAACAGGACGGCGTCTTCCCCGGCGGCTTCGTGCTGCCGGAGTACGTCTACGCGTGGCCGCCGGTTCAGTCCGCGTCGTAGACCGTCACCGGCACCCCGCGCGCCACCAGCCGGGCCGTCACCAGTGGTTCGACCCGCTCCCAGCGGCCGCCGGCCAGCCCGCAGCCGATCCTCGGCATGTGGACGGAGGCGCCGAGGTCGAGCGCGTGGCCGGCCAGCGCCGCCAGCGCGGCGTCGATCGCCTCGTACCGCACCGGCACCCCGGTGGAGCGGCCGGTCCGGATGCCGCGCTGGCCCACCAGGTTGGCCACCCAGACGTACTCCGCGACCCGCACCAGCTGCACCGCGCCCAGCCCGAAGTCGTTCCCCGCCCGCTCCCGGTGCCAGCGCCGGTACGCGGCCTCGGGCTCGGGCCAGCGCCTGGACAGGGCGAGGACGAAGCCCTTGCCCCACCCGCCCAGGTCGTTGCAGACGTGGGCGATCACCTTCACGCCCTTGCCCCGGGGCGCGGTGGCGTCGCCCCGGACGTAGCTGATCCCCGTGGTGTCCCCCGTCATGCCCGAACGTTAGACCGGGGCGCTGACAGCCGGCGCGGGATTTTCCCGCCGGTCGCCGTCCAGCAGGCGCCGCCGCCCGGCAAGCCCGATCAGCAGGGCGAGGGCGGCCGCGCCGGCGGGCAGGGCGTACCCGGTGCCCGGGGCGGTGTGCTCGGCCACCGCCCCGGCGAGCGCGGCGCCGGCCGAGATGCCGACCACGATGCCGGACACCGCCACCGCCATCCCCTCGTTCAACTGCCGCTGCGGCAGCAGGTCCTGGATCAGCGTCATCCCGGTGACCATGGTCGGCGCGGTGGCCGTGCCGGCCGCGAACAGTGCCGCCCCGAGCGGCACCAGCCCGACCCCGCCCAGCCCGGCGGCGAGCGGCAGCAGCAGCACCCCGGCCATCGCGGCCACCCCGGCGAGGAACCGCACGCCCGGTGCCCGGCGCGGCGTCAGCAGCCCGAACAGCAGCCCCGCCACGCAGGATCCGCCCGCGACCAGCCCCAGCAGCAGCCCGGCGGCGGGCTTGTGGCCGAGCGCGTCGGCGTAGGCGACGGTGGTGATCTCGGTGGAGCCGAAGATCATGCCGGTGGCCAGGAAGGTCAGCGCCAGCACCCGCAGCCCGGGCACCCGCAGCGGTGAACCGGCATGGGGCCCGGCGCCCTGGGGCCCGGCGCTCTCCGGCTCGGCGAGCGGCGGTTCGGTGCGCCGCTGGGCGGCGAACAGCAGGGCGCCGGTGGTGCCCAGGGCCCAGGCGGTGAGCAGCCCGGCCTCGGGGACGAAGGTCGTGCAGAGCAGCATCCCGAGCACCGGCCCGGACATGAAGCAGAGCTCGTCCAGGGACTGTTCGAGCGAGTTGGCCAGGTGCCGGGCGGCCGGGTCGTCCCGGTACAGGTGCGCCCAGCGGGCCCGGGCCATGCCGCCGAGGTTGGGCGCGGCGGCGCCGGCGGCCCAGCAGAGCGGCAGCGTCCAGTTCGGTGCGCCGAGCCGGACGCACAGCAGCAGCGCGGCGAGCGGCACGGAGACGTACAGCGCGGCCGGAACGGCGACGCGCGCTTGCCCGTAGCGGTCCACCAGCCGTCCGAACAGCGGCAGCCCGACCGCGCCGGTGACCAGCCCGGCCGCCGCGACGGTGCCGGCCAGCGCGTACGAGCCGCGCCGCTCGGTGAGCAGCATGACCAGCGAGACGCCGCTCATCGACATCGCGAGCCGGCCGAGCAGACCGGCCAGGGTGAAGGCGACGGTGCCGGGGGCGGCGAACAGGCGGCGGTAGGAGGGGAGGAGGGCGCGCGGGGGCATGGGGCTCCTGGGCGGGGGAGGGGTGGGGATGCCCGTCAGCTTCGCGGGGGCGGCGGCCCGCGGTCCAACACCTGTTCCGCCGCATTCACAACAGGGTGTTGTCGATCGGTTCCGGGACCCGCTTCCGGATCCGCTCCGGGACCCGCTTCCGGATCCGCTCCGGGATCCGTTCCCGGATCCGCTCCGGTCGCCCATGATCCCTTCGGGGCGGCCCGGTTGTTAGTCTGCCGCCCATGCCCCGTGACCTGCACCCCCGTCTGCTGCGCGGCTTCGTCGCGACCGCCGAGACCCTGCACTTCGGCCGGGCGGCCGCGGGGCTGCACGTCGCGCAGCAGGCGCTCAGCCGCGACATCCGGGCGCTGGAGGGGCTGCTCGGCGACGCGCTGTTCAGCCGCACCACCCGCAGCGTCGAACTCACCCCGGCCGGGCGGCGGTTGCTGCCCCAGGCGCGTCGGCTGCTGGCGCTGCACGACGAGATCCTGGCCGGGGCGGCGGCCACCGCCCGGCCCCTGCTGCTCGACCTCAACAGCGACGTCGACGGCCCGGACCTGACCGCCGACCGGGTGCTCGAACGGGCCCGCGCCGCCTGGCCGGAGGGCGAGCTGCTGGCCCGCTTCCACGGCGGGCTGGCGGCCGCGGCCGCCGAGCTGCTGGCGCACCGGCTGGATGCCTCGTTCGGCCGCTTCGCCGGGCTGCCCGCCGAGGTGCGCGACCAACTCGCCCAGCTGCCGGTGCGGTTGGAGCGGATGTCGGTGATGATGGCGGCCACCCACCCGCTCGCCGACCGGTCCGCGCTGCGGCTCGCCGACCTCGCGGGGCACCCGGTCGACGTCTGCGCGGGCAACCCGGCCACCACCGAGTGGGCCGACCTCGGCACCCGGCTGCTGCGCGAGCACGGACTGACGGCGGCAGCCCCGTACGTGCCGCCGGTGGGAGTGGACGAGACCGCCCGCTACCTGGCCCGGCACGGCGACCCGATGCTGACCACGGTCGGCGGCCCGCGCATCCCGGGCGCGGTGAACGTGCCGCTGGTGGAGCCGGTGCCGCTGAGCCTGGTCAGCCTGGTGCACCGGCCCGGTGAGCGCCACCCGGGACTGCGGGCGCTGGCCGGCGCGGCCGCCGGGCTCGGGGCGGCCGAGGGCTGGTTGCGGCGCCCGCCGGGCAGCTGGCTGCCCGCGCCGGACGCGGCGCTGCTCGGCTGAGCGCGCGGCCCTCGGGGCATGCGCCTGAAGCATGCGCCGGAAGCAAGCGCCTGAAGCGGGCGGCGCCTTCGGGGCGGCGCCGGAAGCAGGACACCGCCCCTGCCGTCGGGGACCGGCAGGGACGGTGCGATCAGGGGGCGGCGGGGTCAGGCGGCGGCCTTGACGGCGGAGATGTCGAAGCTGAGCTTGACCTTCTCGCCGATCAGCACGCCGCCGGTCTCCAGGGCCGCGTTGTAGGTCAGGCCGAACTCGGTGCGGTCGACGACGGCCGTGCCCTCGAAGCCGACCCGCTCGGCGCCGTACGCGTCGGTGGCGCTGCCGGTGTACTCCAGGTCGAGGACGACCGGGCGGGTGGCGTCCTTGATGGTCAGGTCGCCGTGCATCCGGTAGGTGTCGCCGTTCAGCCGCTCGACGGAGGTGCTGCGGAAGCGGATCTCCGGGTAGCTGTCGGCGGCGAAGAAGTCGCCGGTGCGCAGGTGCTCGTCGCGCTGGGCCTGGTTGGTGTCGATGCTGGCGACCTTGATCACCAGCTCCGCCGAGGAGTTGGCCGGGGCGGCGCCGTCCAGGTGCAGCTTGCCGTCGTACTCGGTGAAGCGGCCCTTGACGTTGGTGACCATCGCGTGGCGGACCGAGAAGCCGACCTCGCTGTGCATGGTGTCGATCGCCCAGTCGCCGCTCAGGTGGGAGAGGTCCGGGCCGGCCGGGGTCTGGACGGCGGTGACGGTGGTGGTGGCGGCGGTCTTGCTGCGGTTGAACAGGCCCATGGCTCCTCCTCGGGTCCGAAGCCATTTGTTTAGGCTTCAACTTGTTGACTCCACTGTAGACCCGTCTCGTTCAAGTTTCAACCACTACGTCCGGAAGAGTGTCGGACCACCCGGTTAGGCTGCGAAAAGCCCCGCCGTCCGTCCCTGGGAGTCCCGATGTTCGTCCTGCACGCGCTGTGGCGGGCGGACGACCGGCTGGCGCTCTGGGCCGAGGACGCCCGCGGCTACCCCCGCGCCCTGACCGGCGCCGCCCCCCGGGCCGACCGGCCCGCCCCGCACGCCCACCCGTACGCCTGCCCGGCCGGCGAGCTGGCCACCGTGCTCGGCGGCATCGGCCCCGGCCTCGGCTGGCTCGCCGCGCAGGCCCCCGAACGCTGGGCGGGCCTGCTGCTGCCCACGGTCGGCGCGCTGCCCGCCCCCTCGCCCGACCTGCCGGTCACCCCGCCGCGCGGCGGCGCCGTGCTCACCCCCTGGCGGGTGCCCGCCCTGCTCTTCGAGCCCGGGGCGGCCGCCCAGCTGCTCGGCGAGATCTTCGACCCGCACTGGGCCGTCACCGACGCCGACCTGCCCGGCACCGGCCGGGTCGAGGTCGTCCGCGGCCCCGCGCTGCGCTGGCTCACCGGCGTGCACGACCTCGCCTGGCGGGCGGTCGGGCACGGGCGGGTGCTGCCGTGGGTCGTCCCCGGCGACGGCGCGGCCGGCGCGGGCGGCGACGGCCCGCAGGCCCGGTGGCGCCCCGACCTCGACCCGGCCGGTCTCCGCGAGGCCGCCGCGCTGGCGGCGGGCTGCCCGCCCGTCCTGCTGGGGGAGTGGCCCGCCCGCCCCGCCCCCACCGGCGAGGCGCTGCTGGCGGAGGCGCTCGGCGCCCTGGTGGACGCCGAGGCCCGCGCGGCCCTGGCCGGGGCGCCCTTCCCGGCCGGCGCCACCACCCCCGAGCGCTGGCTGCACGCCCTCACCGGCCCCGTCGCCGAGGTCGCCGCCCCGCCCGAGGACGTCGCCGAACTGCGCGACCGGCTCGCCGCCTGGTACGCCGCCGCCGAACCCGCCGAGCCGGCGCTGCGGCTCTGCTTCCGCCTGGTCGAACCGCTCGGCCCCGACGCGGACGACCCCGAGGGCCACCCCTCCGACGACGCCTGGCGGCTGGAGTTCCTGCTCCAGGCCGTCGACGAGCCCTCCCTGCTGGTCCGCGCCGCCGACCTGCACGAGGGCGGCGCCGCCCGGGCCGCGCTCACCCGCGCGGCCGCCCGACCCGGGGGTCAGGAGGTCGACCCGGCCGACGTCCTGGTCGCCGAACTCGCCCGCGCCGCCCACCGCTGGCCCGCCCTGGACGCGCTGCGCCACCGCTCCCGCCCGTCCGCCCTGCCGCTCGACCGGGCCGGCGCGCTGGACTTCCTGCGCACCGCCGCCCCCGCCCTCGCCGAGGCCGGCTTCGGGGTGCTGCTGCCCGCCTGGTGGCGCCGCCGCCCCCGGCTCGGCCTGGCCCTGCGCGCCGCCGCCCCGCCCGCGCCGGGCTCGCTCGCCGTCAGCAGTCAGGTCGACCACGACGCCGTGGTCGCCTTCCGCTGGCAGGCCGCGCTGGGCCCGGACGGCGCCCCGCTCACCGAGCGGGAACTGGCCGAACTCGCCGCCGCCAAACAGGAGCTGGTGCGCGTCCGGGGCACCTGGCTGGAGGCCGACCCGGCCCAGATCGCCGCCGCGCTGGCCTTCCTCGCCGAGCAGCGCGACGGTGTGCTGCCCGCCGCCGACCTGCTGCGGCTCGCCCTCGACCCGGAGGCGACCGTCGCCGGGCTGCCGGTCACCTCCGTCCGGGTGGACGGCCCGCTCGGCGACCTGCTCGCCGGCCGTGCCGACGTCCCGGCCGGGCCTGAACGCGCCGACCCCCCACCGGACTTCCGGGCCGAGCTGCGTCCGTACCAGCGGCGCGGACTGGCCTGGCTGCGGACCATGTCCGACCTCGGGCTCGGCGCCGTCCTGGCCGACGACATGGGCCTCGGCAAGACCGTCCAGACCCTCGCCCTGCTGGCCGCGGAGAAGGCCGGGGGCGCCACCGGCCCGACCCTGCTGGTCTGTCCGATGTCGCTGGTCGGCAACTGGCAGCGCGAGGCGGAGCGCTTCGCCCCCGGCCTGCGCCGGTACGTCCACCACGGCTCGGGCCGCCTCGGCCCCGACCGGCTCGCCGCCGCCGTCGAGGGTGTGGACCTGGTCGTCACCACCTACGGGCTGGTCCAGCGCGATCTCGCCGCGCTGCGCACGATCCGCTGGCGCCGGATCGTCGCCGACGAGGCGCAGCACGTCAAGAACGCCGGTACCGCGCAGGCGCGGGCGATCCGCGCGCTGCCCGTCGCCCGGCACCGGATCGCCCTGACCGGCACCCCGGTGGAGAACCGGCTCTCCGAACTGCACGCCGTGCTGGACTTCGCCAACCCCGGCCTGCTCGGCCCGGCCGAGCGCTTCAAGGAGCGCTACGCGATTCCGGTCGAGCTGCACCGCAACCCCGAGCGCACTGCTGAACTCCGGCGCCGCACCGCCCCGTTCGTGCTACGCAGGCTCAAGTCCGACCCGGCGGTGGCGGCCGAGCTGCCCGCCAAGCAGGAGATGACCGTCTGGTGCAACCTCACCGCCGAACAGGCCGGCCTCTACCAGGCGGTGGTGGCCGACCTGCTGCGGCGGGTCGAGGGCATCCGGGGCGTGGAGCGGCGCGGCACGGTGCTCGCGGCGATCGGCAAGCTCAAGCAGGTCTGCAACCACCCGGCCCAACTCCTGCACGACGGCTCGCCGTTGGGCGAGCGTTCGGGCAAGGTCGCCCGGCTCGCCGAACTGCTGGAGGAGGCGCTGGCCGAGGGCGACCGGACGCTGGTCTTCACCCAGTACGCCGAGTTCGGCGCGATGCTCCGCCCGTACCTGGAGCGCCGGCTCGGCGAGGAGGTGCTGTACCTGCACGGCGGTGTCCCGCGCGCCCGCCGCGAGGAACTGGTCGAGCGCTTCCAATCGCCGGACGGGCCAAGGGTGTTCCTGCTCTCGCTGCGGGCCGGCGGCACCGGTCTCAACCTGACCGCCGCCAACCAGGTGATCCACCTGGACCGTTGGTGGAACCCGGCGGTCGAGCAGCAGGCCACCGACCGCGCGTTCCGGATCGGCCAGCGCCGGGACGTCCAGGTCCGCCGACTGGTCTGCGTCGGTACCGTCGAGGAGCGGATCGACGAACTCCTGTCCGCCAAGCGCTCGTTGGCCGAAGCCGTGGTGGCGGAGGGGGAGCACCGGCTCACCGAACTGCCGCTCGACGAGCTGCGCGAACTGATCACCCTGACCCGCGAGGACGCCGTCGCCGAGGAGGACGCGTGAGCGAGCGCAGCGAGCCCGATGCCCCCATGGTCAACGTCGCCGCCTACTGGCGCGGCGACTTCACCCTGCGCCCGGAAGGCCGCGCCGAGGACGAGCCGGACGCGGACGCCCCCTCGCTCGCCCGCCTCGGCCGCTCCGGCATCACCGCGCACGGCCGCGACCTGGCCGCGCTGCTCGCCCCCGCCTACGACGCGTTCCTCGGCTGAAGGCCGCCTGCCCGCCCGCGCCCGCCCGTGCCCGCCCGCCCGCGCCCGCCCGTGCCCGCCCGTGCCCGCCCGCCCGCTACCGTGCGGTAGCGTCCCGACCGTGACCGACACCACCGACGCCCGTCTGGCCGACTTCGAGCAGCACCGGCGCACGGTCTTCGGCATCGCCTACCGGATGCTCGGCAGCGTCGCGGACGCGGAGGACCTGGTCCAGGACACCTGGCTGCGCTGGAGCGCCGTGACCGGCCCGGTGGCGAGCCCCGGCGGCTACCTGGCCCGGACGGTCACCAACCTCGCCCTCAACCGGCTGTCCTCCGCCGCCGTCCGCCGCGAGTCCTACGTCGGCCCGTGGTTGCCCGAGCCGCTGGTCACCGAACCGGACGCGACCGAGGGCGTCGAGCGCGCCGAGTCCGTCTCCGTCGCCCTGCTGGTGGTGCTGGAGAGCCTGTCCCCGCTGGAGCGGGCGGTGTTCGTGCTCAAGGAGGCCTTCGGCTTCTCCTACCCGGAGATCGCCGAGGCGCTGGACCGCACCGAGGCCGCCTGCCGCCAGGTCGGCAGCCGGGCCAGGGCGCAGGTGCGGGCCCGCCGGCCGCGCTACGACGCCCCGCCGGAGCTGCGCCGCCGGGCCACCGAGGAGTTCCTGGCGGCCTGCGTCGGCGGCGACCTCAACCGGATGCTCGACCTGCTCGCCCCCGAGGTCACCACCTGGAGCGACGGCGGAGGTGTCGTCCGCGCCGCGCTGCGGCCGGTCACCGGCGCCGGGAACGTCGCCCGCTTCGTCCTCGGCGTGCTCGGACAGCTCGGCGAACGGGCCGCGGTCCGCCCGGTCCTGGTCAACGGCGAGCCCGGCCTGCTGGTCACCGTGGACGGCGCGGTCGACTCCGTCTCCGTGCTCGACTTCGCCGAGGGGCCGGACGGCGGCCCGCTGGTCTCCGCGATCCGCGCCGTCCGCAACCCGCACAAGCTCGCGCACCTCGCCCACCTCGCGCACCTCGCCCACCTCGCGCACCGCGCCGACCGGGCTTGACTCTCGACCAGGTCGAGCCCGCAGAGTCACCGCATGGAGAGCGAGCTGCACAGCATCGGCGCCCTGTCCCGCGCGAGCGGCCTGGGCGTCGGCACCCTGCGCTACTACGACAGCGCCCAGGTGCTCGCGCCCGCCTGGGTCGACCCGCAGACCGGCTACCGCTGGTACCGGCCCGACCAGCTCGCCGACGCCCGCCTGCTGGCCCGGCTCCGCCGGGTCGGCCTGCCGCTGGCCGGCATCCGCGCGGTGCTCGGCGCCGCGCCCGGCAGCGGCGCGGGCCACCAGGTGCTCGACGCGCACCTGCGCCGCCTGGAGGACGGCCTCGCCGACGCCCGCCGCGAGCTCTCCCTGATCCGCACGATGATCGACCAGAGGGAGCAGCCGATGACCACCACGCCCGCAGGACTCCGCCTCGCCGTCCCCGCCGGGGAGCTGACCGCCGCCCTGGAGGCGGTCCGCTTCGCGGTCGGCAGCGACCCCGAGCAGCCCTCCCTCGCCGGGGTGCTGTTCGAGCCGGACGGCCCGGTGCTGCGACTGGTCGCCACCGACCGCTACCGGATGGCCTTCGCCGAGGTCCCGGCCACCGGGGCGCCCGAGCAGCCGACCGCGGGCACGATCGTCCCGACCCCGCTGGTGGACGCGCTGCGCGCGCTGCTCGCCGCCGGTCCGGCCGAGGCGGTGCTCACCCTCGGCGGCGGCCGGGTCCGGGCCGAGGCCGGCGGGCACCGGATCGAGGGCGCCGCCCTGGACTTCGACTACCCCGACCACCGGGCCGTCACCAGGCTCGAACCGCGGCACCGGATCACCCTCCCGGCGGACGAGCTGCGCACCGCCGTCGCCACCGGCGCCACCCGCACCCTCCCCTCCGGCCCGCACGGCGCCGACTGCGAGGTCAGCGTCCTCGTCCCCACCCCGGACGGCCGGCTCGCCGTCGCCGCCGGGCCGGCCGGCGGGCCCGGCATCGCCGTCAACCGCGACTACCTGCTCGACGCCCTCGCCGCCGGGCGCCCCGAGCAGCTGCTGCTCGAACTCGGCGGCCCGATCGCCCCGCTCGCCGTCCGCAGCCCCGGCCGGCCCGGCACCTTCTCCGTCCTGATGCCCGTCCGCCTCCCCGAGGCCTCCTGATCCGTTTGCTGGCGCTAGCGCCCTGCTTGCAAAAGCAAGCGGGGTGTTGCAGGCTGTCGGCATGGCCTCACTGAACGTCGGCTCGCTGGGCGAGTACATCCGGGAGCAGCGCCGGAACGCGCAGTACTCGCTGCGGCAGCTGGCGGAGGTCGCCGGCGTGTCCAACCCGTACCTCAGCCAGATCGAGCGAGGGTTGCGCAAGCCGAGCGCGGAGATCCTGCAGCAGATCGCCAAGGCGCTGCGGATCTCGGCGGAGACGCTGTACGTCCAGGCCGGGATCCTGGAGGAGCGGCGGGGCGAGGGCCACGAGCTGCGGGCCTCGATCCTGGCCGATCCGCTGATCAACGAGCGGCAGAAGCAGGCGCTGCTCGCGGTCTACGACGCCTTCCTGAAGGAGAACGCCGCCCCGGCCGCCTCCGACTCCGCCGCCGGCGCGACGACCGACGGCCCAGCCGCCCAGAACACCCACCGGGAGGACCGGTAACCATGCCGATCACGGACGAGATCAAGAAGACCCTCACCGACCCGACCCCGCTGTACGCCCTCGCCGGCGCCGGGGACCTGGCGTACGAGAAGCTGCGCGAGGTGCCGGGCCGGGTGGAGGCGCTGGCGTCGGACCCGAAGGGCGCCCAGGAGAAGGCGGCCGCCAGGTTCCAGGAGGCGCAGTCGCTGGTGGCCGGGGCGCAGGCCAAGGTCACCGAGGCGGTCACCGCCCTGCCGACCGACCTCAATGGGCTGCAGGAGCGCGCCCAGGGCTTCGCCCTGCAGCAGGTGGCCCGCGCGGTCGAGCTGGCGGTGAAGGCCCGGGAGGCGTACGACGAGCTGGCCGAGCGCGGCAAGGTCGCGGTGGAGAAGGCCCGTCCGGGCGCCGCGACCGAGGCCGCCGAGGCCACCGAGCCCGCCGTCGAGCCGGTGGAGATCGAGGCCGCCGAGCCCGTCGAGCCCGCCGAGGCCGGGCCGAAGAAGACCGGCCGCGCCCGGAAGGCCGCGGACGACCGCTAGGCGTGGCCGCCGGGCAGGCGTGGAAAGCCGCCGAACGGGGCACATCCGGTGACTGCGGGACGTTGAGAGCAGAGCGGACAGCCACCCGTGCCAGGATGGGCGGCCGGGCGCCGCAGCACGGACGACGGAGGAGACCACGGTGGGTGGAGTGTTCCAGATCTTGGCCCTGGACTACCTGAACCCGTTCTGGTGGGTGGCGGTGGCGATCCTCGGCTTCAAGCTGTTCGTCCTGCTCGACGCGGCCTCCCGCCGCGAGGACGCCTACCGGGCGGCGGACAAGAAGACCAAGCAGTTCTGGCTGGTGATCCTGGGGATCGCGTTCGGCCTGGACCTGCTGTTCGGGGCGATGCCGCTCTCCAGCTTCCTCACCCTCGCCGGGCTGGTCGCGGCGATCGTCTACATGGTGGACGTCCGCCCGGCGATCCGGGCGCTGACCGGCGGGAGCGGCGGCCGGAGCAACTCCGGCCCGTACGGCCCCTGGTGAGCGGCCGCTGAACGCGCCGTCCGCTGAACGCGCCGGCCACTGAACGCATCGGCCCGGTCGGGGATCCCCCGACCGGGCCGAGTCGTGTCCGCCGGGCGTCAGCCCAGGATCAGCTGCACCGGGTTGCGCTCCAGCAGCAGCACCGCGACGTCGTCCGTCAGCGCGCCGCCGTTCAGCTCCTCGACCTCGGCGATGGCGCTGTCGACCAGCCGCCCCCTGGTCAGCCCGGCGCTCTGGTGGTCGGCGACCAGGTCCGCCAGGCCGTCCTGCCCGAGGCGCCGCGACCCGGCCCCGACCCGGCCCTCGATCAGGCCGTCGGTGTAGAGCAACAGCCGCCAGCCGGGCTGGAGTTCGACGTCGTGGGCGGGCCAGGCGGCCTGCCCGTCGTGGCAGGGCAGCAGGCCGAGCGCGGGCCCGGCGAGGTCGGCGGGCAGGGTGACCGGGCGGTGGTCGCGGCCGAGCAGCAGCGGCGCGGGGTGTCCGGCGAGGTAGAGCCGGGCCCGCTCGCAGGCGCCGAGCGAGTCGAGGCCGGTGTCCGTGCGGCCGGGCTCGATCACGAGCATGCAGAGCGTCGCGAAGATCTCGTCGCTGCGCCGCTCGTGCTCCAGCACGTGCTGGAGGGTGGTGAGCAGGGCCTCGCCGGTGAGGCCGGCGAAGACCAGGGTGCGCCACGCTATCCGGAGCGCGACGCCGAGCGCGGCCTCGTCCGGACCGTGGCCGCAGACGTCGCCGATCACCACGTGGACGGTGCCGTCGTCGGTGCGGACGGCGTCGTAGAAGTCGCCGCCGAGCAGGGCGCGGCGCCGGCCGGGGCGGTAGCGGCGGGTGAAGGAGAGCCCGGCGCCGTCGAGCAGCGGGGTGGGCAGCAGGTGACGCTGCAGGCGGGCGTTCTCCTGGCCGCGCAGCTCGGCCTCGACCAGGCGGCGCTGGGACTCGTCGGCGCGCTTGCGCTCGACGGCGTAGCGCAGCGCGCGGGCCAGCAGCGGGCCGTCCGTCTCGTGCTTGATCAGGAAGTCCTGGGCGCCGGCGGCGACGGCGGCCGCGCCGAGCTCCGCCCCGGCGGCGTCGGTGAGCACCACGACGGGGGTGTGCGGGGCGCGGCGGAGCAGTTCGTGCAGCCCCTCCAGCCCGTCCGAGGCGTCGGACGGGTGCGGTAGGTCGGCGGGGGAGGCGAGGTCGAGCAGCACGCAGTCGAACTCGGGGCCGCGGGCGCCGCGCCCGCGCCGGGCGGAGGGGGCGGGCGGGGCCAGCAGTTCGGTGGCCTGGTCCAGCCCGCGGGCCCAGTGCAGGGCGATCGAGGTGCCGCTCTCGGCGGCCGCGGCCTTGATCAGCTGGGCGTCGGAGGCGTCGTCCTCGATGACCAGCAGCCGCAGCGGCGGGGCGCCGTCGGCGGGCGCGTCGCCCGGTGCCGGGCCGTCGCCGAGGTGGGAGGCGCGGGTGCGGGGGTGAGGTATCGGGGGAGCGGTCGCCGGGCCGGTGGTGGTGGGGTGGTTGCGGGCACGGCTGAGCCGGGCGCCGTCATGGGCGTCCGGCTGGTCCGCGGCACCAGGTGCCCGCCCGTCTCCCGTTGCGGGCATCGGTGGTTCCTCCCTTTCCCCGCATGCGTAACGGCCGGCGTCCGTCCGCAGTGCCCGGTCGGCACCGTGCGGCGGGGAACTTCTCGCGACCATCGCGACCATAACGTGATCTCCGGGGATTTCTCCGGCCGACCGGCGCCGTTGTGGCTCGTGCCACGCCGGTGGCAGGGTGGTCAGTGGTCCGGTGAACGGACTCGGATGGCGGACGGGGCCCGCACCCCGGGGGTGCGGGAGCGGGTCGGAACGGGGGCGAGGAATGGTGACGCGGATCACCCTGGTCGAGGGTGACATCACGGAACAGCAGGTGGACGCGGTCGTGAACGCCGCCAACTCGTCGCTGCTGGGCGGCGGCGGGGTGGACGGCGCGATCCACCGCAGGGGCGGGCCGGAGATCCTGGCGGACTGCCGCCGGCTGCGCGCCTCGCACTGGGGCAAGGGGCTGCCCACCGGACGGGCGGTGGCCACCACGGCCGGGCGGCTGCCCGCCCGCTGGGTGGTGCACACGGTCGGGCCGGTGTTCCTGGAGGGGGAGTACGAGGAGCGGGCGGGGCTGCTGGCCTCCTGTTATCGCGAGTCGCTGCGGACGGCGGCGGAGCTGGGCGCCCGCACGGTGGCGTTCCCGGCGGTGTCGGCCGGGATCTTCGGCTGGCCGCCGGCGGACGCGGCCCGGATCGCGCTCTCCACCGTCGCCGAGGTGCTGGCGGGCGGGGACGCGCGGGCGGGCGCGGAGCTGGCGGAGGTGCGGTTCGTGCTGTTCGGGGCGGAGATGTACGGGGTGTTCGAACAGGCCCGGGCGGAGCTGTTCGGGCGGGACGGCTGACGGCTGAGCGTTTGGGCGGCTGAGGGCACGGCGACCGCCGAGCGGTCCGCGGTGCCGCCGCTCGGCGGCCTCCATCGTGGCGCGGCGGGGCGTCAACACACCAGAGATATTCGATAACTCGTTCGAGTGAATGCGGGGTGGCGCCCCGCCAAGGCGCTCCGACAAAGCACGGCGCCTCGGCACGGCGCCACGGCACGGCGCTACGGCGCGAGCGCCGTCCACGGCACCGTGACCTCGCCCTGCCGCCACCGCCCCCGCGCGTCCACCAGCGGCCAGCTGCCCGCCAGCGCCGTGCAGGCCGCCACCCAGCGCTGCCGCGCCCCGAAGGCCCCGTACGGCGCGGCCGCCGCCCAGGCCCGGTCGAAGTCGGCCAGGAAGGCGTGCACCGGCCGGCCCGGAACGTTGTGGTGGATCAGCGCCTTCGGCAGCCGCTCGGCCAGGTCGGAGGGCTGCCCGAGGCCGCCCAGCCGGGCCGCGAAGGTCACCGTCCGGGGCCCCTCCGGGCCGAGCGCCACCCACACGTGCCGCCGCCCGATCTCGTCGCAGGTGCCCTCGACCAGCAGCCCGTCCGGCGCGAGCCGGGCGCACAGCCGCTCCCACACCCCGGCCACCGCCGACTCCTCGTACTGCCGCAGCACGTTGGCCGCCCGGATCAGCTGCGCCCGGGCGCCGCCGTCCAGCGGCACCTCGAAGCCGCCGCGCCGGAAGGTCAGCAGCGGCGGCACCGCGTACGGCTGCGCGGCGGCGACCCGCTCCGGCTCGATCTCGATCCCGACCACCCGGACGTCCGGCCGCACCGCGCGCAGCCGCCCGGCCAGCTCGACGGCCGTCCACGGCGCCGCGCCGTAGCCGAGGTCGACCGCCACCGGCGGCCGCTCGGCGGCGCGCAGCGCGCCGCCCAGGGTGTGCGCGATCCAGCGGTCCATCCGGCGCAGCCGGTTGGTGTTGGTGGTGCCCCGGGTGACCGTGCCCACCGGCCGGCCGGTCCGCCCCCGGGAGGGCGCGGCGGAGGCGGGGTCGAAGGTGGCGGCCATGCCGAGAAGGGTAGTCGGCGCCCGCGACCGGGATCGGTCGCACCTGCTCTGACCAGCGCGGCTGCCGCCGCGGCCGAGGAACTGGCCTGTCCCCGTCATCTCGCCGCCCGAACCGGGAATGCCCGGCCTCCGTCGCGTGGTTGGCACACTGGTGGTGATGTGTGCCCGGACGGGGCAGCGCACACCGGACAGCCGGCGGCCCGGACGCGGACCGCCGGGACGGGCCGCACACGAGGAGGCTTCAGCCAGGTGATCCAGCACCCCGTCCGTTCGGTACGCCGTGCCCAGCCCGCCGCGCCCGCGCGCGGCCGGCTCCAGTCGCTCGTCCCGGGCCGCCGCCGCCCGCGCCGGATAGCCATGCTGAGCGTGCACACCTCGCCGCTGCACCAGCCCGGCACCGGGGACGCGGGCGGGATGAACGTCTACATCGTCGAGCTGGCCAAGCGGCTGGCCGCGCTGAACATCGAGGTCGAGGTGTTCACCCGGGCGATCTGCTCGGACGACGCGCCCACCGTCGAGCTGGCCCCCGGCGTACTGGTCCGGCACGTCACCGCCGGGCCGTACGAGGGCCTGGTCAAGGAGGACCTGCCGGCCCAGCTGTGCGCCTTCACCCACGGCGTGCTGCGCACCGAGGCCGGCCACCGCCCCGGCCACTACGACCTGGTGCACTCGCACTACTGGCTCTCCGGGCAGGTCGGCTGGCTGGCCGCGCAGCGCTGGGGGGTGCCGCTGGTGCACACCATGCACACCATGGCGAAGGTCAAGAACGCCGCGCTGGCCGAGGGCGACACGCCCGAGCCCGCGGCCCGGGTGATCGGCGAGACCCAGGTGGTCGAGGCGGCCGACCGGCTGATCGCCAACACCACGGAGGAGGCCGCCGAGCTGGCGCTGCACTACGCCGCCCGGCCCGACCAGCTGGCCGTCGTCCACCCCGGGGTCAACCTGGACGTCTTCCGCCCCGGCGCCCCCGGGGCCGGCGCGGACGCCCGGGCCCGGCTGGGCCTGCCGCAGGACGCCGCCGTGCTGCTGTTCGCCGGCCGGATCCAGCCCCTGAAGGCGCCGGACGTGCTGCTGCGGGCGGTCGCCGCACTGCTGGAGCGCCGCCCGGAGCTGCGCGAGCGGCTGGTCGTGCCGGTGGTCGGCGGGCCGTCCGGCACCGGGCTGGCCCGCCCGGAGAGCCTGCACAAGCTGGCCGCCCAGCTGGGCATCGGGGACGTGGTGCGCTTCCACCCGCCGGTCGGCCAGGCGCAGCTGGCGGACTGGTACCGGGCGGCGACGGCCCTGGTGATGCCCTCGTACAGCGAGTCCTTCGGGCTGGTCGCGCTGGAGGCGCAGGCCTGCGGCACCCCGGTGGTGGCGGCCGCGGTCGGCGGCCTGCCGGTGGCGGTGCGGGACGGCGAGTCCGGCACCCTGGTGCAGGGGCACGACCCGGTGGCGTGGGCGCACGCGCTGGAGCCGTACGTCACCGACCGGGAGCTGGTGGCCCGGCGCGGCGCGGCGGCGGCCCGGCACGCGGCCGGCTTCGGCTGGGACACCGCGGCGGCGACCACCGCCGAGGTGTACGCCGGCAGCCTGGCCCGCCCGGCCGGGCGGCTGGCCGTGGCCCGGCGCCGCCTGGTCTGAGCCCGTCCGGGCCCGTCTGGCCGGTACGGTCCGGTCCGGGCCCGTCTGGCCGGTACGGTCCGGTCCGGGCCCGTCCGGCCGGGCCGTCCCGTGCGCCATGCGGGTACCGACGAGTAACGTCACTCCCATGGCAATCCGCACCAAGGACGAGGCCCTGACCCTCCTGCGCACCGCCCTGGACGACGCCGGGGTGGCCTGGGAGCCGGCCGCCGCCGACCCGTACACCCTGGTGGCGACCCTCCCGGGCACCCGGAAGCTGAACACCGCCTGTGCCCTGCGGGTCGGCGATCACACCCTGTCGGTGAACGCCTTCGTGATCCGCCGCCCGGACGAGAACCACGAGGCCGTCTACCGCTGGCTGCTGGAGCGCAACACCCGGCTGTACGGCGTCGCCTACGCGATCGACGCGCTCGGCGACGTCTACCTGGCCGGCCGGCTCGCGCTGGAGGCGCTCACCCCGGACGCCGTGGACCGGCTGCTCGGGACGGTGCTGGAGAACGCCGACGAACCGTTCAACACCCTGCTGGAGCTGGGCTTCGCCACCGCGATCCGGCGCGAGTGGGAGTGGCGCACCAAGCGCGGGGAGTCCACCCGCAACCTGGCCGCCTTCGCCCATCTGGCCGCCGCCCCGCAGGCCGCCGGGGCCCCGGAGCCCCCGGCGGCCGGCTGACGGACGCCGTCAGGCGCCCGCCGGGGCCTTCTCCGGGGCCTTCTCCGGAGCCGGGGCCTTCCCCGCCTCCGCGGCGGGCGCCGCCACCTCCGTCACGGAGTCCGTCCCGACCCGCTCGGCCCCGCCCGTCCGGCGGCCCAGCGCCACGTGCCCGAGCGCCGCGGCCGTGCCGCACAGCCCGCACACCAGCCAGAGCGTCCCCGGCCCGGACCGGTCGAGCAGGAGCCCGCCGGCCGCCGGCCCGAGGAACGAGGCGAGCGACCAGGAGAGCGAGTAGACGCCCTGGTAGCGGCCGCGCCCGTGGGTCGGCGCCAGCTCGGCGACCAGGCCCATCGTGGTCGGCGCGTTCAGGATCTCGCCGACCGTCCAGACCACCACCGAGAGCGCGAACAGCCACGCCGAGGACCCGGCCAGCGCCGCCAGGCCGAAGCCCCAGCCGGCGAACAGGCAGCTGGCGATCAGCAGCCCGGTGCGCGAGCGGCCCTCCATCCACCGGGTGAGCGGGATCTGCAGCACCACGATCAGCAGCCCGTTCAGGCCGATGACCAGCCCGTACTCGGTGGAGGTGATCCCCGAGGCGCCCATGTCGACGGCCAGCGTGGTGCTGCCCTGCTGGAAGACCAGCGCGAGCAGCAGGTTCAGCCCGACCACCGCCATGAACGGCGCGTCCCGGAACACCGTGAGCAGGCCGATCCGCGGCTCGGCGGCGTTCCGGTCCGCGCCGGGCTCGGCCTCCTGCGGCCTGGTCTCCGGGACGCGGATGAAGATCACCACCGCGCAGACCAGCGTGGTCAGCGCGTCCAGCACGAACAGCGTGAGGTAGCCGTGCACGGCGATCAGCCCGGCCACGGCGGCGGAGAGGCCGAAGCCGATGTTGATCGCCCAGTAGTTGAGCGAGTACGCCCGGACCCGGTCCTCGGCCGGGACGAGGTCGGCGATGATCGCCGAGGTGGGCGGCCGGGTGGCGTTGTTGCAGAGGCCGACCAGGAAGGCCACCACGGCGATCGCCACCTGGCCGTCCATGAAGCCGAGCACGGCGGTGGACACCGCGGTCCCCAGCTGGGCGGCGACCAGCGTCGGCCGGCGCCCGATCCGGTCCGCGAGCACGCCCGCGCCGAGCGCCGCGATCGCCGAGCCCAGCCCGAACAGCGAGGCCACCAGCCCCGCGTACGAGGCCGAGTACCCCCGGTCGGTGGTCAGGTAGAGCGCGAGGAAGGTCACCACGAAGGCGCCGAGCTTGTTCACCAGCGTGCTCACCCAGAGCCACCAGAACTCGCGCGGCAGCCCGCCCACCGTCTCCTTCACCAGTCTTCGGATCCGGGGATTGGCGACCAGGGCGACGAGCATGTGGGGGCTCCCGAGGGCAGGCGTGCGGGCGCGAGGACCGGGCGGCGCGGGCAGGCCCGACCGGCCGACGCATGTAAGTGGCAGATATGCCGTGCACACATTACTCGTCAGCCCGGTGATCGGCCCAGGGGTTTTTCCGCCCTCCACTAAGCTGGGCCGCATGGCTGACACGACGTACCGACTCATCCTGCTCCGCCACGGCGAGAGCCAGTGGAACCAGAAGAACCTGTTCACCGGTTGGGTCGACGTCGACCTCAACGAGAAGGGTGAGAAGGAGGCCGCCCGCGGCGGCGAGCTCCTGGCCGCCGAGGGCCTGCTGCCCGACGTGGTGCACACCTCGCTGCTGCGCCGCGCCATCCGCACCTCGCAGATCGCGCTGGACAAGGCCGACCGCCACTGGATCCCGGTCTCCCGCAGCTGGCGCCTGAACGAGCGCCACTACGGCGCCCTCCAGGGCAAGGACAAGGCCCAGACCCTGGCCGAGTTCGGCGAGGAGCAGTTCCAGCTCTGGCGCCGCTCCTACGACACCCCGCCGCCGGTGCTGGCCGACGACAACGAGTACTCGCAGGCCGGTGACGCCCGCTACGCCGAGATCCCGAGCGAGCTGCGCCCGCGCACCGAGTGCCTCAAGGACGTCGTCGAGCGGATGCTCCCGTACTGGTACGACGCCATCGTCCCGGACCTCGCCGGCGGCCGGACCGTCCTGGTCACCGCCCACGGCAACAGCCTGCGCGCGCTGGTCAAGCACCTCGACGGCATCTCCGACGAGGCCATCGCCGGCCTCAACATCCCGACCGGCATCCCGCTCGTCTACGAGCTGGACGCCGACTTCAAGCCCGTCACCGCGGGCGGCCGCTACCTCGACCCGGACGCCGCCGCGGCCGCCATCGAGGCGGTCAAGAACCAGGGCAAGAAGTAGGGCCAGCATCAGGGCCCGCCATTGGCCCGACGCCTTCGGGGCCCCGCCGTCCGGTTCGCCGGGGGCGGGGCCCTCGTCGTTGTCGCGGTGTCGGCGGGTGAGTCAACCGGCCGGTGCGGTGGGCGAGTTGGGGTGGCCGGGCCGGGGTGCGGCCAAAATGGTTCAGACCATTGACGGCGGTGGGTGGGGCTCCTACCGTGAGGGCACCGGGCTGGCGCAAGCATGCCAAGGGTTCCCCTGCCCCGGGCCGCCGCACCCCCACGCGCGCGCGTCCGCCGCCCGGCGCACACTCCATCCACCCCCACGGAGGAGCACCATGCGCACACGTCATCTCGTCGGGGCGGCCGTCGCCGCGCTGGCCGTCCCGATCGCCCTCGCCTTTCCCGCGCAGGCCCACGGGTACATCACCACGCCGCCGAGCCGTGCCGCGCTCTGCGACGAGCACGTCAACGGCGTCCCCTGGGACTGCGGCGACATCCAGTGGGAGCCGCAGAGCGTCGAGGGCCCCAAGGGCTTCCCGAGCCTCGGGCCCGCGGACGGCACCATCTGCGCCGGCGGCAACGCGCGGTTCGCCGAGCTGGACGACCCGCACGGCGGCGACTGGCCGACCACGGCGGTGACGGCGGGCCAACGGCTCACCTTCACCTGGAACTTCACCGCCCGGCACGCCACCACGGACTTCAAGTACTACCTGACCAAGCAGGGCTACGACGCGAGCCGGCCGGTCACCCGGGCCGACCTGGACCTGACGCCGTTCCTGACCGTCCCGTACGGCGGCCGCCAGGTGCCCGGCACGCTCAGCCACACCGCGACCGTCCCGGGCGGGCGCACCGGCCACCAGGTGGTCGTCGCGGTCTGGACGATCGCCGACACCGGGAACGCCTTCTACTCCTGCAGCGACGTGCGGTTCTAGGGACGGGCGGTTCTAGCGACGTGCGGTTCCAGGGACGTGCGGCTCTGAGGCCCCGGCCCGGAAACGCGGGGTGCCCGGCCGTCTCCCAGGACGGCCGGGCAGCTTCGCGCGTACGCGGTCGGCGGCGGTCAGTGGCCGCCGCAGCAGCCGCCGTCCGCGCCGCCGCACTGGCAGGGCGCGCCGGACTGGCAGCCGCAGCCGCAGCCGGGGCCGCAGCCGCAGCCGGCGGCGAGGACGGGGAGCAGGTTCGGGACGGGCGGCTCGACGGTGTCGTGGGCCGGTGCGGTGCGGGTCGGGTGGGCCTTCATCGAGCTGTTCCCTCCTCATCACGGGCACACGTCGGTGCCTGCGGTTTCGAGTGAAGCCGCCGTTCGGAGGGAGCGTCAATGGGCGCGCAGTGGCGGGGCGTACGGATTTCGTGCGCCCACACCACCCCCGCCGCAGGTTTACTCACCCCTGGGGGTGAGCGGGGTGAGCGTCCCCACTTGCGGAGCGCCCACCCGTGGTCACCCGGCCGTTCATCCGGCCGTTCATCCGGCCGTTCACTCGGCCGGTGCGACCTCCGCGGCCTCCGCCGAGGCGATGAACTCGGCCACGTGCTCACCGGTCACCAGGTACACCACGCGCTTGGCCACGGACACCGCGTGGTCCGCGAAGCGCTCGTAGTAGCGGCCGACCAGGGTGAGGTCGACGGCGGTCTCGATGCCGTGGTGCCAGCGCTCGTCGATCAGGTGCGACAGCAGCTCGCGGTGCAGGGCGTCGATCCGGTCGTCGTCCTGCTCCATCTCCAGCGCCTTGTCGACGTCCTTGGTCGCGATGACCAGGCCCGCCTTGGCCACCAGGCGCTGGGCGAGCTGGCCCATCTCCAGGACGGTGGAGTGCAGGTCACCGGGCACCGCCGTCTCGGGGTAGCGCATTCTGGCGACCTTGGCGACGTGCCGGGCGAGGTCGCCGCAGCGCTCCAGGTCGGCGCTCATCCGCAGCGAGGTGACGACGATGCGCAGGTCGGTGGCGACCGGCTGCTGGCGCGCGAGCAGGTCGATCGCGCGGTTCTCCAGCTCGTGGTGCAGGTCGTTGATCTTCTCGTCGGCGGCGATCACGCTCTCCGCCAGAGCCAGGTCCGCGTCGAGGAGTGCGGTGGTGGCCCGGCCCAGCGCCGAGCCGACCAGGCGGGTCATCTCGACCAGGCTGTCGCCGATCGCATCGAGTTCCTCGTGGTACGCGTCGCGCATGCTCTCTCCTCAGTAGCTGTGTCGGTGGCGGTGCCGACCGGTCAGCCCGTCCGACCATCGTTCCGGTGTCCGGGCAACCGCTGCTGGTGTGCGCGAATGGTACGCGCACCCCCGAGACGGTGCCCCCGGTTCGGCGCACCGATCTCACCCACACGGGCTGCATGGCCAACTGTCGGCCGCCCGGGCGAAGGAGCACGGCCGGTACGGTGAATCAGCGGCCACGTGAAGGTGAATTCTCGGCAACGCATGGCCGATGCCTTGATCAGGGTCCTGGGGAGTGCCCTGGCCGTGCGCTTACGCTGGCCACATGGACGTGAACGTGGCCGCCGCCGCTGCCTGCGCCATAGCCGGGCTCGGTGTCGGCCTCACCGCCTCCATCGCCTTCCGCTGGAGCGAGCGCGAACAAGCCCGGGGCAGGAACAGCGGCACCGGCGGCAAGCATTACGGCCGGCACCAGCCGCTGGCCACCGGGGCCGAGCCCCCGCTCCCGCCGGGTGTCGACACGGTGCTCTCCGTGCTCCGCTCCTGCGCGATCGTGCTGGGCGAGGCCGACGAGGTGGTCAAGGCCAGCTCGGCCGCGTACGCGATGGGCCTGGTGCGCGGCGGCGCGGTCGCCGTCGACCAGATGCTCGCGCTGGCCCGCGCCACCCGCCGGGACGGCGAGATCCGCCAGGTCGAGCTGGAGGTGCCCCGCCCCGGCGCGGCCCGCGCGGCCGAGCCGCTCGCGGTCTCCGTCCGGGTCGCCCCGCTGGGCTCGCGGCTGGTGCTGGTGCTGGTCGAGGACCAGACCGACCGCCGCCGGGTGGAGGCCGTCCGCCGGGACTTCGTGGCCAACGTCAGCCACGAGCTGAAGACCCCGGTGGGCGCCCTGTCGCTGCTCTCCGAGGCGGTCGCCGACGCGTCCGACGACCCGGAGGCGGTGCAGCGCTTCGCCGGCCGGATGCAGATCGAGGCGACCCGGCTGGCCAGCCTGGTGCAGGAGATCATCGACCTCTCCCGGGTCCAGGACGACCGGCTGATGGTCGACCCGGAGCCGGTCGCGGTGGACGAGCTGATCGCCGAGGCGATCGACCGCTGCCGCCAGCAGGCCGCCGCCAAGCAGATCCTGATCTCGGCCGGCGGCGTCGCTGGCCTCTACCTGCACGGCAACCGCGGCCAGCTGGCCGCCGCGCTCGGCAACCTGGTGGAGAACGCCGTCAACTACAGCCCCCCGCGCACCCGGGTGGCCATCGCCACCCGCCGGATCTCCAGCGCCGCGGCGCTCGGCGAGGCGGACGGCGAGCTGATCGAGATCTCGGTGACCGACCAGGGCATCGGCATCTCGGAGAAGGACCGCGAGCGGGTCTTCGAGCGCTTCTACCGGGTCGACCCGGCCCGCTCCCGGCAGACCGGCGGCACCGGCCTCGGCCTGTCCATCGTCAAGCACGTCGCCGCCTCGCACGGCGGCACGGTCTCGGTGTGGAGCGTCGAGGGCCAGGGGTCCACCTTCACCATCCGCCTGCCCGCCGGACAGGCGCCGGCAGCCGGCGACGACCTGGACGACGTCGAAGACCTGGACGACCTCGACGACCTCGACGACCTCGCCGACCTCGCCGACGAGCCCGACCACCTCGCCGTGCCCGCGGCCGGGACGGCCGAGCCGGCCGAGGCCCCCCGAACCCTCACCACGGACCGTTCGCACGGTACGGCCCGTTCGCTCCCCACCGGGGAGCGGCCCCTGTCAGACACAACCCAGCTTGCCCCGGAGGCCTGATCGTGACCCGAGTACTGGTGGTCGAGGACGAGGAGTCGTTCAGCGACGCCCTCTCGTACATGCTCCGCAAGGAGGGCTTCGAGGTGGCCGTGGCCGCCACCGGCCCCGACGCGCTGGAGCAGTTCGAACGCAACGGTGCCGACCTCGTCCTGCTCGACCTGATGCTGCCGGGCCTGCCCGGCACCGAGGTCTGCCGCCAGCTCCGGGTGCGCTCCAACGTGCCGGTGATCATGGTGACCGCGAAGGACAGCGAGATCGACAAGGTCGTCGGGCTGGAGATAGGTGCGGACGACTACGTCACCAAGCCCTACTCGACCCGCGAGCTGGTCGCCCGCATCCGCGCGGTGCTGCGCCGCCGCGGCGAGGACGGCGGGGCCGGCGACAACGGCGGCGGCCCGGGCGCCCTGGAGGCGGGCCCGGTCCGGATGGACGTCGACCGCCACGTGGTGACGGTGGACGGCGCCAAGGTCGACCTGCCGCTCAAGGAGTTCGACCTGCTGGAGATGCTGCTGCGCAACGCGGGCCGGGTGCTCACCCGGATGCAGCTGATCGACCGGGTCTGGGGCGCGGACTACGTCGGCGACACCAAGACCCTTGACGTCCACGTGAAGCGCCTGCGGGCCAAGATCGAGCCGGACCCGGGCGCGCCGCGCTACCTGGTCACGGTCCGCGGCCTCGGCTACAAGTTCGAGCCGTAAACGGCCCTACGGCCCGTACAGCCCGTACAGCCCGTACGGCCCGTACGGCCGGTACCCGGTCATCTGCGAAAGGCCCCCGCCGACAGTCGGCGGGGGCCTTCCCCGTTGACCCCGGCGGGCCCGGAGCGGGCCCGCCGGGGTCGGCGTCAGTGCGCGGTCGGCGTGGTGCCGACCGGGGTGCCCGCGACGGTGGTGGCACCGGCGCCCGGGGTGGCGGTGGTGCCCGGCGCGGCCGGGGTGGTGGCGCCGGCGCCCGGGGTGGCCGGGGCGCTCGCGGACGGCGAGGCGGCCTTGGCGGGGGCCGTGGTGGACGGGGCGACGGTCGGACCGTAGCCGTTGTAGATGTCCTTGTTCTTGACGTCCGAGTCCGAGCTCACGCCGGCGTCGGCGGTGACGGTCTGCGGGGCGCCGACCGCGTTGTTGTCCTTGTCGACCTCCTGCAGCGTGAAGGTGGTCTTGGCGAAGCCGCCGATCTTGACGGAGGCCGAGGCGACGGTGGCGGCCGGGTTGCCCTGGCCGCCGATCGCCACCGCGCCGCCCGCGGGGACGGGGACGGAGGCCAGCGGGGCGCCCGCGGCGTCGGTGAAGGCCGCGGTGCCACCGTTGCCGACGGTGACGGACTTGAGCTGGACCGTGTTGCTGCCCGTGTTCGAGATGTTCACGACCACGTTGGCGGGGCCGGTGTAGTCACCCGCGGACTTCACCGGGGTGACGATCACGATGTTGTTCAGTCGGAGGCTCGTGCCGATCGTCGCAGCCGCGTTGTCCGGCTTGATCTGCAGCGTGTCCGGCGTGTTGCCGGCGGCGCAGGACGACAGGGAGGCGATGGCGATGGCGGCGATGGCGGCGATGCTGCCGCGTCGAAGGCTGCGGCTCACGGCGGCGGCTTCTCCTAAAGGTCACGTGTCGACAGGTCAGGTCTCAGATTATCGACCTCACTTATGCGCTCTTCACGGGGAGGTCCCCGTGTCGCACTCCCGGGGTCCGCAGGGGGCCGTCCGGCCGCATCCCGGGCGGGCCGCTCCGGCGTCGGTCCGCATCACGGGCAGGACACGCTTCGATGCAGATCGAATAACGGTGCGGATGCGACCCGAACGGCGACGAAAACTCAAGATCCAATCATGGTTCCGGGGGTGTTGCGCAAGGTTTCGTCGAGCACCGGAACCGCCTCCGACCTGCGGGAAGCCGTTCTCGAACACCGGTCGCAGCACGTCATGGGGGTCCTTGTCAAGCCCCGAGACCCGCCCTGACCTGCGAAAACGCCCTTCGGGCCGGGCCCGGGGCGTGTTATTCTGGAAAGCCACGGAAGGGGTCCTGTCACATGACGTTCAAGGTTGGCGACACGGTGGTCTACCCCCATCACGGGGCCGCGCTGATCGAGGCCATCGAAATTCGCCAGATCAAAGGTGTGGACAAGACCTACCTGGTGCTCAAGGTGCAGCAGGGAGACCTGACGCTCCGCGTGCCCGCCGAGAACGCGGAGTTCGTCGGCGTGCGCGATGTGGTCGGCCAGGAGGGTCTGGACCGGGTCTTCGAGGTGCTTCGCGCACCGTACACCGAAGAGCCGACCAACTGGTCCCGTCGCTACAAGGCGAACCTGGAGAAGCTCGCCTCGGGCGACGTCATCAAGGTCGCCGAGGTCGTGCGCGACCTGTGGCGCCGCGAGCGCGAGCGCGGCCTCTCGGCCGGCGAGAAGCGCATGCTCGCGAAGGCGCGCCAGATCCTCGTCAGCGAGCTCGCGCTGGCGGAGAACACCAACGAGGACAAGGCGGAGACGCTGCTCGACGAGGTGCTCGCCTCGTAGTGCGCGCGTAGCCGCAGTGCAGTCGGGCTGTCGCCCACACCGCTCACAGCGCCCGGTGCCGGCGCGCCGCTCCTCGGACGAACCGTCCGGGAGTGGTGCAGTGGCACTTCGGGCGCTGAGGCGTGTCCGGACGACGCCTCCCGCCCGGGCCGGTGCTGGCCCGCAGGACCGTTTCTGCGGAGCTGTGCGGCGGGCGGTTGGACCGTGGCTCTTCGGAAGGGGTCCGGCGCCCGCCGGGCACGCCAAGGCCATACCCACTTCGCCGAAGGAGTGAAACCTGAACGCCTCAGCAGCAGTCGCAGCAGCAGTGGTGCCGGCCGCGGGACGCGGTGAGCGGCTGGGGCCCGGCGCCCCGAAGGCCCTCCGGGAGCTCGGCGGCGTGCCGCTCCTGGTGCACGCCGTCCGGGCGCTGGCGCGCAGCCGGGCGGTCGGCCTGGTCGTGGTGGCCGCGCCCGCGGACGGGGTGGCCGAGGTGGTCGCCCTGCTGGACAGCCACGGGCTGGACGGCAAGGACATCCGGGTGGTGGCCGGCGGCGCGACCCGCCAGGAGTCCGTCCGGCTGGGCCTGGCCGCGATCCCCGAGGACGTCGAGATCGTCCTGGTGCACGACGCGGCCCGCCCGCTCGTCCCGGTCGAGGTGGTGGACGCCGTCGCGGCCGCCGTCCGGGCCGGGGCCGTCGCGGTGGTGCCGGCGGTGCCGCTGGCCGACACCGTGAAGCGGGTCGAGCCGAACCCGGGCCGCCCCGAGCCGGTGCTCGACACGCCCGAACGCGCCACCCTGCGCGCGGTGCAGACCCCGCAGGGCTTCGACCGGGCCGCCCTGGTCGAGGTGCACGCCAAGGCGCTGGCCGAGGAGGCCGCCGGCGCCGCCGACGCGCCGCCCGTCACGGACGACGCCGGCCTGGTGGAGCGCTACGGCGGCCAGGTCGTCGTGGTGCCCGGCCACGAGGAGGCGTTCAAGGTCACCCGCCCGCTGGACCTCGTGCTCGCCGAGGCCGTACTCGCCCGCCGGAGGGCCGCCGATGCCTACTGATCCGATCGTTCCCCGCGTGGGCATCGGCACCGACGTGCACGCCTTCGAGGCCGGCCGCCCGCTCCGGGTGGCCGGACTGGACTGGCCGGACGCCGAGTTCGGGCTCGCCGGGCACTCGGACGCCGACGTCGCCGCGCACGCCGCCTGCGACGCGCTGTTCTCGGCCGCCGGGATCGGCGACCTGGGCGCCCACTTCGGCACCGACCGGCCCGAGTGGGCCGGCGCCTCCGGGGTGACGCTGCTCGCCGAGGCGGCCCGGCTGGTCCGCGCGGCCGGCTTCGAGATCGGCAACGTCTCGGTCCAGGTGATCGGCGTCCGGCCGAAGATCGGCAAGCGGCGGGCCGAGGCGCAGGCCGCGCTGTCCGCGGCGGCCGGGGCGCCGGTGTCGGTCTCCGGCACCACCACCGACGGCCTGGGGCTGACCGGTCGGGCCGAGGGGCTGGCCGCGATCGCCACCGCCCTGGTGTACGAACGGCGTTGACGGCCGCCGCAGCGGGAGCCGGCGGGGGAACCGCCGGTGCCGGTGCCGGTCCCGCGGGAACAAACCCGCGGCACACGAGTGTTCACCTGAGGTGACGGCCCCCGGGTCGGTAGTGTTCGGCCCGGGCCCGCGCGGAGCTCAGCCCGGGCCGTATCGCCGCCGACGAGAAGAGGTTCCCATGAGCGCGCAACTCTCCGACCGTGCCAAGGCGTTGATCGACGGCAAGAGCTTTGCCGTGGTCTCCACGATCCAGCCGGACGGCAGTCCGCAGTCCTCGGTGGTCTGGGTGAAGCGGGACGGCGAGGACATCCTGTTCTCGACAGTCGAGGGCCGCCGCAAGCACCTCAACATGGTGAAGGACCCGCGGATCACGCTGCTGGTCAACCCGGCGGACAGCCCGTACGAGTACCTGGAGGCGCGCGGCGCGGTGACGCTGACCAGGGAGGGCGGCCGCGAGCTGATCGACGAGCTCGCCGCCAAGTACCGCGGCGTGGACACCTACACGTGGGACGGCCCGGACGACGTCCGGGTGGTGGTCCGGCTCACCCCGAGCAAGGTGGTCGGCGGCATCTGAGGGCCCGCGCCGATGCGCCGATTCCCCGGGGGCGCGGCCTGCCGTCCCCGGGGAAAGTGGCGGGGCACCCCCCGCCGCCCACTACGCTTGACGCTGTGAGCATTCGTCTGTACGACACCAGCACCCGCCAGGTACGCGACTTCGTCCCGCTTGTACCGGGTTGTGTCTCGATCTACCTGTGCGGCGCTACCGTTCAGTCGGCGCCTCACATCGGGCACATCCGGTCCGGGCTCAACTTCGACATCATGCAGCGGTGGTTCGCCTACCGCGGCTACCAGGTGACCTTCGTCCGGAACGTCACCGACATCGACGACAAGATCATCGCCAAGGAGCGCGAGCTCGGCACGCCGTGGTGGCAGGTCGGCTACGCGAACGAGCGCGCCTTCAACGACGGTTACGACGCGCTGGGCTGCCTGCCGCCGACCGTCGAGCCGCGCGCCACCGGGCACGTCCCCGAGATGATCGAGATGATGCGCGGGCTGATCGAGAAGGGCCACGCCTACGAGGCGGACGGCAACGTCTACTTCGACGTGAAGTCCTACCCCGACTACCTCGCGCTCTCCAACCAGAAGCTGGACGACCTGCGCCAGCCGAGCGGCGAGGGCGAGACCGGCAAGCGCGACCACCGCGACTTCGCGATGTGGAAGACCGCCAAGCCGGGCGAGCCGAGCTGGGAGACCCCGTGGGGCCGCGGCCGTCCGGGCTGGCACCTGGAGTGCTCGGCGATGGCCCACAAGTACCTGGGCAGCGCCTTCGACATCCACGGCGGCGGGCTGGACCTGATCTTCCCGCACCACGAGAACGAGATCGCCCAGTCCAAGGCCTACGGCGACGGCTTCGCCAACTTCTGGGCGCACAACGCCTGGGTCACCATGGCCGGCGAGAAGATGAGCAAGTCGCTGGGCAACTCGGTGCTGGTCTCCGAGATGGTCCGGCGCTGGCGCCCGATCGTGCTCCGCTACTACCTGGGCTCCCCGCACTACCGCTCGATGATCGAGTACAGCGAGGAGTCGCTGCGCGAGGCCGAGGCCGGCTTCGGCCGGATCGAGGGCTTCATCCAGCGCGCCGTCGAGCGCTGCGGCACGGTCGACGCGGCGCCCGAGGTGCCGCCGGCCTTCGCCGAGGCGATGGACGACGACTTCGGCGTCCCGCAGGCGCTGGCCGTCGTGCACACCGCCGTCCGCCAGGGCAACAGCGCCCTGAACGCGGACGACAAGGAGAGCGTGGTGGCGCGTCTGGCCGAGGTCCGTGCGATGCTCGGTGTACTGGGACTCGACCCGCTCGACCCGCACTGGGCCGGGACGGAGCGCGGCGAGGACCTCCACGGCGTGGTCGACTCGCTCGTCCGCCTGGTCCTGGACCAGCGGCAGGCGGCGCGCGAGCGCAAGGACTTCGCCACCGCGGACGCCATCCGCGACCAGCTCGGCCTGGCCGGGCTGGTGATCGAGGACACCCCGTCCGGCCCGCGCTGGACGATCAACAACCAGTAACCCCATCTGACGATCGGGGTGATGGGTGGGCCGTACCGGACCGGTGCGGCCCTCCCGCATGACGTAGCGCATGCCGTCGGCCGCCGCCGGAGAGAGCGGGGGCGGCCGGGCATGCCGAACAGACAGGAAGTACAGCCATGGCCGGCAACAGTGCACGCAGGAACCGCCGCAACCCCGGATCCAAGAAGGGTGCGTCTGTCGGTACCGGCGGGCACAGCCGGAAGGCGCTCCAGGGCAAGGGCCCGACCCCGCCCGGTGAGGAGCGCAAGGGCCACCCCAAGCAGCGCGCCGCCAACGCCGCGCTCAAGCGCGAGCGCGACGCCAAGTCGCGGGCCGGCATGCGCCGGGCCGGGGCCGGCGGCCGGGGCGGCCGCGGCGGCGCGGGCAGCGCCGAGCTGGTCTTCGGCCGCAACTCGGTGGTCGAGGCGCTGCAGGGCGACGTGCCGGCCAACGCGCTGTACGTCCAGCAGTTCATCGACACCGACGACCGGGTCCGCGACGCCTTCCAGGCCGCCAACGACCGCGGCATCCCGCTGATGGAGGCGCCCCGCGCCCAGCTGGACCAGATGACCGGCGGGATGAACCACCAGGGCCTGGTGCTGCAGGTGCCGCCGTACGAGTACGCGCACCCCGAGGACCTGCTGGCCGAGGCCGCCGACGCGGGCCAGGACCCGCTGATCATCGCCCTGGACGGCGTCACCGACTCGCGCAACCTGGGCGCCGTGGTCCGCTCCGCCGCCGCCTTCGGCGCGCACGGCGTGGTCATCCCCGAGCGCCGTGCGGCCGGGATGACCGCGGGCGCCTGGAAGACCTCCTCCGGCGCCGCGGCCCGGCTGCCCGTCGCCCGGGCCACCAACATGACCCGCACCCTGGAGGCCTACCAGAAGGCCGGCCTCATGGTGGTCGGCCTGGCGGCGGACGGCGAGGCCGAGCTGGGCGACCTGGAGCTGCTGACCGGCCCGGTCGTGATCGTCGCGGGCAGCGAGGGCAAGGGCCTGTCCCGGCTGGTGTCGGAGACCTGCGACATGCGGGTGAAGATCCCGATGTCCGGCCTGACCGAGTCGCTGAACGCCGGTGTCGCGGCGGGCATCGTGCTGTACGAGGCCGCGCGGCTGCGCGCCAAGCGCTGAGGCCGTCGAAGGGCGAGCACAGGTAGGTGCTCGCCCGCAGCCGGTCTGCTGAATTGCCCGCATTTCGGGTGAGAAGTGATCGGGCCCGACCGGGTCCGATCACTTTTTTCATGATCACTTCAAGTGTGCGCCGCACATCCACCCGGGAGAGTGTCCTAAGCGGCCGTCACCCGGTTAGACGGGCGTGGACACCAGAACACCTCGGCGCCCCCTGCTCGGCGGTGGCAGCACCGGGATAGACGCGGGCGCGGGCCCCGGCCTCAACACCGTCAAGGTGGACTCGGACCCCGCGCGCCTCAGCAGCACCCAGGCGAGCTTCCGGCTCCGGCTCGGCGCCCCCGTGGCGCCGATCATCGACGCCCCGGCCGGCCTGCTCTCCACCGGCGCCGCCTTCGGCGACCCGTACGCGAACCAGGGCCTGATCCGCCGTCCGCTGGTCACCCCGCAGGTCGTCGTCCCCGCCTCCGCCGTCCCGGCGCTCGCCGGGGCCGGGGTCGGCGGGTCGGGGGTCGGTGGGGCCGGGGTCGGTGGGGCTGGTGGGGCCGGGGTCGGCGGCGCACCGCGCCGCAAGGGCCGGGTCACCGCCGTCACCTGGACCGGTCAGGCGCCCCCCGGGGACCTCGCGGCCACCCAGCTGCTGGACGCCGTCCGGCTCAGCGGCCCCGGCACCCAGGACGAGGCGGACACCCAGGTGCTCCCCTCCCTGGCGGGTGCCCGGACCGTCCCGCGCCAGCCCCGCGCGGGCGCCGGCACCGCCACCGACGCCGGCGTCGGCCCGATCGGCGAACCGCACGGCTGGACCCCCAGCGGCGAACTGCCCGAGGTCTCCGCCGCCGACGCCGAGGGCAAGCAGCCCTGGTACCCCGGCCGCCGGGTCGACCTCGGCCTGGTGCTGCTGCCGCTGCGCGCCGTCCTCGGCTCGCTCTCCGTCTACGCCGGCTTCAGCAAGCTCTGCGACCCGGTGTACTTCGACGGCGGCGAGCGCGGCTCGATGATGCGCTGGCTCTCCTCGCTGCACCCGTGGAAGGTCGCCGAACCGCTGCTGGCCTTCGCCATGGCGCACCCGGTGGGCGCCGGCCTGGTGGTGTCGTTCACCGAGATCGTGGTCGGCGTGCTCACCATCCTCGGCCTCTGGCAGCGGCTCGCGGCCGGGGCGGCGATGCTGCTCTCCGCCGCGCTGCTGTTCACCGTCAGCTGGCGGGCCGTGCCCGTCTACGACACGCCCGACCTGATCTTCCTGGCGGCCTGGAGCCCGCTGCTCATCGCCGGCGCGCCGTTCGCCTCCCTGGACGGGCGGCTCAACCTGGAGGCCTGGCGGCGGTACGGCGCGGACGCGCCGGGCGCCCTGCGCCGCCGGGTGCTGCGCCGCGGCGCGGTGGTCACCACGGTGGTCGTCGGCCTGACCCTGCTGCTCGGCTCGATGCTCGGCGCGGCCGTCCGCACCGGTGCCCGGCCGCACCAGGCGCCGGCCCGGCCCGCCACCGACTTCGGCACCCCGGTGTGGCCGGCCGGCGGCCCCTCCGGCGCCCCCGGCCAGGGCCCGTCCACCTCGCCCTCGCCCGCCGCCCCGCGCCCGACCACCCCGGCGCCCAGCGCGACGGCGCCGTCCACCGCGCCGTCCGCCAAGCCCACCGGTGCCACGCCGAGCGGCAAGCACTCCGGCAAGCCGGACGGCGGCGCCGGCACCGCCCCGGCCCCGGCCGCGCCCGCCGGCGCCCCGGCCGGTTCCGCGCCCGCCCAGCAGCGCAGCACCCCGCCCCCCGGCGGCTCGGGGACGACGCCCAAGCAGAGCCCGAGCTCCGGGCCGGGGCTGCTCGGCGGGGTCCTCGGCAGCGGCCCGCTGGCCGAGCTGGCGGGCGGCGACCGGTCCTCCCACCCGGGGGCGCCGACCGCGACCTGACCCTCCCGTGACGGCGATCGGCCGGGTGCTCCGTGGGGGAGCACCCGGCCGATCGCTGTTCGCTGTTCGTGGGTCAGTGCCCGCTGTTCGCGGGTCAGTGCTCGCGGCTCACTGCGGGGCCCGGCCGGCGCCGGAGGCGAGCTCCTTGGCCGCCTCGGTGAGGTCCTTGGCGGTGTCGATCGCGCGCCAGTACACGCCCTGCGGCAGCTGGTAGCCCGCCAGCCGCTTGCTGCGGGCGAGTTGCGGGAAGGTGGTGCGCTCGTGGTCGCCGACGTCCGGCAGCAGCTCGGCGAACTCCGGGCTGAACACGTACAGGCCCGCGTTGATCAGGAACGGCGAGGGCGGCGCCTCGATGAAGTCCAGCACGTTGCCGAACTGGTCGGTCTCCACGGCGCCCCACGGGATCCGCGGCCGGGCCAGCGCGAGCGTCGCGACGGCGTCCCGCTCGTGGTGGAAGGCGGCCATGTCGCGCAGGCTGAAGCGGGTCCAGATGTCGCCGTTGGTGGCGTACCAGGGCTCGTCCGGGCGGGGCAGCGCCTTCGCCGCGTACTTCAGCCCGCCGCCGCGCCCGAGCGGTTCGGCCTCGATCACCGTGCGCACCCGCAGCGGGAGGTCCGCCTTGTCGAGCCACTCCTCCAGCACGTCGGCGAGGTGCCCGCAGGAGACCACGGCGTCGGTGACGCCCTCGGAGGCCAGCCAGGCCAGCTGGTGGCCCAGGATCGGCGTGCCCGTCCCCGGGATCTCGACCAGCGGCTTCGGGCGGTCGTCCGTGTAGGGCCGCAGCCGGGAGCCCTGGCCGCCGGCCAGGATCACGGCCTGGGTGACGGGCGTCGTGGTCGGCCGGGTCGGGTGCGGCGGCGCGGCCTGCGGGTGCGGCGGGGGCGCGGGAGCGGCGGTGGGGCCGGAGTCAGCGGTCATGGCTGAACGATAAGCCGCGCCGGGCGGGTGCGCGCCTCAACCGGCGCTGGGCGGCGCGGAGTTGCCGCGCTGCCGTGGTGCCGCGCTGCCGGACCCGTGCCTCAGCCGACGACGCCGGCCGCGAACGCGCCGTCGCAGACCGGACGCGCGAAGGAGCGGGCCCGCTGCACGTCGCCCTGGTACTTGCGCACCGCCGCCTTGCCCAACTCCGTGGCCAGCGAGGTGCAGTACGGCGTCAGCGCGGGCTGCTCGCGCATCGAGCGCTCCAGCAGGTCCAGCGCGGCGGACGGGTTCTTCGCACGGAGCTCGTCCAGCAGCGCCACCCGCAGCGACTCCTGCGGGGCGAGCCCGTCCGGGGACTTGGCGGTGGCCCCCGCGGAACGGCCGATCCCGGCGCCGTCGCCGCTGGACGCCGCCACGACCTGCTGATCGAGCCCGGTCGGCGGGGCCCACGGGACCCGGGTCACGGCGAGGGTGCCGGTCGTCACCAGGACGACCGGCAGGGTCAGGGCGACGGTCTGGCCGATTCGGCGCACAAGCTGCTTCACGCTCAGGAGCGTAGCGGTGGGTAGGGGCCGGTTCGCCCTCCGTTACACCAACGAGTGACACGGTGTCCGGTTTCGTCCCTGCACCGTGTTGACACGGGGGTGTACGGACGGAGCCCGCCCGACCGGGGAGGGCCGGGCGGGCTCCGTCGGAACCACCGTCAGGTCAGTCGCAGACGCTCAGGCGCTCGCCGGTGCTGGTGGCGAAGACGTGGGTCTCCTGCGCGATCGGCACGACGTGGACGGTCTCGCCACGGGCCGGGATCTGGCGGCCCGGCACGCGGACGACCAGCTCCTTGTCCTCGCCGCCGAGCTGCGTGGTGCCGTACACGAAGCCGTCCGAGCCGAGCTCCTCGACCACGTTCACGGTCACCGCGACGCCCTCGATGCCGCCGGCCGGCACGATCTGGAAGTGCTCCGGGCGGACACCGACGATCACCGTCTTGTCCGAGCCGGCGCCGGCCAGGTTCTCGCGCGAGATGTTGACCACCGAGCCGCCGAACTTCACGCCGCCGTCCACCAGCGGCACCTCGACCAGGTTCATCGCCGGCGAGCCGATGAAGCCGGCCACGAACACGTTGGCGGGCTTGTCGTACATGTTGCGCGGGGTGTCGACCTGCTGCAGCAGGCCGTCCTTGAGCACCGCGACCCGGTCGCCCATGGTGAGCGCCTCGGTCTGGTCGTGGGTGACGTACACCGTGGTGATGCCCAGGCGGCGCTGCAGGCCGGCGATCTGGGTACGGGTCGAGACGCGGAGCTTGGCGTCCAGGTTCGACAGCGGCTCGTCCATCAGGAAGACCTGCGGCTCGCGGACGATCGCGCGGCCCATCGCGACGCGCTGGCGCTGACCGCCGGACAGCGCCTTCGGCTTGCGGTCCAGGTACTCGGTCAGGTTGAGGATCTTCGCAGCCTCCTCGACCTTGGTGCGGATGTCCGCTTTGTTCACGCCGGCGATCTTGAGCGCGAAGCCCATGTTCTCGGCGACGGTCATGTGCGGGTACAGCGCGTAGTTCTGGAACACCATCGCGATGTCCCGGTCCTTCGGCGGCAGGTGGGTGACGTCCCGGTCGCCGATGCGGATCGCGCCGCTGTTGACGTCCTCCAGACCGGCCAGCATCCGCAGGCTGGTCGACTTGCCGCAGCCGGACGGGCCGACCAGGACGAGGAACTCGCCGTCCGCGATGTCCAGGTCCAGCGAGTCCACCGAGGGCTTGTCCGCCCCGGGGTAGACGCGGGTCGCCTTGTCGTACGTGACAGAAGCCATGGGTCGTTGTCTCCTTCACCGGCAGGAACGTGCCGGACGATCCGAGTAAAGGGGTGTCGTCTTTCGCCGCCGGTCCGTCACTGGTCTGAACCACTACACGAACCGACTCCCCGCGACGCTACCCGCGCCCCCGCCGCTTGTCAGCCCCCCGCCCGCCCCGATTCCGCATCGGTTCCATC
>NZ_JZKH01000281.1 GCF_000961885.1 Streptomyces rubellomurinus
ACGGTCACGGTTGAAACCGCCACCGGACGGACGGTCGTCGCGACGGAAGCCACCGCGGTCGTCACGGTCACGGTTGAAGCCACCACCGGACGGACGGTCATCACGACGGAACCCACCGCCCTGCGGACGGTCATCGCGACGGAAACCGCCACCCTGCGGACGGTCGTCACGACGGTAGCCGCCGCCCTGGGGGCGGTCGTCACGGTCGCGGAACGGACGGTCGTCACGACGGCCGCCGCGGTCGTCACGGTCGCGGTTGTACCCGCCACCCTGCGGACGGTCGTCGCGACGGAAGCCACCCCGATCGTTGGACCAGCCCCCGCGGGACCGGGGCTCGTAGCCTCGGCCGCCGTCCGATCGGCGCTCGGGACGGTCCTGGGACTCGTTCGACATCGTGGTGACTCCTTCTGCTTCTTCAGCTCCACCGCACGTCGGGCAACTCGGCTGCCGTCGCGCGGTATCGGCGCCGGCCCCCTGGCCACGCGCCTACTCCATTGTCCGGCATGCCCGAACCCTCCGCGCCTGGGGCGACGGTGGTTCCGGTCCTGCCGGCCTCGTTGTACACGTTCGCAAAACACAAAAAGCCGCGGCCCCAGCGAAATCGCTGGGGCCGCGGCTCTTGAATAATTGTTCGGCGGCGTCCTACTCTCCCACAGGGTCCCCCCTGCAGTACCATCGGCGCTGTGAGGCTTAGCTTCCGGGTTCGGAATGTAACCGGGCGTTT
>NZ_JZKH01000282.1 GCF_000961885.1 Streptomyces rubellomurinus
GGACGACGCCGACGCCGCGTTCACCGCCGCCCTGCGCGCCAAGCAGGACGACCGCGAGACCTTCGCCGCCTTCGTGGGCCAGGCCCACACCGCCGGCACGGCCGTCGACTGGACCGCCTTCTACGCGGGCACCGGCGCCCGGGTCGTCGACCTGCCCACCTACGCCTTCCAGCGCGAACGCTTCTGGCTGACCCCGGGTGCGGGCGCCGGGGACGTCACGGCCGCCGGGCTCGTGGGCATCGAGCACCCGCTGCTGGCCGCCGCCGTGCAGGTCGGCGACCGGGACGAGTGGGTGTTCACCGGCCGGGTGTCCACCGAGACCCAGCCCTGGGTCGCCGAGCACCTGCTGCTCGGCACCATGGTCGTGCCCGGCGTGGCGCTGGTCGAGCTGGCCATCGCCGCCGGCCGCCAGGTCGGCGTGCCGGTGGTGGACGAGCTGGTGCTGGAGTCGCCGCTGCTCGTCCAGGAGGGTGTCACCCGTCAGCTGCAGGTCGCGGTCGGTGCGGCCGGTCCGGACGGCCGCCGTGACGTCACGGTCTACTCGCGGCCGGAGGGGGGCGACGGGGAGGCCGAGGCCACCTGCCACGCCCGGGGCGTACTGGGCGCCGACGCGGCGCCCGTCGCGGACTGGCCCGAGCAGTGGCCGCCGCAGGACGCCGAGCCGCTGCCCGTCGAGGACCTGTACACCCGCCTCGCCGACATC
>NZ_JZKH01000283.1 GCF_000961885.1 Streptomyces rubellomurinus
CCCCCGGCCCGAGCCCACGCCCGTCACCCGGCCGCTGCGGGAGCGACCGGACCGGCCGCAGACTCCGCCGCCGGGCCGCCCCGGCGGGCGCGACCGGGCCAGGCCCCGCGACCGGCAGCACACCCCGGCTCCCGGGGCGCGGCCCCCGGGCGCGCGGCAGCGGCTGCTGCGGCAGCGACTGGTCGTCTTCGTCACCGTCACCCTCGGGGTCGCGCTGGCCATCGCCGCGGCGCAGGGCTGCGAGGATCGGGGCAACCAGGGCCTGCGGGCGCCGGCCGGGGCGACGGCGAGCGCCCGCGCTGCGGGCGGCGGTTCTGGTGGCGGTTCTGGTGGCGGGGGTGAACTGGCGATGCCGGGGACCTCGGTGGACGTCGCCCCGCAATCCTCGGGCACCCCGCTCCCGGCCGCCGCGCACGGAACCGCGGCGGCCGGGGACGGCACGCTGGCGGCGCCGCTCGGGCCGGGGCCGGCGGTGGACTGGCCCAACCGCAGCTACCCGGACGGGACCGGCGGGCCCGGCATCACCCTGCGGGACGGGCACTCGGTCGGGGCCGGGCCGCAGGTCGCGCTGAGCGCGGTGCTGCCGGCCCGGTACAAGGGCGCGCCCGCCTCGATCGTCGTGCTGCGGCGGGCCGAGGGCTCGGTGCCGGTCGACCTCGTGCAGCTCTACACCTTCACCGGGGACTCCCCCGTCG
>NZ_JZKH01000284.1 GCF_000961885.1 Streptomyces rubellomurinus
AGTTCGTCGACGATGCGGCCGTCGGCGAGGAAGACGACGCGGTCGGCGTAGGAGGCGGCGACGGGGTCGTGGGTGACCATGACGACGGTCTGGCCGAGTTCGCGCACGGAGTTGCGCAGGAAGGAGAGGATCTCGGCGCCGGAGCGGGAGTCGAGGTTGCCGGTGGGTTCGTCGGCGAAGATGATGTCGGGCTTTCCGGCGAGGGCGCGGGCGCAGGCGACGCGCTGCTGCTGGCCGCCGGAGAGCTGGGAGGGGCGGTGGCCGAGGCGGCCGGAGAGGCCGACGGTGTCGACGACGCGGTCGAGCCAGGCCTGGTCGGCCTTGCGGCCGGCGATGTCCATCGGGAGGGTGATGTTCTCGAGGGCGGTGAGGGTGGGCAGCAGGTTGAAGGCCTGGAAGATGAAGCCGATGTGGTCGCGGCGCAGGCGGGTGAGCTGCTTGTCCTTGAGGCCGACGAGTTCGGTGTCGCCGATGGTGGTGGAGCCGGAGGAGACGGTGTCGAGGCCGGCCATGCAGTGCATGAGGGTGGACTTGCCGGAGCCGGAGGGGCCCATGATGGCCGTGAACTCGCCCTCGGGGAAGGCGACGCTGACGTCGTCCAGGGCGACGACCCTGGTCTCGCCCTCCCCGTAGACCTTGTTCAGGCCGGTGGCGCGGGCAGCCGCCCGGCCGGTGCGGACGGCGGT
>NZ_JZKH01000285.1 GCF_000961885.1 Streptomyces rubellomurinus
CGGCCAGCCAACGGCCTTACGCTCGCCGACAGTTCGGCGACCTCGTCGCGCACCGCGTCCATGTGGGCCGAGTGCGAGGCGTAGTCCACCGGGATCATGCGCGCCCGCACACCCTCGCGCTCGCACCGCTCCACCACAGCCGCCAGGGCCTCGGTGTCGCCCGACAGCACCACGCTGGACGGGCCGTTGACCGCCGCCAACGACAACCGGCCATCGGCCTCCACGAGTTCAGCGGCCCGCTCGACACCGACGCCGACCGACAGCATCCCGCCGCCCGACACCTTCCGCAGCGCCCGACTGCGCAACACCACCACCCGGGCCGCATCTTCGAGCGAGAGCAACCCGGCCACATGCGCGGCCGCGATCTCCCCCTGCGAGTGCCCGATCACGGCCGCCGGGCGCACCCCGCAGGACTCCCACCACCGGGCCAGCCCGACCATCACCGCGAACAGCGCGGGCTGCACGACGTCGACCCGCTCCAGCAGTGCACCCGAACCGTCCCGCAGCACGTCCAGCAGCGACCAGTCCGTCAACGGATCCATCACCGCCGCGCACTCCTCGACGGCGGCGGCGAACACCGGGCTGGCGGCGAGGAGTTCGACGGCCATGCCCGCCCACTGCGACCCCTGCCCCGGGAACACGAACACCGCACCCGAACCGGAAGCCGGAACCGACTCC
>NZ_JZKH01000286.1 GCF_000961885.1 Streptomyces rubellomurinus
GATGTCGGCGAGGCGGGTGTACAGGTCCTCGACGGGCAGCGGCTCGGCGTCCTGCGGCGGCCACTGCTCGGGCCAGTCCGCGACGGGCGCCGCGTCGGCACCCAGCACACCCCGGGCGTGGCAGGTGATGTCGCGCTCGCCGTCCTCGGCGTCGGTCTCCGGGCGCGAGTAGAGCGCCACGGTGCGGCGGCCGTCCGCGTCCGGTTCGCCGAGGGTGACCTGCAGCTGCCGGGCGACGCCGTCCTCCAGGATCAGCGGCGACTCCAGCACCAGCTCGTCCACGACCGGAACGCCGAGGCGGCGGCCGGCGGCGATGGCCAGCTCGACCAGCGCCACGCCGGGCACGACGATGGTGCCGAGCAGGATGTGTTCGGCGGCCCAGGGCTGGGTCTCGGTGGAGACCCGGCCGGTGAACACCCACTCGTCCCGGTCGCCGACCGAGATCGCCGCCGCCAGCAGCGGGTGGTCCATCCGGCCGAGCCCGGCCGCGGCGGCGTCCGCCGTCCCGGCGGTCGGGGCGATCCAGAAGCGTTCGCGCTGGAAGGCGTAGGTGGGCAGGTCGACGGCTTCGGCGCCGGTGCCCGCGTAGAAGGCGGTCCAGTCGACGGCGGTGCCGGCGGTGTGGGCCTGGCCCACGAAGGCGGCGAAGGTCTCGCGGTCGTCCTGCTT
>NZ_JZKH01000287.1 GCF_000961885.1 Streptomyces rubellomurinus
TCGCCGATCCGCTCCTGGGACGTGCGCCGGGGCCAGGAGGCCTTCCGCTACCTGCGCGAGGGCCGCAACACCGGCAAGGTCGTGCTGACCGTGCCGGCGGCCCTCGACCCCGAGGGCACCGTGCTCATCACCGGCGGCACCGGCGGCCTCGGCGCCCTGTTCGCCAAGCACCTGGTCGAGCGGCGCGGTGCCAAGCGCCTGCTGCTGGTCAGCCGTCGCGGCCCGGCCGCCGAGGGCGTGGCCGAGCTGGTCGCCGAGCTGTCGGCGCTCGGCGCCGAGGCCCGGGTGGCCGCCTGCGACGTCACCGACCGCGACCAACTGGCCGAGCTGCTCGCCGCGTTGGAGCACCCGCTGACGGCCGTCGTGCACGCGGCGGGCGTCCTGGACGACGGCGTCGTCGAATCGCTGACCGCCGAGCAGGTGGCCCGGGTGATGCGCCCGAAGGTCGACGCGGCCTGGAACCTGCACGAGCTCACCGCGGGCACCGAGCTGGCGGCCTTCGTGCTGTTCTCCTCCGCCGCGGCACAGCTGGGCAACCCCGGCCAGGCGAACTACGCCGCCGCCAACGCCGCCCTCGACGCCCTCGCGGCGACCCGCCGCGCGGCCGGCCTGCCGGCCACCTCGCTGGCCTGGGGCCTGTGGGCCGACGCCACCGGCATGACCGGCG
>NZ_JZKH01000288.1 GCF_000961885.1 Streptomyces rubellomurinus
GTGCGCCTCGACGGCGTCGACCTGGTCGGCGGTCAGCCCGGCAGCGGTCAGCGCCGCGCGGATCACCCGGCGCTGGGACGGCCCGTTGGGCGCGGTCAGGCCGTTGGAGGCGCCGTCCTGGTTGACCGCCGAGCCGCACACCACCGCCAGCACCCGGTGGCCGTTGCGCCGCGCCTCGGAGAGCCGTTCCAGCAGCAGCACGCCCACGCCCTCCGCCCAGCCCGTGCCGTCCGCCTCCGCCGCGAACGCCTTGCAGCGGCCGTCCGGGGCGAGGCCGCGCTGCCGGCTGAACTCCACGAACATGCCGGGCACGGTCATCACGGTGGCGCCGCCGACCAGAGCCAGCGAGCACTCCCCGGCGCGCAGCGCCCGGCAAGCCCAGTGCAGGGCGACCAGCGAGGAGGAACAGGCGGTGTCGACGGTGATCGCCGGGCCTTCGAGGCCGTAGGTGTAGGCGATCCGGCCGGAGACCACGCTGCCGGAGGCGCCGGTCAGCGTGTAGCCCTCGGCGCCCTGCGGGCCGCGCTGGGTGCCGACGATGTAGCCCGGGGTGGCGGCGCCGACGAAGACGCCGGTGTCGCTGCCGCGCAGCGCGTCCACCGGGATGCCCGCGCGCTCGAACACCTCCCAGGAGGTCTCCAGCAGCAGCCGCTGCT
>NZ_JZKH01000289.1 GCF_000961885.1 Streptomyces rubellomurinus
GTGCGCCTCGACGGCGTCGACCTGGTCGGCGGTCAGCCCGGCAGCGGTCAGCGCCGCGCGGATCACCCGGCGCTGGGACGGCCCGTTGGGCGCGGTCAGACCGTTGCTCGCACCGTCCTGGTTGACCGCCGAGCCGCGCACCACCGCCAGCACCCGGTGGCCGTTGCGCCGCGCCTCGGAGAGCCGTTCCAGCAGCAGCACGCCCACGCCCTCCGCCCAGCCCGTGCCGTCCGCCCCGGCCGCGAACGGCTTGCAGCGGCCGTCCGGGGCGAGGCCGCGCTGGCGGCTGAACTCCACGAACATGCCGGGGGTGGCCAGCACGGTCGCCCCGGCGGCGAGCGCCAGCGAGCACTCCCCGGCGCGCAGCGCCCGGCAGGCCCAGTGCAGGGCGACCAGCGAGGAGGAGCAGGCCGTGTCGACGGTGATCGCCGGGCCCTCCAGGCCGAAGCTGTACGCGATCCGGCCGGAGGCGACGCTCGGGGTGGTGCCGGTCAGCACGTAGCCCTCGGCGCCGTCGGCGGCCTCGTGCATCCGGGGGCCGTAGTCGGCGGTGGTGACGCCGACGAAGACGCCGGTGTCGCTGCCGCGCAGCGCGTCCACCGGGATGCCCGCGCGCTCGAACACCTCCCAGGAGGTCTCCAGCAGCAGCCGCTGCT
>NZ_JZKH01000290.1 GCF_000961885.1 Streptomyces rubellomurinus
GCCGAGGACGGCCGCCGCCTCGCGGCGGACCAGGTCCAGCAGCGTGCCCTGGCGCTCGGCCGGGCTCAGCGCGGCCAGGCGCTCGCGCAGCGCGGAGGGTGCGGCCGCAGCCGTCCCCGCGCGGCGCAGGCGGGCCCGGACGAGGGACCGCAGCAGCGGCGGCACGTCACCACCGCGCTCCAACTCACGCCGCACCGAACCCAGTTCCAGGCGAACCGGCACGACGTGCGCGAAGTCCGCGGACAGCGCCGCATCGAGGGCTCGCAGGCCCTGCGCGGCGGTGAGCGCGCCCACGCCCTGCCGACGCAGTCGGGCGATCTCCGCCTGGCCGAGCCCGGCGGTCAGGCCCACGCCTGCCTGCTGCCACAGGCCCCAGGACAGGCTCAGGCCCGGCAGACCGTCCGCCCGGCGCTGCGCGGCCAGGGCGTCCACGTAGGCGTTCGCCGCCGCGTAGCCGCTCTGGCCCGCGCTGCCGAGGACACCGGCGGCGGACGAGAAGACCACGAACGCGTCCAGGTCCAGGCCCCGGGTGAGCTCGTCCAGGTGACGGGCGCCGGTGGCCTTCGGGGCCAGGACGCGGGCGAAGCGCTCGGCGCTCTGGCCGGCGAGCAGGCCGTCGTCCAGGACGGCGGCCAGGTGGAACACCGAA
>NZ_JZKH01000030.1 GCF_000961885.1 Streptomyces rubellomurinus
GAACCACACGACCCGGAGCACCGCACCCGAGAGGAGCCGCCCCGAAACCAAACTCTTGACGAACTCCCGACAAAACTGGTGGGCGGCCCTCCGCTGCAGGGGGCTCGCCGGTCGAGAAATGGGTCATTTAGGCTGGTGGGGTGCTCATCCTTGTTCGTCGCCGCCACGTGGACCTGCTCCGCGTGACGAGCATGTCCTGTCGACGCTCCAGCTGAACCTCGCGCCACACCCTCAACGGCGGCCCCCACCCGGCCGCCACCACCACCCGGCTCCCGGGGCACCCGCCGCACCAGGCGCCGCCCCGGCCGCCCCCGGTCGACCACCGGGACCAGCCGGGACGAGACCCAGCGGATGTCACCAATGACGCAGCAGCACACGCCCATACCCTCGACCGGCACCGACCCGGCCCCGGCCCCCACACCCGCGCCCGCCGCCAGCGCCACGCCCACGGCCGGGGAGCACCCCGAGGCCCTTCCGGTGATCGACCTCTCGCTCGCCGACGGCAGCCCGGAGGACCGGCTCCGCCTCCACGACGAGCTCCGCACCGCGGCCACCGGGGTCGGGTTCTTCCAGCTCGTCGGCCACGGCGTCACCCCGGCCGAGACGGCCGCGCTCACCGGCGCCATGCGGGCCTTCTTCGACCTGCCCGAGGCCGAGCGGCTGTCCGTGAGCAACCTCAACTCCCCGCACTACCGCGGCTACACCCGCACCGGCGACGAACGCACCGGCGGCAGCCAGGACTGGCGCGACCAGCTGGACATCGGGGCCGAGCTGCCCGCGCACGTCCCCGGCGCCGGCGAGCCGCCGTACTGGTGGCTGGAGGGCCCCAACCAGTGGCCGTCGACGCTGCCCGAGCTGCGCACCGCCGCGCTCGGCTGGATCGACCGCCTGGGCGAGGTCGCCGGCCGCCTCCTCCACGAGCTGCTCGCCTCGATCGGCGCCCGCCCCGACTTCTACGACGCGGCCTTCGCGGGCCACCCCCACCTGCGCCTGAAGCTGGTCCGCTACCCCGGCACGGCCCCGGACGGCGCCGGGCAGGGCGTCGGCGCCCACAAGGACTACGGCTTCATCACGCTGCTGCTGCAGGACACCGTCGGCGGGCTCCAGGTGGAGCGGCCGGACGGCAGCTTCCTGGAGGTCCCGCCGATGGAGGGCGCCTTCGTCGTCAACCTCGGCGAACTGCTGGAGGTCGCCACGGACGGCTACCTCAAGGCCACCAGCCACCGCGTGGTGAGCCCGCCCGGCGCCCGCGAGCGCTTCTCCGTCCCGTTCTTCTACAACCCCCGGCTCGACGCGCACATCGAACCGCTGGACTTCCCGCTCGCCCACCACGCCCCCGGCGCCACCGCCGACCCGGAGAACCCGCTCTTCGCCGACTTCGGCCTGAACGAGTGGAAGGGCTACACCCGCGCCCACCCCGAGGTCACCCGCCGCCACCACGCCGACCTCATCGGCCCCGCCGCCCGCTGACCCCGCACTGACCACGCCCTGACCCCGCCCGCGGCCGAGCCGAGTTCGGCCTGAACGAGCGGAGGGGCTACCCCGGGGCCCACCCGGACGGACCCGCGTCCCCGTCCCGCGCCCCTGTCCCGCCCGCCGACTCCGGCCGCAGGACAGGGGCGTCGGCCGTCCGGAGCGCCGCCCCCGCCCGTCGCGGCGGCGCCCGATCCCGGTGGACCGCGAGGGCGGGCACTGTCACACTGCTGCTGTCACAGCGGGAATGTGCCACAGCGGAATGGGCCAGCGCGGGAGGCAGCAGATGGGGGAGCACGGCGCCGGGGCGGGCGAGGTGCGGCTGACGGTGGACGAGTTGGCGGCGCGGGCCGGGATGACGGTGCGGACGGTGCGGTTCTACGGAACGAAGGGGCTGCTGCCGCCGCCCGAGCTGGGGCCGCGCCGGGTGGGCCTGTACGGGGCGGCGCACCTGGACCGGCTGGAGCTGATCGAGGAGTTGCAGCGCCAGGGCCTGACGCTGGCCGCGATCGAGCGGTACCTGGCCCGGCTGCCGGAGGACAGTTCGCCGCTGGACCTGGCGATCCACCGGGCCCTGGTGGCGTCCTGGACGCCCGGGACGGCCGAGGAGGTGAGCCGCGCCCAGTTGGAACGGCGGGCCGGGCGCGGGCTGTCGGAGGAACAGGTCGAACGGCTGGCGGCGATGGGGGCGCTGGAGCGGACGGACGACCCGGAGCTGTTCCGGGTGGACCCCGGGCTGCTGCCGCTGGGCGTGCGCGTGTTGGACGTGCCGATCCCGCTGGAGACCCTGCTGGCCGCCCGCGCGGTGGTGGTGGAGCACAGCCGGGCGACGGCACGGGAGTTGCAGCGGCTGTTCCGGGAGACGGTGTGGAAGCCGTACCGGGAGAGCGAGCCCGCGCCGGAGGAGCTGGCCCGGATGAAGGCGCTGACCGACCACATCCAGCCGATGGTGGCGCAGGCGCTGGTCACCGCGTTCCAGCGCTCGCTCCGGGAGGAACTCGGCGAGGAACTGACGGGCGAGCCCCGCTGACGAACCGGGTGGGGCCGTGCCGAACACGACCCCACCCACCACCGCGGCAACCCGCCGAGCTCGCTGAGCCCGCTTAGCCCGCCGGATCAGTCGGTGAACGTCCGCCCCTCCGCCGCGATCCGCTCCAGCAGCGCCGGCGGCGCGAACCGCTCGCCGTACGTGGCCGCGAGCTCGCGGGCCCGGGCCGCGAAGCCGGCCGGGCCGCCCTCGTACCCGTTGATGTACTGGAACACGCCGCCGGTCCAGGCCGGGAAGCCGATCCCGAGGATCGAGCCGACGTTGGCGTCGGCGACCGAGGTCAGCACGCCCTCCTCCAGGCAGCGCACCGAGTCCAGCGCCTCGCTGAAGAGCATCCGCTCCTTCAGGTCCTCGAAGGGCACCTCGGCCCTGGCCGCGCCCGTGTCCGCGCCCGCGTCCGTGCCCGCGCCCGCGTCCGGACCGGAGAAGTGCTCGACCAGCCCCGGCCAGAGCCGGCCGCGCCGGCCGTCCTCGCCGTACTCGTAGAAGCCCGCGCCGCCGCTGCGCCCGGGCCGGCCGAACTCGTCGACCATCCGGTCGACGACGGCGTCCGCCGGGTGCGGCGTCCAGGTGCCGCCGGCGGCCTCGACCGAGCGCCGGTGCTCGTCGCGGATCTTGCGCGGCAGGGTGAGGGTGAGCTCGTCCATCAGCGAGAGCACCTTGGCGGGGTAGCCGGCCTGGCCGGCGGCCTGCTCGACGGAGGCCGGGTGGACGCCCTCGCCGACCATGGCGACGCCCTCGTTGATGAACTGGCCGATGACCCGGGAGGTGAAGAAGCCGCGCGAGTCGTTGACCACGATCGGGGTCCGGTCGATCTGCCGGACCAGGTCGAAGGCGCGGGCGAGCGCCTCGTCACCGGTCTGCGGGCCGCGGATGATCTCGACCAGGCGCATCTTGTCGACCGGCGAGAAGAAGTGCAGCCCGATGAAGTCGGCCGTGCGCCGGACGCCTTCGGCGAGCAGGCCGATCGGCAGGGTGGAGGTGTTGGAGCAGAGCAGCGCGTCGGGGGCGACGACGCCCTCGATCTCCTGGAACACCTTGTGCTTGAGCTCGGTGTTCTCGAAGACGGCCTCGATCACCGCGTCGCAGTCGGCCAGGTCGGCGGCCTCGGCGGTGGGGGTGATCCGGGCGAGCAGGGCGTCGCGCTTGGCCTCGGTGGAGCGGCCCCGGGCGACGGCCTTGTCCAGGAGCCCCGCGCTGTAGGCCTTTCCGCGCTCGGCGGCCTCGACGGTGACGTCCTTGAGGACGACGTCGATGCCGGCCTTGGCGCAGGCGTAGGCGATGCCGGCGCCCATCATCCCGGCGCCGAGCACGGCGACCTTGCGGACGAGCCGCTTCTCGACGTCCTTGGGGCGCCCGGCGCCGGAGTTGACGGCCTGCATGTCGAAGAGCAGCGCCTGGATCATGTTCTTGCTGGTCTGCCCGCAGGCCAGCTCGGTGAAGTAGCGGGCCTCGATCACCATCGCGGTGTCGACGTCGACCTGGGAGCCCTCGACCGCCGCGGCCAGGATGTTGCGCGGGGCCGGGTAGGGCGCGCCGTTCAGCTGCTTGCGCAGGTTGGCCGGGAAGGCCGGCAGGTTGGCGGCGAAGGCGGGGGTGGCCGGGGTGCCGCCGGGGATCCGGTGGCCCTTGACGTCGTACGGCTGGACGGCGGTCGGGTTGGCCTCGATCCAGGCCTTCGCCCGGGCGGTCGACTCCTCGGCGGTGTCCACGAGTTCGTGCACCAGCCCGTGCTCCAGCGCCTGCGCCGGGCGGTACTGCTGCCCCTGCAGCAGGAACTTCAGCAGGGCGTCGGTGATGCCGAACAGCCGCACGGTGCGGACCACTCCGCCGCCGCCCGGCAGCAGGCCGAGGGTGACCTCGGGGAAGCCGATCCGGCTGGCGGGGGTGTCCACGGCGATCCGGTGGTGGCAGGCGAGGGCCAGCTCCAGGCCGCCGCCGAGCGCGCTGCCGTTGAGCGCGGCGACGACGGGCTTGCCGAGGGTCTCCAGGGTGCGCAGCGCGCGCTTGATCCGCATGGACTTCTCGAAGACGGCCGCGGCGTCCCCGGGGCCGGCGGCGGAGAGCATCCGCAGGTCTCCCCCGGCGAAGAAGGTCTTCTTGGCGGAGGTGATCACCACGCCGCGCAGCTCGTCGGCGGCGGCGAGCGCGGCCAGCCGGCCGACGACGGCCTCGAAGTCGGCGGTGAACGCCTCGTTCATGGTGTTGACGGACTGGGTGGGGTCGTCGAGGACGAGGGTGACCACGCCGTCCTGGTCCTGCTCCCAGCGGATGGTGGTGGTGTCGCTCATCAGGTAACTCCAGGTCTGGGAGGGGAGGTCAGACGCGCTCGACGACGGTGGCGATGCCCATGCCGCCGCCCACGCAGAGGGTGATCAGGCCGTACCGCAGGTCGCGCCGCTCCAGCTCGTCGACGACGGTGCCGACCAGCATCGCGCCGGTGGCGCCGAGCGGGTGGCCGAGGGCGATCGCGCCGCCGTTGACGTTCACCTGGTCGTGGCGGAAGCCCATCTCGCGGATGAAGCGGAGCGCGACCGCCGCGAAGGCCTCGTTGATCTCGACCAGGTCGATGTCGGCGGCGGTGAGGCCGGCCTTGGCGAGCGCCTTGCGGGTGGCCGGGGCGGGGCCGGTGAGCATGATGGTCGGCTCGGAGCCGGAGACGGCGGCGGAGACGATCCGAGCGCGCGGGCGCAGCCCGTACCGCTCGCCGACCTCGCGGCTGCCGATGGCGACCAGGGCGGCGCCGTCCACGATGCCGGAGGAGTTGCCGGCGTGGTGGACGTGGTCGATGGCCTCCACCCAGTGGTACTTCTGCAGGGCGACGGCGTCGAAGCCGCCGGCCTCGCCGATCGCGGCGAAGGAGGGCTTGAGGCCGGCCAGGGTCTCGACGGTGGTGCCGGGGCGGATGAACTCGTCGCGCTCCAGCACGACCAGGCCGTTGCGGTCGCGGACCGGGACGACCGAGCGGTCGAACAGGCCGTCCGCCTGGGCCTTGGCGGCGCGGGCCTGGGACTCGGCTGCGAAGGCGTCCACGTCGGTGCGGGAGAAGCCCTCGATGGTGGCGATGAGGTCGGCGCCGATGCCCTGCGGCGCGAAGTTGGTCTCGTACGCCGTCATCGGGTCGGCGAACCAGGCGCCGCCGTCCGAGGCCATCTTGACCCGGGACATGGACTCCACGCCGCCGGCCAGGATCAGGTCCTCCCAGCCCGAACGGACCTTGGCGGCGGCCAGGTTGACGGCTTCCAGGCCGGAGGCGCAGAAGCGGTTCTCCTGGACGCCGGCGACGGTGTCGGGCAGGCCGGCCGCGATGGCGGCGATCCGGGCGATGTCGGAGCCCTGGTCGCCGATCGGGCTGACCACGCCGAGCACGATGTCGTCGATCGCGGCCGGGTCCAACTCGGGGTAGCGGTGGCGCAGTTCGTGGATCAGTCCGACGACCAGGTCGATCGGCTTGGTGCCGTGGAGCGAGCCGTTGGCCTTGCCCCGGCCGCGCGGGGTGCGGATCGCGTCGTAGACGTACGCTTCGGTGGTCACGATGGAAGTGCCTTTCGGGGGGCGGGGGCTGGGCGAAGGGGGGCGTTCAGCCGAGGATGGAGCGGCCGACGATCTCCTTCATGATCTCGGTGGTGCCGCCGTAGATCGTCTGGATGCGCCCGTCGACGAACGCCCGGGCGACCGGGAACTCGCTCATGTAGCCGTAGCCGCCGTGCAGTTGGAGGCAGCGGTCGGCGGTGCGCTTCTGCAGTTCGGTGGCCCACCACTTCGCCATCGAGGCGTCGGCCGGGGTGAGCGCGTAGCGGTTGTGCTCGGTGATGCAGCGGTCGACGAAGGCCCGGGTGACGGCGCACTCGGTGGCCAGTTCGGCGATCTCGAAGCGGACGTGCTGGAGCTTGGCCAGCGGGCGGCCGAAGGCCTGGCGCTGCTTGACGTAGTCGGTGGTGATCTCGACCAGGTGCTCGGCGCCGGCGATCGCGGCGACCGCGATGGCGAGCCGTTCCTGGGCGAGGTTCTGCATCAGGTGGATGAAGCCGCCGTTCAGCTCGCCGAGCAGGTTCTCCTTCGGCACCCGGACGTCCTGGAAGAACAACTCGGCGGTGTCCTGGGCCTTCTGGCCGATCTTGTCGAGGTTGCGGCCGCGCTCGAAGCCGGGCATGCCGCGCTCCACGACCAGCAGGCTGAGCCCGTGCGAGCCGCCGTCGGGGGTGGTGCGGGCGGCCACGACGACGAGGTCGGCGAGGATGCCGTTGGAGATGAAGGTCTTGGCGCCGTTGAGCAGGAAGTGGTCGCCCTGGTCGACCGCCTGGGTGCGGATGCCCTGCAGGTCGGAGCCGGTGCCGGGCTCGGTCATCGCGATCGCGGCGATCAGCTCGCCGGAGCAGAAGCCGGGCAGCCAGCGGCGCTTCTGCTCCTCGGTGGAGAGCGAGATGAGGTAGGGGCCGATGATGTCGTTGTGCAGGCCGATCGCCAGCCCGGGGGCGCCGGCCCGGGCGAACTCCTCGGCCAGCACGGCGGCGTAGCGGAAGTCGGAGGTCCCGCCGCCGCCGTACTCCTCGGGGACGGCGAGGCCCAGCAGGCCCTGTCGGCCGGCCGCGAGCCAGACCTCGCGGTCGACGGCGCCCTCCCGCTCCCAGCGGTCGTAGTGCGGCAGCACCTCCTTGGCCAGGAAGGCCCGGACGGTGGCCCGGAAGTCCTCGTGCTGCTCGGTCATGATGTCCCGCTGCAACGCTACTCTCCTTGTTCCGGAGCGGAGTTGGGGTGAAGGCCCGGGACGCCCCAGTCCCGGGCCACCTCGGCGGTGTCCGCGCCGGGCCGGGCCGGCGGGCGGCGCAGGGTTCCGGGGGTGGCGGAGAAGCGCGGGGCGGGGGCGGGCTGGGTGACGCCGCCCGCCTCGACGTAGGTGCCGCGTGCCGACAGGTGTCCGTCCGCCGCGGCCTGGCGCATCGTCAGCACCGGTTCCACGCAGGCGTCGGAGCCCGCGAAGACGGCCTCCCACTCGGCCCTGGTCCGGGTGGCGAAGCGGGCGGCGATCAGGGCGCGCAGCTCGGGCCAGCGGGCGAGCTCGTACTGGCCGGGCGCGTCCGGGCCGAGGTCCAGCAGGCGGGCGAACTCGGCGTAGAAGCGCGGCTCCAGCGCGCCCACGGCCAGGTGCCCGCCGTCCGCCGTCCGGTAGATCGCGTAGAACGGCGCGCCGCCGTCCAGCAGGTTGGCGCCCCGGCGGTCCTGCCAGTGGCCGGCCGCGAGCAGGCCCCACAGGATGCTGCCGAGGTGGGCGGCGCCGTCGACGATCGCGGCGTCGACCACCTGGCCGGCGCCGGTGGCGCGGGAGTGGTGCAGGGCGGCGAGCAGCCCGACGACCAGGTAGAGCGAGCCGCCGGCGTAGTCGCCGAGCAGGTTGGCGGGGATGCCGGGCGGCTCGTCCGCGCCGCCGGCGCCGGCGACCAGCCCGAGCACCCCGGCGACCGCCGTGTACCCGAGGTCGTGCCCGGCGGTGGCGGCCCGCGGGCCGCTCTGGCCCCAGCCGGTCATCCGCCCGTACACCAGGGCCGGGTTGCGGGCCAGGCAGTCCTGCGGGCCGACGCCCAGCCGCTCGGCGACGCCGGGCCGGTAGCCCTCGATCAGCAGGTCGGCGCGCTCGACCAGGTCGAGCACCAGCCCCGGGCCGTCCGGCGCCTTCAGGTCGATCAGCACCGAGCGCTTGTTGCGGTTGGTGAGGTCGTACGCCGGGTCCGGCCCGACCGCCGGCGGTTCCGGCCGGTCGACCCGCACCACGTCGGCGCCGAGGTCGCCCAGCAGCATCGCCGCGAACGGGCCCGGCCCGATCCCGGCGAGCTCCACCACCCGCACCCCGGCCAGCGGGCCCGGGGCCGCCGTTCCCGGCCGCCCGCCCGGCTCCGGTGCACTGCTCGTGTCACGCACTGGCTGCTGAACCCTTCCGATGGGTTTGACAGTAAAGCTGTAACACTCGTGATGATAGGGAAGCGACCGGCCGGTAACAAGCCCTCGCGCCGCGCCCGTTCGGGGCGCCGGGCCTCCCTTGACGAACCCTTGACGAAGACCGCCGATCATGGCGCAACCGGTCACATGGAGGGGGCGTCAGTACACCGACAGAGGCGGCCTGTACGGTCGTCGTGCCACGGGGGGATCGACCCCTCTTCATGAATGAGGAGGACTGCACACGCATGGTTAATGCCCAGTTCACCACGGGACCGGTCGCCCCGGCCCCGGCGTCGGGACCGGTGGCGGGACCGGCGTCGGGACCGGTGGCGGCCCCGGTGCCGGCCGCCGCCGCGGCGGAGCCGCCCGCCCGGCTCGTCCTGGCGAGCGCCGGAAGCCCGTCCGGGCCCTCCGCCGGCGCCACCACCCAGCTCGACACCCCGCACGAGCTCGCCGCCTCGGCCGGGATAGCCCGGCAGATCGGCACCGACCTCAACAGCGCCAACGGCAAGGCCGGCCCCGGCGCGCACAGCCTCACCGAGTACGCGAGCACCGCGTCCACCAAGATCCGCGGCTTCTCCTTCGGCGGCGCGCTCACCGGCAGCACCGAGCGGTGGATGCAGCAGTGCCAGGCGCTGCACGACCGGCTCGACGCCGCCGCCGGCAGCCTCGACACGACCCAGCAGAACTACCAGAACAACGAAACCCGCACCGCCGCCGATCTCCGCGCGCGCCAGTAACAGGGGGAACAGACGGATGGTGTCCTTCAAGGACCTGCACGAGGCCGACTTCGCCGCCATCAACGACGCCGCCGAGGCGTGGTCCGGCGTCGCCAAGGCCCTCACCTCGCTGGACGGCCGGGTCACCAAGGACCTCACCAGCACCGCACAGCGGGCCGGCTGGAAGGGCAAGGCCGCCGACGAGGCGACCAAGGCCCTGCAGGGCATCGACAGCGACTTCAAGCAGGCCTCGACCGTCGCCACGTCGCTGGCCTCGATCATGAAGGCCGCCGCCGAGGACTTCGCCGCGGCACGCCGCGATCTGGACAAGGCGCTGCTCGACGCCACCGGCGACATCACCGTCGCCGCGGACGGCACCGTCAAATGGACCGTGCCGAAGGAGTCGAGGAACGACCCCGACGCCGAACCCACGATCCGGGCCAAGGCCCAGACGATCGCGGACAGCATCAAGAAGGCCGTCGAGAAGGCCACGGCTGCCGACCAGAAGGCCACGACGGCCCTCCAGGCCGACATCGGCACCAGCACCACGTCCTTCAACCCCAACCCGCACGGCGGCGGCGCCGTCGCGGCCGCCAACCAGGCCAAGGACCTGATGTCCAAGGGCGGCAGCCTCAGCGATCCCGAGCTGAAGCAGCTGCAGGACCTCATGGCCGCCAACGCGGGCAACAAGGACTTCGCGACCACCCTCCTCAACGGCCTGAACTTCGGTGGCAAGACCGGTCCGGACGCCCTGCTGGAGTACTCCAAGGTCTACGGCGACCTCGCCCACGGCAACCACAACGCCAAGGGCTACCAGGACGTCTACGGCAACCTGTCGACGGTCTTCGCCACGGCCACCCGCGACGGCGGCATGGGCAAGGACTGGGAGGACGGCCTCCTGAAGGCCGCCCGCCGCCCCGGAGGCTCGGCGGCGGGCTGGAACGACAACTACCCGGCGCTCACCTCGCTGATGGGTGCGGGCGGGAAGTTCGACAAGGCGTTCCTGGTGAAGGTCGGCGACGACCTGGTCGACTTCGAGCGCACCAGCAAGACCAAGGGCGAGGACCTGTGGGGTCCGAACTGGTCCCTCAACGCCGGGGCGGGGGATCCGTTGGGCCCTCTGATGAAGCAGATGAGGAGCGACCCGGCGGCGGCCGCGGAGTTCCTCGACCCGAGCCGCAACGGCAACCTCGGCTACCTGCTCAAGGACCGTGCTTGGCCCAACGCGGACCTGGAGGGCACGTGGTCCCCGGACGAACTGCGCGACAGCTCCCACGGACTGTTCAGCCAGGTGCTGGAAGCCGGCGCGACCGGCCGCGACCCCAACGGCTCGCAGCCGCCCGTACGACCGCACGACGCCACGATGAACCGGATCATGGACAGCGCGCTCTCGACGCTCGGCGGCGACACCGCGGGCAACGAGAACAGCCTGGCCGCCCCCCTCCGCCGCCCGCTGGCCAACATGATCGCCGAGTACGCCGCGGACACCCATGACCTCCTCGGCAAGGACCTGCCCGGTCCCTCCCACCCGGGCGGACTGAACGCCACCCGCGAGCAGCTGCTCCGGGTGATCCGCGGCACCGCGGAGGACCCCGAGGCCTACGCCCTGATCCACATGGCCGAGAGCCAGGAGGTGGCCCGGCGGACGGCCGAGTTCGGGCCGGAGGCCTTCCGGGCGCAGTACGGACGCCCCGACCCGAAGCTCGAGGGCTTCGCCCTGGAGGCCAGCAAGGCGCTCGGGGCACTCGACGCGGTCCAGGCGGACACGATCATGGACCACAAGGCGGACCAGCAGTTCAGGAACAACTGGAAAGCCAAGATGGACTACCACTACTGGGGCACCGCCGCGAACATGCTCAAGGTGCCCGGGGCGGACTGGATCCCGCTGGGGGACGTCGCCCAGCGCATCGTCGACGTCGCCACCTCGGACTGGGCGAACAAGGCCAACTCCGCGCTCGACACCCAGGCTCAGGTCAACATCAGCAAGCTCTACAGCATGGGTGAGCCGCAGGTGGCCGTCATGCTCCAGGAGCGGGCCAAGCAACTGGGCATCCCCGATGCCGAGATCACGGCGGACGGCAGTGTCGTCAAGCAGCTCGCCTCCAGGACGACCGACCACTACCAGACGTCGATCGCCAGCGCGTACCACGCAGCCCTCGGAAACGGGTGACCGGCATGACGAAGCCACAGCACGACCCGACCGACAGCGCGGCCGGGCGCATCGACGCCGCACCGGACCGGCGCGGGTTCACCAGCCGGCCGTTGCGGGTGCGGGCGGCGGTGGGGGTGGTGGCTACGGCAGCCCTCGTGGCCGGGGTGGGGGCGTTCCTCGTCGACAACCTGACCAACGCCTTCGGGCCGGACAGCGTGTGCGACGGCGCGGTCAGCGCGGCCGCGCTGACCGACGCGCTCGGTCCGGGCCAGGTCAGCAGCAGCGAGAACGGCGCCTGGCAGTCGCCCAGTGGCGGAGCGCTCTGCACGGCGAAGGTGACGTACGGCATCTTCGGCGACAGCCGGTCCGTCTTCGTCCGCGTCGCTCAGGCCGACGACCTCGGCCCCTACCCGGCCGGCTCGGACAGTCAGCTGTTCGCCGCCTCGGCGAACGGCGGCGCGAGCGGCGCGGCTCGCAGCAAGGGGGCGTGGGCGCTGCTTCCCGGGGAGTGCGGGACCGGGCTGCGCGTGGAGGTCGAGTCGGACGGCGACGGCCCCGGCGCCGGGAAGCTCGCGCGCCTCGCCGTCTCGGCGGCGAACGGCGTCGCGGCGGACAAGGGGTGCGGGAAGTCGCCGCTCCCCGCACCGCACGAGCTGTCGGCGGTGGGCCAGGAGCACGACCTGAACAGCGGCTCGGTCTGCGGTCTGCCGGGGTTCACCGCGGCCGACGCAGGAAGCAAGGGCTACCGGGAGCGTGTGACCACCGCGTTCGACCCGGTGTGGGTGTGTCGGATCGCCACGGGCCAGAACCCCTTCGCCTGGTCGTTCAGCATCGGAACCGAGCCCCGTGTTCGGGGTCCGCTGGCCGAGAAGGACGCCACTCCCGCGTTCGGCCGGTCCCGTTGGGCGGGCTCCCCCCTCCGGGAGCGGGAGGTGGTGGCGACCTGTCAGGGCAAGCCCACCTACTTCCGGATGGACACCGACATCCTCCAGGGCCTGTTCCCCAGCACCGACGAGGCCTGGAAGCAGTTCCTCATCGCCGGTGGCAAGGCGATCGGCTGCGAGCCGATCCTGTAGGAAAACCCACGTGCGCGGGTCGTGCGTAATGGTCTACCGTACACCGGGACCATTACGCACGACATGGGGGAAGCACCATGACCGCCACCGAGCAGCAGAGCCGCCGCACCGTCGTCACCGTCTCCGAGCGGCTGGTGCTGACCCGGCCCCAGGAGGACGATCTGGAGGCCGTGTTCGCGATCCACGGGGATCCGGAGACCAACCGGTACAACCCGCACGGCCCGCACCGGGACCGGGCGCAGAGCCGGGAGATGCTGGCCGGCTTCGTCGCCGACTGGGAGCGGGACGGCGTCGGGTACTGCGCCGTCTCCACCCGGGCGGAACCGGCGGAGATCATCGGGTTCACCGGCCTGTACCTGCACACCCTGGACGGCGAGCGGGTGTTCAACCTCTACTACCGCTACCGCCCGTCCGCCTGGGGCCTGGGGTACGCGGCGGAGGCGTCCCGGGCGGCGATGGCCGAGGCGCTGCCGCGCTTCCCGGACGTGCCGGTGACGGCCCTGATCCACGCCGACAACCTGCCCTCCCGGCGGCTCGCCGAACGGCTCGGCCTGGTGCCCGATCCGGACGGCCGGACCGACCCGCAGGAAGGACGGCTGATCCACCGCAAGGCCTAGTCCGGGACGGCCGGATCCCCCGCCGGGGGGAGGGCGATCGCGCCGCCGGGGCGAGACAACTGCGGTGCGCGGACGGGACGATGGCGGTATGAGAATCAACGAGCGCACGGTCCGGACCGGCGCTGCCTGGACGGCGGTGGCCGCGACCCTGCCGTACCTGATGCTCAAACTGCTCTGGCTGGTCGGGTTCTCGGTGGGGGCGGACAACGCCGAGGCACTGGACAAGCTCTGGGTGCCGAACCTGCTGAGCTTCGGGATGGACGCGATCGCCTTCGCCCTGGCGCTCGTCTTCGTCCGGCCGTGGGGACGGCGGGTCCCGGCCGGGCTGCTGGCGTTCCCGATGTGGGCGGCGACCGGACTGCTCGGGACCATCCTGATCGGGGTGCCGGTCTCCCTGATCGCCGACCTGGTGCTCGGCCCGCAGCACATCGCCGCGCACCAGCCGGACCCGGGCTTCTCCGGGCTCGCCGGCTGGGTCACGCCGCTGGTGTACGGGGGGTTCAGCGTCCAGGGGCTCGCGCTGATCACCGCCTTCCTGCTGTACGCCCGGCGGCGCTGGGGCGCGCTGGTGCGCGAGCGGATCGGCGACCTGCCCGACTCGCCGAGCATCCCGGTGCAGCGCTGCCTGGCCTGCGCCGCCGCCCTGCTCGCCGTGGGCGTGGCGGCGGCCCGCTGCTACTGGGCGGCGGGCGGCGACGCCGGACTGCCGCCGTCCCTGCGCGACAACGGCACCCGGGGCCCGGCCGTGCTGGACGCCGTGACCGCGATGATGGCGATCGCCGCACCGCTGGCCCTGCTGGTGCTGGTCTTCCGGTTCCGCCCGCAGCGGCGGCTGATCTGGCCGGCGCTGGTGGCCTGGACCGCCTCCGGCTCGCTGGTCGGCTGGGGCGCCTGGCTGATGATCATGTACGGCACGACCGGGACCAAGGTCCAGGACCTGCACCACGCGGTGCCCGGACTGCTGCCGCTGGTGCAGTGCGCCCAGGTGGTGACCGGGCTGCTGGTCCTCGTCGCGGGCGCGCTGGCCCTGACCGAACGCGGAGCCCTGGCCTCCGGAAGGACCGCGCCGGCGACCGCCGTTGACGTAGAGTCACCCGAGTGACCACGGGGGAGAGCAGCCGGCTTCGGCGCGCGACAGCGGCACTGGTCGGGCACAAGGCACTGCTGCGCTGGGTGCACCTGGTGCTGGGCGGCGCCCTGCTGATGCCGTACTGGATGCTCTCCGTGGTGCTCCTCGGCGGGTTCGGCCAGGGCGACGGGCTGCTGTACCAAGTGGTCGTCCTGCTGGGCTCGCTGTTCACCTCGCTGCCGATGGCCGGGATCACCGCGCTGGTACCGATCGTCCGGGGCCTGGAAGGAGCGGCCGCCCGGGCGCTGTGCGCGGTCGAGCGGCCCGAGGAACTGGCCGGCGGGCCTTCGCAGTCCTGGGCCGCGCGCCGGCGCACCGCGCTCTGGTACATGCTGCACGTGTTCCTCGGCGGGGTGGTCGCCGGACTGACGCTGGGCGGCGGGACCGGGGCGATCGCACTGATCATCTCCGAGGCGGACGACACCACGCCCTGGGCGGGCAGCTCCACCGGCCGGCTGCTCGCCGGCCCGGCGGTCGGGCTCGGCCTCATCCTGCTGATCGTCCTCATCAGCGCCGGGTCCGGCGCCCTGCTGGCCCGCTGCGCTCCCGTCCTGCTCGGGCCGACCCCGGAGGAGCGGCTGGCCGCCGCCGAACGCCGGGCCACCGTGCTCGCCCAGCGCAACCGGCTGGCCCGCGAACTGCACGACTCGGTCGGGCACGCGCTCAGCGCGGTCGGCATCCAGGCCTCGGCCGCCGCCCGGGTGCTGCGCAGCGACCCGGACTTCGCCGCCGAGGCGCTGCACGCGATCGAGGAGACCGCCCGGGCCGCCGTCGCCGAACTGGACACCGTGCTCGGGCTGTTGCGCGAGGAGAGCCCGGAGACCGCCGAACCGGCCGGGCCCACCCTCGCCGGGCTGGACGACCTGCTGCGCCAACTCGCCCGCACCGGGGTGACGGTGGACGCCGACCTCTCCCCCGGCCTCAGGGCCCTGCCCGCCGAAGTCTCCCGCGAGGCCTACCGGATCGTGCAGGAGGGCCTCACCAACGTGCTGCGGCACGCCGGCCCGGCACCGGCCGGGCTGCGGGTCGCGGTCACCGGGAGCCGGCTGGAGATCGAACTGACCAACCCGCTGGGCCCGACCCGCCCCAGCCGCCCCGGCGGCGGGCGGGGGCTGCGCGGGATCGATGAACGCGCGACGGCCCTGCGCGGCGGCAGCGCCGCCGGGCCGGACGACGACGGTACGACGTGGCGGCTGGCCGTCTGGCTGCCGGTGGGAGGAACCGCATGAACGACCAGAGCCAGGCAGTCGACCGGATCCGCGTGGTGATCGCGGACGACGAGCGACTGGTCCGGATGGGCCTGCGCGTGGTGATCGACGCCGAACCCGACCTCACCGTGGTCGGCGAGGCCGCGGACGGCGCCGAAGTGGTGCCCCTGGTGCGCGAACTGCGGCCCGACGTGGTGCTGATGGACGTCCGGATGCCCGGGATCGACGGCATCCGGGCCACCGAGCAGCTGATCGGCGGGATGGCCGAGCCGCCGCGCATCCTGGTGGTCACCACCTTCGAGCACGACGACCACGTGTACGACGCGCTGCGCGCGGGCGCGGCCGGGTTCCTGCTGAAGCGGGCGCGGGCCGAGGAGATGGTCCAAGCGGTGCGGCTGGTCGCGCGCGGGGACTCGCTGCTGTTCCCGGCCGCGGTGCGCGAGCTCGCGCTGCGGCACGGCGCGGCGGACGGCGGACGGGAGGCGCCGGCGGCCGCGGCCGCGGACCGGGGGCCGATCGGGCGGCTGACCGAGCGGGAGGGGCAGGTCCTGCGGCTGATGGCCTCCGGGCTCAACAACGGCGAGATCGCCAAGGAGCTGGTGGTCAGCCAGGAGACGGTCAAGACGCACGTCGGCAGCGTGCTGGCCAAGCTCGGCGCGCGCGACCGCACCCAGGCGGTGATCGCGGCGTACGAGTCGGGCTTCGTCCTGCCGGGGTGAACACCCCCGGGCGACGCGAGTGACCAGGGGGTGAACGCGGGATGACGCCGGGTCGGCCACCCCGAGGTTCCGCCCGGCCGGAGCCGCGGGTAGAGTGCGACGCTCCCCCGTGAACCGCCCGATACCTCCCGTATCGCCTGGAACGAACTGGTGGCCGCATGAGTGTCCGGACCCGCCCCGCGCTGTGGTGGCGCGCGGCCATCGTGCTGTCGGCGGGCCTCGGCCTGACGCTCGGCACCGCGCCGCTGGTGTACTTCACCGTGCAGAGCAACGTGATCGTGCTCGGCTACTTCATCGGCGCGGTGTACTGGATGCTCAAGCGCGACACCGTGGACGCGCCCGCGCCCCGGCTGCGCGGCGCGGCCACGCTGTACATCCTGATCACCGGGCTGGTCTCGCACATCCTGCTGCAGCACGGCGCCAACCCGCTGCCCGGGCTGGTCAGCGGGCCGGACCGGCTCGCGCACTGGTCCTCCTTCTTCCTGCACTACGTCACGCCGGTGCTGGTGATCGCCGACTGGCTGGTGCTGAAGCCGCGCAACGCGGCCGCCTGGAAGGACATCCCGCTCTGGCTGGCCTTCCCGCTCGGCTACGCCGCGATCGTGCTCACCCGCAACGCGCTGTTCGACGACTACCCGACGCCCTACCCGTACTTCTTCTTCGACCCGACCACCAAGGGCTACGGCTACGTGTGGGGCCAGATCGCCCTGCTGACCGTCGAATTCACCGTGCTCGCCGCCGCCGTGGTCGGGCTGGACCGGCTCGGCACGCTGGTCGCCGGCCGGCTGCGGCCCGCCCGGACGTAGGGCCGCCCGGACGTAGGGCCGCCCGGGCGGGCCGACCGCGGGCGCTACATCGGATCCACCCCCCGCAGCTCGCCGTCCAGCTCCAGCCACCTGGTCAGGCCCAGCCCACGCAGGAAGGGCAGGTCGTGGCTAGCCACGACCAGCGCCCCCTGGTAGGCGGCGAGCGCCTGGGTGAGCTGGCGGACGCTGGCCAGGTCGAGGTTGTTGGTCGGCTCGTCGAGCAGCAGCAGCTGGGGCGGCGGGTCGGCCAGCAGCAGCGCGGCCAGGGTGGCCCGGAACCGCTCGCCGCCGGACAGCGTGCCGGCCTCCTGCTCGGCCCGCGCGCCGCGGAACAGGAAGCGGGCGAGCCGGGCCCGGATGGCGTTGTCCCCGGCGGCGGGGGCGAACTGCTTGACGTTCTGCACGACGCTGAGCCCGTCGTCCAGCAGGTCGAGCCGCTGCGGCAGGTGGCGCAGCGGCACCGGGGTGGTCACCTCGCCCTCCAGTGGGGAGAGTTCGCCCGCGATGGTGCGCAGCAGGGTGGTCTTCCCCGCGCCGTTGCCGCCGACCAGGGCGATCCGCTCGGGGCCGCGCAGGTCGAGGTCGGCGGTGGCGCCGTTCGGCAGCCGGACCTTCTGAAGGGTGAGCACGGTGCGCCCGGCCGGCACCGCGGTGCGCGGCAGGTCGATCCGGATCTCCGCGTCGTCGCGCACCGCCTCCTCGGCGGCGGCGAGGCGCTGCTTGGCCTCCTCCAGCCGTTCGGTGTGCATGCCCTGGAGCCGCCCGGCGGTCTCCTGGCCCTTGCGTTTGAGCATGCCGGCGAAGATGTGCGGGTCGTTGCGGGTGACCGAGCGCTTCTTGCCGTACGACGCGCTGCGCTCCAGCCGGCTGCGGGCCTCGACCAAGTCCCGCTTCTGGCGCTGGACGTCGGCCTCGGCGTTGCGCAGCAGGCGCTCGGCCGTCTCCTGCTGGGCCGCGAGGGTGTGCTCGTAGGCGTCGAAGTTGCCGCCGTACCAGGTGACGTCGCCGTCCCGCAGATCGGCGATCTGGTCCACGTGCGCGAGCAGTTCGCGGTCGTGGCTGACGATCAGCAGGACGCCGTGCCAGCCGGCCACCGTCTCGTACAGCCGCTCGCGGGCGGCGCGGTCGAGGTTGTTAGTCGGCTCGTCCAGCAGCAGGACGTCGGGGCGGCGCAGCAGCAGGGCGGCCAGGCGCAGCAGCACGGCCTCGCCGCCGGAGAGTTCGCCGGTGGTGCGGTCCAGGCCGAGGCGGCGCAGGCCGAGCCGGTCGAGGGTGGCGCGGGCGCGCTCCTCGACGTCCCAGTCGTCGCCGACCGCGTCGAAGTGGCGCTGGTCGGTGTCGCCGGACTCGATGGCGTGCAGGGCCTCGCGGGCGGCCCGGATGCCGAGCGCCTCGTCGACCCGCAGGCCGGTGTCGAGCGTCAACCCCTGGGGCAGGTAGCCGAGTTCACCGGCCACCCGGATGGCGCCGCGGGTGGGGGCGAGGTCTCCGGCGATGAGCCGCAGCAGGGTGGACTTGCCGGCGCCGTTGAGCCCGATCAGGCCGGTGCGGCCGGGGCCGACCGCGAGGTTGAAGCCGTCGAGGACGGGCTTGCCGTCCGGCCATTCGAAGGCCAGGTCGGTGCAGAGGACGGCGGTGGTGGGTTGTGCCATGGGGGCCTCCCGGGTGGTTGCCGATGGGGTGATGAGCAACACGGGAAGACACCGCGGGTGCGGAACCGGGACGGCCGGGGGGGGGAAGGGGTGGCGCGGATCAGGGGCGCCACGGGCCGTGACTGAGGTCGCACACTTCGCGCACCGCGCGGCGGCAGGGGCCTGCGCGGCGGGGCGGTGTCTCAGGACCTCAGTAGAGCAACGGCCTTCTCCTTGTCTGGCGGATGACGTCGGCAACGCTAGGCGGCCCGGCGGACACGGGCAACCGATTTTCCGCGCGCCCCGGTTCCGGCCGGCGGGGGGAGGTCCCGCGCGCCCCGGTTCCGGCCGGCCGGCGGAGGTCCCGCGCGCCCGTGGCGGAGGCACCGTGCCGATCCGGTGCCGATCCGGTGACAGCCCGGCACCGGACGGGGGTGGCCGCCGGTGGCCGCCCGTCCGCATGGCAGACTCCTGACCTGCCATGCCTGCGGCTCCCACGGGGCCGTACCCGCGGAAGGGGACGCATGGCGGTAGTCAACAGGGGGATTTGAAACCATGTCACCGATAACCCGGTCGAGCCGTGCCGTCCTGGGTGCCTCCGTCGCCGCGCTGACCGTGCTGGCCGCCACCGCCTGCGGCCCCGACAACAGCGACCCGGCCGTCGCCCAGACCACGGCGCCGACCGTCGCGGGCAGCGCCACCGGCAAGCCGGCGCCGTTCAAGCTGCCGACCGCCGAAGAGCTGAAGACCTGGAAGTTCGAGGACTGGGACAAGTGGGCCCAGGCGAACGTCATCACTCCGGCCGTCAAGGGCTACTGGAACCTGCAGAAGCTGCTGAACGCGAAGCCGAAGCCGATGCCGCAGCCGCCGGCGGACCCGACCCAGCCGCCCGCGCAGCCCACCAGCGCCGCGCCGGCCCAGCCGACCGCCACCCAGCCGCCGGCCGTCCCCGGGCAGGCGCCGAGCGTCGTCCCGGCGAAGCCCGTGGCGCACCCGTTCGCGAAGAACCTGCACGTCAACGGCAAGATCTTCTTCAAGGACGGCAACGAGGACTACGTGTGCTCCGGCACCGTCGTCTCCGACCCGGCCAACCCCGGCAAGAGCAACCTGGTGTGGACCGCCAGCCACTGCCTGCACGGCGGCAAGGGCGGCAAGTACTACACCAACATCACCTTCGCCCCGGCCTACAACAGCAACGGCCTGCTGAGCGGCGGCAAGCAGGGCGACGAGGCCGCCGCCGAGCCGTACGGGGAGTGGGACGCCACCGCCGGCATGGTCTCGCCGCAGTGGACGGCCGAGGCCGACCCGGAGAAGGGCGGCCCGTGGAGCCAGTACGACTTCGGCATCATCAAGGTGGCCAACCCCACCGGCGGCAAGTCGCTGGAGGAGACCGTCGGCGGCTCGGTGCCGCTGTGGTTCAACGCCCCGCGTGAGCAGCTGTCCGTGACCAGCTACGGCTACCCGGCCGGCAAGCCCTTCGACGGCGTGGAGCTGGAGCACTGCGACGGCGGCAAGCCGGCCGCGAAGCCCGGCGAGCCGAGCCGCCCGGCGATGCTGGCGATCGGCTGCAACATGACCGGCGGCAGCAGCGGCGGCGGCTGGTACGCCACCAAGGACGGCAAGCCGGCCCTGGTCAGCGACACCTCCATCGGCAACAACGCCAACACCTACGAGGCGGGCCCGTACCTGGAGGACGTGGCGGCGCACATGTTCGACTACTTCACGAAGAAGTCGAAGTGAGCCGCCGGGCCGACCGAGCCCGCTGAGTGACCGGCCCGGGGGCCGTGGCGAGCACCGCCGCGGCCCCCGGGCTTTTCCGTCGCCCGGCCCGCTCCTCCTACAATCGGGCTCATCATGAGCGCCACACTCGTAGTCAAGGACCTCAGCGCCGGCCACGGCGAACGCACCCTCTTCTCCGGCCTGGACCTGGTGGTCGCCCCCGGTGACGTGATCGGCCTGGTCGGGGTGAACGGCGCCGGCAAGTCGACCCTGCTGCGGCTGCTGGCCGGCCTGGACACGCCCGAGGGCGGCTCGCTGCGGCTCAGCCCGGCGAGCGCCAACGTCGGCCACCTCCCGCAGGAGCCGGAGCGGCGCGAGGGCGAGTCGGTGCGCGCCTTCCTGGCCCGGCGCACCGGCGTGGCGGCCGCCCAGGCCGCGCTGGACGAGGCCACCGAGGGCCTGGTCGAGGGCCGCCCGGGCGCCGACGACGCCTACGCGGCGAGCCTGGACCGCTGGCTCGACCTCGGCGGCGCCGACCTGGACGAGCGGGCCGAGGAGGTCGCCGACTCGCTCGGCCTGAAGGTCTCCCTCGACCTGCCGATGACGGCGCTGTCCGGCGGCCAGGCCGCCCGGGCCGGCCTGGCCTCGCTGCTGCTGTCCCGCTACGACGTCTTCCTGCTCGACGAGCCCACCAACGACCTCGACCTGGACGGCCTGGACCGGCTGGAGGCCTTCGTCAAGGGCCTGCGCGCCGGCACCGTGGTGATCAGCCACGACCGCGAGTTCCTGGCCCGCACCGTGACCAAGGTGCTGGAGCTCGACCTGCACCAGCAGCAGGTCAACCTCTACGGCGGCGGCTACGAGTCGTACCTGGAGGAGCGCGCGGTGGCCCGCCGGCACGCCCGCGAGGCGTACGAGGACTACGCGGACACCAAGTCCTCGCTGGAGGCCCGGGCGCAGATGCAGCGCAACTGGATGGAGCACGGCGTCCGCAACGCCCGCCGCAAGGGCGGCGACAACGACAAGAACGCCAAGGCCAAGCGCACCGAGTCCACCGAGAAGCAGGCCTCCAAGGCCCGGCAGACCCAGCGCATGATCGAGCGGCTGGACGTGGTCGAGGAGCCGCGCAAGGAGTGGGAGCTGCGGATGGAGATCGCGGCGGCGCCGCGCTCCGGCGCGGTGGTCGCCACCCTGCGCGCGGCGGTCGCCCGGCGCGGCGACTTCACCCTCGGCCCGGTGGACCTGCAGCTCGACTGGGCGGACCGGGTCGCCATCACCGGCGCCAACGGCGCGGGCAAGTCCACGCTGCTGGCCGCCCTGCTGGGCCGGCTCGAACTCGACGGCGGCAGCGCCGCGTTGGGCTCGGGCGTGGTGGTCGGCGAGGTCGACCAGGCGCGCGGGCTGTTCCTCGGCGAGGAGAAGCTGATCGACGCCTTCGCCGCCGCCGTCCCGGAGTCCAGCCCGGAGGACGTGCGCACCCTGCTGGCCAAGTTTGGCCTGAAGGCGGTGCACGTGCTGCGCCCGGCCGACACCCTCTCCCCCGGTGAGCGCACCCGGGCCGCGCTCGCGCTGCTGCAGGCCCGCGGGGTGAACCTGCTGGTGCTGGACGAGCCCACCAACCACCTGGACCTGCCGGCGATCGAGCAGCTGGAGTCCGCCCTGGCCACGTACACCGGCACCCTGCTGCTGGTCACCCACGACCGGCGGATGCTGGACGCCGTCTCGGTGAACCGGCGGATCGAGGTCCGGGACGGGCTGGTGCACGAGCTCTGACGGCCCCGCCGCCCGGCGCCCGGGAATTGGTCTCTACCTCTTCCCGGGCGGGCCGCCATGTGCTGTGCTGTCGCCCATGGTTGAGAACGTTGAGAGCGTTGAGAGCCCGGCGGCGGCGTCGTACCCGACCGTCCCGCTCACCCCGATGACGGTGCCCGCCCACGAGGCCGAGGCCCGCGGCAGGGCGTTCCACGACGTGATGGCGCAGCGCCGGACCGTCCGCGACTACTCCACCCGCCCGATCCCCGAGGGGGCGGTCGAGTGGGCGGTGCGCACCGCGAACACCGCGCCCAGCGGCGCGCACGTCCAGCCCTGGCGGTTCGTGGTGATCACCGACCCGGACCGCAAGCGGCGGCTGCGCGAGGCCGCCGAGGCCGAGGAGCGCGAGTTCTACGCCCACCGGGCCTCGGAGGAGTGGCTGACCGCGCTGGCGCCGATCGGCACCGACTGGCACAAGCCGTTCCTGGAGGACGCGCCCGCGGTGATCGTGGTGTTCGAGGTGCACAAGGGCCCGCGGTCGCCGCGCCCGTACTACACCAAGGAGTCGGTGGGGATCGCGGTCGGGCTGCTGCTGGCCTCGCTGCACCAGGCCGGGCTGGCCACGCTGACCCACACGCCGAGCCCGATGAGGTTCCTGAACGAGGTGTGCGACCGCCCGGCGGAGGAGCGCGCCGCGTACGTGATCCCGGTCGGCTACCCGGCCGAGGGGGCGCGGGTGCCGGACCTGAGGCGCAAGGAGCTCGACGAGGTGCTGGTCCGGCTCTGACCGGCCGGGCGCGCCCCGTACCCGGGGGCCGCGCCCTGCACCCGGGGGCCGCGCGTGGCGGCCGGTTCCGGCCGGGACCATAATCCCGGCCATGAGCCACGCACAGCCACGCTCCTGCGACCCCGCCCCGGCCCGGGCGCGCGAGGCGACCCCCGGGCGGCCGCCCGAGCTGCTGCGGCTGCCCGGCGGGCTCCGGCTGCGCCGGCGCCGCAGCTGCCACGCGGCGGCGCTGCACCGGGCGCTGCGGGCGAACCTGGAGCACCTGCGGCCGTGGCTGGAGTGGGCGGCCGAGGCGCCGAGCCCGGCCCGCACGGTCGAGCTGACCCGGGCCGGCGCGGCCGCCTGGGAGGCCGGCACCGACTTCCTGTACCTGGCCTGGCTGGACGCCGAGCCGGGCGGCGTGGTCGGCGCGTTCGGCCTGCACGGGCGGGTCGGCCCGGGGGCGCTGGAGATCGGCTACTGGGTGGCCGAGCGGCACGTCGGCCGCGGCATCGCGACCACCGCGGCCGGGGCGCTGACCGAGGCCGCGCTGGCGCTGCCCGGGATCGCGCGGGTGGAGATCCGCTGCGACCGGGCGAACGCGGCCAGCGCGGCCGTCCCGCGCAAGCTCGGCTACCGGCTGGACCGGGTGGCCGAGGCCGCCGTCCGGGCCCCGGCGGAGACCGGACGGCAGCTGGTCTGGATCAGGGAGCGGTAGGCAGCGGCCTCAGTAGCGCTCGCCGGTGGGCACCGGCAGCGCGTCCAGCTCGGCGAGGTCGGCCGCGGACAGCTCGATGTCGGCCGCGCCCACGTTGTCCGCCAGGTAGCGCGGCGTCTTGGTGCCCGGGATCGGGAAGACGTACCGGCCCTGCGCGAGCACCCAGGCCAGCGCGACCCGCGCGGGGGTGGTGCCGATCCGCTCGGCGATCTCCCGGACCCGCCCGACCAGCGCCAGGTTCGCCTTCAGCGCGTCCTGCTGGAAGCGCGGCAGCCGGCGGCGGAAGTCGTCGGCGGGCAGCTCGTCGAAGGAGGAGATGCTGCCGGTCAGGAAGCCCCGGCCGAGCGGGGAGAACGGCAGGAAGGCGATGCCCTGCGCCTCGGTGTACGGCAGCACCTCGGCCAGCGCGTCCCGGGTCCACAGCGACAGCTCGGACTGCACGGAGGCGACGGGGTGCACCGCCTGCGCCCGCCTGATCTCCTCGACGCCCACCTCGGAGAGCCCGATCCGCAGGGCCTTGCCCGCCCGGACGGCCTCGGCGAACGCGCCCCAGGTCTCCTCGATCGGGACGTCCGGGTCGACCCGGTGCAGCTGGTAGAGGTCGACGTGGTCGGTCCCGAGCCGGCGCAGGCTCTCGTCGATCGAGCGCCGCACGTGCTCGGGCCGGCCGTTGCGCTCCAGCTGGCCCGCGCCGCCGGGGACGATGCCCACCTTGGTGGCCAGGAACGCGCGCTCCCGGTACGGGCCGGCCAGCGCGGCGCCGACCACCTCCTCGTTGGTGTACGGGCCGTACATGTCGGCGGTGTCGAACAGGGTGACGCCGAGGTCCAGGGCCTGCCGGATCACCGCGACGGAGGTGTCGTCGTCGCGGTTGCCGACGTCGTAGGCCCAGGTCATCCCCATGCAGCCGAGGCCGAGGACGCCGACCTCGGGTCCGTTGCTGCCGAACGCGGCCTTGCGCATGACGGGTGCTCCGATCTGGTGGTGACGGGTGGTGCGGTGGATCGACGCGGCCAGCTTGCCGGTTGGAGTGCACTCGAGGTCAAGTGCGCTCGAACTCGAACTCGAACTCGAACCCGGCACCGCATCGCATCACCTGGCGTTCGTATGGTCATCGACCCACCACGGGGTGCGAGCGGGGCGCGCGCCCGGAGCTTCACCACCGGCTGCGGCACTCCGGACGTCCGGCACGGGAGTTCGCCCCCGGACGACCCCGCCCGGCTCCCCCGCTCCCCCACGGGCGAACACCCGGCAAACCGGCGCGTACGGGCATATGCCACGGCCGGTCGCACCACCGGGCGCCGCCGCCCCGATCTTGGCAGGGCCGTCCGGGGCGGTCGACCCTCTGTGTGCGGCCGACCAGGCCCCTCGCGTCCGAGTTGGGGAGGAAACCCATGTCCGTCTCGCGCCTGCGCATCACCGCCGTCGCCCTGCTGGTGGCCGGCGCCACCGTGCTCGCCACCCCGGCCCAGGCCGCCGGCGGGCACCGCGCCGCCAGCCGCTTCGACGACGGCAGCTTCGAGTCGCCCAAGGCCCCCGCGAACAACTTCACCGAGTTCGCCGCCGGCCAGAGCATCGGCCCGTGGCGGATCACCGCCGGCAGCGTCGACCTGATCGGCGCCGGCTTCTGGCAGGCCGCCGAGGGCGACCAGTCGCTCGACCTCAACGGCGCCGGCGCCGGCACCATCGCCCAGACCTTCGCCACCACCCCCGGCGCCACCTACTCGGTGACGTACGCACTGGCCGGCAACCCCGCGGGCGGGCCCGCCCTGCGCACCGGCCGGGCCGAGATCGACGGCCAGGACTTCCAGGACTTCACCTTCGACATCACCGGCAAGACCAGGGCCGACATGGGATACGTGGGGCGGCAGTTCAGCTTCGTCGCGCGCAACTCCTCCACCACGCTGACCTTCGCCAGCACCGTGGCGGGCCCGTACGGGCCGGTGCTCGACGACATCCAGGTGAAGGAGTGCAAGGCCTGCTGCGGCAACTGAGCAGCCGTCGGCTCGCATCGCCCGGCCTCACCCCGGCGCCTTAACCCAGCCTGAAGAACGCCTCCGGTGGACCTCCGGGAGCGGGGAGATGCTTGACGTGCACACCTGGTCTAGTCCAGTTTGATGCTCAGCACCGCGCTCCTCCCCGCACCGGACCAGCCCCCGTGCTGCCGCCCGCCCCGTGTCCCCCCTCACGGCGCGGGCGGCCCACCGTTCCCGAGAGGCACCCCCATGCCCAGCGCGCCCCACACCGCCCCCGCCCACCGCCGCCCCGCCGGCCGCACCAAGCTGCTCAGCCTCGCCGCCGCCACCGCGCTCGCCGCGGGCGGCCTCGCCGCCCTCGCCGGGAACGCCGGCGCCGCGGACGGCAACCTGCTCGCCAACGGCGGCCTGGAGAGCGGCACGCTCAGCCCGTGGAGCTGTTCCGCCGGCACCGGCGGCATCGTCAACTCCGGTGCCCACAGCGGGACGTACGCCCTGAAGGGGGCCGCGAGCGCGAGCGACACCGCACAGTGCGGCCAGACCGTCGCCGTCCGGCCCAACACCACGTACACCCTCAGCGCCTGGGTGCGCGGGCAGTACGTCTACCTCGGCGCCACCGGCAGCGGCGTCACCGACCCGGCGGTGTGGACCCCGGGCGGCGCCGACTGGCAGCAGCTGTCCACCAGCCTCACCACCGGGCCGACGACCACCAGCGTCACCGTGTACCTGCACGGCTGGTACGGGCAGGGCGCCTACCTCGCCGACGACATCGCGCTCACCGGCCCCGGCGGCACCCCGTCCACGCCGCCCTCCACCCCGCCGACCGGCCCGGGCACCCCCACCGGCACGCCCACCGGCGGCCCCTCCACCCCGCCGCCGAACGTCGCCCTCCCGGTCGCGCCCTACATCGACATGGGCGCCTGGCCCACCCCGTCGATGCCGGACATGGCCAAGGCCGGCAACCTCAAGGGCTACACCATGGGCTTCGTCACCGGCGTCGGCTGCAAGGCCAGCTGGTTCAACGCCTACGACCCGCGCACCGGCTGGGCCAAGGAGCAGATCGACGCGCTGCGCGCCGCCGGCGGCGACGTCAAGCTCTCCTTCGGCGGCGCCAGCGGCACCGAACTCGCCGCCGCCTGCGGCACGGTGGACTCGCTGTTCAACGAGTACGACGCCGTGGTCAACGCCTACGGCCTGCGCTACGTCGACTTCGACATCGAGGGCGCGGCGATCGCCGACACCGCCGCCAACGACCGCCGCTCGGCCGCGCTCGCCAAGCTGCAGCAGGCCCACCCCGGGCTGAAGGTCTCGTTCACCCTGCCCGTGCTGCCCGAGGGGCTGACCGCCGAGGGCGTCGCCATCGTCAAGTCCGCCCGGGACGCGGGCGTGAACACCGACCTGGTGAACATCATGGCGATGGACTACTACCGGGCGGGCACCGACTACGGCAACGCCGCCGTCCAGGCCGCGCAGTCGCTGTTCGGCCAGCTCAAGGCGCTGTACCCGGCGAAGGGCGACGCCCAGCTGTGGGCCATGGTCGGCGTCACCCCGATGCTCGGCGAGAACGACGACCACCAGGTCTACGACCAGGCCGCCGCCCAGCAGCTGGTGACCTTCGCCACGCAGAACCACCTGGGCCTGCTGGCCTTCTGGGACGCCACCCGCGACGCCAACGCCTGCACCGGCGGCTCGCTGGCCAAGTGCACCAACATCCCGCAGCAGCCGTACGAGTTCGCCAGGATCTTCGCCCGGTACGCGGGCTGACCGGACCGAGCCGGGCACCGGGCCCGATTAATTGGCATTTCATCGTCCCGGACCGTTGACTACAGTCCGTTCCACCTGAACCACACCGAGGGGGCGGACATGACGGTCCGGGACGACCACCAGCAGCTCGACACGCCATTCCCGACCAGCGACGCCGCCTGCGCGGCGGGCCTCACCCCCGAGGAACTCGCAGCGTTCAGCCACACCCTCGGCCGCCTGCGCGCCCTGCCGTTCCACGACCGCACCCGCCTGCACGCCGAGCAGCAGCTCACCGCCTTCGTCCGCGCCAGCCGCAAGTACCGCCGGCAGGAGGCCAAGGACACCGCCCGGCGGACCGACGCCGGGCTGCTCGCCGCCACCGCGACCGGCGACCGGCAGCGCCGGGAGGACGCCCCGCTCGCCGCCGTCGCCACCGGGCCGGTCGGCGACCTGCTGACCCCGCGCCGGTGCTACGTCTGCAAGCACAAGTACCGCCAGGTCGACGGCTTCTACCACATGCTCTGCCCGGACTGCGCGGCCGACAACACCGCCCGCCGCGGCCTCGGCACCGACCTGCGCGGACGCCGGGCGCTGCTCACCGGCGGCCGGGTGAAGATCGGCTTCCAGCTCGCCCTGATGCTGCTGCGCGACGGCGCCGAGCTCACCGTCACCAGCCGCTTCCCGCACGACACCGTGCGCCGCTTCCGGGCCGTCGAGGGCAGCGCGCAGTGGTGGGAGCGGCTCACCGTGGTCGGCATCGACCTCCGCGACCCGCGCCAGGTCCTCGGCCTCACCGAGCAGTTGCGCGCCGAGGGCCGGCCGCTCGACATCCTGGTCAACAACGCCGCGCAGACGCTGCGCCGCCCGCCGGAGTCGTACGCGCTGCTGACGGCCGGCGAGCAGGGGGCGCTGTCCGCCGCCGACCGCCGGGCGATCACCCACGCACCGGGGTTCCGGCCGGCGACCGGAACCGCCCAACTCGCCGCGGGAGCGGGCTCCTTGCTCGACCTCGCCGACGAGGCGGGCCTGCTGCCCGACCTCGCCCCCGCCAACTCGTGGTCCGCCACGCTCGGTTCGCTCGACCCGGCCGAGGTGCTGGAGGTCCAGCTGGTCAACGCCCTCGCCCCGGCGCTGCTCTGCGACCGGCTGCTGCCGCTGCTGCTCGCCTCCCCGCACCCGGCCCGCTACATCGTCAACGTCACCGCCGTCGAGGGCCGGTTCGCCGTCCGCAACAAGACCGCGCGCCACCCGCACACCAACATGGCCAAGGCCGCGCTCAACATGCTCACCCGCACCAGCGCCGCCGAGCTCGCCGCCCGCGGCGTGCACATGTGCGCCGTCGACACCGGGTGGATCACCGACGAGAACCCGGCCCCCAAGAAGGCCCACCTCGCCGACCAGGGCTTCCGCACCCCGCTCGACATCGTCGACGGCGCGGCCCGGGTCTACGACCCGATCGTCCGCGGCGAGGCCGGGCACCCGGTGTCGGGGGTGTTCCTCAAGGACTACCTGGTCGCCGAGTGGTGACGGCGCGGGCGCAGCGCTGACGGCGGCCCGCCCCGGGCGCGTTCCGGGGCGGGCCGCGGCCGTCTCAGCGGCCGGTGGCGAGGTTCGTCCCGCCGTTGACGTCGAGCACCACGCCGGTGACGAAGGTGTTGGCGGCGAGCAGGTGGATCGCCCGGGCGACGTCCTCCGGCCGGCCGACCCGGCCGACCGGCGTGGTGGCGGCCAGCCCGTCGAACAGCGCGGTGCGCTGCTCGGCCGGGACGCGGTCCCACCACGGGGTGTCGATGACGCCCGGCGAGACGGCGTTGACCCGCAGCGGGGCGAGCTCGACGGCCAGCGGCGGGACCATCGCGTCCAGCGCGCCGTTGATGGCGGCCAGTCCGGCGGTACCCGGGAAGGCGGCGCGGGAGGAGCCGGCGGTGATCAGGGTGACCGAGCCGTCCTTGCGCAGGTGCGGCAGCGCCGCCTGCAGGACGCGCACCTGCGGCCAGAACTTGGCGTCGAAGCCGCGGGCCAGCTCGGCGAGGTCGAGCTGGGCGAAGGGGCCGCCGCCGGCCGAGCCGCTGACCGAGACGACCAGGTGGTCGACGGTCCCGGCCCCGGCGAAGAAGGCGGCGAGTGCGGCCGGGTCGGCGGCGTCCACCTGCTGCCCGGTGGTCTTTCCGCCGATCCTGGCGACGGCGGCGTCCAGCCGGTCGCGGTCGCGGCCGGTGACGACGACCTCGGCACCGTCCGCCGCGAAGGCGGTGGCGGCGGCCTCGCCGATGCCGGAGCTGCCGCCCATGACGACGACGCGCTGTCCGGCGAACAGAGTTGACGCAGTGCTCATGACGGTGGGTCCTTCCGGCGGGGCGATAGCTTGTCGAGACCGTTCGTTCCGGCAATGATGTTTGTCGAGACTGCTAGTCTTGTCAAGTGAGGGCAGTACGGGAAGGAACCCAGATGAGCGAGACCGCCGAGAGCGCCGGAACCACGGACGCCGCCGCGCCCCAGCCCGCGCGCCCGCACACCGGACGGCGCCGCAACGAGGCCGCCCACCGCGCGATCCTGGACGCCGCCCTGACCCTGCTCGCCACCGCCGACGGCACCCCCGTCACCATCGACGCCATCGCCCGCACCGCCGGCGTCGGCAAGCAGACCGTCTACCGCTGGTGGCCGTCCAAGGGCGCCGTCCTGCTCGACGCCCTGACCGACCGCGCCGACCAGGACGTGACCGGCCCCGACACCGGCGACCTCCGCGCCGACCTGCGCACCTTCGTCGCCACCACCTTCGACGCCGCCCAGCGGGACACCACCGCCTCTGCCCTGCGCGCCGTCGCCCGCGAGGCCGCCCGCGACCCCCACCTCGCCGAGCTCATGCGCAGCTTCACCGCCGCCCGCCGCGACGCCCTGCGCGAACTCCTCGCCCGCGGCCGCGCACGCGGCGAACTCGGGCCGGACGCCGACCTCGACCTGATCGCGGACCAGGTCTACGGCGTCTTCTGGTACCGCTTCCTGCTCGGCCACGCCCCCCTGGACGCCGCCACCGCGGACCGCCTCGCCACCACCCTGCTGACCGGCAACGCCTGACGGCTACCCGGCCCGCCCGCGCCGCCGCACCAGCGGCAGGTACACCTCGTCGACGATCTCCACCAGCACGTCGTCCGGCGCGGTCGGCACCCCGCGCGCCACGAACTCGTTGCGCAGCAGCACCACCGCCACGGTCGCGACCCTCGGGTGCAGCGCCTCGGGCGCCACCTCGCCGCGGGCGACCGCGCGGCCGAGGACGGTGAGCCAGGGCGCGGCCGCCGCGTCCCCGGACTGGTCCTGCAGCTGCGCCAGGAACTCCGCCGCGCCGCCGGCCGCGGCCAGCAGTTCGCGCAGCACCGCCCCGGCCGGAGAGCTCCAGTTGCGGTTCACCAGGCGCAGCAACTCCAGCACGTCGCCGCGCAGTTCGCCGGTGTCGGGGAGCGGCGCGGCCTTGCCGAGCTGCTTGTACGCGGCGATGCCGAGGGCCAGCCGGTTGGGCCAGCGCCGGTAGATGGCGTTCTTGTTGGTGCCCGCCCGCGCGGCCACCTTGTCCATGGTCAGCCCGGCGTACCCGGACTCGGTCAGCTCCGCCACCGCCGCCCGCAGGATGGCCTCCTCCAGCGCCGCTCCGCGCCGCCGCGTCTGCCCGGCCATGCTCCCGCTCCGCCCTCGATGCCGCCCGTACCGCCTGCCCTTGCCCGCCCCATCCTTACTTGCCCTCCCGGGAGGACGGCAACTACGGTACTCGCCGTACCGTAAGTTTCCGATCCTCCAGAAGGCAGGAGACCATGCGCGCCAAGGGCATCAGCTACGACACCGGCTTCGTCAAGAACGGCGAGTACTCCCGCAAGCTGTTCGACCCCGAGACCGTCGCCGAGGAGCTGCGGATCATCCGGGACGACCTGCACTGCAGCGCGGTCCGGATCATGGGCGGCGACCCCGACCGGATCGACCTCGCCGCCGGGTACGCCGCCGACCTCGGACTGGAGGTCTGGTACTCGCCGTACCCACTGGAGCGGACCGGCGAGGAGATGCTGCGGCTGTTCACCGACTGCGCCGAGCGCGCCGAACGGCTGCGGCGGCGCGGGGCCGAGGTGGTGTTCGTCACCGGCGCCGAACTCAGCCTCATGAACCCGGGGTTCCTGCCCGGCGACAGCACGGAGGAGCGCGTCGCGCTGCTCGCCCGGCCCGAAGCGCTGCGCGCCCACCTCGGCGCGGTGAGCGCCCGGGTCAACGCCTTCCTCGCCGAGGCGGTCACCGCCGTCCGGGCCCGCTTCGGCGGGCGGGTCACCTACGCCGCCGTGCCGTTGGAGCAGGTCGACTGGGCGCCCTTCGACGTGATCTCGCTCGACCTCTACCGCTCCGCCGAGATCGCCGACCGCTTCGCCGCCGGCGTCCACGAGCTGACCTCCCGGGGCAAGCCCGTCGCCATCACCGAGTTCGGCTCCGCCACCTACCGGGGCGCGGGCGACCGGGGCGCGCGCGGCCTGGAGATCGTCGAGTACGGCCCGGCCGGCCCGGTCCGGCTGAACGGCGCGTACGAGCGCGACGAGGAGGGCCAGGCCGGGTACCTGCGCGAACTGCTGGAGGCCTTCGACGCGGGCGGTGTCGACGCCGCCTTCGTCTTCACCTTCGCCCTCCCCGACCACGTCCACCGCCCGGACGGCGACCCGCGCGACGACCTCGACCTCGCCAGCTACGGCCTGGTCAAGGTCTACGAGGACCGCCTGGGCGCCGTCTACCCCGGGCTGCCCTGGGACCCGAAGGCCGCCTTCGGGGCGGTCGGCGCGTACTACCGGGCGCACTGAACCGGGACGGGCGGGCGCAGGAAGTCGGCCGGTCCGACTTCCTGCGCACGGGACGCCTGCGGGCTCACGCGGCGAGGGCGAGCGGGCGGGTGCGGCGGCGGTGGTAGGCGACGGCGAGGGCGAGGGTGATCGGGCCCCAGAGCATGGCGGGGGTGATGCAGATCCGGGCCAGCACCATCCACCACACGCTGCCCCATCGCTCGGGGGCGAAGATGTCGACCCCCTGGATGAACCCCAGGAGGTCGAACAGGAAGGTGACGACCGCGCCCCCCAGCAGCGCCGGGACGGTCGCCACCAGCGGCGGCACCCGGCGGCCCCGCAGGAACGGCACCCAGCGCGGGAACACCTCGCCCCAGCCGCTGACCAGCCCGAGGGTCAGCAGCGTCACCGACTCGGTGACCAGGCTCAGGCCGAACACGTACGGGACGGCCCACCACTCCCAGGGCCCGCGCTTCTCGTCGATCAGGCCCATGCAGAAGTCGAACGCGAACGGCAGCCGCCACAGGCACTGCGGCAGCACGATGAACGGGAGGGCCTTCGCCAGGCGCAACGCCCAGCCGGGGACGGGGCGTTCGGTGTCGCCCACCGGGATGTTCTTCAGCATGCGTCCACCCTCGCCGAGCACCCCGGCCCGCCGCCTCACCCGCGCGAGGGGGCCCGCTCCCCCGGCCGGGCCAGCTCGGCGGCCGGCCGGCGGACCGGCACATCCCCCGCCGGGGTGACCCGCGCGGGCGCGGCCACCGGCCCGGCCAGGACACCGGCCCGATCAGGACGCCGGCCCGGCCAGGACACCGGCCCCGTCAGGACGCCGGCGCGTCCAGTCGGCGGCAGCGGCAGGAGAGGTCGCAACCGGCCACCGTTCCGGTCCGGTCCAGCCGCCCGGCCGCCTCGGCGCGCTGCGCGAACACCCGCTCCCGGCGCTCCTCGACCTGCCGCAGCACGTCCTTGCGGTCGCGCCGGCCGAGCCGGTCCACGTACAGCCGCCCCTCCAGGTGGTCGGCCTCGTGCTGGAGGCAGCGGGCGAAGTAGCCGGTGCCCTCGACCGTGACCGGGGTGCCGTGCTGGTCGAAGCCGCGCGCCACCACCCGTGCCGGGCGGGCGAGTTCGGCGTTCGCGCCGGGCACGGAGAGGCAGCCCTCGACCTCCTCGATGAGCCGCCGCCCGGGGGTCAGCGGCTCGATCACCGGGTTGAGCAGGTGGCCGGTGTGGCGCACGCCGTCGTCGTCGGGGCAGTCGTAGACGAACAGCCGCAGGTCGACGTCCACCTGGTTGGCGGCGAGCCCGGCGCCGTCCGCGACGTACATGGTGGCGAACATCGCGTCGATCAGCCGGGCCAACTCCGGGCTGCCGAAGTCCTGTTCGGTGGCCGGGCGGCAGGGGCCGTGCAGGATCGGCTCACCGATCTCGGTGACACGCAGCACGGACGGACGGTCGGTCATCGACGGACTCCTCGCAAGGGTTCACAGCATGACGGCTTGTCATCGACTTTGCAAAGTAGCAGACTTTGCAAAGTGACCGAAGACCTCACCACCGCGGCGGAAGCCGCCGGCGCGCTCCCCGAACACGCCGTCCGCACCGCGCTGCTGGCCCTGCTCGCCGAACGCGGCACCCTCACCTCCACCGAGGCCGCCGCCGCGCTCGGCCACAGCTCCGGGCTGTGCTCCTTCCACCTGCGGCAACTCGCCCGGCACGGACTGATCGAGGAGGCCCCGCCGGTCGACGGCCGGGCCCGCCCCTGGCGCCTCCCCCAGCAGGCCCCCGCCGGACACCCCGAACCGGCCGAACACCCCGAGCCGGCCGGCGCCTTCGACGAACTGGCACGCGGCCTGGAGGACGAGAGCTACCGGCGCTGGCTCGCCCACCGCGCCGACGCCCCCGCCGAATGGCAGCACGACGAGGCGTTCAGCGCCGTCGTCCACCTGACGCCCGCCGAACTGGCCGCCGTGGCCGACGCCGTCCGCCACCTGCTCGCCCGCTACCGCGACCGCGACACCGACCCGGCCGCCCGCCCCGCCGGCGCCCGCCCGGTCGCCGCCGTCACCCGCCTCTTCCCGCTGCTCCCGGACGGCCGCTGAGCGCCGCCGGCCCCCTCACACCGAGTGCGACCGGGCCCGCGCCCGCCCCGCCACCGCCCGCAGGACCGGCCCGGCCAGCAGCCCGAGCACGGCGCCCAGCACGACCCCCTGCACACCGTCCCACGCGTCCTGCACGTCGCACGGCCGCCCGATCGCGGGCACCGCGTACCGCACCGCCGCGACCGCGAACGGCACCGCCGCCGCGCCCAGCAGGGCCAGCCCGGCCCGCCACCGGCTGCCCGCCAGCGCGGCGGCCACGCCCAGCGAGGCGTAGGCCGCCAGCTTGAACCCGAGGTGCGGCACGGTCAGCAGCTCGTGCGGACGGCGCGGCCGCACGCCCGCCACCGCGCAGTGCCGCACCGCGCTCTCCGACCACCGGAACGCGTCCGGCAGCAGGGTCGCGGTGAGCACGCCGCCGAGCCCGAGCAGCAGCAGGAAGCCGACCGCCCAGTGCGCCCGCAGCAGCCGCCCCACCGGCCGGTTCAGCAGAGCCGCCGGCACCAGCGAGAGCAACAGCCCGGGCCAGAACATCGGCATCCCGCCGAGTAGCCCAGTGATCACGCCTCAACGGACGCCCCGAACACCCGGCCGGTTCTCCGCCCGGGCCACCGGTTCGGATCGGCGCACGGAACCGTCCCCCGCTACCGCGCGATCAGGTACCGCTGCTCGCTCGGCGCGCTCAGGCAGGAGGTCTTCCCGCAGTCACCGGTCCCCTGGGCGTACACCACCCACTGGTACACGCCCGCGATCGGCGGCGTGAAGGTGTACGACCGGTCGCGCTTCCACGGCATCCGCTGCCAGTCCCGGGCGTCCGGGAGCAGGATGTTCACGCTGGACGTCGGCCCGGGGGTGGTCCAGCTCAGCTCGACCGGCTGCCCGACCCGGACCTCCTTCCGGTCGTCCGGCGCCACCTGCTCCGGGGCGGCCGGCGTGCCCTTGATCGGATTGCCGTAGATCGAGCTGCCCGACGCCACCACGTTCAGGTAGCGGACGGTGCTCCAGCCGCTGCTGACCGTGCTCGCGGACGCGATGTTCGCACTCGCCACGGCCCACTGGTACACGCCCGTGCCGGTGGGCCGGAAGGTGCAGTCGGCGGTCGTCAGCCAGCCGGAGGCCTGCCACCGCGTGTCGCCGAACCTGCTGGTGAAGACCTTGGTCACCGCGCCGGTCTTGGACCAGCGGAGCACCAGCGAACCGCCCGTCGTCAGGATGTCCTGGTCGGCCGGGCTGCTGAGCGCGGGCGGGTGCGGCGTGTCGGCGGGGACGGCCGGGGGCGGGCCCAGCGTGGAGTCCACGCTGCCGCTGGTGCCGGCCGGCCCGCCGGTGACGCAGTCGGGCGGGCCGCCGCTGGTGGCGGTGACGAAGCCGTCGTTGCTCAGCCCGGACGAGTCCTGGTCGCCGTGCCGCAGGTACCCGGGCACCAGCACGGCCGCGGCGACCAGCGCGAGCACACTCGGCACCAGCACCCACAGCCACCGCGACCGCCGCCGGCCGCCGCCGGCCTCGACGGGACGGATCGGCCCCGAGGGTGTGGCCGGAACGGGCCCCAGCAGCGGCGGCGGTACGGGCAGGAGCGCCGTCTGCCGCGGCGTCTCCGGCACCGCCGGCGGCTGGGCGTCCGGTACCGCCGGCCCGCCCCGCAGTCCCGCCGGCAGCCACGAGCCGGTCGGCCCGTCGTACGCGGGCGCCCCGAGCCGGGCGATCACCTCCGCCGGAGTGGGCCGGTCCTGCGGGCGGCGAGCCAGGCAGGCCGCGACGACCGGCCGCAGCGCGTCCGGCACTCCGCCGAGGTCCGGCTCGGTGTGCAGCATCCGGTAGAGCAGCACCTGCGCGTTGCCGCCGCTCCCCTCACCGCTGCCGCCGAACGGGTCGGACCCGGCCGCGTGGCAGAGCACCCGGCCGAGGCTGAACAGGTCGCAGGCCGGGCTGATCGGCTCGCCGGCGATCTGTTCGGGGGCCATGTAGGCGGGGGTGCCGATGACGGTCTGGGTGCGGGTGATCGAGGCGCCGTCGAGGGCACGGGCGATGCCGAAGTCGATGACCCGGGGCCCGTCGTCGCCGAGCAGGACGTTGGACGGCTTCAGGTCGCGGTGGACCAGCCCGGCCGCGTGGATCGCCTCCAGCGCCTCGGCGAGCCCGGCACCCAGCACCCGCAGCACCGGCTCGGGCAGCGGGCCGTGGGTGCTCACGGCCTGGTCCAGCGACGGGCCCGGGATGTACGCGGTGACCAGCCAGGGCGGGTCACCGTCCGGATCGGCGTCGACCACCTGGGCGGTGTGGAAGCCGCCGACCCGCCGGACGGCCTCCAGCTCCTGGGTGAAACGCCGCCGGAACAGCGGGTCGGTGGCGAGGTCCCAGTGCACGCACTTGACCGCCACCAGCCGCCCGCCCGGCGAGCGGCCGAGGTACACGACGCCCATCCCGCCGCGGCCGAGCCGAGCCAGCAGCCGGTAGCGGCCGCCGATCGTCGTCGGATCGGTCGGCCTCAACGGATCCACGTCAAACCCCCCGGTGCGCCCGTTCCCTCGTCCCCGATGCCACGTCAGCCGTCCTGCCGCGCAACCGGAATCATGTCAGCAGCGGGCACGACGGAACAGCTCGGGCGGGCGGAACCGGGCCGGGCCTCAGTGCGGGATGGCCGAGATCAGCTCCTGCGCGCCCTGCCGCTTGAGCGCCAGGGCCACCGAGGTGCCGAGGTCCTCCGGGTCGAGGGCGCCGGCCCACTCGTGGGCGTCCAGCACCCGCTTGCCGTCCGGGCTGAAGACCCGGCCGCGCAGCGAGAGCCGGCCGTCCGCCTCGGCCTTGGCGTAGCCGGCGATCGGGCTGTTGCAGTGGCCCTGCAGGGCGTGCAGGAACATCCGCTCGGCCGCCGCCTCGCGCCAGGTGTCGTGGTGGCCGAGGCCGGTGACGGCCCCGATGGTGGCGGTGTCGTCCTCGCGGCACTGCAGGACGAGGATGCCGGCGCCGATCGGCGGGCACATCGCGTCGACGCCGAGGACCTGGGTGATCCGGTCCTGCTCGCCGATCCGCTCCAGCCCGGAGACGGCGAGCAGCAGCGCGTCGGCGTCCCCGGCCGCCAGCTTGGCGAGCCGGCTGTTGGCGTTGCCGCGGATCGGCACGCACTCCAGGTGCGGGTGGGTGGCGGCGAGTTGGGCGACCCGGCGGACGGAGGAGGTGCCGATCCGGGTGCCGGCCGGCAGTTCGTCGAGGGTGAGCCCGCCGGGGTGGACGAGGGCGTCGCGGATGTCGTCGCGGCGCAGGTACGCGGCGAAGACGGTGCCGGCCGGCAGCGGGCGGTCGGCGGGCACGTCCTTGAGGCAGTGCACGGCGACGTCGGCCTCGCCGGCGAGCAGCGCCGCGTCGACCTCCTTGGTGAACGCGCCCTTGCCGCCGAGCTGGGCGAGGTCCCCCGTCCACCGGTCGCCGGAGGTGGTCACCGGCACCACCTCGGTGCGCAGGGCCGGGTACAGCGCGGCGAGTTCGGCTCGGACCCGGTCGACCTGGGCGAGCGCCATGGGCGAGGAACGGGAGACGATGCGAATCAGCTCAGCGGTGGTCATGGCGAGATGATAGGCCTCCGAACACCGCGACCTGACGCACCCTCGGACAACTGACGCACCGGCGCGGCCGTGCCCTCCGCCGCGCGTCCTCCCCCGCCCGCCCGGCCGCCCCGGTCGCGACCAGCGGACTCGGGCCGCCGCGCGGGGCACCGGTCACCGCCGCCGGACGCACCGGACGGCCGGGCGCTCCCCCGCCCGGCCGTCCGCACTTGCACGGCGGCCGGGCGGCCGCCCCGCGCTCACTCGTTGCGCAGCACCTCGGCGATGGTCAACCGGGAGGCCGACCGGGCCGGGACGAGCGCGCCGAGGACGGCGATCGCGACGCCCGCGCAGGCGAGCCCGGCGAGCAGTGGCGCGCCCCAGACGTCGATCATCGACTCCGGGAAGGCCATGATCCGGACGTTCTCGGTGATCAGCCGGTGCGCCAGGATGCCGGCCGGGATGCCGATGATCCCGCTGAGCACGCCCAGCCAGGCCACCGAGGTGACGGTCATCGCGACGACCTGCCGGGGCGTCATCCCGATCGACTTCAGCATGCCGAGGTCGCGGCGGCGTTCGCGGATGTTGAGCAGCACGGTGTTGAAGACGCCGAGCGCGGCGACGATCGACAGCAGGATGGTGAAGACGGTGCTGAAGGCGATGATCGACACGACCGGCGCGGTCATGTCGACCGTGGCCACGTCGGCGACGAGGCTCGGGTCGGCGTCCTTGACCGCCTTGATGTACGCGTCCGCGTCCGCGCCCGCCGCGAGCCGGACGTAGTACTCGACGACGTGCCGGTCCTGGGTGAACAGCGCCCGGGTGGCGTCGCTGGTGGTGATCGCCCGGACGTTGCCCTCGAGTTCCTCACCGACGATGGTGAGGCTCTGCTGCCTGCCCTCCAGGTCGACGGTGATCCGGTCGCCGAGCTTGAGCCCGTGCTGGTCGAGGAAGGCCGGACCGACCTGGGCCTCGCCCGGCCCGGTGGCACCCCGGCCCTGGACGACGTGGAGCTTCTGCGTCGCCTCGTCGCCGCCGTAGAAGTCGATGTACACCGGCTGGTTGAAGCCGGCCACGTTGGCCTCGGCGAGCCCGCGGGTGCTGACCCGCTCGGCACCGGGGGTGGCGTGCAGCATCGCCTCGGTCTGCTCCGGGGTCAGTTTGGGAGCGGCGACCTTGTTGCCCGCGAAGTGGCCGGTCTGGACATGGACGTAAGTCGCGCTGCCGGTGCCGCCGTTCGGACCGACGGCCCGGACCAGGGTGCTGCTCAGCCCGGTGGTGACGGTGACGGTGACCACGCCGAGGACGATCGCCGACATGGTGAGCGCGCTGCGGGCCGGGCGGGCGAAGGGCTGGCCGAGACCGAGGCTGACGGCGCGCGGCAGCCGGGTGCCGCTGAGCCAGCGCTGGACCTTGAGCCCGCGCCCGGCACGCGGCGCGCTCCCGGCGGAGATCGCCTCGGTGGCGGAGAGCCGGTGGGCGCGCGAGGCCGGGACGAACGCGGCGAGGGCGACCAGCAGCGGCACGGCGAGCAGGGTGGCGGCGGGCAGCCAGCCGGCCGGCTCGATCACGGCGGTGCCGGTCATGATGCCGCTGAACGCCATCTTGAGGATCGGGCCGGCCAGCGCCCAGCCGGCCGCCGTACCGAGGACGGTGCCGATCACGGCGGGCACCGAGACCATGGTCAGGTAGACCACGACGACCTGGCGCGGGGTGAAGCCGATCGACTTGAGCACGCCGATGTGCCGGTAGCCGGAGACCACCGCGCCGCTGACCACGTTGCCGACGATCAGCACGGCGACGAGCAGGCCGAGCGTGCCGAAGACCGTCATGATCGGCAGGAAGGCGTCGGCGCCGGCCGAGAAGGCCTGCTTGAGCTTGAGGTACGACTGCCCGCTGGTGAGCGCGTCCTTGGGCAGGCCCTCGGTGGCGGCGTCGAGGCCGGCGGTGAGCCGCTGCTCGCTGTCGGCGTCGGTGAAGCGGTAGAGCATCTGCAGGCCGCCGGGGTGCAGGGCCCGGGCCTCGTCGGGCGTGACCCAGCCGCCGGCCGATTCGCTCATGGTGCTGGCGAAGCCGACGACGGTGAGTCCGGGCACGCCGGGGAGCGGCTTGCCGAGGGCGTTGTCCGGGTAGCCCTTGAACGGCTGGTTGATCACGACCTCGCCGGGCCCGGTGGCCCAGTGTCCGGCGAGCAGTTCGGGCCGGTCGACCGGACCGCCGGCCAGGTCGGTGCGGCCGACCAGGGTGAGCGGGCCGGGCGGGCGGCCCAGCCAGTCGACCGGCATCCGGACGACGGCCTGGGGGAACGGCCCGTCCGCCGCCTCGACGCCCGGCCGGTGGGCGGTGGCGGCGAGTTGCTCCGCCGTGGCCTTGGCCGGGTCGAACGCGGCGACCACATGGGCGCCGCGCTGGGCGTCGAAGGCCTGGTCGAAGGGCGCCCGGGCGGCGCTGATCACCGCGAGGGCGAGCAGCACGGTGGTGGTGGAGCAGAGCACCACCAGCCCGATCACGAAGGTCTGCAGCTTGCGCCGCTTCACAGCGGCCCGCGACGCGCGCCACACTGCCCCACCGCTCATGACCGCGGCTCCAGCGCCCGCTCGCGCGCGACCTTGCCGTCCGCCATCTCGACCAGCCTGCTGGCGCAGCGGGTGGCCAGGTCGGGGTCGTGGGTGACGATCAGCAGGGTCTGCCCGATCTGGTTGAGGTCGATGAGCAGGTCCATCACCTGCTCGCCGGAGCGGCTGTCCAGCGCGCCGGTGGGTTCGTCGGCGAGCAGCAGGGCCGGGCGGTTCATCAGGGCGCGCGCCACCGCGACGCGTTGGCGCTCGCCGCCGCTGAGCGCGGCCGGGTAGACGTCCTTGCGGTGGGCGACGCCGAGTTCGTCGAGCAGTTCGAGGGCTCGGCGGCGGGCCTGACGGGCGGTGGTGCCGGTGAGCTGGGCGGCGAGGGCGACGTTGTCGAGCGCCGGGAGGTCGTCGATCAGGTTGAAGAACTGGAAGATCATGCCGACGCTGCGGCGGCGGAACAGGGCCAGCCCGGTCTCGTTCAGGCCCCCGAGGTCCTGTCCCTGGACCCGGACGGTGCCGGCGGTGGGGCGGTCCAGCCCGGCCACCATGTTCAGCAGGGTGGACTTGCCGCAGCCGGAGGGGCCCATCACGGCGACCGCCTCGCCGGCGTGGATGCGCAGGTCGATGCCGTCGAGCGCCTTGGCGTCGCCGAACTCCTTGTGGACACCGGTCAGCTCGACGACGGCCTGCGCGCCGTCCGGCCGGGTGGTCCCGTCGTGGTCGTTGCTCATGGTCGACGACGGTAGGCGCGGCGCTCCCGGTGGGTCGTCCCACCCCGGGTGTAACCCCGGGCGGCCGTAGTACCCGGGATGTACCCGGGCGGCACCCCCGGATGATGTGGATCATGCCGTGCCCTGCGAAGCTGTCGCCGTGCGGGGAACGGACGTGGACTGGGCCACGATGACGGCAGCGGTGGTGGCGGGGGCGGCGAGCGCGGTCGCGCTCTGGCTGGCGGTGACGCTGGCGCGCACCCGGCGGCGCCACCGGGCGGCGGTCGGCGAGCGCGGCTGGCTGCTGGAACGGGAGCGGGAGAGCGCCGCCAGTGCCGCGGTGGACGCCGAACGGGCGCGCATCGCCGCCGAGTTGCACGACATCGTCAGCCACAACGTGAGCCTGATGGTGGTCCAGGCCGGGGCCGCGCGCGAGGTGCTGGCGACGATGCCGCAGGAGGCGGCGGCCGCGATGGCCGCGGTCGAGGCGGCCGGGCGGGACGCGATGACGGAGCTGCGGCACCTGCTGGGCCTGCTCGCCCCGGCCGCGGACGGCTCCGAGGAGGCCGGGGGCGGGGGCGACTTCGCACCGCAGCCGTCGCTGAGCCGGCTGAGCCCGCTGATCGACCGCTTCGCCTTCGCCGGGCTGCCGGTGGAGGTGCGGATCTCCGGCGAGCCGCGACCGCTGCCGGGCGGCATCGACGTGACGGCGTACCGGATCGTCCAGGAGGCGCTGACCAACGCGCTCAAGCACGGCGACGGCGTGACGGCGGAGGTGACGGTGCGCTACGCCGACCACTACCTGCGGGTCGAGGTGCTCAACAGCGGCCCGAGCGTGCTCGCCGGCGAGTCGGCCCGCCCGGACCGGGACCGGCCGAAGCCGGACGGCGCCGGGCGCGGCCTGCTCGGCCTGCGCGAGCGCGTCGCCGTGTACGGCGGGGACCTCGACGCCCGGCGCCGGCTCGGCGGCGGCTACCGGGTCCGCGCCCGCATCCCGCTGGACCGGCCGTGACCGAGGGAACCCGGGAGGGAACCATGGAGAACACCGAGAACGAGGAACAGCGCCGCCCGAGGGTGGTGATCGCCGACGACCAGGAGCTGGTCCGCACCGGCTTCCGGATGATCCTCACCGCGCGCGGCATCGACGTGGTCGCCGAGGCCGGGGACGGCGCCGAGGCGGTGTCGGCGGTGCTCGCGCACCGGCCGGACGTCGCCCTGCTGGACATCCGGATGCCCGTCATGGACGGCCTGGAGGCGGCCCGCCGCATCCTGGCCCGGGCGCCGGAGTGCCGGGTGATCATGCTGACCACCTTCGACCTCGACCAGTACGTCTACGCCGCGCTGTCCGCCGGGGCCAGCGGCTTCCTGCTGAAGGACGTCACCTCGGCGCACCTGGCGGCCGCCGTCCGCCTGGTCGACACCGGCGACGCGCTGCTCGCGCCCTCGATCACCCGGCGGCTGGTCGAGCGCTTCGCCGCGGGTGTCCCCGATCCGGCGGCGGGCGCGGGGAACCCGCCGCTGCACCGGGACCTGGCGGCGCTCACCCCGCGCGAGGCGGAGGTGCTGGCGCTGCTCGGGCGCGGCCTGTCGAACGCCGAGCTGGCGGCCGAACTCACCCTCAGCGAGTCGACGGTGAAGACCCACGTGGCCCGGATCTTCGCCAAGCTCGACCTGCGCGACCGGGCGCAGGCCGTCGTCCTCGCGTACGAGACCGGGCTGGTCGCTCCCGGCTCCCCGGCCTGAACGCCAACACCCCTACGCGCTGCGGTAATTCGCATGACAATCATCCATCTCACTCATTAGGGGGAACAGTTCGCCGCATCCACTTTTTTGCCGGTCCTTAGGAGAACATCGACACGTCCTCCGCGCCCGGACCGTGACGAACCGTTCGGGCGGCATCACCTCCGGCCCTTGGATCGACCGTGACTACCTCCGCCCCCGTGTGGGACTGCCCCTTCCACCACACCGACGGCCTGGAGTTCGACCCCCTCCTCAAGCGACTGCTCACCGAGGCGCCGATCGCCCGCATCCGGCTGCCGCACGGCGAGGGCGAGGCCTGGCTGGCCACCCGCTACGAGGACGTCAAACTGGTCACCACCGACCGCCGGTTCAGCCGGGCCGCCGGCATCGGGCGCGACCTGCCCCGGATGACGCCCGCCCCGATCGCCCAGGCCGAGGCGATCAACCTGATGGACCCGCCCGAGCACAACCGGCTGCGCCGCCTCGTCGCCCAGGGCTTCACCAACCGCCAGGTCGAGCGGCTGCGGCCCACGACGCAGGAGACCGTCGACGGCTACCTCGACGAGATGGCGGAGCACGGCTCCCCCGCCGACCTCGCCCACTTCCTCTCCGCCCGGCTCCCGCTCACCACCATCTGCGAGCTGCTGGAGATCCCGCCGGCGGACCGCGCCCGGCTCCGGCACTGGGCCGTCGCGATGATGCGGATGGGCCCGGGCAGCCGGGAGGGCCAGGAGGAGGCCAAGGCCGCCCTGCGCGCCTACTTCACCGCGCTCACGGCCGAGCGCCGCGCCGACCCCGGCGAGGACCTGATCAGCGCACTCGCCACCGCCCGGATCGGCGAGGACCTGCTCGACCCGGACGAGCTGGCCGTCATGGCGATGGTCCTGCTGGTCACCGGCCACGACACCACCACCTACGACCTCAGCAACATCGCCTACACCCTGCTCACCCACCCCGAGCAGCTCGCCCTGCTCCGCGCCCGGCCCGAGCTGCTGCCGCGCGCCCTGGAGGAGCTGCTGCGCTTCATCCCGTTCCGCCAGGGCCCCGGCATCGCCCGGGTCGCCACCGAGGACGTCGAGCTGGGCGGGGTGCTGATCCGGGCCGGCGAGGCCGTGCACGTCTCGTACCTGACCGCCAACCGGGACCCTGCGGTGTACGAGCGCCCCGACGAGCTGGACCTCGAACGCGACGCCGGGCCCGTCAACATGGCCTTCGGCCACGGCCAGCACCGCTGCCTCGGCTCGCACCTGGCGCTGATGGAGCTGGAGGTCGCCATCGGCACCCTGCTGCGGCGCTTCCCCGACCTGCGCCTCGCCGTCGACCCGGCCGAACTCGACTGGGACTCCGGCTCGATCTGGCGCTTCCCGCGCACCCTGCCGGTCGCCTGGTAGCACCCCTCTCCCCCCCACCACACCGTTCCTGCCCCGGGGAGACCCGCACCATGGCCACACTGTGCCGACCCGCCATCGCCGTGCCCGAGCACGTCATCACCCTCGACCAGACCCTCGACCTGGCCCGCACCCTGCACGCCGGCCACCCCCAACTCCCGCTCGCCCTGCGGCTGATCGAGAACACCGGGGTCCGGACCAGGCACCTGGTCCAGCCGATCGAGCGGACCCTCACCCACCCGGGCTTCACCGCCCGCAACGAGGTGTACGAGCGGGAGGCCAAGCTCCGCGTCCCCGAGGTGGTCGAACGCGCCCTCGGGTACGCCGAGTTGACCGCCCGGGACATCGACCTGATCGTCTACGTGTCGTGCACCGGCTTCATGATGCCCTCGATGACCGCCTGGCTGATCAACCGCATGGGCTTCCGCTCCGACACCCGCCAGGTGCCGATCGCCCAGCTCGGCTGCGCGGCCGGCGGCGCCGCCGTCAACCGGGCGCACGACTTCTGCCGCGCCTACCCGGGCGCCAACGTCCTCATCGTCGCCTGCGAGTTCTGCTCGCTCTGCTACCAGCCGACCGACCTGGAGGTCGGCTCGCTGCTCTCCAACGGCCTGTTCGGGGACGCGGTCGCCGCCGTGGTGATGCGCGGCCACGGCGGGCACGGCGTGCACGTCGAGCGCAACGGCTCGCACCTGGTGCCGGACACCGAGGGCTGGATCTCGTACGGCGTGCGGGACACCGGCTTCCACTTCCAGCTGGACAAACGGGTGCCCGGCACGATGGCGATGCTCGCCCCCGCGCTGCGCGGCCTTGCCGACCAACACGGCTGGGACGTCTCCGGGTTGGGCTTCTACATCGTGCACGCCGGCGGCCCGCGCATCCTGGACGACCTGTGCCGCTTCCTCGGCCTGGAGCCGGCCGCCTTCCGGCACAGCCGGGCCACCCTCACCGAGCGCGGCAACATCGCCAGCGCCGTCGTCTTCGACGCGCTCGCCCGGCTGTTCGCGGAGGGCGCGGTGCCGGACGGCGCCCCCGGGCTGATCGCCGGCTTCGGCCCCGGCATCACCGCCGAGATCTCGCTGGGCAGTTGGACCACCGTGCCGAGCGAGCCCGCCCGCCGGCGGCCGCGCGCCATCTCCGCCGCAGAGGTGACTCTCGTCCATCCGGCCGCCCCCCGCCGTTTCCCGGCCGGCACTACGATCACCGAATGACCGACACCACACACCGGACGGGTGCCGCCACCGACACCGACACCGAATCCGACGGCTCCGCCAGAGCGGCCGAACTCGCGGGGTTGTTCCCCGCGTTGCACGCGCCGCAGTACTGGGCCTGGGGCCGCTACGACGCCCAGTTCTCCACCGCGCTGCCGCCGGACGAGCTGGTGACCAACATCCACCTGGTCGGCTTCCAGGGCGACGCGGTGGTGCTCTGCCGGGACGACCGCGACCACTGGTTCCTGCCCGGCGGCACCCGGGAGCAGGACGAGAGCATCGCCTCCTGCCTGACCCGCGAGCTGCGCGAGGAGGCGGGCGCCCGGCTGCTCGGCGAGCCGGGCTGGCTGGGCGCGCACCGCTGCCGCACCGACGACCCGGTGCCGTACCGGCCGTGGCAGCCGCACCCGGAGAAGGCCTGGCTGTGGGGCTGGGCGGAGGTCGCGGTGGACTCCGAGCCGACCAACCCGGCGGACGGCGAGCAGGTGGTGGAGGTCCGCGCGGTGCCGGCGGCGGAGGCGCAGCGGCTGCTGCTGACCGGGCACGAGGAGTGGTGGGCCGAGCTGATCGGGCTGGCCGTGGAACTGCGGCGGCGGTCCGGCCGCGACTGAGGATCACCCGAACGGCCGAGCAGTGCGGAGCGACGTCCGTTTTGGGGTGATATCTCTCGGCCATGGGCACCTATCACCTGGCCGCGGACTACCCGCTGCTGAACGTCTTCTGGACGATGCTGGAGCTGTTCCTCTGGATTCTCTGGATCTTCCTGCTGTTCAAGATCATCACGGACATCTTCCGCAGCCACGACCTGAGCGGCTGGGGCAAGGCGGGCTGGCTGGTCCTGGTGATCCTCCTGCCGCTGATCGGCGTGCTCGCCTACCTGATCGCCCGCGGTGACTCGATGCACCGGCGGGACCTCTCCCAGGCCCAGCAGACCGAGGCCGCCGTCCAGGCGTACATCCGGGAGGCGGCCGGGACGTCGCCCGCCGGGGCCTCGGCCTCCGGGACGTCGACCTCCGGGCCCTCGGCGAACGGCGGCGGACGCAGCCACGTGGAGGACCTGGCGACGCTGGCGGACCTGCACACCAGGGGCCTGATCTCGACCGAGGAGTACCAGCGCGCCAAGGACAAGCTGCTGGTGTGACCCGGGACGGCGGAACGGCCGGGGCCGGCGGGCGCGCTGCCCGCCGGCCCCGGCCGTTCCGCGGTGCGCTCAGCGCCGCCCGGAGCGGCGGTCCTTGGCGCCCTCGCCGCCGCCGGTCAGACCGGCCCGGCGCAGCGCGTCCGCCATGGCGCTGTTCGCCGGGGCACCGCCGGCTGCACCGGCACCGCCGCGGTCGCGGTCACGACCGCCCTGGCCGCCGCCGCGGCGCTCCTGGCGCGGCGGGCGGGCCTGCCGGTCGCCGCCCCGGTCGCCACCGCGCTCGCGGCCGACCTCGTCGTCCAGCCGCAGGGTGAGCCCGATCCGCTTGCGCGGCACGTCCACCGACAGCACCCGGACCTTGACGATGTCGCCGGGCTTGACCACCTCGCGCGGGTCCTTGACGAAGGTCCGCGACAGCGCCGAGACGTGCACCAGCCCGTCCTGGTGGACGCCCACGTCGACGAAGGCGCCGAACGCCGCGACGTTGGTGACCACGCCCTCCAGCACCATGCCGACCTCCAGGTCGCCGATCTTGTCGACGCCCTCCTTGAAGGTCGCGGTGCGGAAGGCCGGGCGCGGGTCGCGGCCCGGCTTGTCCAGCTCGCCGAGGATGTCGGTGACGGTCGGGACGCCGAAGGTGTCGTCGGCGAAGTCGGCCGGGCGCAGCGCGCGCAGCCGCTCGCTGTTGCCGATCAGCTCGCGCAGCTCGCCGCCGGTGGAGGCGAGGATGCGGCGCACCACCGGGTAGGCCTCGGGGTGCACGCCGGAGCCGTCCAGCGGGTCCTCGCCACCGGGGATGCGCAGGAAGCCGGCGCACTGCTCGAAGGCCTTGGGGCCGAGCCGGGCGACGTCCTTGAGCTGGCGGCGGGTGCGGAACGGGCCGTTGGCGTCGCGGTGCGCGACGATGTTGTCGGCGAGCGTGCCGGTGATCCCGGAGACCCGGGTGAGCAGCGGCGCCGAGGCGGTGTTGACGTCCACGCCGACCGCGTTGACGCAGTCCTCGACCACGGCGTCCAGCGAGCGGGAGAGCTTCACCTCGCTGAGGTCGTGCTGGTACTGGCCGACGCCGATCGACTTGGGGTCGATCTTGACCAGTTCGGCCAGCGGGTCCTGCAGGCGGCGGGCGATCGAGACCGCGCCGCGGATCGACACGTCCAGGTCGGGCAGCTCCTGCGAGGCGAACGCGGAGGCCGAGTAGACCGAGGCGCCGGCCTCGCTGACCATCGCCTTGGTGAGCTTCAGCTCCGGGTGGCGCTTGAGCAGGTCCTCGGCGAGCTTGTCGGTCTCCCGGGAGGCGGTGCCGTTGCCGATCGCCACCAGGTCGACGTCGTGCTTCTTCGCCAGCGCGGCCAGCGTCGCGATCGAGGCGTCCCACTTGTTGGCGGGCTGGTGCGGGTAGATCGTCTCGAACGCGACGACCTTGCCGGTGGCGTCCACCACGGCGACCTTCACACCGGTGCGGAAGCCCGGGTCCAGGCCCATGGTGGCGCGGGTGCCGGCCGGGGCGGCGAGCAGCAGGTCGCGCAGGTTGGCGGCGAACACCCGCACCGCCTCGTCCTCGGCCTCGGCGCGCAGCCGGGCACGCAGGTCGATGCCCAGGCGCACGAGGATGCGGGTGCGCCAGGCCCAACGGACCGTGTCGCCGAGCCACTTGTCGGCCGGGCGGCCGCGGTCGGCGATGCCGAAGCGGGCCGCGATGCGCTGCTCGTAGTCGTTCCCGCCGGGCAGGTCGCCCTCGGACTCGCCGTCGTAGGGGGAGAGTTCGAGGTCCAGCACCTCCTCCTTCTCGCCGCGCAGCATCGCCAGGATGCGGTGCGAGGGGAGCTTGGTGTACGGCTCGGCGAAGTCGAAGTAGTCGGCGAACTTGGCGCCGTCGCCCTCCTTGCCGTCACGGACCTTCGCGACGATCCGGCCGCGGGTCCACATCCGCTCGCGCAGCGAGCCGACCAGGTCGGCGTCCTCGCCGAAGCGCTCGACCAGGATCGCCCGGGCGCCCTCCAGGGCGGCGGGGCCGTCCGCCACCGACGCATCGACGCTGCCGCTCCCGACGAGGGCGGCGGCGAGCGCAGCCGGGTCCTGCGTCGGGTCGGCGAGCAGGGTGTCGGCCAGCGGCTCCAGCCCGGCCTCGCGGGCGATCTGCGCCTTGGTGCGCCGCTTGGGCTTGAACGGCAGGTAGATGTCCTCCAGCCGGGCCTTGGAGTCGGCGGCGAGCACCTGGGCGCGCAGCGCGTCGTCCAGCTTGCCCTGGGCCTCGATCGACTCCAGCACCGCCGCCCGGCGGTCCTCCAGCTCGCGCAGGTAGCGCAGCCGCTCCTCCAGGGTGCGCAGCTGGGTGTCGTCCAGCGAGCCAGTGGCCTCCTTGCGGTAGCGGGCCACGAAGGGGACGGTCGCGCCGCCGTCGAGCAGGTCGACGGCCGCCTTCACCTGCCCCTCGCGGACGGCCAGTTCCTCCGCGATCTTCCGCTCGATCGCCTGCTGGGCCTGCCGGGCCGCCTGTTCGACTGGCGTGGTCACGAAGCCGGTCACCTTCTCCTGAAGTGCTGTCGCCGTACGCCCTGCATTCTGGCAGGTGCCGGTGACGGCTCCCGGCCGCGCCGGGGGCGGCCGGGCGTGGCGCACGCCGTTCGCGGCGCCAAGCGGGCCCGGGCGGCGCGCAGTTGGGGGGCACGGATCAGCGGACGGTGAGCGACCCGCTGGGGCGGCCGTCCGCAGTGAGGTCGATCACCTCCGTCCGGCCGCCGCGGCTCGGTGAAGAGCACCACGAGCGTCGACCTATCACCATCTCTTCACCTTGTACGGCACGGCAGTTCCGCATTCCGGCTGAACGGCGGCGACCGGCGCTGTACGCTGCCGGGCATGTGCGCTGCCGCCCGGATGCACCTCGACGAACCGGTCATCGACGCGGCCCTGGTGCGGCGGTTGATCTCCGCCCAGTTCCCGCAGTGGGTCGGCCTCCCGGTCACCCCGGCGGGCCCCACGGGCGCGGACAACGCGATGTTCCGGCTCGGGCCCGAACTCGCCGTCCGGCTGCCCCGGGTGGAGTGGGCCGCCGGGGACGTCCGCAGGGAGCACCAGTGGCTGCCCCGGCTGGCACCGCACCTGCCACTGCCCGTACCCGTCCCGCTCGCCCTCGGCCGGCCCGCCGCCGGCTACCCGTGGGAGTGGTCGGTGCTGCACTGGATCGACGGGATCAACCCGGCCGCCGCCGTCCCCGCAGCGCCCGAGGACCTGGCCCGCGACCTGGCCGGCTTCGTCAACGCGCTGCGCGCCGTCGACCCCGCCGGCGCCCCGGCCGGGCCCCGCAGCGTCCCGCTCGCCTCCCGCGACGGCGCCACCCGTGCGGCCATCGCCCAACTGGCCGGCTCCATCGACACGGCGGCCGCGACGGCCCTGTGGGACAAGGCACTTCGGCTGCCCGAGCACGCCGGCCCGCCGGTCTGGATGCACGGCGACCTCACCCCGGGCAACCTGCTGGTCGCCACCACCGGCCGGCTGACCGCCGTCCTCGACTTCGCGCTGATGGGCGTCGGCGACCCGACCGCCGACCTGATCGTCGCCTGGAACCTGCTGCCCGCCGCCGCCCGTCCGGCCTTCCGCGCCGCGCTCGCCGCCGACGACGACGCCTGGGCGCGCGGCCGCGCCTGGGCCTTCTCCATCGCGGCGGTGAGCGTCCCCTACTACCGGCACACCGACCAGGCCCGCACCTCCGCCGCCCGCCGGGTGCTGCGCGAAGTCCTCGCCGACCGCAGCGTGTAGACGATCCATCGGCTCCCGTCTCGCCGTCCGCCGGCGTTGCTATGGTTCTCCCCGCTACTACGGGCATGGGGGACGGACTTGGCACGGAGCGTCGTCGATATCAGCGTGAGCCGGCGGGTGCTGTGGGTGGGCGGCGACGCCTACCAGCTCACCCACATCGCCCGGGCGCGGCAGCTGGCGTGGTACCCGCCCAAGCGCACCAGGGTGGTGATCAGGTTCGTCCGGCAGGTGTTCGGGCTCGCGGCCGCCGCCACGATCCTCGGCGCCGTCACCGCGAACTCCTCGAACCAGGGCGCGGCGGCCGCCGTCCCGGGCGTGCTGCTGGTCGCGGGCCTCGCGTACTTCGTCTACCGGCTGGTCACCCAGCTGCGGCAACGCCCGCTCTACCGGCTGGTCCTGGAGATGTCCAACGCCTCCACCACCGCCGTGGTGAGCCACGACGCCCGGCAGATCGGCGCCCTGATCCGGATGATCATGGAGGCGATCGACAACCCGGCGGCCGAGTTCGCGGTCCAGATCGAGAACGTGCACGTCGGCGACACCATCAACCAGTACGGCGACCACAACATCGGAAAGCAGGTCGGCGCATGAGCAGCGGCGGTATCCACTTCGGCGACTCCGTCACCCAGCACGGGGACCACAACATCGGCATCATCAAGCAGCAGGGCCCGGCCGATCCGCAGGCCGCGATGCGCGAACTGATCGCCGCCGTACGGCAGTTGCGCGAACACGTGCCGGCCGAGGACCGCGAGGTGCTGGACGAGTCGCTGGAGGCCATCGGCGACGGCCGCAGCGCCTCGCCGTCCGTCCTGCGGCGCGCCCTGCGCAACATCTCCGGCGTCGCCGCCCTGGTCACGGCGGGCGCGCCGGTGGTGGAGTCGATCCGGCGGATCCTGGACTCGGCCGGCTCCTGAGGCCCGGGCCGCCGACACCCACCGCGTGACCGGGTCAGAAACCTGTCCCGGTCAAAGGCTGCTGCTAACGTGGGCGCATGAGTGGTCTGCGGGAGAGGAAGAAGGAGCGGACGCGGCGGGCGATCTCCGAGGCCGCGATCGCGCTCTTCCTGGAGCACGGCTTCGACCAGGTGTCGGTGGCCGACGTCGCCGCGGCGGCCGAGGTGTCGAAACCGACCCTGTTCAGCTACTTCCCCACCAAGGAGGACCTGGTCGTCCACCGCTTCGCCGACCACCAGGACCAGGCGGCGGACGTGGTCCGCCACCGGCCCGCCGGCGAGTCCGTGCTCGACGCCCTGCACCGGGACTTCCTCGACGGGCTCGCCCGGCACGACCCGATCACCGGCCTCAACGACCACCCGGCCGTCCTCGCCTTCGGCGAGCTGGCCCGCAGCACCCCGAGCCTGACCGCCCGGGCCGCCGAGTACCTGGCCCGCGCCGAACGCTCGCTCGCCGACGCCCTGTTCGAGGCCCCCGACCTCGCCCCGCCGCGCGCCCTCACCGCGCCGCTGCTCGCCGCCCAGCTCACCGCCACCCAGCGGGTCCTGGCCGAGCACAACTGGCACCGCATCCGGGACGACGGGCAGACCGCCGACGAGCTCCACTTCGAGGCGGTCACCAACGCCGACCACGCCTTCGAGCTGCTGGCACGGGGCTACGCGGCCGACGTCTCCGGGGCGCCCTGGCCGTCCTGAGCCGCCGGGCAGTTCCCCAGGAGCTCGTCGAAGGCCTCCTGGCCCGCGTCGTACGGGAAGATCCGCAGCGCCCTCCGCTCGCCCGCCGGAGCGATCACGTAGTACTCGGCGAGGTAGGAGAGGTCGTCCCAGTCCTCCCAGCGGTGGGCGCGCAGCAGGCCCCGGCCGCAGCGGGTGCAGCCGATCCACGGCACCAGCACCAGCCCGGCGAGCTCGGGCTCGCTCCAGCCGGTCTGCACCTCGGCCTCCTCGCCCTCCCCGTCGCCGTCCAGCAGCTGCACCGGCTCCGGCCCGCCGTCGCCCAGGCAGCGCACGAGGCCGGGCGTGAGGGCGTGGCGCATGCCCCAGCCGTCCAGGAGCACCGAGATCTGCGCCCGGTCCGCCGCGCCGATCGGCACCTGGCGGGCGAGCAGGCCCTCGACCAGCACGGTGAGCCCGCCCTCCTGCTCGCCGATCTGCCAGGCGTCCTTGACCTCCTGCGCGGCGGGCTCCGGCAGGAGATCGGCGATGCGGTCCCAGCGGGCGGTGTCCACGTCCTTCACGTCCATGGGTCGGACTCTAACCTCCCGGGCGGACACTCATGACAGGGGCCTCGGACGCAGGTGAACCCGGTCAAAAGTTTTCTCTGGCCAAGAACATGCCCCGGTCATGGAAAGCCCCCGGCGCCCGCTACAGTTCGCCCCATGACAACGCGTCACCACGCCTTCGAGAAGCTGCACAACTTCCGCGACCTGGGCGGGTATTCGGCCGCCGAGGGCCGGTCCGTCCGGTGGGGCCTGCTCTACCGGACGGACTCCCTCGGCAAGCTCGCCGGCTCCCCCGCCGACCTCGACCGGTTCCACGCCCTCGGCGTCCGCACCGTGATCGACCTCCGCTACCCCTGGGAGATCGCCGCCAAGGGCCGGATACCGGACTTCGACGGCCTCGACTACCACAACCTCTCCATCGAGCACCGCCCCTACGACCAGGCCGAGATCTCCCCGGACGTCGACCCCTGGCGCTACCTCGCGGACCGCTTCGGCGAGGTAGCCGAGGACGGCGTGCAGGAGATCCGCCAGGCCCTCGACGTGATCACCTTCGCCGAGGGGCCGGTGGCCTTCCACTGCGCGGCCGGCAAGGACCGCACCGGCCTGATCGCCGCCCTGCTGCTCACCCTGCTCGGCGTCCGCGAGGACGACATCGCCGCCGACTTCGCCCTCACCGAGCGCGCCACCGAGCGCTTCGTCGCCGACTGGCACGCCGCCCACCCCGGCCGCACCCTCACCTGGCCCGGCTACGGCCGCGCCCCCGAGGCGGTCATCCGCCTCACCCTCGCCGACCTCGCCGCCCGCCACGGCTCCGTCGAGGCCTACCTCACCGGCCCCCTCGGCATCACCCGCCCCCAGATCGACGCCCTGCGCGCCCGCCTCCTGACCGACTGAGGCGCCCTCTCCCCGCAGGAAGTCGGACCGGCCGACTTCCTGCGCCGGCGCCGACGGGTACGACAGAATCACCCCGTGGGAACAACCATTCGGGGATCCGTGGAGTGCCGCACCTGGGGTCCGGGCCTGGCCGTCGAGGAGTCGGCGTGGTACCGGGCCGTCGACCTGTCCATGCTCGGCATGACCAGGGACTACGCGGCCTTCGCCTGCCTCTTCGGCGTCCGCGACCTCAGCGGCCACTGGCAGCCCGTCGCCGCCGACCGCGGCCTGCCCCCGGACACCTCGGAGCACGTCCGGGCCGCGCACGCCTCCTGGGGCGAGGTGGCGTTCGGCGCCACCTGGCTCGACTGGACCGAGATCCTCGCCATCGACTGGGACGAGCCGGCGATCCCCCGCGCCACCGGCATCACCCGGTACCGCCGGCTGCCGGACGGCACGCTGCAGTTGAGGCACCGGGGGGACTGGAGCCGGGGGTTCGCGCGGGCCAGCGGCGTCGACACCAGGAGCGCCGACCCCACCCGGATCGGTGAACTGTGGGCCGAGGGCACCGAATGGGACGTCGGCACCACCGTCTTCCGCGCCGAACGCGACCGGCGCCGCGACGCCGTCCCCGCGGACGGCTCGTGGCAGCCGGTGTGGACCGTCATGCGGGCCCTCGCCGGCGTCCACGGCGACCAGAACGTCCGGCTGGTCGCCTGGTTCGAGGAGTAGCCGGGTCAGCCGAGCACGGGCCGGACGGAGAACTCCCCGTACAGGTCCTCGCCCTCCTCCCCGTACACGAACGCGGCGTACTCGGGGTGGCCCCGGTGGGCGGTGGCCAGCGGCAGCCAGCCCAGCAGCGCACCGTAGCCGCCGCAGGCGGACTCACCGCCGTCGCCGCCGTGGACGGCGGTCCGGTCGCCGCTCAGCTCGCTGCGGTAGGTGTCGTAGGCGATGCGCAGGCCCAGGGCGTTCAACTCCCGCTGCGGACCGGCGGGGTGGTCGTAGGGGATGCGGTCGAGGGGGCACTCGTCGCCCCAGCGGAACAGGGTGTCCGCGCCGGCCCCGCAGGCGTGCTCCCACTCGTCGGGGCCGGGCATCCGCAGGCCGCGCGCGGCGAGCAGGGCGGGCACGGCGGCGGGCGGTTCGGTCAGCCGCTCGTCCTCGACCGCCATGAGCACCGCCCCCAGGGTGACGGTCCGGCGCGGGCTGAGCAGGAGCGCCAGGTGCGAGCGCAGGTCGGGGCCGTGGCCGAAGCCCTGCTCCAGGCTCTCCCGGTAGTCGGCCTCCTGCTCGGGCGCCGGCCGCCACCGCTCGGGGTCGAACCCGAGCGTCACCGTACCGCCGGGCACCAGGGCGAACTCCTGCCCACCCCGCTCGACCCGGGCGCGGTGCAGCGGGGCGCCGAGGTGCTCGACGGTCTCCACCGCGACCAACCGGCCGCCGGTCGACTCGGCCACCCGCCGGGCGAACCGCCGGGCGGCGGGCAGGTCGAAGGACCGCCACTGATCGAAGGTCAGGTCGGCAAGGGACATGCGCCGCAGTCTTCCACGGGCACCCGACAGCCGAGGAGCCGTCGCCGCACAGGAAGTCGACCGGCCCGACTTCCTGCGCAAGAGGCGCCACCGGCGAGGGGCTTTCAGGGCGGCCGGGAGGCGAGCGGCGGCGTAGCCGCGCAGGAAGTCGGCCGGCCCGACTTCCTGCGCGCGAGTCGCTACCGGCGAGGGGCTTCCAGGGCGGGCGGCGGCGTAGCCGCGCAGGGCGTCGACCAGTCCGACTTCCCACGCACAAGACGCTACCGGCGGGCGATTTCCAGGGCGGCCCGGAGCAGGGCAGCGGCGTAGCCGCGCGGGAAGTCGGCCGGCCCGACTTCCTGCGCGCGGGACGCTATCGGCGGCGGGGCTTGCCCGGGCGGCGGCCGCCGCTCCGCGGCTTGTTGCCGGGGCCTGTGGCCGGGGTGGCCGTGGTGGGCCAGTGGGTGGGGCGGGTCAGGGTGGCGGGGAGGCGGGTGGTGGCGTCGCCGCGGGCGGCGTTGAGCTGGGCCTGGGTGAGGAAGAGGGCGGTGGTGAGGTCGGCGCCGGAGACGTCGGCGTCGCGCAGGTCGGCGCCGATGAGGTCGGCGAGGCGCAGGTCGGCGCCGGAGAGGTCGGCGGCGACGAGCAGGGCGCCGCGCAGGTTGGCTCCGCGCAGGTCGGCGCCGCGCAGGCGGGCGCCGAAGAGGTCGGCGCCGCGGTGCTCGCGGCGGCGGGGGACGGCGGCGCGGACGAGTTCGCTCGCGCGCAGCAGCAGGTCGGCGACCTGCTGGCGGTGCGCGGGGACGTCGACGGCGAGGACCTGTTCGGGGGTGCCGCCGGCGAGCCGGTCGGTCTCGTCCAGGGCGGCCCGCAGTTCGGTGTGGAGCGCGCGGGCGGGCTCGAAGGTGAGCGCTTCGGTGAGGTACCAGAGGAGTTCGTGCAGCTGGCGCACGATCGGGAACACGTCGAACATCGGTGCCGCGGTGGCCGGTTCGGCCCGCCAGCTGGTGCCGCCGAAGGTCTCCTGGGAGACCCGCTGCCCGGCGCCGAAGCAGTCGTAGACGGTGCAGCCCTGGAAGCCTTCGCCGCGCAGCCGGGCGTGGATGCCGCAGCTGAAGTCGGTCTGCAGGTTGCGGCAGGGGGTGCCGGCGGACTTGTTCATCGCGAAGTCGGTGCCGGCCGCGAACGGCAGGGCGACGCAGCAGAGCCCGAAGCAGCTGCCGCAGTCCGACTGCAGCACGGTCAGCGGGTGCTCGGTGTCGCTCACGTTCCGGGGTCCTTCCACCAGCTGGGCGCCGGTGCGGCGCCAGGGGACCCGGAAATCCTACTGGGCACGCCCACCCCCTCGCGAGTAATGTGCCCACCGCAAGTGTGACCATTACCACGGGGGTATCGCCATGCAGCAGCAGCCGGCCGTCGCCGAGCTGGTCCGGATGTGGGTCAGCGGCTGGGCCGTGTCCCGGATCGCCGCCGATCCGGTGGAGCGGCCCTGGGGCTGGAGCATCGACGTCGCCGACTCGCGCGGGGAGCTGGCCCGGCACGTGCTGCCGGAGCCGACCGAGCACGAGGTGCGCCGGCTCGCCGGCACCGTCACCGCGCCGAACACCTGGCTGAAGCTGTTCGCCGAGGACGACACCGTCCGCCCGTGGCTGGGCCCGCAGTGGCGGCTGGACGTGCCGGGCTTCCTGATGTCCGCCCCGCTGGCGCCCGCCGGGGCCGCGGCGCTCCCGCCCGGCTACACCCTGACCACCTGGAGCCGCGGCGGCATCCTCCGCGCCCTGGTGCGCACCCGGGACGGGCACCTGGCCGCGCGCGGCCAGGCGGGCCTGGCCGGCCCGGTGGCCGTCCCCGACAAGATCGTCACCGCCCCCGAGCACCGCCGCCGAGGGCTGGGCGCCGTGGTGATGCGGACGCTGCAGTCCGCCGCGTACGAGGCCGGGGCCCGTACCGGCGTGCTGGTCGCCACCATGGAGGGCCAGGCGCTCTACCGCACGCTCGGCTGGACGACGTACGCCCCGATGGCGAGCCTGGTGCTCGAAGCGGCGGCCGAGGAACTGCCCCGGTGACGGGCTACATCGTGACGGTCGGCGACAGCTCCTCCTGCGTGGCCCCGGACGGGCCCGAGGCCCGCTGACCCGGTGCGGGGGCGGCGCCGGGCCGGGGCCACGGCCCCGGGCGGTCGGCGGTGTTCAGGAGCACCGAGACGGTGTCGTCCTGGGCGTTGGTCACCGCCAGGTCGAGCCCGCCGCCGACGGTGAACCGGCCGGCCGCGACGCGGTCCGGGGTCGAGTGGTCGCCGGACCCGGTGGGGTAGGACTGCGGCGCCCGGAAGGTGCCGTCGCGGTTGCCGAGCAGCAGCGTCGCGGAGTTCCCGCCGGTGGCGAGGGCCAGGTCGGCCGCGCCGCTGCGGGTGAAGTCGCCCACGACGACCGAGACGGGCGCGCTGCCGGCCGGGTAGGACCGTACGGGCCGGAAGGTGCGGTCGCCGTTGCCGAGCAGGACGCGGGCGGAGTTCTCCGAGTCGGCGAGCACGAGGTCGAGCCGGCCGTCGCCGCGCAGGTCGCCGACGGCCAGCGAGACGGGGATGCCGCCGACCCGGTAGCCGGTCGGGGCGCCGAGGGTGCCGTCGCCGTTGCCCGGGAAGACCGCGACCTCGCCGACGCCGTCGAGGGCGACGGCCAGGTCGAGGTTGCCGCTGCCGCCGAGGTCGGCGAGGGCGATCGAGGCGGGGTTGGAGTTGTCGCCGGTCGGGTAGCTGCGCGCCGGCTGGAAGGTGCCGTCGCCGTTGCCCAGCAGCAGCGAGACGCTGCCGTCGCCGAAGTCGCCCAGGTTGGCGACGGCCAGGTCCAGCGTCCCGGTGCCGCGGAAGTCGCCGAGGGCGACGGCGTCCGGGTGCGGGCCGGTGGCGAGCCGGCGGGGCGGTCGGAAGGTGCCGTCGCCGTTGCCGAGCAGCACCGAGACTCCGTCGCCGTCCTGGTCGGCGACCACCAGGTCCGACACCCCGATGCCCCGGAGGTCGCCCACGGCGACGGAGCTGGGGCCGGGCCCGGCGGGGTAGGTGCGGCGCGGGGCGAAGGTGCCGTCGCCGTTGTTCAGCAGGATCGACACGGTGCCGTCCGCGGCGTCGGCCACCACGAGGTCGGTGCGGCCGCTGCCGGTGAGGTCGCCCGTCGCGACCGCGCGCGGGTTGTGCCCCACCGGGTAGTCGGTCTTCGGGGCGAACACCCCGGAGGCCCTGGGCACCTCGGACGCCCCGGCGGCCGAGGCGCCGCCAGGCAGCACTGCCAACAGCCCTGCTGCCAGGGCGGCTTGGGCCGACCTCAGTCTGCGCATGGTCCCGTCACTCCCGTCCGGGCGCCGCCCGGCGCCCCTCTCGGGGCCGATGGTCGCCCGGCGGGCGCGGCGGTGGACGCAGCGACACCCCGAAGGGGCCGCGGCAATCCCGGCGGCGTCAGCGGTACGGCAGCAGCTCGGCCCGCTTCGGCGGCCGGCCGTCGCCGGAGGAGCGCCCGGTGAGGCGGCGGCCGATCCAGGGGCCGAGGTGGGTGCGCAGCCAGCGGGCGTCGGCGCGCAGCCGTTCGGCGCGCCCGGGCGGGGCGGCGGCGGGCAGCGGGGCGCGCCAGTCGAAGTCGACGGGGCGGCCGAGGGCTTCCAGCACGCCGGCGGCGACCCGGCGGTGGCCTTCGGGCGACAGGTGCAGGCGGTCCTCGGCCCACAGCCGGCGGTCGTCGAAGCAGGGCGCGGAGAAGAGGTCGACGACGGCGAAGCCGTCCTGCTGGCCGAGCTCCTGCACGAAGGCCTTCATCCGCAGGATGGCGGGCAGTATCCGGGTGCTGCCGGCCATCCGCCGGGTGGGGTCGGTGCTGGTGAACAGGACGACGGTGGCGCCGGTGGCGCGCAGTTCGGCGGCGCAGTGGCCGAGCAGCCGCTCGACGCGGTCGATGTCGCAGCCGGGGCGGAGCACGTCGTTGAGGCCGCCGGCGAGGGTGACGAGGTCGGCGCCCATCCCCACCGCGGTGGCGAGCTGCTCGTCGTGGATCTGGCCGATGAGCTTGCCCCGGACGGCGAGGTTGGCGTACCGGAAGCCGTCGCCCTCGCGCTCGCCGGCGCCCGCACGCCCCTCGGCGCCCGCACGCTCCTCGGCGAGCGCGGCGGCGACCCGGTCCGCCCAGCCGCGGTAGTTGCCGTCCGGCAGCAGGTCGTCGCACATGCCTTCGGTGAACGAGTCACCGAGGGCGACGTAACGTGCGTAGCTGCGCTGGGTGGTGGGCACGGGGGGCCTCCGCTCTCCTGGGACGGCTCTGCGGTCCGACGATCGTACGTGCACGGCGACGGGCGGAACCGCCGGGGGCCCGGCCGCTCGTTCCGCTCCTTCCGCTCATTCCGCGCCGACTGTTCGTTTATCGGTCCGCGCCATCCTGAGGACACGGGGCGTCGGCCGGCGACGGGGGCCTTGCCGCCGCCCCGGCCAGGCCGGCCGGAGCGCTGCCGTCAGCCGATGACGGCGGCGCTCCGGGCCGTGTACCAGTGCTCGCGCACCGCGTCGGTGGGCCGCTGCTCGCCCAGGGCACCCAGCCCCCACGCGCCCAACGCCTCGATCACCGGCCGCAGTTCGGCCCCGCGCTCGGTCAGCTCGTACACCGTGGCACTGGCCGGCCGCTCCAGCTTGCGCCGGACGGCGAGCCCCTCGCCCTCCAGCTGCTTGAGCCGGGCGGCGAGGATGTCGGTGGAGACACCGGGCAGGTCGGCGTGCAGGTCGGTGTAGCGGCGCGGGCCGCCGAGGAGTTCACGGACGATCAGGAGGCTCCAGCGTTCCCCCACCGCGTCCAGGGCGCGGGCGACGGCGCAGTACTGGTCGTAGCTTCGGCGTGACATGTGGATCAGCATAGCCAAGAAGTTGGACTTTCCAAGTGCCGACTTGGTAGAACAAAGCAGAAGCAACGGAGCGGTGGTGACGGTCGGGAGGCCGCAGATGGAGTTTCGGCAGTCCAGCAAGCTGAACGGCGTGTGCTACGAGATCCGCGGCCCGGTGGTCGACCAGGCCAACGCCCTGGAGGAGGCCGGGCACAGCGTGCTGCGGCTGAACACCGGCAACCCGGCGCCGTTCGGCTTCGAGGCGCCGGAGGAGATCATCCAGGACATCATCCGCAACCTGCCCTCGGCGCACGGCTACAGCGACTCGCGCGGCATCCTGCCGGCCCGCCGCGCGGTGGTGCAGTACTACCAGCAGCGCGGCGTCCAGGGCGTCACCGTCAACGACGTCTACCTCGGCAACGGCGTCTCCGAGCTGATCCAGATGGCCGTCACCGCGCTGGTCGACGACGGCGACGAGGTGCTCGTGCCGGCCCCGGACTACCCGCTGTGGACGGCGTCCGTCCGGCTGGCCGGCGGCAAGGCGGTGCACTACCTGTGCGACGAGGAGGCCGACTGGTACCCGGACCTCGACGACATCGCCGCCAAGATCACCGCCCGCACCAAGGCCATCGTCGTCATCAACCCCAACAACCCCACCGGCGCGGTCTACCCGAAGGAGCTGCTGGAGGGCATCCTCGACCTGGCCCGCCGCCACCAGCTGATGGTGCTGGCCGACGAGATCTACGACAAGATCCTCTACGACGACACCGTGCACCACTGCCTGGGCGCGCTCGCCGACGACGTGCTCACCCTCACCTTCAACGGCCTGTCCAAGGCCTACCGGGTGGCCGGCTTCCGCAGCGGCTGGCTGGTCGTCTCCGGGCCCAAGCAGCACGCCGCCGACTACCTGGAGGGCCTGACCATGCTCTCCGGCATGCGGCTGTGTCCCAACGTGCCCGCCCAGTACGCCGTGCAGGCCGCGCTCGGCGGCCACCAGTCCATCAACGACCTGGTGCTGCCCGGCGGGCGGCTGACCGAGCAGCGCGACATCGCGGTCAAGGCGCTGAACGAGATCCCCGGCGTCAGCTGCGTCAAGCCCAAGGGCGCGCTGTACGCCTTCGCCCGGCTCGACCCGGCGGTGCACCGGATCGTCGACGACGAGCGGTTCGTGCTGGACCTGCTGCTGCGCGAGAAGATCCACGTCGTCCAGGGCACCGGCTTCAACTGGCCCCGCCCGGACCACTTCCGCTTCGTCACCCTCCCCCGGGCCGACGACCTGGAGACGGCGATCAACCGGATCGGCCGCTTCCTCGCGACGTACCGGCAGGTCTGAGCCGTACGCTCGGACACCATGACCGTCCTGCGCTCCATCGCCCTGTTCGTGCTCGCCGCGCTCGCCGAGATCGGCGGCTGCTGGCTGGTCTGGCAGAGCGTGCGCGAGCAACGGCCGTGGTGGCTGGCCGGGTTGGGCGTGGTGGCGCTCGGCGCGTACGGCTTCGTCGCGGCGCTGCAGCCGGACGCGGACTTCGGCCGGGTGCTGGCCGCGTACGGCGGGGTGTTCGTGGCCGGCTCGCTGCTGTGGGGCATGGCGGTGGACGGCTTCCGGCCGACCCGGTACGACGTGCTGGGCGCGCTGGTCTGCCTGGCCGGGGTCGCCGTGATCATGTACGGGCCCCGGCGCTGAGGTCGTCCCTCAGCACCGGGGCCCGCATCATCGGACGTGACGGGAGGGCTTACCAGCCCCAGCCGCCGCCCTCGCCGTCGTCGTCGCGGCCGGAGTCCCAGCCCTCGCCGACCTTGCGCTGGATCGTGTAGTTGTCGATCTGCTTGCCGTCCTCGGTCAGCGCGGTGACCTTCATCGAGGACTTCTGGCCCAGGTGCGCCGGGGTGACGTCGACCTTGATGAACGAGTAGCCGGTGTAGCGCACCCGCGACCACTGGATGGTCTCGGGGGTCTTCACCCGGCCCTTGCTCCAGTAGTAGGTCTTGACCTCGTCCTGGTGGTTCTCGTGGCCCTCGTAGGTGTCGGGCACGTCGAACTTGTACAGGCTGCGGCCGGCGGCGCCCGCGGTCACGTAGACCACGCCGTCCTTCTCGGGCTCGATGGTGGCGCCGCTCGGCACCTGCTTCGAGACCTTGTTGCCGAGGATGGCGTCGGTGCGCTCGTAGATGTGGTTGTGGCCGTTGATGACCAGGTCCACGCGGTACTTCTCGAACAGCGGCACCCACGCCTCGCGGACGCCGCCCTCGGAGGCGTGCGCCACCGTGGTCGAGAAGGCGCAGTGGTGGAAGAAGACCACGATGAAGTCGATGGTCTCGTCGCTGCGCAGGTCCTTGAGGGTGCGGTCCAGCCACTTGGTCTGCTTGCCCGCCGAGATGCCCAGGTTGGCCGGGATCTCGTAGGAGATGTCGTTGGCGTCGAGGGAGATGACGCCGACGTTCTTGTAGCGGAAGGTGTAGACGCCGGGGACGGTGCGCGGGTCCGGGCCGTTGTCCGGCAGGTAGAAGCGGGTGTTCTCGCCGCCGTAGCCGTTGGGCGAGTACCAGGCTTCGATGTCGTGGTTGCCGTAGGCGACCATCCACGGGATCTCGGCGGCGACCGTCTCGGTCTGGACCAGGAAGTCGTCCCAGGTCTTCGCGTTGAAGACGGACTTGTCCGGGTCGGTGCCGGAACCGGCCGGGTCGGCGTAGCAGATGTCGCCGGCGTGCAGGTGGAAGGCCGGCTTCTGGGCCTTGATGATGTGGTCGTTGCCGGCCGCGTGGGAGCTGACGCCCTGGTCGCCGAAGGCCGTGAAGGTGAACGGCTCGTACACCTTGCCCCAGCGGTGGTCGCGGGAGGGCGCGGTGCGGAAGGTGTGCAGGGTGGAGATCTGCTGCTGGGAGGCCGGGTCGAAGCCCTCGTGGCCGACGCCGTAGTAGTAGGTGGTGTCGGGGTGCAGGTCCTCGAGCGCGACGTGCAGGTAGTACTGGTCCACCGGCTGGCTGTTCGGGGCCAGCGCCGGGGTGTGCAGGGCGCGGACCTCGGCCTCGACCTTGTGGCTCAGGTCCCACGGGTGCTTGCCGAAGCGCAGGAACGGCTTCTTGACCGGCGCCGGGACCTGCCAGGAGACGCGGAACTGGGTGTCCGGCTCGGGGCCGAACTGGAGGTGACGGCCGATCGGCGCGACCAGCGAGCCGTCGATCCCGTCCGCCGTGCCGCCGGTCAGCAGCTGCGGGCTCGCCGGGGCGGCGAACGCCGGGGCGCTGCCCAGCGCACCGCCGACGGCGATGGCGCCCACGGTCACGGCGCCGGCGCGCAGCATCCGGCGGCGGGAGAAGCGGGCCCGCAGGTACTCGTGCTGCTCGGCCATGCTCATGCGGTCGGCGAGCCGCGCCGGCACGCCCATGTTGGGGATATCCATGCGCGGGACTCTGTCAGCGGCGCGTTGACCGCACGCGGACGTCCGGTGAACGGGTGTCAGCGCGTCGCCCACTCGAACGTCAATGTTCGACCATGAATAGGTAAAGAGCATGTTCGTACCGGACCGACGCCGGATCATGGCCTCCGCGCGATCGGTGCCCTGATGCGGTGTCGGGCACCGGGGAGGACTCAGCCCGCGGGTTCGTCCCAGTGCCCGGCGGCCCGGTTGCCGGTGCCGTCGCAGGTGCGGCAGACCTCGTCCCGGTAGGCGTGCTTGGCGCCCGTCGCGTCCACCCGGTAGCGGACGTACACGCCGGTGCCGTCGCAGAGGAAGCAGTTGCCGCCCCCGCCGCCCATCTCGGTGGTGCCGGTGCCCTGGCAGGTCCGGCAGCTGAGGCCGGCGGTCCGCCCGGTGCCCGCGCAGATGCGGCAGACCAGCGTCATCCTCGTCCTCCCTGCCCCGGAACCGTTCGCTGCCACCGGTCATGGTAGTGGCGCCGCTCCCGCACCCGCCCCGGGACGTTGATATGACCGGCCGTCAGTCCGCCAGGGACTCGCGGACCCGGCGGGAGACCGAGATCAGCTGGAGGTCGAGCAGGCCGGGCGGGTCGGCGAGGCCGGGGCCGCCCGCGTGCACCCACGCGGCGATGTCGTCGATCATCTCGTCCATCAGCACGAAGCCGAGCCAGACCGGGCGCCCGCCCGCCGCCCGGCCCTCGCTGGAGGGGCCGACCACCACCACGTTGGACTGGGTGCAGACGTCCAGGCAGTTCACCGCGCGGACCCGGCCCGCCGAGCCGACCGCCGTGCGCAGCCGCTCGTACTGGCCGGCGTGGTCCACGCCCGGGTGCTTCGCCTGGGTGCCGCAGCAGCAGCCCCGGCAGACGGTGACGGTCACCGGGGACGCGGCGGCGGAGCCGGCACCCGTCCGGCGGTCTCGGCGGCTCATCGGTTCCCCGGTCCCCTCGTGGTCAGTGTGCGTCCGGCACCGGCACTGTACCCGCCGCCCCCCGCCCGCCCCACGGCGGGACCGCCCCACCCGACCGCGCGGGCCGCCGCCCGGGCCGACCGCGCGGGCCGACCGCCTTATCCGACCGCGCGGGCCGCCGCCCGGCCCGCCGTGCGGCCGGAGAACAGGCAGCCGCCGAGGAACGTCCCCTCCAGCGAGCGGTAGCCGTGCACGCCCCCGCCGCCGAAGCCGGCCGCCTCGCCGGCCGCGTAGACGCCGGGCAGCGGCTCGCCGTCCGGGCGCAGCACGCGGGAGGAGAGGTCGGTCTCCAGGCCGCCGAGCGACTTGCGGGTGAGGATGTTCAGCCGGACGGCGATCAGCGGGGCCGCGGCCGGGTCGAGGATGCGGTGCGGGGCGGCGGTGCGGATCAGCTTGTCGCCGAGGTAGCGGCGGGCGCCGTGGATGGCGGTGATCTGGAGGTCCTTGGCGAAGGGGTTGGCGACCTGCCGGTCGCGGTCCTCGACGGTGCGGCGCAGTTCGCCGGGGTCGATCAGCGCCTCGCGGGTCTTGGCGTTCATGCCCCGGGCGAGGTCGCCGAGGTTGCTCGCGACGACGAAGTCGGGCCCGTGCCGCAGGTGCCCCTCGACGGGGCCGGGGGCGCCGGGCAAGGCGCGGCCGAGCACGCCGCGCAGCGACCGTCCGGTCAGGTCGGGGTTCTGTTCGGAGCCGGAGAGGGTGAACTCCTTCTCGATGATGCGCTGGTTGAGCACGAACCAGGTGTGCTCGTGCCCGGTGGCCATGATGTGTTCGAGGGTGCCGAGGGTGTCGAAGCCGGGGAAGAGCGGGACGGGCAGCCGCCTGCCGCGGGCGTCGAGCCAGAGCGAGGACGGGCCGGGCAGGATGCGGATGCCGTGCCGGGCCCAGATCGGGTCCCAGTTCTCGATGCCCTCGGTGTAGTGCCACATCCGGTCGCCGTTGATCAGGCTGGCGCCGGCCCGGCCGGCGACCTCCAGCATCAGGCCGTCGACGTGCGCGGGGACGCCGGAGAGCAGCCTGGCGGGCGGGGTGCCGAGCCGGGCGGGCCAGGCCTTGCGGACCAGGTCGTGGTTGCCGCCGATGCCGCCGGAGGTCACGATCACGGCCTGGGCGCGCAGTTCGAAGCCGCCGACGCTCTCCCGCGAGCTGGCCTCGCCGCGGGCGGCGGGGCTGGGCACCAGCACCTCACCGGTGACGGTGTCGACGGCGCCGGCGGTGGCGGCGAGGCCGGTGACCCGGTGCCGGAAGCGCAGGTCGACGAGCCCGCGCGCGGCGGCGGCGCGGACCCGGCGGACGAAGGGTTCGAGCAGTCCGGGCCCGGTGCCCCAGGTGATGTGGAAGCGCGGCACGGAATTGCCGGGCCCGTCCGCGAGGAATCCGCCGCGCTCGGCCCAGCCGACGACGGGGAAGAACCGCACGCCCTGGCCGTGCAGCCAGGCGCGCTTCTCGCCGGCGGCGAAGTCGACGTAGGCCTCGGCCCAGCGGCGCGGCCAGGCGTCCTCGGGCCGGTCGAAGCCGGCGGTGCCGAGCCAGTCCTGCCAGGCGAGGGCGTGCGAGTCGCGGATGCGCATCCGGCGCTGCTCGGGCGAGTCGACCAGGAAGAGGCCGCCGAAGGACCAGTGCGCCTGGCCGCCGAAGGAGGCCGCGGGCTCCTGGTCGAGCAGGATCACCTTCCGTCCGGCGTCGGCGAGTTCGGCGGTGGCGGCGAGGCCGGCGAGTCCCGCTCCGATGACGATGACGTCGGCGTCCAGGGCCATGCGCAGTCCTCCGTCGCGGCTCGCGGGGCGGGCGCTCCGGGGTGGGCGCCGTCGCCGGTACGGCGGCGCCGGGTGCGGCCGCCGTCGCCGTGCGCCCGATACTGCGGCCTGCGGTGACGTCCGGTCAACCGGCCGGTAACAAGCAGTCGCACGAATTCCGCTCCACGGCGTTTCGGAAATACCTTCGATACGCGGTGGAGCGGAATTCGAAATGTTACCCGGTAACATCTGACGCGTTTTTCGGAATTCCGCCGAAAACATGGACGCACGCGAAACCTGGCGGTAACTTACCTGCCAGTAGCTGAGGCCCGGCACCGCACGACCCCCACCCGTCGTTTCTCTCCCCCAGGAGGAACCGTGCTCCGTCCTGCCCGGAAACCCCGGCGACTCCGCAATTCCACCGCGCTCGCCGCGATCGCCCTCGGCGCCGCGCTCGCGCTCACCTCCACCAGCGCGCAGGCCGCCGCGCCCGCCCCGAAGCACTACGTGGCGCTCGGCGACTCCTACGCCGCCGGCGCGGGCGTGCCCGGCCAGTCGGCCGGCCTGTGCCTGCGCTCGGACCGCAACTACGGCCACCTCGTCGCCGCCGCGCTCGGCGCGAACGCGTACACCGACGTCACCTGCGCCGCCGCCAAGGTCAGCGCGATGACCCAGCCGCAGTACGACGCCTTCCTCAAGGTCAACGACCCGCAGCTGAACGCGGTGACCGCCGACACCGACCTGGTCACCCTCGGGATCGGCGGCAACAACCTGGGCACCAGCGACCTGGGCGTCGGCGACGTGATCGCCACCTGCGTCGCCGGCGCCGTCGTCAACCCGCTCGGCACGCCCTGCCAGGACGTCTACAACAACGGCCACTGGGACTGGAGCAGTTGGTCCTGGCAGTACGGCGAGGACAAGCTCGCCGACCGGATCGAGGCCGCCCGCCCGCAGGTCGCCGACACGCTGCAGCGCATCCACGCCAAGGCGCCGAACGCCAAGGTGCTGCTGGTCGGCTACCCCTCGGTGCTCCCGGCGGACGGCTCCTCGTGCGTGCTGCGCCAGCCGCTGGCGCCGCGCGACGTCCCGTACCTGCACCGCACGCTGGAGGCGCTCAACTCGATGCTCGCCGACACCGCGGCGGCCAACGGCGCGGTCTACGTGGACACCCAGACCCCGACCGCCGGGCACGACGCCTGCTCGGACGACCGCTGGGTCGAGGGCGCGCTGCCCGGCTCGCCCGCCGTGCCGTTCCACCCGAACGCCACCGGCGAGAAGGTGATGGCGGACGCGGTGCTCGCCGCGCTGCGGTAGCCGTACGAACCCGAGGGGCCGGTGACCGGGGTCCGGTCACCGGCCCCTCGGCCCGTTCGTCGCGCGCTACTCGGAGCGCAGCGGCGCGGCGGCCAGGCCCGCCGACCACTTCTCCTCGACCCGGCCGAACTTCCAGAAGGCGAGCGCCCCGGCCCAGGTGAGCACGAACAGGCCGACGACCGCGTAGCCGACGAAGTTGAGGTCCAGGGCGCCGATCCAGGCGATCGGGCCGCTGGTGACGTCCAGCTTCTCGCCGAGCAGGCCGATCAGCTCGACCAGGCCGATCACCAGGGCGACCAGCACCGACAGGCCGGTGACGGTCAGGTTGTAGTAGATCTTGCGGACCGGCCGGGAGAACGCCCACTCGTAGGCGAAGTTCATGAACGAGCCGTCGATGGTGTCCAGCAGGCTCATCCCGGCCGCGAACAGGATCGGCAGCGTCAGCAGCGCGTACCAGGGCAGCGAGAAGGCCGCCGCGCCGCCGGCCAGCACCAGCAGGGACACCTCGGTGGCGGTGTCGAAACCGAGGCCGAACAGCAGGCCCACCGGGTACATGTGCCAGGGCTTGGTGACCGCCCGGGTGACCCGGCCGAGGATCCGGTTCATCAGCCCGCGCTTCTCCAACTGCCGCTCCAGCTCGGCCTCGTCGTACTCACCGTGACGCATCCGGCGGAACACCTTGAGGATGCCGTTGAAGGCGCCCAGGTTGATCAGGCCGAGCAGCAGCAGGAAGGTGCCGGAGACGGTGGTGCCGATCAGGCCGGTCCACCGGTGCAGGGTCGAGTCGTCCGCCTCGACCTCGTCCGCGAGCGAGCGGATGCCGAAGGCGAGCAGCGCGCAGAGGCCGAAGACCACCGAGGAGTGCCCGAGCGAGAACCAGAAGCCGACCGACAGCGGCCGCTTGCCCTGGCCCATCAGCTTGCGGGTGGTGTTGTCGATCGCGGCGATGTGGTCGGCGTCGAAGGCGTGCCGCATGCCGAGGGTGTAGGCGGTCATGCCCATCCCGGCCCCGAAGACCTGGCCGCCGACGTCGTAGTGCTCGGGCGCGACCAGCGCGAGCAGGGTGAACCAGCCGACGACGTGCAGCGCGAGGATGAAGCCGCCCATCCCGGCCAGGCGCATCCACTCCTCCCGGGTGAGCCGGTCGCGCCAACGGGGGGCGGTGGTCATCGTGGTCCTTTCGGCGGAGCGGTCGAAGCCGGGCCATCTTTCCGCCTTGAGCAGCGCAGTTGCAAGTCATGCGCAATTACAGCTCGGTCTCCGACCGTCCACCGGTGAACCTGGTCAGGAATCTGACCAGGTTCACATACTGCCCCGCCTCGGGTGACTCGTCAGGAAATCGGACGGTTCCTCCCCTAGGGTCGAGATGCCGACGCCGCTCCGGCACGCCACCGTGCGGGCCGCGGGCCGCCCGGCACACACCGGCCCGGGACCCGATGGGAGCGGCCACATGCCGTCCTACCCCTTCCACACCACCCGCGAGGACGTCCGCGTCCCGCTGCCCGACGGCACCGTCCTCGCCGCCCGGGTGTGGCGCCCGGTCACCGACGAGCCCGTCCCCGCCGTCCTGGAGTACTCCGGGGCCCGCCTCAGCGACCGCACCGCGGCCGAGGACTCCCGCCGCCACCCCTGGTACGCCGGCCACGGCTACGCCGCCGTCCGGGTCGACACCCGCGGCCACGGCAACTCCGGCGGCCGCCCGGGCGAACCCGGCGACGAACAGGAGCTCGCGGACGGCGCCGCCGCGATCGACTGGCTCGCCCGCCGCCCGTGGTGCGGCGGCCGCCTCGGCCTGCTCGGCGTCGGCGCCGCCGGCACCACCGCACTGCGGCTCGCCGCCCTCACCCCCGACACCGTGGCCGCCGTGGTCACCGCCTGCCCCGAGGGCGGCCACCGCCTCGGCGGCGCCGTGCTCGCCGCCGACCTGCACACCCGGCTCACCGCCCTGATCGCCGACGCCGCGCTCCCGCCCGACCCCCGGCACGCCGGCGACGCCTGGCGCGCCCAGTGGCTGGCCCGCCTGGAGGCACTGGAACCGCCGGTCGACAGCTGGCTCGCCGAGGGCGACACCACCGTCCCGGTGCCCGCGCCCGTCCTCGCCGTCGCCGGCTGGGGCGACCCGTCCTGCTCCTTCGTGCTGCGCCTGCTCGCCGGCTCCCCCACCGCCCGCGCCCTGATCGGCAGTTGGCCGCACGGCCTGCCCGAGGCCGCCCTGCCCGAGACCCTGCGGTGGTGGGACCACTGGCTGCGCGGCACCGACACCGGCGTCCTGCGGGAACCCGCCCTGCGCAGCGTGCTCGGCGACCGCTGGCGCGGCGAGGAGACCTGGCCGTCCCCCGACGTCCGGGAGGTCCACTACGGCCTGGACGGGCCGCTGCGCACCGCCGGCACCGCCGCCGAGGACCGCTGGGTGCCCGTCCGCTCCCCGCAGCACACCGGCCTCAACGCCGGCGCCTACGTCCCGCACGGCCGCCCCGCCGACCAGCCGCCGGACCAGCGCGAGGAGGACGGCCGCTCGGTCTGCTTCGACTCCCAGCCGCTGCCCGAGCCGGTCGAGCTGCTCGGCGCGCCGGCCCTGCGGCTGCGGCTGCGGGAGGGCGGCGGGCCGGCCCAGATCACCGCCCGGCTCTGCGCGGTCGGCCCGGACGGCACCTCGCGGCTGCTGACCCGGGGCGTGCTGGTCGCGGACGGCCCGGAGGCGGAGGTCGAACTCGCCGCCTGCGCGGCCGCCGTCCCGACCGGGCACCGGCTGCGGCTCGCCCTGTCCTCGGTCTACTGGCCGTGGGTGTGGCCGCCCGCCGACGACTCCGGGTACGCGCTCGACCCGTCCCGCTCGGTCCTGGGCCTGCCGGTGCGCCACCTGGCCGCCGATGTGGGCGCCGCCCCGATCTCCTTCGAGGCTCCGGTGCTGCCCGATCCGCTCGACGTCCGGGTCACCGAACCGCTCACCGCGCGGCCCGAGCACGTCACCGTGCACGACATCGGCCGCCACGAGTGGCGCACCGAGCTGTCACCGGCCTCGGACGCCACCCTGACCCACCCGGACGGGCTGGTCCGCGACGAGCACACCGTGACCGCGTACCGGATCCTCACCGGCACCCCGCTCAGCGCCCAGGCCCGCACCGACCGCACCGTGCGGCTGGAGCGTCCGGACATCGGCTGGGACGTCACCGTCCAGACCCGCACCCAACTGCGCTGCGACGCCGGGCACTTCCTCAGCATCGTGCAGCTGCGGGCGCTGGAGGCCGGCTCGGTGGTGTTCACCCGGGAGTGGCAGCACCGGGTGCCCCGGGAGGACCGGGTGCCCCGGGAGGGGTGAGCGGATCGGGCGTGCCGTACTGCCGATGGAGGTCCTCGGAGCCGTACCGCACCAGTTTGCCGCTGGACGTCCGCGGCAGGCGCCCCTTCCGCAGCAGGACCACCTCGTGGGGTGTCACCCCCAGGGCGCCCGACACCGCCTGGCGAACCTGGCCGACGAGGTGCTCGCGCGCCTCGGCGGCGGTCGCGGCGGTCTCGACGAACAGGACCAGCCGCTCCCCCTCCGGGGAGGGGACGGCGGCGGCGAGGACACCGCCGCCGGCCACCTCGGGCACCGCGGCGGCGATCGACTCGATGTCGCCGGCGTAGTGGTTGCGGCCGAAGACGATCACCATCTCCTTGGTGCGGCCGACGATGTAGAGCTCCCCGTCGTGCCGGAAGCCCAGGTCGCCGGTGGAGACCCAGCCGCCCTCGTGCACCACCGCGCGGGTGGCCGCCTCGTGGTGCTCGTAGCCGGCCGTGACGGAGTCCCCGCGGATCTGGATCTCGCCCAGGGCGGGCCGCTCGGCGGGCACCGGCCCGTCCGCGCCGACCAGGCGCACCTCGGTGCCCGCGACCGGGAAGCCGACCGAGGCCACCTCCCGGGCGCCCTCCGCCGCGGCCGACTCGTCGAGCAGCGAGACGACGCCCTCGCCGAGGAGGTCCCGCCGCACCCGGACGGTCCGCACCGGCCGGTCGAGCGGCGGGAAGGTGACCGCCAGCGTGCCCTCGGCCAGCCCGTAGACCGGCAGGAACGCGGTGGGCCGGAACCCCGCGGGCGCGAAGTGCGCCGAGAACCGCCGCAGCAGGCCCGGGTCGACGGCCTCCGCCCCGTTCAGCGCCAGGCGCCAGGCGGAGAGGTCGAGTTCGCGCACCCGCTCGGCCGGGGTCCGGCGCAGGGCGTGCAGGTAGCCGGAGTTGGGCGCGCTGGTGATGGTGACCCGCTGGCCGGCGATGATGCCCAGCCAGCGGCCCGGGTCGCGCAGGAAGTCCTCGGGCGGCTGCAGGATCGTGTCGATGCCGCTGAACACCGCGCTGAGGAAGGTGCCGATCAGCCCCATGTCGTGGAACAGCGGCAGCCAGCTGCAGCACACGTCGGCGTCGGTGACGCCCAGGCCCTTGCCGATCGCCGCCGTGTTGGCCAGCAGGTTGGCGTGGCTGAGCAGCACGCCCCGCGGGTCCGAGCCGGTGCCCGAGGTGTACTGGACGAGGGCCGGGTCGTCCCCGGCCGCCTCGGTGTAGACCGGCGAGGCGGCCGAGCAGCACGCGACGTCGAGGACGGTGAACTCCCCGCCGGCGTCCGCCAGGAGCGGTTCGAGCACCCCGGTGAGCGCCCGGTCGGCGAGGATCCGGGTGATCCGCGACTGACGCAGCGCCAGCGCCGTCCGCCGCACGTACACGTCCAGCGGCGCGAACCGCTGCGGCGCGGGCAGCGGCACCGGGACGGCCCCTGCGGCGAGGACGCCGAAGAAGGCGCGGGCGAAGTCGGTGGAGGTCGGCAGCGTGATCGCGACGCGCTCCCCCGCGGTGACCCCGCGTTCCAGCAGCCCGCAGGCCAACCGCCCAGCGTCGAGGTGGAGTTCGTCGAAGGGAAGGCGCTCGGCCTCCGCGCCGCCGCGGAACAGGCGGATGCCCCGGCCGGTTCCGCGGGCGGCGACGGCGGCGAGCGCGCCGACCAGGTTCACGCCGCCGGGGTGCGCCGCCGGCACAGTTCGCGGACGGTGTCCTCGAACTGGCCCACGGTGGCGACCTGGAAGGTGACGGCGGCGTCGATCTCGATGTCGAACGCGTTCTCCGTCCTGAGGATGATCTCCAGGGCGCGCATCGAGTCGAAGCCCGGCAGCGTCCGGAGGTGGACGTCGGCCGTGATCTGCTCCTGCGGTACCTTCAGCTCCTCCGCGATGATCGTACGGATCTGCTGCTGAACGTCCATGATCGTCGTTCCCCCGTCTCTGCGGTCCGGTCGGCTGTCCGGTCGCCCGGACTTCACGGTCTGTTGGAGGCGCGCAGCGCCTGGACGAGGCTGTCGGGCAGGCGGTCGCCGGCCTGGTCGAGCACCTCGTCGGTGAGCAGGTGGAACACGCCGTCCGCGACGGCGACCAGGCCGCCGTCCGGCGTGCGGATCCGGCCGGCGGCCCGCACCGACGACTCGTCGCGCCGGGTCACCTCGGCCCGGGCGGTGTAGGCGGTGCCGGTGCGCATCGGCTGGGCGTAGCGCACCCGCAGCTCGCTGGTGAAGGCCGAGGTCCGCCCGGAGCGGTAGACCGCCTGGGCCAGGAGCTCGTCCAGGACCGAGGCGACGACGCCGCCGTGGACGACGCCGGGGAACGACTCGTAGTCGGCTCCCAGCTCGAACTCGGCGGTGCAGCCGGTGCCGTCCTCGTCGATGACCAGCCGCAGCCCGATCGGGTTCCTCGGGGCGCAGCCGAAGCAGTTGGAGACCGTCTCGGTGTTCACGGACTCGGGCAAGGTTCGCACTCCCTCTGTGGGCCGGGGCGTGGTCAGACGAGGGAGCGCAGCTTGCGCTTGATGTCCCGGTGGGACTCGATCGAGTCGTCGTCGGCGAGCCGGCGCACCATGGCGAGCACCTTGCGGTCGGCGGCGTCCGTCGCGCCCGCCTGGATGGTCTCGATCCGCCGCACGCCCTTCGCGGAGGTGGAGTGCGGGTAGAAGTGGCCGGCCGGGTGCTTGAGGCCCTCGCTGCGGTCCGCGAGCCAGACGTAGGCCATCTTCAGGGCCTCGACCCGGTTCTCGACGCGCTCGTCGCACAGCTCCTGGCCGAACACGTAGAACGCGCGGGCGTGCCGGGACTCGTCGCGGCCCAGCAGCTTCCAGATCTGCTTGATCACCGGCTCCCTGGTCTCCGCGGCGAGCCGGTGGTACAGCTCGGAGGCGCGGGCCTCGGAGATGATGTTCATCATCAGCGTGCCCGCCCGGCTGCTGCCCATCGGGTACGGCTCGCGCTTGTAGAGCGCGTGCTTGGAGCGGATCCGGACGCCGATGTTCTCCAGGTAGCGGGCCTGGACGAGCGAGTGCCGGGCCTCCTCGGCGCCCCACATCAGCGCCCAGGAGGAGAAGCTGGTCTCGCCCTCCCACTCGCGCAGGAAGTTGTGCGCGCCCGGCAGGGTGCCGAACTCGATGATGGCGGCCTCGGTGAGGTAGTCGACCTCGTCCTCGCCGAGCAGTTCGGCGTCGATGTTCCGGAAGTCGATCTCCTTCCAGTCCCAGCGCGTGGTCTCGAACCAGTCGAAGATCTTGTTGTACGTCATGTCCAGGTAGAAGTCGGTGTAGAGCTGGTCCTGGACGAGCGAGCGGTTGGCGCGCATGCCGATGTCGATCCGGTCGGTCAGGCCGAAGCCCTCGAACGCGGACTCGGCGACGACGTCCTCCACGTCCAGCGCCTCCGCCCAGGGCGGGACGGGGCCGGCCGGGCCGGTGCCGACGACGTACACCCGGGTCTTGCCGAACTCCGCGTGCGCGCGCAGTCTTCGGACCAGGTCCGGCGCCGAGGGACCGCGGCTGCCGGCGAAGAGCACCGCCAGCTCGGCGTCCGGCGCCAAGTCGCCCAGGTACTGCTCGAAGGCGTCCGACTCGACCCGGTCGACGGCGATCTCGCCGAACCGGGGCAGCGTCAGGTTCTCGGGGAGTGCGGTGCCGGGCAGACAGTCGGCCACGGCGACGCGTACGGTACCGGTACCCATGGGAATTCCTTTCCAGGTGGTTCGCCGGGGATTTCGGCGGCGCCCGGGGGAATCCGGGCGTGGTGGAATTTCCTGCAGGATGGAACGGCCGAGCGGTGGATCGACGGGAAAGCCGACGGTGCGCGAGGGTGCACGTCAGCCCCGTCCGGGGTCCGGGGAATGCGACCCGCACGTTCCGGGCCTTTTCGGGATCGGGCCTTTCGGGATCGGCCTTTCGGGTTCAGGACTCTCGGGGTCGGCCTTTTCGGGTTCAGGCCATTCCGCTGTCAGGCCCTGGCGTCGGATTCCGGGGCGGCCACCGGGAGTTCTCCGGCCGGCCCGGCCGCACCGGCCACCGGCGGGAGGTGCCCCATGCCGAGGGAGGTGGCCGCACCGACGAGCATGAAGAGCCCGATGGCGACGCAGCTGCGCACGAACGCGTCGTGGTCGTCCGAGTAGGTGCGCGGGGTGCCCATGATGGCGACCAGGATGCTGATGCCGAGGACGCTGCCGATCTGGCGGCTCATGTTGACGACCGCGCTGCCGGTGGAGAAGCGGTGCGGGGGCAGCCCCGCGGTGGCGGTGGACAGGATCGTCGGCAGGGCCAGCCCGACGCCGATGCCGCCCATCAGCCAGCCGGGCAGCAGCGCGCCGGCGTAGTCCGGGGCGGCGTCGACCATCGAGGCCATGGCGAGCACGCTGGCGACGCAGAGCAGGCAGCCGAGCGCGGCGATCCGCCCGACCGGGATGCCGCGCCCGGCGAGCTTGGCGGCGGCGATCGCCGCCAGCGGCACCATCAGCGGCCCGGGGGCGACCCCGAGGCCGGTGCGCAGCGCCGAGTACTGCCAGACGTTCTGCATCCACAGGATGACGCTGAGCAGGTTCGCGGCGAAGCCGACGCTGAAGACCAGCACCGCCGCGTTGGACCAGGCGAACTCCCGCAGCCGCAGCAGCTCGGGCTCGATCACCGGGTGGGCGTGGCGCCGCGAGCGGATCCAGAAGCCGACCGCGCCCAGTGCGGCCGCGGCCAGGACCAGCCCGGTGCGCAGGCCCGGCCAGTCGTCGACCTTCACCAGGCCGAGCGCCAGCAGGCCGATCGCCGCCGTCAGTACGACGGCGCCGAGCAGGTCGGGCATCCGGGTGACCGCCCGGTCGCGGGAGTCGGGGACCAGGCGGAGCGCCGCGACCAGCGCGACGACGCCGATCGGCAGGTTGACCAGGAAGACCCAGCGCCAGGAGAGGCTGACCAGCAGCCCGCCGAAGACCGGACCGGCCGCCGCGGCCAGGGCCGCGGCGGCGGACCAGACCCGCACCGCGCCCGCGCGCTTCGCGGGTTCGAACACGGAGAGCAGCAGACCGAGGCTGGCCGGGGTGAGGGCCGCGGCGCCGACCGCCTGCAGGACGCGGAACAGGACCAGCTGCCACAGCGTCGTCGAGGCGGCGCAGGCTCCGGAGGCCGCCGTGAACAGCGCGACCCCCAGCAGGAACCCGGCCTTGCGGCCGAAGCGGTCGGCCAGCCGGCCCAGCGGCACCAGCAGCGCGGCGAACACGATCGCGTACCCGTTGAGGATCCACGACATGTTCGACAGCGCCGAATCCTTGAATTCGTGGCCGATGTCGGTGAAAGCGACATTCACGATGAACAAATCGAGACCGGCCATGAAGGCCGCCAGCGAAAGAATCGCCAGGACGATTCCATCCCCACCCCGTGTCTGCATGGCCGTCACCGTATCCACAGCTCCCGCACACAAGCAAGGGGCGTCAGGAAAAAGAACATGATCGTCGGCGCCCGCCGGAAAACGATCACGGCGGCGCACGATCCGGACGGAATGCTTTTATCCGCGTTTCGCACACCTTCGCGGGTTCATCGCGATGCGGCCCGCTCCATTGTGTCGAATTCCGGCGGGGCGGCGCGTTCGCATTCCGGACGCCCGGTGGCGCGGACACCCGGGCCGACCCCCACCGGAACTCGGCCGCCGCGCGCATCGCCCGGGAGGCCGGCCCTGGTTTTTGACACATCCGACAAGAACTGGCACGCTACTCGCATGGCACGCCCGAGGAAGTTCGACACCGACGCCGCGATCGACGCGGCCATGGACACCTTCTGGTCCAAGGGGTACACCGCGACCTCCACCGACGACCTCGCCGCGAGCACCGGCATGCTGCGCGGCAGCCTGTACAACGCGTTCGGCGGCAAGCGGCAGCTGTTCGAGCTGGCGCTGCGCCGCTACCGGGAGCGCGGCGCGGCCGGCGTCAACGCCATGCTGGACGGCGAGCGGCCGCTGGAGCGCATCCGCGGGATGATGCGCGCCGGCGTGGACCGCACGACGCTCGACCGACGCGGCTGCCTGGCGGTCAACACCGTCACCGAACTGGCCGGCACCGAGCCGGAGTTGGCCCAGCTGGCCCGGGAGGTCTTCGTACCGCTGGAGGCCTCGCTGACCGCCGCGATCGAGGACGGCCGGCTCCGCGGCGAGATCCGTACGGACCGCGCGCCGCGCCTGCTGGCCCGGCAGACGATGGCCGCCTTCCACGGCCTGATCCTGCAGGCCAAGGCCGGCTTCGAGGCCGAGTCCCTGCACGCGACCATCGACGCCGTGATCGACGACCTGCGCGCCTGAGACACCCCCGCCCCGCCGCGGGGACTTCTGCTGCCCAAGTTTTTGGCACATTGACCAATAACCATCGCCACCGGAGGCCCGACCCCATGCCCCTCCTGCCCGTCATCCTGGCGGCCTTCTTCATGTACGGCTTCGACGGCAACGTCGTCAACGTCGCCCTGCCCGCCATCCGCGGCGACCTCGGCGCCGGCCAGGCCGCCCTCGAACTCGTCGTCGCCGGCTACGTGTTCAGCTACGCCACCGGCCTCGTCATCGGCGGACGCCTGGGCGACATCCTCGGCCACCGGCGGATGTTCCTGACCGGCATGGCCGCCTTCACCGCCGCCTCCGTCCTGTGCGGACTCGCCCAGTCCCCCACCCAGCTGGTGCTCGCCCGCCTCGTCCAGGGCCTCAGCGCCGCCGCCATGGTCCCCCAGGTGCTCGCCCTCATCACCACCGCGCTCCCCGCGGCGGACCGGCCGCGCGCCCTCGCCTGGTTCGGCGTCACCGGCGGCCTCAGCGGCGTCTGCGGCCAACTGCTCGGCGGCGTCCTGCTCGACGGCGACCTGTTCGGCCTCGGCTGGCGCGCCGTCTTCCTGGTCAACCTGCCGGTCGGCCTCGCCGTCCTCGCCGTCGCCGCCGCCGTCCTGCCCCGCACCGACACCGGCCGCCGCCCCGCCCTGGACGGCATCGGCGCCCTCGCCGTCTCCGGCTCGCTCGCCCTGGCCCTCGTCCCGCTCGTCCTCGGCCGCGAGGCCGGCTGGCCGCTCTGGGCCTGGGCCATGCTCGCCGCCGCCGTCCCCGCCTTCCTCGCCGCCCTGCGCCGGGAGCGCCGGCTCGCCGCCCGCGGCGGCCAGCCGCTGCTCGACCCGCAGCTGCTGCGCGGGCCCGTCTTCCGCACCGGACTCGCCGTCAACGCCGCCTTCATGGCCTACTTCGCCGGCTTCGTCTTCGTCCTCGCCCTCACCCTGCAGACCGGCTTCGGCTACAGCCCGCTCCGCTCCGGCCTGGTCTTCACCCCGATGGCCGTCCTCGCCATGGCCGGCTCGCTGACCGGCAAGCGGCTGCTCCCCAGGTACGGGCTGCGCGTCCCGGTCGCCGGCGGGGCGGTCACCGCGCTCAGCCTGCTCGTGACCACCCTCGGCCTGCGGACCACCGGCGCCGACCACGCCCTCCCGTGGCTGCTCACCGCCCTCGCCCTGATGGGCGTCGGCAACGGGCTCGTGCTGCCGTCCCTGATCGGCGCCCCGATGGCCGGCATCACCCCCGAGCGCGCCGGGACCGCCTCCGGCACCCTCTCCACCACCCAGCAGTTCGCCGCCGTCACCGGCGTCGCCGCCCTCGGCGGCACCTACTTCACCGTCCTCGACGGCCACGGGTACGCCACCGCGGCGGCCGCGGCCACCTGGCTGGCGCTCGGCGCCGTCCTCGTGATGATCGGCCTGACCGTCCGGCTCGGCCGGGTCACCGCCGCGGCAGTGAGGAACGAGCGGTAGGAGGGCGGGAGTTCGAGACCGTGCCGGCGCTCGAAAGCGGCCACCTCCGACGCCGGGAGCGGCGGGTCCAGCCGGTAGCGGTGGCGCCGGGCGGTGAGGTCCCGCACCTCGGGGTGGGCCTTCGCCGACTCCCGCAGCCGCACCCGGATCCGCTCCACGTCCCCCATGGCCGTCATCCTCGCGCGGCACCGGCGCCATGGCGCGGGCCCCGGTCGGCGGTGAGTACCGCCGACCGGGGCCCGGGTCGTGGGGAAGTCCGTGGGGTCGGGTCAGGCGCGCGCGGCCGCCTCGGTGTCGAGCTCGGCGAAGAACTCGTCGGCGATCGCCCGGGTGCGCGGGAGGGTGTCGACCGGCTCGCCGATGATCCGGCCGGCCAGCTCACCGGCGAGGCGGATCACGTCCTCGCGCAGCTCGGCCTCGGCCAGCACCCGGTCGGCCGCCAGCTGGACGGCGGCCTCCGCCACCAGGCGGTCCCGCACCTCCAGGCCCTCGGCCCGCAGCTGCGCGAGCAGCGCCGCGCCCTCCTCGGTGGCGCTCTGGCGGATCGCGGCCGCCTCGTGACGGGCGGCGGAGAGCTCCGCCTGGAACTCCTCGTAGACCCGCTGCGCCTCGGCGCGCGCCGCCTCGGCCCGCTCGATGCCACCCTCGGTGGCGTCCTGGCGCTCGGCCAGGGTCTTTTCGATCCGGGGAAGCACCAGCTTCCCGAGGAATCCGAAGATCAGGAAGAAGACGACGAGTCCGACAACGAGTTCAGCGGCATCCGGCTGCAAGGGTCCCATAGTCCGATGGTATTTGAACTACCGTCACCGACCTCCGTCGGCCCCGGCTCCACCGGCCCGCCCCGGGCGGCGGGGCACGGCGCGTACACGTACCGCCTGCCCACCCACGCACCCGGCCGGTCAAAGTAATCCTTATAGCTTTGCCGCAACCCTTCTGTCTGCTTTATAAATGCCCCATGAAGACCCTCGGCCTGATCGGCGGCATGAGCTGGGAATCCACCGCCGAGTACTACCGCCTGCTCAACGGGCTCACCCGCGACCGCCTCGGCGGCCTGCACTCCGCCCGCCTCGTGCTGTACTCGGTCGACTTCGCCGAGATCGAGCAGTTGCAGACGGCGGGGCGCTGGCAGGAGGCCGGGTCCGTCCTCGCCGATGCGGCGCGATCACTGGAGGCGGCGGGCGCCGACCTGCTGCTGATCTGCACCAACACCATGCACAAGGTCGCCGACCAGGTCGCGGCAGCGGTCTCCGTCCCCCTGCTGCACCTCGCCGACGCCACCGCACGGGCCGTACGGGCGGCGGGAGTGCGCCGGGTCGGGCTGCTGGGAACGGCGTTCACCATGGAACAGGACTTCTACCGGGGCCGGTTGGCCGCGCACGGCCTCGACGTCCTCGTCCCGGAAGCCGCCTCGCGAGCCCTCGTCCACCGGGTGATCTACGAGGAGCTGTGCGTCGGGGTGGTCCGCGAGGAATCCCGGGCGGACTACCGGCAGGTGATCGGGGACCTGGTCGCCGCCGGGGCGGAAGGGATCATCCTCGGCTGCACCGAGATCGAACTGCTCATCGGCCCCGAGGACAGCCCCGTCCCGGTGTTCCCCACCACCCGCCTCCACGCCGAGGCCGCGGTCACCGCCGCCCTCGGCGACCAGTACTGACCAGCTCTCGCACTCAGACCTGCTCCGGGACCTCCAGGATCAGCAGCGTGCCCCGGCTGCCCGCCCGCACCCCGTGCGGCACCCCGGCGGGGACCCGGCACAGCTCACCGGGCCGCACCGACACGCCCTCACCGCCCACGGCCAGTTCGAGGACGCCCTCGGCCACGTACAACACCTCCGCCGTCCCGTGCACCTCCTCGGGCAGCGCACGACCGTCCATCCGCAGCACCTTGACCGCCGCCGTCCCGACCGTCCCCACGACCACGGACCGCCAGGCCTCCGGCAGTCGGGCCGCACACTCGTTCACGTCCACCAGGCTCATGACCGGCGACGCTACCCGCGCCGGGCCGGCAGTTGGTCGACCGGAAGGTAAAACCTGCCAGGATCGGCCCGGTGAACGCCCGCACCCTGTACGAGGCCCTGCTCGACGCCGACCGCCCCCACCGGGACGTCGTCGACGCCTGGCTCCGCCCGTCCGCCACCGCCGACTACCGCGCCCGGCTGCGCACCGCCGCCGTCCACCGCACCCGCTGGTGGGGCACCGAGGACGGCCGGGGCCTGCTGGAGGAGCTGTACGCGCTCGGCCGGGTCGCCGACCTCCTCCTGCTGGAGCCGCAACTCCCGCCCTACCTCGCCCTGTTCACCGCCCTCGGAATGGCACCCTGCACGGCCGCCGACACCGCCTTCGACCCCTTCCGCCACGAGATCGCCGAGGTCGAGCAGGCCGAGGACCCGGACGCCCCGATCGAACTGCTGGACGTCCGCACGCCCGGCCTCATGCTCGGCGAGCTGCTGTTCACCCGTGCCCGCGTCCGCGTCCGGGCCGGGGCCGCGCACGCCGAACGCGGCGTCGCCGACCGCTCGGTGCTCTACTGGACGCACCGCCGCGCCCACCGCCCCACCCGCGACCTCTCCCAGGGCTGGGGCGGCAACTCCCAGTGGCGCACGGACTTCCGGCTCGACTACCGCACCCCGCACGGCGACCTGCTCAACGTCGCCGAGGACCGCCCCATCGACGGCCGCCCCGACCTCCACCCGGACGACCCGGCGAACCTCGGCCCCGAGGAGCGCCGACTCACCCCCGCGGAGCGCCGCGAACTGCTGCGCCACCGCTGCCTGTTGCGCACCCCGGCGGCCGCCCGCCCCGGCGGCTTCCCGGCCTGGGCGGAGGACCTGTGGGTCTACGGGTGGCGGCTGCCCGCGGCGGAGGAGCCGTCCGCGGGGGCCTGACCGGCCGGGACGTGACCCGCTGAGGCGCGAGCCGCCGCGGTGCGCTCGGCCAGCACCTCGCCGATCACGTACCGGGCGGTCCGCGCCATGCGCGGGTTGGTCTCCCGGTAGTAGCTCAGCTCCATCAGCGCGACGGACAGCGCCCAGCCCCTCCCCCGCGCCCAGGCGGCCTCGTCGGCGCCGACCGCCGCCCGGAAGGCGTCCCGGGCCGTGGCCGGGAGCACGTACCAGGCGGCGAGCAGGTCCACCGCCGGGTCGCCGAGGCCCAGGCAGCCGAAGTCGATGACGGCGCTCAACCGGCCGTCCGCGGACACCAGCAGGTTGCCCGGCTGCAGGTCGGCGTGGATCCAGACCGGCGCCCCGCCGTGCGCGGGTGCGCGAAGTGCGGCCTCCCACGCCGACGTCACCTCCCCGGCGGGGACGACACCCGCCAGCGCCGCGATCGCCGCCCTGGTACCGCCGTCACGCGCCGCCAGCGTCTCACTGCGGTAGGAGGCCGGGCCGCCGGTCGGGTCGACCCGCTGCAGGGCGGTGGTGAAGGCCGCCAAGTCCCGTGCCAGCAGCTCCGGTTCGTCCGGCCGCCCGGGCACCGGGTTGGCGCCGTCCAGCCAGCCGAGGACGGACCACGGCAGCGGGTACCCGGCGACCGGCCCGCCCACCCCCAGCGGCGCCGGCACCGCGACGGGCAGCTCCGGCGCCAGCCGGGGCAGCCACCGCTGCTCCTTGGCGACGTCCTCCGCCGCCGCGGCGATCCGGGGCAGCCGCACCACCAGCTCGGCGCCCAGCCGGAACATCGCGTTGCTCGTCCCGGACGAGACGACCGACTCCACCGGCAGGCCGGCCCACTGCGGGAACCGGGCAGCCACCATCCGCCGCACCAGGGCGGCGTCGATGTCCACTTCGTCGGCGTGCATCTTTCCCTCGGAGGACGTCATGCCGACCGAACCTGCCAGCGGCGGGCCGGCCCGGCAAGCGAATTACCAGGGCACGGTCCGCCCCAGGTGGTCGACGAAGTGGAGGCCGCCCTTCCCCCGGTGCCGCTCGATCGTCCCCGCCACCCCGGGAAGGTCGGAGGACATGACGCCCGCACCCTGCGCGCGTCCGGCATCAAGGTCAGCGCGCTGGAGCCGGGCTACTGCGCCACCGACCTCAACCAGCACTCCGGGCACTCCGGCGCCGAGGAGGGCGGCCGCTACCCCTGGTAGGCGGCGATCAGCCCGGGCAGGTCGCGCATGTCGTCGAAGACCACCGTGCCCGGCCCGGCCAGCCGCTGCGCCGCGGTGACGCCGCCCGCGTAGCCGAGCGCGCGCATCCCCGCGGCGCGGGCGGCCGTGACACCGGGCCCGCTGTCCTCGACGACGACGCAGGCCGCCGGGTCGACGCCCATGCTCCGCGCGGCGTGCAGGAACAGGTCGGGCGCGGGCTTGCCGCGCCCGACCTCGGTCGCGCTGAAGATCCGCCCCTCGAACCGCTCGTAGAGGCCGGTACGGCCCAGGGTGTGCCGCATCTTCTCGTGCGTGCCGCTGGACGCCACACAGGTCGGCAGCGTGATCGCGTCCAGCGCCTGCGGCAGCCCGTCCACCGGCGTCAACTCCGCGTCCACGGCCAGCGCGTGCAGCTCGCGGAACCGCTTGTCGAACACCGTCGCGGCCTCCTCCCCCAACCGCTCGGCGACCATCGCGTGGTTGGCCGCCTCCGACCGCCCGACGAACTTCTCGATCACCTCGGCCTCGGTCAACGGCCACCCCAACTCCGCCACCAGCCGCCCCACCACCCGGACGGCGATCACCTCGCTGTCCACCAGGACCCCGTCGCAGTCGAATATCACCAGCTCTACCGGCTCGTTGATCATCCGATGAGCATAGAACGAGGCCGCGAGCGGTCATGGGCCCGGCGGCGGGAAGTTCGTCGCCGACGCGGGGACACCGTCCGGCAACCGCACCGGGTTCGCACACGGGAAGTCCGCCACGACGGCCTTGGTGACCTTCAGCAGGATGTCGAGGATCGCCCGGTGCTTCCCGTCCGGTACCGGATGGGTGAAGCGCGTGCTGACCTCGACCCCCACGTACGGCGCTTCCATACGCATGCTCTCCGGATTGTCACACCGGAACCCGAGGCCCACCTTGTCCTGCCCGACCCACCCTTGCACGTCCGCACCGAAGTCGAGCCGACTGTAGGTCGCCTGCGAGCCCGGGCCGTAGAGGGCCGTCATGGCGGACTCGTTCACGGACCGTACGGCGACCCGCACGATGGCGTCCGCCGGGCTTCGACGGACCTCGCAGCTCTGCTCGTACCGGGTCGGGGACGGGCGGAGCCGCTTCCCGTCGTCGTCCAGCCAGTAGGACGCGGCGAACGTCCCCTGCTCGTCCTCCGCCAGCGGCTTGAGGTCGGCCCTGGTGAGCACCGACCAGCAGGCGCCGGCGGGCAGCTCCGCCGGTGCGTGGGCCGACCGCCACCACCACCCGGCCCCGGCGAGCACCACCACCGCGACCACGGCGGCGAGCCACTGCCGCCGGCGCCGGCCGCCCTCAGCCATTGACGGCCCGGATGAAGAGCCCGGCCCCGCCGGTCACGCCGTCCCACGACTGGTTCGCGGCTCCCGTGGACAGGTCCTCGACCTGCAGCGGAGTGAGCCCGGTCCCCTGTGCGGCGTTCTCCACCGCCGTCTTGGCGGCGCCGGTTGCTCCGGCGAGGCCCGCGATGTCCGCCTTCGTGGCCGGATCCGCGGTGTTCAGGCTGATGTGGTAGCTCGACGCCTCGTGGTCGATGAAGTAGTTCACCGGCAGCGACAGGCCCGGGCCGACCACGGGAACCGCCCCGAGCAGCTTGCCGCCGGTCATGCTCCAGAGCGACTTCCCCCACATGGCGTTGCGGTCGATGGAGTCGTTGTAGGCCTTCTCCTGCCCCTTCAGCTCGCCGACCAGGGTGTCGGTCCGAGCCGCGGTGAGGATCCCGGCCACCGCGCCGCCGGAGTGTGCGGCGTTGTTCACGGCTTGGCCGAACTGGGCGCCGTGGGCTTCCCGGTTCAGCATGATGTCCTGGATGTGTGCCGTCGTGTAGGCCTGTTGAGCCTGGGCGACGGCACCGAAGGCCTCGGGGTTCCGGCCCAACGCCCCCAGCAGCTTCGCCGTGCTGTCGGGCTCCAGGCCCGCCGGGGATCCGTAGGTCGTCAGCAGCTTGTCGTACTGAGTCACCGCCTTCTGGACGTCACCCATGTAGCCGGCGGTCAGGTGGCCGAGGCTGGGTGCGAGCTCCGCGAAGGCGCCGTCCTTGCGGAGCAGCGAGGGACCGTCCGTGTTCCCGAAGCGGTCGACCACCTCCTTCATCAGCTTCGACATCTCAGGCGTGTGCTGGGGCAGCGGGGTGTCCTGGGGTGCGTCGAAGGCACGTCCGGTGGCGGCCGACTCGAGTGCGTGGCCGAAGGCGAGCGCCCCGGACGGCTCCGCGTGGCCACCGGGGAAGTAGTGCCCCTTCCAGACGTCCTGGAGCGGCGAGTCGTCGCCCCCCTTGGCCAGCACGTCGAAATAGGTGTTCTTCTGGTTGAGGGCCTTGACCGACCCGTCGAGGTCGTAGGCCGTCGCCGGGTCGTGGAAGTACTGGAGCGCGGCCTGCGGATTGTGCGCGAGCGCCTCCAGCACCCCCGACATCGGATTGAATCCGCCCTGGCGGGAACCGCCCGGGTGGCCCAGGAACTTCAGCTGGTCGAAGTCCCCGTCGATCCACGGCGCCGAGGTCCAGAAGCCCTTCATCTGGCTGAGCTGGGTGACGTGCTCGGCGATCGGATTGAGGAAGTGCGCGTCGTACGTCCCGGTTCGCAGGATGTTGGTCAGGATCTGGTAGCCGAACGGCTGGGCACTGACGTTGCCCCGCTTGCCGGGCAGGAAGACGTCTGCCCTGGCGGATCCGGCCCGACGCAGGCCTGCCTCCCACTCGTCGGACAGGCGGGGGTAGTTGCGGGTGTTGGTGGCGGTGGCCAGCGCCGTGCCGAGGTTCTTCTGGAGGTCCTCGATGGCCTGCGGCCGCCTGCCGCCCTTGTCCGCCGAGGCGAGGGCCAGCTGACCGTAGTACTTGAGGAAGCCGTCCGGTCCGAGGTTCTGGTAGAACGCCGTGGTGAACCGCGGGTCGTTGGCGTGTTCCTTCAAAGCCTTGTTGAGCTGGTCCAGTTGGCCGTCCGTGAGGTTCCCGGCCAGCTTCAGGAGGTCGGCCGCCTGCTTGGCCTGCTCCTCGGGGTTGTTCGGCGCGGGCTTGAAGGCGGTCTTGTCCTTCCCGGTGACGGCGGAGAGCGCCGCCACCGCCGCGGCGTCGGCCGTCGCAGCCCTCTTCAGGGCCTTCGCGATGTCGCCGGCCACCTCCTCCGCCAACTTCTTGAAGGTCGCGTGGTACTGCTCCGGATCGCTCTTGTCCACGGCGCTCTTCGGCGCCGGCCAACTGATCCTGCCGGTCGAGTGGTCCACCGTCATGGACTGGTCGGTGGCCTTCTTGACCGCCGCGTCCAGGTCCGCCCGGGCGGCGGTGAATTCGGTGTGGGCGCTGCGCAGGGCCTTCGCGATGCCGCTCGCCTCCTCGAAGGCCGCGTCGATCTCGTTCCGGACCTTGACGATCGTGACGGAGGCCCGTTCGGCCGCGTCGCCCCGCCAGCCCGACGCCTGCAGCGGCGTGATGATGTCCCCGGTGAGCTCGGAGGAGAGCCCCCACGTGCGGACCAGCGACTCGAAGCCTTCGGCCAGGCTCCCGATGCCGCTGAACTTCTCTCGCGCCAGGTCGTTGAAGGTCACCATGTCGAAGGCCTCAGTTCTTCGTCAGGTTCTGGGCGTTCACCTGTTCGGCGCGCGCATACTGTTCGGCGTTGCTGGACAGCGCCCCGGCCACCTCAGCGATCATCCCGCTGGTGGTCTTGCACTGGCCGCTCCAGACGTCGAACGCGTCCCAGACGGCCTGGACGATCTTCCAGGCGGACCTGTCCATGTCCTGCGTGTCGGCGACGATGTCCTTCCACGCGTCCCCACAGGCCTTGTCGAACTTGGTGTGCAGGGTGCCCGCATTGGTCCCCGCCCGCCGCAGCGCCTCCGGGCTGACCTTCACCGTCCGGCCGCCGCCCGCCCCCGTCACCGGCTCCGGCGACCACCCCTGCGGCTGGGCGCCGGCCGCGGCGGCGGCGAGGTCCGGGAACTGCTTCTTCGCCGCCTCCGTCAGGTTTCCGGAGCTGTCGAAGAGCCACGGATTCACTTTCCGCTCGAAATCCAGGTCAGTCATTCGTCCCCGCCCCCCAAACTCGTGGCTCCGCGTGGCCGTCGGCCGGATCACGTGGTTCCGGCGCACGACAGGAGAACGTGGACGGACCACCCGCCCGGTCCACGTCAATTGGGAGCCTAACCAACAAGCTGTGTGATGTACGGGAGTTGAGCGAAACCTGAGCGTGGGGTGGCGGGCACCAGGAAGGCCGGCAGGGCCCGGCGGTGGTTGCCGCCGGGCCCTGCCTGCTGAACCAAGCTGGGGTCAGCCGACCTGGATGGAGGTGTCGTCGATCAGGAAGCTCGTCTGCAGCGAGGAGTCCTCGACGCCGTTGAACTTCAGGGTGACCGTCTGGCCCGCGTAGGCCGACAGGTCGAAGGTGCGCTGCTGGTAGCC
>NZ_JZKH01000291.1 GCF_000961885.1 Streptomyces rubellomurinus
GCCGAGGACGGCCGCCGCCTCGCGGCGGACCAGGTCCAGCAGCGTGCCCTGGCGCTCGGCCGGGCTCAGCGCGGCCAGGCGCTCGCGCAGCGCGGAGGGCGCGGCCGCAGCCGTCCCCGCGCGGCGCAGGCGGGCCCGGACGAGGGACCGCAGCAGCGGCGGAACGTCACCACCGCGCTCCAACTCGCGTCGCACCGAACCCAGTTCGAGACGGACGGGAACGACGTGGGCGAAGGCGGAGCCGAGCGAGGCATCGAGTGCGCGCAGGCCCTGGGCGGGGGTGAGGGCGGCGACGCCCTGGCGGCGCATCCGCTGGAGCTCGGCGTCGCCGAGGTGGGCGGTCAGGCCGGTGCCGGCCTGCTGCCACAGGCCCCAGGACAGGCTCAGGCCCGGCAGGCCGTCCGCCCGGCGCTGCGCGGCCAGGGCGTCGACGTAGGCGTTCGCCGCCGCGTAGGCGCTCTGGCCCGCGCTGCCGAGGACACCGGCGGCGGAGGAGAAGAGGACGAACGCGTCCAGGTCCAGGCTCCGGGTGAGCTCGTCCAGGTTCAGCGCGCCGGTGGCCTTCGGGGCCAGGACGCGGGCGAAGCGCTCGGCGCTCTGGCCGGCGAGCAGGCCGTCGTCCAGGACGGCGGCCAGGTGGAACACCGAA
>NZ_JZKH01000292.1 GCF_000961885.1 Streptomyces rubellomurinus
TAGGCGCCGCCGTAGGCCTTGCGCAGGATCAGCGAGATGCGCGGCACGGTGGCGTTGCAGTACGCGTACAGCAGCTTGGCGCCGTGCCGGATGATGCCGCCGTGCTCCTGGTCGACGCCGGGCAGGAAGCCCGGCACGTCCAGCAGGGTGACGATCGGGATGTTGAAGGCGTCGCACATCTGGACGAAGCGCGCGGCCTTCTCGGAGGCGTTGATGTCGAGCACGCCGGCCAGCGACTGCGGCTGGTTGGCGATGATGCCGGTGACGTGGCCGTCGACCCGGGCCAGTACGCAGAGCACGTTGGTGGCCCAGCGCTCGTGGACCTCCAGGTACTCGCCGTGGTCGACGATCTCCTCGATCACCTTGCGCATGTCGTACGGGCGGTTGCCGTCCGCGGGCACCAGGTCGAGCAGGCTGTCGTTGCGGCGCTCGACCGGGTCCTCGGTGACGACCGAGGGCGGCATCTCGCGGTTGTTCTGCGGCAGCAGCGAGAGGAGGTAGCGGACCTCCTCGATGCAGGACTGCTCGTCGTCGTAGATGAAGTGCGAGACGCCGGAGACACCGGCGTGCACGTCCGCGCCGCCGAGGCCGTTCTGGCTGATCTTCTCGCCGGTCACGGCCTGGACGACGTCCGGGCC
>NZ_JZKH01000293.1 GCF_000961885.1 Streptomyces rubellomurinus
GGCCCGGACGTCGTCCAGGCCGTGACCGGCGAGAAGATCAGCCAGAACGGCCTCGGCGGCGCGGACGTGCACGCCGGTGTCTCCGGCGTCTCGCACTTCGTCTACGACGACGAGCAGTCCTGCATCGAGGAGGTCCGCTACCTCCTCTCGCTGCTGCCGCAGAACAACCGCGAGGCGCCGCCCGTCGTCGCGACCGGGGACCCGGCCGACCGGCGCTGCGAGGCGCTGCTGGACCTGGTGCCGGTCGACGGCAACCGCCCGTACGACATGCGCAAGGTGATCGAGGAGGTCGTCGACCTCGGCGAGTACCTGGAGGTCCACGAGCGCTGGGCGACCAGCGTGATCTGCGCGCTGGCCCGGCTGGACGGGCGGCTGGTGGGCATCATCGCCAACCAGCCGCAGTCGCTGGCCGGCGTGCTGGACATCCACTCCTCGGAGAAGGCCGCGCGCTTCGTCCAGATGTGCGACGCCTTCAACGTCCCGCTGGTGACGCTGGTCGACGTGCCGGGCTTCCTGCCCGGCGTCGACCAGGAGCACAACGGCATCATCCGGCACGGCGCCAAGCTGCTGTACGCGTACTGCAACGCCACCGTGCCGCGCATCTCGCTGATCCTGCGCAAGGCCTACGGCGGCGCCTA
>NZ_JZKH01000294.1 GCF_000961885.1 Streptomyces rubellomurinus
ACGGGCATGGACATCCCGGCCGCCGGCGGCCTGCCCGCCGAGTCGGTCAGCTACGGCCGCACCGTCACCGGCCTGCTCACCTCGGAGAGCAGCCTGAAGAAGGCCGTCGTCGCGCAGGTCGCCTACGACGCCCTCGCCCGCCCGATCCGCACGACCGTCGGCCCGTACGGCACCCAGGTGGTGGCCACCCAGCAGTACGACTGGGCCACCGGGCGCGTGATCAACAACTTCGTCGACCGCCAGAACGGCACCGTCTCCGCCGACCAGACCAGCTACACGTACACCCAGTCCGGCCAGGTCACCTCCGCCACCGACATCCAGGACGCGGCGGCGACCGACACCCAGTGCTTCACCTACGACTACCTCAGCCGTCTCACCGGCGCCTGGACGGACACCGGCGGCACCAGCACCACCGCCGACTGGACGGACTCCTCCGGCGTCAAGCACGGCACCGGCAGCTCCACCACCGTCCCCGGCACCGGCGGCTGCACCAACGCCACCGGCCCCGCGACGGTCGCCCCCGGCGGGCGCACGGTCGGCGGCCCGGCGCCGTACTGGAACACCTACAGCTACGACGCCACGGGCAACCGCACCGGCCTCGTCCAGCACGACATCACCGGCAACAGCCTGG
>NZ_JZKH01000295.1 GCF_000961885.1 Streptomyces rubellomurinus
CCTCCTAGGGTTCGTCGGTGATCGCCTTCAGGGCGAGGGTCCGCAGCGGGGCGAGGCGGGTGCGGTTGTCCTGGTGGTGGTAGACGGCGTTGGTGCAGATGGCCAGGTAGCGGCCGGTGGCCGGGGCGAGGTAGAGGCTGGTCCCGGTGAAGCCGTGGTGGTAGGCGACCCGGCCCTCGTCGGCGAGGATCCAGGCCAGCCCCCGGTCGAGGCCCGGCTCGATCGCGGCCTGCGGCTGCATGCTGTGGGCGAGCCAGCGGCTCAGGGGAGCGCCGGCGGCGTGCGGGGTCAGCAGGTGGGTGGCGAAGGCGGCGAGGTCAGCCGGGGTGGTGAACACCCCGGCGTGGCCAGCGACTCCGCCGAGCAGGGCGGCGTTGTCGTCGTGCGGCATGCCCCACAGCCGGGGCCCGCCGGTCAGCCGCTGCTCGGTCGGGGCGACCTGGGCGGAGCGGGGCACCGGTCCGTAGGTCGTGCAGGTCATGTCGAGGTGCTGCCAGAGTTCGGCCGCCAGCTCGTCCAGGCGTCGGCAGCGGTAGTGGGCCAGGGCCAGGCCGAGGAGGATGAAGCCGCGGTTGATGTAGCGGTGTCCGGCTCCGGG
>NZ_JZKH01000296.1 GCF_000961885.1 Streptomyces rubellomurinus
AGCGGGTGTTCCTGCCCTTCGAGTGGACGGGCGTGGAGCTGTTCGCGGCCGGTGGCACCGAACTGCGGGTGCGCGTCGACCTGGACGCGTCGGGCACCATTGCCCGGATCTGGGTGGCGGACCCGGCCGGTGGGCCGGTGGCGTACGTGGACGGGCTGCAGATCCGCGAGGCGAGCGCCGAGCAGGTCCGCGCCGGTGCAACAGTCGACCACCTCTACCGCGTCAGCTATCAGGAGACCCGGGTTCTGGAGGAGCGTTCACGCGCCGACCTCTGGATCCTCGGCGAGGGCACGGGCGCGGGCGCGGCGCTCCTCGCCGGACTCCCCACCGCCCGCCTGGTCGACGGCGTGGCGGCCCTGATCGGCCGCCTCGCCGCCGAGGCTCACCCCTCGGCCGTCGCCGTGGACCTGACCGGCTCGGCCGGCCCCGTCCACGAGGCGCTGTCGACCGGGCTGGCGCTGACGCAACAGCTGGTCGCAGAACCGGCGTTGGAATCGGTCGAGCTGGTGTTCGTGACGCGCGGCGCGGTGGCCGGCGATCCGGTGCAGGCCGCCCTGTGGGGCCTGCTGCGGACCGCCCGCACCGAGTACCCG
>NZ_JZKH01000297.1 GCF_000961885.1 Streptomyces rubellomurinus
CGGGATCCTGGACCTCGTCCTGGCCGCCGGCCGTGAGCTCGGCGCGGGCCGGGTCGAGGAGCTGGCGCTCGTGGAGCCGCTGGTCCTGGAGGGCCCGGTGCGGCTGCAGATCACGGTCGGCGCCCCCGGCGCCGATGGCCGCCGCCCGCTCGCGGTCTACGGCCGCTCGGAGGGCGTCGAGGAAGGTTGGACGCTGCACGCCTCCGGTGAACTCGCCGAGGAGAAGGGCGAGTCGGACGGCTTCGACGCTCTCCGTCGCTGGCCGGTGGTCGGTGCCCAGCCCGTGAGCCTGGACGGCTTCTACGAACGCTTCGCCGCCCGTGGTCTCGCCTACGGCCCGGCCTTCCAGGGCCTGACCGAGCTGTTCCGTGACGGCAGCACCGCGTACGGCCTCGTCCGGCTCCCCGAGGGCCTGAAGGCCGACGAGTTCGGCGTTCACCCGGCTCTGCTGGACGCCGCCCTGCACGCGCTGGTCGGTGCCCGCGATGAGGTCGAGGGCGACCAGCGGGTGTTCCTGCCCTTCGAGTGGACGGGCGTGGAGCTGTTCGCGGCCGGTGGCACCGAACTGCGGGTGCGCGTCGACCTGGACGC
>NZ_JZKH01000298.1 GCF_000961885.1 Streptomyces rubellomurinus
GGGCGCGAGCCTCCGGTTCACCGTCCCGCCGGAGGTGCACGACGGCCTGCTCGCGCTCGCCCGGGAGTCCAGGGCGACCCTGTACATGGTGGCCCAGGCTGGCCTGGCCGCGCTGCTGACCCGGCTCGGCGCGGGGGAGGACGTGCCGATCGGCGGTGTCGTGGCCGGGCGTACGGACGAGGCGCTGGACGAGCTGGTCGGCTTCTTCGTCAACACGGTGGTGCTGCGCACCGACACCTCCGGCGACCCGACCTTCCGCGAACTGCTCGGCCGCGTCCGGGAGTCGGACCTGGCGGCGTTCGCGCACCAGGACGTGCCCTTCGAGCGCCTGGTCGACGCCGTCAGCTCGAACCGCTCCCTGGCCCGGCACCCGCTGTTCCAGGTGATGCTCGTCCTGCAGAACAACGCGACCGCCGAGCTCGGCCTGCCCGGCCTCACCGGCCGTGAACTGCGGGTCGACCCGGGCGTGGCCAAGTTCGACCTGGCCTTCGAGCTGATCGAGCAGGCGGAGGGCGGTCTGGCGGGTCTGCTGGAGTACTCCTGCGACCTCTTCGACCCGGAGACGGCCGAGCGGATCTGCGAGCG
>NZ_JZKH01000299.1 GCF_000961885.1 Streptomyces rubellomurinus
GGCCTTCGGGGCCAGGACGCGGGCGAAGCGCTCGGCGCTCTGGCCGGCGAGCAGGCCGTCGTCCAGGACGGCGGCCAGGTGGAACACCGAACCGAGCGCGCCACCAAGGCCGTTGACAACCGTCGCGATCTGCTCGCGGTCCGCGACGTCGCACGCCTCGATCCGCACGCTCTCCGCACCGGCCGCGACGAGGGCGCTGCACACGTCTGCTGCGCCGGGGGCTGCCTCGCCCTGGCGGGAAGTCAGCACGAGGTGACGCACGCCGTGGTGGCGCACCAGGTGCTCGGCCAACTCCCGGCCCAACTCGCCGGTCCCGCCGGTGACAAGGACCGTCCGCTCCGGGTCCAACACGACCCGCTCGGACGCGTCCGCCGCCGAGACCCGCACCAGCCTCGGAGCCGTGACCCGGCCGCCGATCACGGCCAACTCCGGCTCGCCCGTGCTGAACAGAGCGCGCGCGGTCGTCTCGGGGGACGCGGCCTCGTCCAGGTCCAGCAGGCGGATCGTCCGCTCCGGGTACTCGGTGCGGGCGGTCCGCAGCAGGCCCCACAGGGCGGCCTGCACCGGATCGCCGGCCA
>NZ_JZKH01000300.1 GCF_000961885.1 Streptomyces rubellomurinus
GACCGGCCCGCCAACCGCTCGACGGCCTCCGCCTCGGACAACCGCACCGCCACCATCACCCCACCCGCCGGCAGCGCCTGCATCAGCCGACCACGCGCGGCCACCACCCGACAGGCGTCCTCCAGCGACCACACACCCGCCACATACGCGGCCACCACCTCACCCACCGAATGGCCACCCACCGCGTCCACCGGGACACCCAGCCACTCCAGCAGCCGCCACAACCCCACACCGACCGCGAACAACCCGGCCTGCGTGAAAACCGTTTGGTCCAGTGAGCCCTCCTCACCGAACACCACGGCCCGAACGCTGGCCCCCAGCTCCTCATCAAGCCGGGCGCACACCTCGTCGAAGGCCTCCCGGAACACCGGGAACGCCTCGTACAACCCCCGCCCCATCCCCGCCCACTGCGCGCCCTGCCCCGAGAACAACACCCCGGTCTTCCCAGCGACGACCTGGCCGCCGGTCACCGCCCCCAGCCCCGCCAGCAGCTCGGCCCGCTCCGAACCGACCACCACCGCCCGCCGCTCGAACCCTGCGCCGATGGAAGCCAGCGACAACCCCACATCCGC
>NZ_JZKH01000004.1 GCF_000961885.1 Streptomyces rubellomurinus
AATGGCCCCCAGCCTTCGGCCGGGAGGTGCCCCCACCGCAGTGGCTCCCTCCTCCGCCTTGCGATGCACGCACCCCAACGCCGCGGCCTGATCCGACAAGACCCAAAAGAGAGGGCCTAACCTGGAGGAGGGGCCACACACGGCGAGGACGATCCGGATGATGGACTTCCCGGAGGTCAACGGCTGGACGGTCGTGCCGCTCTTCGGCGACCTCGACGACTTCGCGGCTCCCGAACTGCGGAAGCTGTTCGACGTGCTGATCGACGGCGGCGAGCCCCGGCTCGTCGTGGACCTGACCGCAGTCGGCTTCGTCGACTCCACCGGCCTCAACGCGCTGCTCGGCGCCGCCCGCCGGGTGCGGGACGCGCACGGCGCCCTCCGGCTGGCGGGCGCGGCGCCGCGGGTGCGGGACGTCGTGGAACTGGGCGGGGTGACAGCGGTGCTGCCGCTCTACCCGGACGTGGCGGCGGCCTGTGCCTGAGCAGCGGAGCCCCGGAGGAGCCGCCCGCCCCGACGACACGACCGTGCTGCTGGCAGCGGTCGACCGGCTGCGCGCCGAGGCGGAGGGGCTGCGCCGGGCGATGCGCACCCGGGGCGTCATCGAGCAGGCCAAGGGGATGCTCACCGAACGGCTCGGCTGCACTCCGGACCAGGCCTTCGGCCACCTGGTCCGGCTCTCCCAGGACTCCAACCGCAGGGTCGCGGACATCGCCGCCGGGCTGGTCGGTCTCGCGGCGCCGATCGGGGACCTCGCCGAGGACGCGTCGCTCCAGGACGCCATCGACGAGTTCGTCCGCCCCGCCCCGCAGCCGCCCGTCCGACCGCCGCCCGTCCCGGCGCCGCCCGGCGCCGCCCGCCGGGCACCGCTGCCCGGCCTGGCCGCCCGCTACCACCTGGCCGTCTCCGCCCTGGCCGGCGCGGAGACGCCCGACGACCTGGCGCGGCTGCTGCACGAGGTGGCGGTGGCGCCGCTCGGCGTCGTCGCCGTCGTGCTCGGCCTGCTGGAGCCGGACGGCGCCCTCGCGCTGCTCGGCAGCCACGGCGTGGAGCCGAGCCGGGTCAGCCGGTGGCGGCGCATCCCGCCGGAGACCGGGGTCCCGCTGGCCGCCGCCGCGCACGGCGGCGGCATGGTCTGGGAGTTCGACGCGGACGACGCCGGCGGCCGCCCGCCCGAGACCGGCCGGATCGTCCCCGGCCGGACGGCCTGCGCGGTGCCGCTGCGCAACGGCGACCGGGTCGTCGGGGCGATGAGCCTCGGCTGGGACGGCCCGCCCGAGCGGGCCCGCGCGGCCACCCGGTACCTCGACGCGCTGTCCGGGCTGGTGGCGGGGCACCTGCTGCGCGTCGCCGCGGCGGACGGCGGCGAGCCGGGACTGGTGATCCCGGGCGGCGAGTACTGGTTCCGCGGCGTGCTGGACGCGATGTTCGAACCCGTCCTCGTGCTGTCCGTGGTCCGCGAGGGCGGCAGCCGGGGAGCGGTCACCGATCTGCGCGTCAGGTACGCCAACGCCGGGACGGGCACCGCCCCGGTGCTCGGGCGGCGCCTCAGCGAGATCCTCCCCGGGCTCGTCTCGACCGGCGCCTTCGCCCGGATCCTCGACGCCGCCGAGACCGGTGCCCGCTACGAGGGCCGGGTCGACGACTTCACCGGGGCGGACGCCGCCACCGGCACCGGAGCGGTCCTCACCCTGCGGGCGGTGCCGTTCCTGGACGGCCTGCTGCTCACCTGGCGCGAGTCCGACGGCCCCGAGCCCGCGGCCGGGGTCGGCGACACCCAGCGGCTGGCCGGCGTCGGCAGCTTCACCTGGTCGCCCGGCTCGCCGGGCCTGCAACTGTCGGGGGAGGCGCGGCGGTTGATGGGCCTCGACCCCGGGCGGACGGGCCCGGCCGGCGTGGTCGAGGCGCTGGCCTGCGTGCGGCCGCAGGACCGCGCGACCGTCCGCGAGTTCGCCGGACTCCTGCTCGGCGGCCGGCGACCGGGCGCCGTGGACGTCGGGGTCGGGGCGGGCGGGCGCGTCCTGCGGATCAGCGGGGAGGCCGTCACCGATCCCGTCACCGGCCGGGTGCGGGACGTCCGGGGCGTCCTCCAGGACGTGACCGAGCGGCACCGCACCGAGCAGGTCCTGGCCGGAGTCCGGACCCGGCTGGCCGAGCAGCAGCGCCGGGCCGCCGCCGAACACCGGATGACCCGCGCCCTGCAGAACGCGCTGATGGCCGCCCCCGACGAGCCGCAGCCCCCGCCCGCCGGCGTCGACCACGCGGCCCGCTACCTGCCCGCCGGGGACCACCGCCGGGTCGGCGGCGACTGGTACGAGCTCACGGCGCTGCCGGACGGCACGGTCCTGCTCGCGGTCGGCGGCGTCAGCGGGCACGGCCTGCCGGCCGCCGTCGCCATGTCCGAACTGCGGTACGCCCTGCGCGGCCTGTGCGGCACCGGCGACGGCCCCGGCGCCGGGCTCACCCGGCTGAACTCCCTGCTCTGCCGGACCGGGAGCCGCCGGATCGCCAGCGTGCTGTGCGGCCTGCTCGACCCGGCCGCCCGGACGCTCACCTGGAGCGCGGCCGGCCACGCGCCCCCGGCCGTGGTCCGGAACGGCGCCGCCGCCCTGGCGGACGGGCCCACCGGCACCGTCCTCGGCGCCCTGCCGGAGAGCCGCTACCGCGACACCGTCCAGCCGCTGCGGCCCGGCGACACCGTCCTGCTCTGGACCGACGGCCTGCTCAACCGGCGCGACGGCGGCACCGGCCGCCCCGACCGCCTCCTGAGCGCCGCCGAGGAGTACACCGCACCCGGCCTCGCCGACCTGCTCGACCACATCGCCGACCGCCTCGGCGGCCCCAACCCCGCCGACGACAGCTGCCTGCTCGCCGTCCGCCTCCGCCCCGCGCGGTAGCCGGCGCGGGTCCGCGCGTTAGGGCCCGTCCGGACGGGGAACCCGCAGCGGCGGACCGGGGGACGGGCGTGCGAGGAGGCAGGACACGATGGACGGGTGGCAACGGCGGACCACGGCCGCGATCGCGCGGGAAGCCCGGCGCGACCGCGCGCTCGACGTGCTGGTGAGCGCGTTCGCGTTCGGGCTGCGCAGCCGGGCCTGGGAGCTCATGCGGGGCGTGCGGCCCCGGACGGCACTCGTCCTCGTGCTGCTGTCCCTGGCCCTGCTGGTGGCCGGCCTGCGGAGCGCCCCGGCGGCCGTCGTCTGGGTGTTCGCCGGCCTCTGGACCCTGGCGCTCGCGATCGCCTTCGCGGTGCTGTGCGCGTGCGCCGACGACGACGGGCCCGGACGGTGACCTCCGGACGATGACCGGAGCCCGGCGCGCATCGGGCAGGTGGGCGGGGTGACGGCCGGTCAGCCCGCTTCGGGCAGCCGGGCCTCCAGGTGCCCGGAGAGGATCCGGGTCTCGAACACCGGCTGCGGCGCGGTGGCCGGGCCGTGCACGACCTCGCCGTCGCGCAGCCGGAACTCGCTGCCGTGCCACGGGCAGCGCAGGCAGCCGTCGACGACCGTGCCGTCGGCGAGCGGGCCGGAGAGGTGGGCGCAGCGCTCCGCCAGCACGTGGCAGCGCTCTCCCTCGCGGACGACGACCACGGGGATCCCGCCCGCCGTCCTGCGCACGGGTTCGCCCGGCGGGAATTCGTCGACGGCTCCGAGGCCGACCCAGTCGGCGGGCGCGAGCCGGGGGACGGCGGCGGCCCGGTTGGGGCCGGCGGCCTGCTCGTAGGCCAGGTGCCCGCCGAGCGTGCCGCCGACCGACACCGCGGTCAGGCCGGCCAGCGCCAGCAGCCGGCCGCGGGCGCGGCGGCCCCGGCAGCGGGCCAGCACCGAGCCCGTGTACAGCAGCACGCCGGCGGTGTTGGCGAGCGCGTGCACCAGCCCGGTGCGCCGGCGGGGCGGGTCGAGCCGGGCCCAGTCCACCCAGCCGGCCAGCGCGGTCGGCCCGGCCGTCAGCAGCCCGGTCGTCACCAGGGCGTCGGCCTCGTGCCGGGCGCCCGGCACCCAGTCGAGCAGCGCGGCCGACGTCCAGCAGCCGATCGGCAGCTGGACCAGGACGGGATGCAGCGGGTGACCGAGCCACACGCCGTGCAGGGCGTCGCGGTACGGCCCGAGCGGGAGGGCTTCCACCGCGTCGGCGAGCGGCCCGGCGGGGAGGTCGAGCGCCTCCCAGTGGGCCGGTGCGTCGAGCGCGGCGCGCAGCAGACGGGACCAGCGGCGGCTGTGCAGCGCCGGAGCGGTGTGGGTGGCCGAGGCTTTCACAGGAGCGTCCATGCCCAGCGGCTTGCCGGACGGCGCGCCGTCAAACCCCGCGCGGCGCGGTGCGTGTGCCGGGTGCCGCCCCGGGTACACGCGCGTCGAGGCACGAAACCCGGAGCCGCCTCGGGCACCTATACCGCGGTGATCACGTCGCGGCGCGAGCCGCTGTGGCGACGCACGAGAGGCCCGACCGCGACGACCGTCGCACACCCTCCCGGGGTGCGGCGGGCCGACGACAGATGAACGAGGCACGGACATGGCCGATCTGACGCGGATCGCGCAGATCATGGCCGAGGCCGTCAACGGCCCGGGCCGACCCGCCCTTCCCGAACGGCTCTGCACGGCCTGCGTCGAGGCCCTGGCGGTGGAAGCCGCCTCGATCACCCTGATGGCCGACACCGGCCACCGGGCCGGGGTGTGGGCCAGCGACCGCAGGGCCCGGCGGATGGAGGAACGGCAGTTCAGCCTCGGCGAGGGCCCGGGCGTGGACGCCTTCCGGGGCCGGAGCCCGGTGGCGGTCGCCGACCTGCTGGCGCCGGACGAGGTGCGCTGGCCGGTCCTGGTGGCCGCGCTCGCCCCGGCGGACTCCGGCCACCCGGACCCCGACCACCCGGACCCCGACGACGCGGACGCCGACCACCAGGGGCTGCGCAGCGTCTACGCCTCACCGCTCCACCTGGGGTCCGCCAGCATCGGCGTGCTGAGCCTGTACCGCTCGGCCCCGGGCGTTCCCGGCGCCGAGGAGGCCGCCGACATCCAGGTCGCCGCGACCAGCGTGACCCTCGCGATCGTCGGCTCCTTCATGACGCCGTCCGGCGAGGGCCCCGTCCAGCCGTGGCTCGACGACCCGCCGGTGAACGGCGTGGAGGTGGACCAGGCGGTGGGCATGGTCATGGTGCAGCTGGGGGTGTCCGCCGGGGAGACCCTCGACCGGCTGCGCGCGCACGCCTTCGCCCACGACCGCGAGATCGACGAGGTGGCGCACGAGGTCGTGCTGCGGCAACTGCGGTTCACGGAGGAGGACCGATGACGGATGACCGACGGCCGGGCGGGGGCGTAGCCTGGCCCCGAAGGCAAGTGGAGGCGGTCATGACGCGCGAGGCCCGCGTGAACGAAGCGTTCGCCGGGCTCACCGGTACGTTGGTCGGTCCCGGCTACGACACCGTCGAGTTCCTGCACCGGCTGACCGAGGTCTGCACGGCGCTCAGCGGCACGGCCGGCACCGGTCTGGTCGTCGCTGACCGCCGCGGCGAACTCCGCGACATCGCCTACTCCAACGACCGGGTCCGCCGCCTGGAGGCGCTGCAGATCGCCGTGGGCGAGGGGCCCTGCCTGGACTGCCACCGCACCGGGCCGCGAGGTCGTCGAACGTGATCTCGACGGCGCCCGGGCCCGCTGGCCCCGGTTCGCGCAGCAGGCCGTCGAGCTCGGCTTCCGCTCGGTCCGCGCGGTGCCGCTGCGCCTGGACGGCCGGGTCATGGGCGCGCTCAACGTCTTCGACGTCCGCACCGGGGTCGAGCCCGGCCAGGACGGGCTCGACATCGTCCAGCCGCTCGCCGACCTGGCCGTGATCGCCCTGCTCCAGCAGCGGTACGGGCGGGAGCAGACCGCCGCCGAGGAGATCGGCTCCGCGCTGGCGGACCGCACCGCCGTCGAGCGGGCGAAGGGCGTCCTCGCCGAGGCAGGCGGCCTGGACATGGACACCGCCCTCGAGGTGCTGCGCAGCCACGCCCGCCGCAGCGGCAGGGGAGTGGCCGACTCGGCCCGCGATCTGGTCGGGGGCGCCGTGGACCCGGCCACGGTGCTGGCCGGCGACTGACGCCCGGCGGCCGCACGGGGTTGGCCCCGGACCGACCGGGTAGGCGCGCCGCATGGAGGACATCGGCCCCCCGCCGGACGACCGGTGCGGCGGCATCCCCGAGCTCGACCTGTGCGACCTCTGCGGCCAGGCCGTCGACGGCGACGACCTGCTCAGCGCGCTCGTGCCGGACTCGTCCGCCCTGCACGTCAGCGACCCGGCCCTGGACGGCAAACGGGTGCTGACCGCCTGCGGCCTCGACCACCTGGCCGAGCTGATCGAGCAGTACCGCCACCGCCCCTTCGTCCCGGAGGAGCAGTGGGCCGGCAAGGTCTGCCGGACCCTCGCCGAGTACGACGACGAACCCGTCCCGCTCACCGAGGTCGCCGAACTCAGCGGCCTGTCCGTGCAGCAGGCCGAGCAGGGCGTGGAGTGGCACAACGCGAGGGCCCGCGAGTGGCGGGCGCGGTACGGGGAGCCGGGGGACGACTGACGGCGGGGTCCGGACCGGTTGCCCGAGGTCCGTCGGAAGGGCGTCGGCGTCACCTGCGGGGTGGCCGGTCGGAGGGTCCGCAGCGTGGCACGCCCGGCCGGTCGCCGGCCGCCGCTAGGGTCGCCGGTGGCGTGCGAAGGCCGCCCGTTCCGCCGCGGAGGCTCCATGACCGCTTCGACCACCGCCGCGCGCCGCACCCGGGCCCGGCTCCACCAGGGCAGCACCGTGCTGCGCTGGCTGTTCACCACCGACCACAAGGTCATCGGGAACCTCTACCTGGCGACGGCCTTCGGATTCTTCCTGGTCGGCGGCGTGCTGGCACTGCTGATGCGGGCTCAACTGATGGGGCCCGACACCGGACTCCTGTCGCACGAGCAGTACAACCAGATGTTCACGATGCACGGCACGATCATGCTGCTGCTGTTCGCGACCCCGACGTTCGCCGGCTTCGCCAACGCGATCATGCCGCTGCAGATCGGGGCGCCCGACGTCGCGTTCCCCCGGCTGAACGCCTTCACCTACTGGGCGTTCCTGCTGGGCGGGCTGCTCGTCCTGAGCGGTTTCCTCACCTCGACCGGGGCGCCCGCGTTCGGCTGGTTCGCCTACGCGCCGCTGAACGGGCCGGTGTTCTCGCCCGGCGCGGGCGGCGACCTGTGGGCGCTGGGCCTGGTCGTGGCGGGCCTCGGCACGATCCTCGGCTCGGTCAACTTCGTCACCACGATCACCTGTCTGCGGGCGCCCGGCATGACCCTGTTCCGGATGCCGGTCTTCACCTGGAACGTGCTGTTCACGTCGATCATGGTGCTGCTCGCCTTCCCGGTGCTGACGGCGGCCCTGCTGCTGCTGGAGGCGGACCGGAAGTTCGGCGCGCACGTCTTCGACCCGGCCAACGGCGGCGCGCTGCTGTGGCAGCACCTCTTCTGGTTCTTCGGCCACCCGGAGGTCTACATCGTCGCGGTGCCGTTCTTCGGCATCGTCAGCGAGATCATCCCGGTCTTCAGCCGCAAGCCGCTGTTCGGCTACTACGGGATGATCGGCGCGACCATCGCCATCACCTCGCTGTCCATGTCGGTGTGGGCGCACCACATGTTCGCCACCGGCCAGGTGCTGCTGCCATTCTTCTCCATGATGTCGTTCCTCATCGCGGTGCCGACCGGCGTGAAGTTCTTCAACTGGGTCGGGACGATGTGGAACGGCTCGCTGTCCTTCGAGACCCCGATGCTCTGGTCGATGGGGTTCCTGGTGACCTTCCTGTTCGGAGGGCTGAGCGGGGTGCTGCTGGCCGCGCCGCCGATCGACTTCCACGTCACCGACAGCTACTTCGTCGTGGCGCACCTGCACTACGTCCTGTTCGGCACCGTCGTGTTCGCGACCTTCGGGGGCTTCTACTTCTGGTGGCCGAAGCTGACCGGGAAGATGCTCGGCGAACGGATCGGGAAGCTGCACTTCTGGCTGGTGTTCACCGGCTTCCAGGTCACCTTCCTGGTCATGCACTGGCTGGGCGCCCAGGGCATGCCGCGCCGCTACGCGACGTACCTGGACGTGGACGGCTTCACCGCGCTCAACGTGCTCGCCTCGTGCGGGGCGTTCGTGCTCGGGATCTCCAACCTGCCGTTCTTCTACAACGTCTGGGTCACCACCCGGCACGGCCGCACGGTCGACCGGGACGATCCGTGGGGCTGGGGCCGGTCGCTGGAGTGGGCGACGTCCTGCCCGCCGCCCGAGCACAACTTCCACGTGCTGCCGCGCATCCGCTCCGAATCGCCGGCCTTCGACCTGCACCATCCGGAGGTCCCGTCCGAGGAGGACGGCGACGAGGAGCGACGGGGGAGCCTGCGGTGAAGGCCGAGGGATGGCTGTTCTCGATCATGGCGGCGTTCTTCGCCGTGACCGGTCTCGTCTACGGGCTGTGGGCCCGGGAGCCCGCCGGCAAGGCGATCCTGGCGGTGGGGTTCCTGATGTCGGCGCTGATCGCCCTCTTCTGGTTCGTCCAGCACCGGCGCCGGGGCCACGGCCGGCCGCAGGACCGCAAGGACGCCGAGATCGCCGAGACGGCGGGGCCGATCGGCTTCTTCCCGGCTCGGAGCGGCTACCCGGTGCTCACGGCGGTGGGCGTGACGGTCTTCGCCCTCGGGGTGGTGTTCGCCCGGTGGCTGGTCGTCGTCGGCGCGCTGGTGGTCGCGCTGGCCGTGTTCGGGTTCATCTTCCAGTTCCGCGACGACGACGGCGGGTGACCGCGCGCAGCAGCCGGCGCAGCGGCCCGGCCGCGGCGGGCCGGGGCGTGCGGTCGGCCGGGAGGCTGGGGTGCTGCGGGGCGGTGAGGACGGCCGCGACCCGCTCCGACTCCCGCTCGGAGGCCGGCAGCTCGGCCCGGTCGCGGTAGAACCAGGCGCTCGCGGCGGCTCGCGCCTGCTCGCGGCGCGGCGCCCCCGCCGGGGCCGGCGGCGGCACCGGGGCGTCGCGCACCAGCAGGACCTCCCGCTCGGCGGGCCGCACCCGGCGGCGGCGGCCCTCGAAGCCGCCGTCGAGGGACTGGTCGATCCGGCCGGTCGCGTCGCCGTGCAGGAGCCGGGAGCGGTCGTGGGCCTGGAGGGCCAGGCAGAGCCGCCGGGTGAGCAGGAACGCCAGGGGCGGCAGGACGATCAGGGCCGCGCGCAGCACGTCGGTCAGCGCGTTGACGGAGATCCCGAACGCGAACGCGATCACGTCGTTGCCGCCCGCCACCAGCAGGACGGCGTAGCACGTCACCCCGGCGACCCCCAGCGCGGTGCGGGTGGGCTTGTTGCGCGGCCGGTCGCACAGGTGGTGCTCGCCCGGCTCGGGGTCGAGCCACCGCTCGGCGAAGGGGTAGGCGTACAGCACCGCGAACATGAGCCCGGGCAGCACCACGGCCGGCAGGAGGACGTTCCACGACAGGGTGTGCCCGAGCACCCGGGTCTCCACCGCGGGCATCAGCCGCAGCGCACCCTCGATGAAGCCGATGTACCAGTCGGGCTGCGCGCCGGCCCCGGCGACGTCCGGCCGGTAGGCGCCGTAGCGCCAGATCGGGTTCATCTCCGCGAGGAAGGCCGACACGGTCATGACGCCGCCCACCGCGAACAGCAGGCCCGCGCTGCGGGTCATGAACTGCGGGAAGAAGGGCATGCCGACCACGTTCCGGTTGGTGCGCCCGGGCCCGGCCCACTGCGTGTGCTTCAGCACCACGACGAGCGTCAGGTGCGCCCCGACCAGGGCGACCAGCAGGCCGGGCACCAGCAGGACGTGCACGGTGAACAGCCGCGGGATGACGTCGTGCCCCGGGAAGTCGCCGCCGAAGACGAAGAAGGTGAGGTAGCTGCCGACCAGCGGCAGCGACAGCAGGACGCCCTCGGCGATCCGCAGCCCGGTGCCCGAGAGCGTGTCGTCCGGCAGCGAGTAGCCGGAGAACCCCTCCAGCAGCGCGAGGCTGAACAGCGTCACCCCGATGACCCAGTTGAGTTCCCGCGGGCGGCGGAAGGCGCCGGTGAAGAACACCCGCAGCAGGTGCACGCCGATCGCCGAGGCGAACAGCAGCGCCGACCAGTGGTGGATCTGCCGGATCAGCAGACCGCCGCGGACGTCGAAGCTGATCCGCAGCGTCGAGGCGTAGGCCTCGGACACCCGCACCCCGCGCAGCGGCAGGTACGAGCCGTCGTAGACGAGCTCGTCCATGCTCGGCCGGAAGTAGAACGTCAGGTAGACGCCGGTCACCAGCAGGACGACGAAGGCGTACAGCGCGAGCTCGCCGAGCAGGAAGGACCAGTGGTCGGGGAAGGCCTTGCGCAGCAGGGCTCGCCCGCCCTCCATGAGCGGCAGGCGCTTGTCGACGGCGACGGCGGCACGTACCCCCGCCGGGGGCCGGCTCGCGGCCTCGGGTGACTCGGTGGGCTCCACCCGGGCAACCTATGCGAGGCCCCGCGCGCGAAGGACGGCCGAGCGCGGCGGCTGCGCCGTCGTGCGGTGGCAGATCACTCCGGTGGCGTAGCGCGGGCCCGCGGCGGCGGAGGGCTGCGCTGCCCCGCCGCCCCGGGTGTCACGGGCGTCACGGGGCCCGGGTGCCGGCCGGCGGCTCCTCGTCCTCGCCCCACTCCTCGCCCCGGTCCGGCTCGGCCTCGCCTTCGGCGCGCACGTCCGCCGGAGTCGGAGCGGTGATGTTGCGCTGCTCGGCGGACCTCTCCCTCGCCCGCTCGTCGACGCGCGGGTCGCCCTGTTCCTCGGGAGTGCTCATGGCGATCGGTTCCTTTCTCGGCTCTCGGCCCCCGCGGGCGGATGCCCGCCCGGGCGCGATCCACTCGTCGAGCGTGCATGCGGGCACATCAGCACACAAATCCAAACAAGTCGGGCAAAACATGAATTCGATGTCGTCCGTCGGGGTAGGTATCCGAATGCAGCGGCCACGGCCGATCCGCCGGCCGCGCCGGCACCCACCGGGTGCCACCGGGACCGTCGCTTGAAGAAGCCGGGCGCGGGTCCTGGGGAAAGAAGCCCGTGGCGCGCGAGCGAGGGCTTGTTCGCAGCGTCGTCGGGCGATCGCCCCGACGCCCAGGAGCAACAGGTGTCCATCCCCGTCAAGACACAGCACCGTAGTGCCCAGATGACCGCCGAACCCCCCTCGGGTGGGTCGTCGCCCGACCTGCCGCCTCCGTACAGCGAGGCCGAGCTGCGGGCGATGGGCAAGTCCGAGGCGCGCCGACTCAGCGACGCGCTGTTCGAGCGGCTGGCCGGGCTCGCCCGTGAGACGCACGCGTACAGCAACGTGCGCGGCCGGATCATCGAGCTCAACATGCCGCTGGTGCGGTTCATCGCGGCCCGCTTCCGCCATCGGCCGGAGGACATGGACGACATCCTCCAGGTCGGCACGATCGGCCTGATCAAGGCCGTCGACGGCTACGACCCGCACCGCGGCGTCGAGTTCGTCACCTACGCCATCCCCACCATCGCCGGCGAGATCAAGCGGTTCTTCCGCGACACCTCCTGGCCGGTGCGGGTGCCGCGCAGCATGCAGGAGCTCTACTTGACGGTGGCCCGCGGCTCCGACCGCCTGGAGCAGGAACTCGGCCGGCTCCCCCGCCCGGAGGAGATCGCCGAGGACCTCCACCTCACCCTGGAGCAGACCACCGAAGGCCTGGCCGCCGGCCGGGTCTACCGCCCCAACTCCCTGGACGCGCTGCGCGAGCAGGACACCAACGAGAGCGGCAGCGCGCTGCTCGACCGGCTCGGCAGCTGCGACCCCGGCATCGAACTCGCCGACTTCCGTACCGCCGTGCGCCCGCTGCTCGCCGAACTCGTCGAGCGCGAGCAGATCGTGCTCAAGCTCCGCTTCTGGGACGGCTGCACGCAGTCCGAGATCGCCGAACGGATCGGCGTGTCCCAGATGCACGTCTCCCGCCTGCTCAGCGCCACGCTCAGCCGCCTGCGCGAGCGGCTGGAGGACCGCGACGCCCCCGGGTGGTCGGACGAACCGCCCGAGGAGCCCCCGGACGGCACACCGCTCTGAGTCCACCGTCCAGGCCGGGGCGCGCTCGGAGCGCGCCCCGGCAGGCTTCCCGTCCCGTGGTGGCGTGTGAGCGCGCCGGTTCCGGGAAGCCGCGCAGTGCCCGCGGTCACCGGAGGTGTGGAGGCGATGGCGATGGAACGGCCCGGTCTGTCCTGGCGTGAACGGCGGATCCTCTCCGAGGTCGAGAGCACGCTGCGCGGGGAACGGCGGCTGGACCGTGAGCTCAGCAGGATGCGGCTCACGCTCCGGCACCGCGTCGGCGGCGCGCTCGCCGGCCTGGGGCGGATCCCGCTGACCGCGCTGGTGGTGCTCCTGACGGTGTCGGTCCTGCTCGCCCGTACCCGCGAGCACAGCGCCGACGTCCTGGCGGTCTTCGCCGCGGTGTGGCTCGCGACATCGCTCCTCTTCGCCGCCCGGATCGCCGCGGGTGCGGCGGCCCGCCGCAGTCGAAGGAGCGGACGGTGACCGGCCCGTACGGCCCGCTGGGCGGGTTCGGCCCGCGCGGTCCGCTGTCCGCGGCGGTGCTGGGCCTGGTACGGTCCGGGCCGCCGGGCGCCGGACGGCTGCTCGCGCCGCCCGGCCCGCTCTCCGACCCGTGGGGCGAGGACCACCAGCTCGCGTTGTACCTGTGCTACGAACTCCACGACCGGGGCCTCGCGGGCGCCCACCCCGGCTGGGAGTGGGAACCCGAACTGCTGGCGCTGCGAAAGGCGCTGGAGCGGTCGTTCCTCGCCGCGGTGCGCGCGGCGGCCGAGCCCGTCCCACCGGTGCCGGAGGCGCTGGACCAGTTGCTGACGGAACCCCCGGGCGGCACCGGGCCCTCGCGCTTCCTGCTCGACGAGGGCGAGGCCCGGCACGTCCGCGAGTACCTGGTGCACCGCTCGGTCTACCACCTCAAGGAGGCCGACCCGCAGGTGTGGATGGTGCCGAGGATCCACGGGCCCGCCCAGGCCGTCCTGATGACGATCCTCTACGACGAGTACGGCGCCGGGCGCCCCGAGCGGGCACACGCGGGGCTGTTCGCGCGGATGATGGAGGCCTTCGGACTCGATCCGTCCTACGGGCACTACCTGGACGCCGTCCCGGCCGTCTCCCTCGCGTCGGTCAACCTGATGACGCTCTTCGGCCTCCACCACGCGCTGCGCGGCGCCGCGGTCGGGCATTTCGCCGCCCTGGAGATCACCTCCCCGCCCGGTGCCGCCCGGCTGGCCGCCGCGCTGGAGCGGCTGGGCGCGGGCCCGGACGGGACGCTGTTCTACCGCGAACACGTCGAGGCCGACGCCGTCCACGAACAGCTCGTCCGGCACGGGGTCGTCGACCAACTGATCGCGTCCGAGCCCGCGTTGGCGCCGGACATCGCCTTCGGCCTGGCCGCCGCACGGGTCGTCGACGGCCGGTTCGCGGGCCACCTGCTCGACTGCTGGCGGGCCGGGCGCAGCTCCCTGCGCTCACCCCTCGGCGAGCCCGCCGTCCGCAACGCCTCCTGAACCGCCGCCGGTCGGACGGCGCTCGCGGCGGCCGTGCCGGCGATGGCTGGTGTCGCAGAACGGGTAGCACCGGCTCCGGCGGCAGACGCACAGCGCCACCACCGGCCGGTCGGAGGAGCGGACCTCGCCGCCCGGCAGGACCACCTCCACCGGCCCCTCGACCAGCAGCGGGCCCCCGGGCACCACGACCACCCGGGTCGCGGCCCGGTCAGCGCTCCCGGACACCGCGCACCACCACCAGGATCTCCCACCGGTCGCCCGGGGAGATCAGCCCGAGCCTCTCGAACAGCGCGGCGCGCGCCGTCATCACCGGCCCGAACGCCTGCCGACGCCGCGCCGTCACCGCCGTTCGCAGCCCGGCCGCGCCGAGCGCCGCCAGGGTGGCCGGGACGTCCGCGAGGGAGGACTGCACGACGAGCAGCACGCCGCCGCGGGCCAGCCGTGGCGGCGCCTCCCGGCAGATCCGGTCCAGCACGAGGCGTCCGTCCGGCCCGGCGTCCCACGCGAGCCCGCGCCCGTGCCCGCGCCGCGTCCGCGCGGCCGGGACGTACGGCGGGTTGGCCGTGATCAGGTCGAAGGTCCCGGCCGTCACCGGGGCCAGCAGGTCGCCCCGCCGCAGGCGGATCCCGCTCCGGTGCAGGCGGGCGTTGAGCCAGGCCGTGGCGACGGCGCGCGCGGACAGGTCGACCGCCGTCACCCGGGCCCCCTCGTGCGCGGCCGCGAGCGCGACGGCACCCGTGCCGGTGCACAGGTCGAGCACCCGGCTGTCCCCGTCGAGCCGCTCGCGGCGGACGCAGGAGACCAGCAACTCGGTGTCGCCCTGGGGCCGGTAGACGCCCGGCGGCCTGATCAGCAGCATGTTCGCGGGAGTGTCCATACGAGGCGGCTTGCCGGGCCCGGCGCCCTCAAACCCGGGGCCGGCCGTGCCGCTCGCCCGGTCGGCGAGGTTTCCGACCGCCCGTCCGGGGCAGCCGCCCGGCATCCGAACCCGCCCCACCCCGGGACTCATCATGGCCACTCCCGACCCCGACCCCGAACACACTCCGGCGCTCGACGAACGCGGCACCCTGCCCGGCGGGGACACCCCGCCGGCCGAGGGCGGCATCTCGGGCATCTCCCACCCCGAACCCGAGGAACTGCGCACGGCCTGGGGCATCTGGCCCGCGGTCGTGATCGTGGCGGTGGCGCTGGCCGTGTCGGTCATGCTGGTCGCCATGATCTTCGCGCTGACCTGACGGCGGCCCGCCGCCGGGCACCCGTGCCGCCGCCCGCCGTCAGGGCGACCGGCCGTTCTCGCCGGAGTCGTGTCCGGTGAGGTGGTCCCGGACCGCGGCGATGGCGCCGGTGCCGGGCGGCAGCCCCCACACGGGCCGAGGCGGATTCCTCGGCGGGGCTTCGCGCACGCGCCGCGAGCAGCGCCGCAGTTCCTCGGCGGGGGCGCGCAGGCGCAGGGCGGGGAACAGCCGGTCCTCCTCGCCGCGCAGGTGCGCGCGGAGCACCAGGAGCAGGGTGTCGATGGCGTGGTGGCGCTCGCCGGGCGGCAGGCGCCGGTCCAGGGCGCGGTCGGTCAGCAGACGGATCGTCGTGTGGGTGTGGACGGCGGCGTCGGCGAGCGCGCCCCCGGCCGGGAGGTAGCGGCGCACCAGCGGGTGCACGTACTCCTCCTCGACGGTGTGGTGCCGGTCGAGGAGCTCCCTGAGGGCGTGCAGCAACCGGAGGTCGTCGTCCGGTCCGGGGCCGCTGTCGGCACGGATGCCGGCCAGCCTGCGCAGGACGGTCTCCATCGCCCGGTGCTCGGCGCACAGTTCGCTCGGAAACGCTTCGGGGCCGTTCATGGCTGCTCCGTCCGGCCGGTCGGGGTGGACCGTGAACAGGAGCGCTTGCCCCGTTCGCGCCGCCGCATGCGGCGGCGGGCCGAGGCGGGCCGAGGTGGGACGACCCCAAACGCTGCACAAACGCTTCGACTGGGCTGCCGGCCGTGAATCGCTGCACGGTGGAGGCGTGACTTCGCGAACGAGGAACGGGCGCGGTACGGGCTCCGCCGGCGGCCCCGTGCCGGTGGCCGAGGAGCTGCCCCGCCTGGTGCGGCGGGCGGCCCGCGGCGACCAGGCCGCGTTCGAGGCGGTGTACCGCGCGGTGGCCGGGCCGGTGTACGGCGTCGCGCTGCGGACGCTGCACAGCCCGGCGCACGCCGAGGAGGTCGCGCAGGAGGTCCTGCTGGAGGTGTGGCGGACGGCCACCGCCTACCGGCCCGAGCGCGGGTCGGTGCTGACCTGGGTGCTGACCATCGCGCACCACCGGGCGGTGGACCGCGTGCGGTCGGCGCGGGCGTCCGCCGAGCGCGACCGGCGGGCCGGGCTGCGGGAGCTGCTGCCGAGCGATCCGCCGGAGGAGCAGGCGGTCCGCTCGCTCGACCGGCAGCGGGTCCGGTCCGCGCTCACCCGCCTGAGCGCGGCGCAGCGCGAGGCCGTGGTGCTGGCCTACTACGGTGGCTACACGCAGCGGGAGATCGCCCACCGGGTCGGTGTGCCGCTGGGCACCGTCAAGACCCGGATCCGCGACGGACTCATCCGGCTGCGGGCCGTGATCACGCCCGACGACGTCCGCCCGGGGCGGCGCGGACCGGATCCGGAGCGCAACCCCAGGAGGATTGCCCGCACGTCCGAGCCGTGGAAGGACACCGTGACGGCCGACCAGCAGAGGATCGCGAGATGGTGACCTCGTCCGCCGGACACGCCGGGCAGCACACCGAGCGCGCCGCCGCCCCCTCGGCGGAGGCGGGTCTGCCGACCGGCGGTGTGGCGCAGCGACTCGGCGTGTCCCCGACCACGGTCCGCTCCTGGGAACGCCGTTACGGCATCGGCCCCGCCCACCGACAGGCCGGGCACCACCGCCGCTGGAGCCCGCAGGACATCGCCGTCCTGGAGGCCATGTGCCGCCTGACCGCCCGCGGGGTCCCGCCGGGCGAGGCGGCCCGCGCGGTCCTGGCCGAGCGCGCCGCCGCCGAGGACGACGAGACCCGGCGCCCCGCGCCGCGCCGGTCGAAGGCGGACGCCCGGGACGGCGCCCGGCCCGGCCCCGGCCCGGGCGGGAGCCGCTCCCTGCGGGTCGGGACGGTGCGGCCGGAATGCCGCGGCCTGGCCCGGGCGGCGGTGCGCCTGGACGCGCCGGAGGTCGCCAGGATCCTGGACGAGGCGGTCGACACCCTCGGGGTGGTCGACGCGTGGACGGAGGTCATGATGCCCGCGCTGCGGGCCGCGGGCCGCAAGTGGGCGGCGGACGGCGAGCAGTACGTCGAGGTCGAGCACCTGCTGTCCTGGCACGTCTCCAGCGCCCTGCGGGGCGCGGCCGTGGGAACGGCCGCCACCCGGCCCGCACCGCCCGTGCTGCTGGCCGCGGCACCCACCGAACTGCACACCCTCCCGCTCGAAGCCACGGCCGCGGCGCTGACCGAACGCGGACTCCCCTTCCGCATGCTGGGCGCGGCCGTCCCGCCCCGGGCGCTGCTCGACGCCGTCCACCGGATCGGCCCGGGAGCCGTGATGATCTGGTCCCAGGACCGGCGCAGCGCCGACCGCGAACTGGCGCGCAGGGTCGGCGCCAGCACCTGGGGACCGCGCGGCTCCCGCGCCGCCGCACTGGTCGTCGCCGCCGGTCCCGGCTGGGCCCGCGGCAGGCCCTCGGCCGGCACCGCCGGCCCCCGCACGCTCGCGGACGCCGTCGACCTCCTCGAACAGGCGGTCACGGGCTGATGCCGGCTCGCCCGCGTCCGTCGTCGTCTCCGCCGCCGTGCCGGAGAGGTCCTTCCCCGCCCGGGATCCCGTCGACGCGACGTCATGCCAATCCGCATCGGAGTCGGGTCCGAAGACCGGGGGCAATCCGCACCGCACCGCCTGGAAGGGCCCTCCCGTGACCGTCTCCATCGCCCTGTTCACCCAGGACCTGCGCCTGCACGACAACCCCGTCCTGCACGCCGCGCGCACCGCGGCCGACCAGGTCGTGCCGCTGTTCGTCCTCGACCCCGCCGTCGAGGCCGCGGGCTTCGCCGCCCCCAACCGGCAGGCGTTCCTGGCCGATTGCCTGGAGGACCTGGACGCCTCGCTGCGCCGGATCGGCTCGCGGCTGACCGTACGGCGCGGTGAACCCGCCGAGCAGACGGCCCGGCTGGCCGCCGAGACGGGCGCAGGATCGGTGCACGTCGCCGCGGGCGTCAGCGCCTTCGCGCACCGCCGGGAGGCACGGCTGCGGGCCGTGTTCGGCGAGCGGCTGCACGTCCACGACGCCTCGCTCACCGTCGTCCCGGCCGGGCGGATCACCCCGGCCGGCCGTGACCACTACGCCGTCTTCACCCCGTACCACCGCGCCTGGCAGCAGGCACCCCGCCGGACGGTCCTGGCCGCGCCCCGCACGCTCGCCACCCCGGACGGCGTCGGCAGCGACACCTTCGCGGCCGAGGGCCCGTCCTCGCCGGGCGTGCCGCGCGGCGGCGAGACGGTGGCCCGGCGGCGCTGGCGGGCCTGGGACCCGGACGGCTACGCGGACGCGCACGACGACCTCGCCGCCGACGCCACCTCCCGGCTCTCCCCGTACCTGCACTTCGGCTGCCTGTCGCCCACCGAGCTCGCCGCGCACGCGCTCCGCCACGACGGCGCCGGGGCGGAGGCCTTCGTCCGGCAACTCGCCTGGCGCGACTTCCACCACCAGGTCCTCGCCGCCCGCCCCGACGCCGCGCGGTACGACTACCGCACCAAGGACGACCACTGGCACCACGACGAGGAGGAGGCCGAGGCCTGGCGCCGGGGCCGCACCGGCTACCCGATCATCGACGCCGGCATGCGCCAACTCGCCCACGAGGGCTGGATGCACAACCGCGCCCGGCTGCTGACGGCGAGCTTCCTCGCCAAGACGCTCTACCTGGACTGGCGGATCGGCGCCGCGCACTTCCTCGCCCTGCTCGTCGACGGCGACGTGGCCAACAACCAGCTCAACTGGCAGTGGGTCGCCGGCACCGGCACCGACACCCGCCCCAACCGCGTCCTCAACCCGCTGCGCCAGGCCGACCGTTACGACCCCGCCGGCGACTACGTGCGCCGCTGGGTGCCCGAGCTCGCCCACCTGCCCGGCCCCGCCGTCCACCGGCCCTGGCTCCTGGACGGCGACTACCCGCCCCCGATCGTCGCGCCCGAGGAGCTGACCGCGCGGTTCCGGCGCGGCCGGCCCTGACGGAGCCCGTCCTCCGGACCTCCGGACGAGGAGTGGACATGGACACACCGCGACCCGCACCGTCGCGTTGCCTGGTGACCGGCGCGAGCGGCTACATCGGCGGCCGTCTGGTGCCGGAGCTGATCGCCCGGGGACACCCCGTCCGCTGCCTGGTGCGCGATCCCGAGCGGCTGCGGGACCAGCCGTGGCGCGCGCAGGTCGACGTCGCCACCGGTGACGTGAGCCGCCCCGAGACCCTCGCCGGGGCCTTCGACGGCATCGACGTCGCCTACTACCTGGTGCACTCGCTGGGCACCGGACCGGCCTTCGAAGCCACCGACCGCGCAGCCGCCCGGGCCTTCGGGGCCGCCGCGGCCGCCGCGGGCGTCACCCGGATCGTCTACCTCGGCGGCCTCATCCCGGCCGGGGTGCCCGAGGCGGACCTCTCGCCCCATCTGCGCTCCCGTGCCGAGGTCGGCCGGATCCTGCGCGACAGCGGCGTCCCCACGGCCGAACTGCGGGCGGCCGTGATCATCGGCTCCGGCAGCGCCTCGTTCGAGATGCTCCGGTACCTCACCGAACGCCTGCCCGTGATGGTCACGCCGCGCTGGGTCTCCACCCGGATCCAGCCGATCGCCGTCCGGGACGTCCTGCGCCAGCTGGCCGGCGCCGCCGGTCTGCCGCCGGACGTGAACCGCACCTTCGACCTCGGCGGGCCCGACGTCCTGACCTACGCGCAGATGATGCACCGCTACGCGCGGCTGGCCGGGCTGCGGCGGCGCCTCATCGTCCCCGTGCCGGTCCTCACCCCCCGGCTGTCCGGCCACTGGGTCGGCCTGGTGACCCCGGTGCCCGGCTCCATCGCCCGTCCGCTGGTCGAGTCCCTGCGCCACGAGGTCGTCCGCGGCGAACACGACCTCGCCCGGTGGGTGCCCGACCCGCCGGAGGGGCCGACCGGGTTCGACCAGGCCGTGGTGCTGGCCCTGCGGCGGATCAAGGACGCCGACGTCGCCACCCGCTGGTCCGGCGCCTCGGTGCCCGGCGCCCCGAGCGACCCGCTGCCCACCGACCCCGACTGGGCCGGCGGCAGCCTCTACCAGGACCTCCGCGAACGGACCGTGACGGCCTCACCGGCCGCCGTCTGGCAGGTGATCGAGGGCATCGGCGGCGACAACGGGTGGTACTCGTTCCCCCTGGCCTGGGCCCTGCGCGGCCGGCTCGACCGCCTGCTCGGCGGCGTCGGCCTGCGCAGGGGCCGCCGCGACCCCGCCCGGCTGCGGGTCGGCGACTCCCTCGACTTCTGGCGGGTCGAGGAGATCCGGCCGGGCCGGCTGCTCCGGCTCCGCGCCGAGATGCGGCTGCCCGGCCTGGCCTGGCTCGAACTGTCCGTCACGCCGGACGGCGACCACGGCACCCGCTACCGGCAGCGGGCGCTCTTCCACCCGCACGGCCTGGCCGGCCACGCCTACTGGTGGGCCGTGGCGCCCTTCCACACGGTGGTGTTCGGCGCAATGGCCCGCAACATCACCGAACGTGCCCGCCGGACGGCCTGACCCGGCTCGCCTCCGGCGCCACCGGCCGTTCGCCGGTCGCCGGTGCCGGGAAGACCGGGTCGGTGCCGGTGAGGTCGCAGGAGGCCGCCCAGAGGCGCTCGGCGGTCCGGGTGTCGGTCAGCTGCTTCCAGAGGGGTTCGGCCTCGGGCGTGCCGCGCAGGCCGAACGCCCGGGGGCTCAGCATGAGGCCGCCGCGCACGGCCGGGTCGAGCACCGCCCGGACGGCGGGCCACGCGACGGTGTCCTTGCCCTGGACGACGAGGCCGAGCGGCAGGTTTCGCAGCCGTTCGCCGGTGGTGCGCACGTGCACCGGTGGGCGCGAGGGGGTGAGGGAGTCGAGGGCGCCGCCGGGGTGGACGAGCACGCTCAGGGTCGTGCTGCCGCAGGCGCGGAGCCGGCGGTCGAGCTCGACGGCGAAGAGCATCTGGGCCAGCTTGGAGCGCGCGTAGGTGCGCTTGGGCCGGTAGTCGCGCGTGCTCTGGAGGTCGTCGAGGTCCAGGCGTTCGGACTTGGCGGCGAAGCTGCCGGTGGTGACGATCCTGCTCCCCGGGGTGGCCGCGAGCAGCGGGGCCAGGTGGTGGGTCAGGGCGAAGTGGCCCAGGTGGTTGGTCGCGAACATGAGCTCCAGGCCGTCCCTGGTCTCGCGGCGCGGCGGGTCGTCGAGCAACACCCCGGCGTTGTGGACGACCGCGTCGAGGCGGTCCAGCCCGAGCGCGTCCACGGACGCCTTGAGTGAGGCGCGATCGGCCAGGTCCAGGGGCACGTGCCGCACCGTGGCGCCCGGTATCCGGGAGCGTACGGAGCCGATCGCGGCCTCGGCCCGCGCCCGGTCGCGGCAGCCGATGACGACCGTCGCCCCGGTGGCGGCGAGCTGCTCGGCGACGAAGTACCCGATGCCCGCGTTGCCGCCGGTGACCAGGAAGTTCCTGCCACGGGCATCGGGCAGGCGGTGGGCGTCCCAGCGCGGGACACGGGGGGCGGAGGGCATGACGGCTCCCGGAGCTCGGAGTGATCGGACGCGGGCGGGACCGCACGGCCACGGCCGGTCACGCCCCGCCCCCCACGGTCCCGGAGGCCACTCACACCTCGCTCACAGGCCACTGCCATCCGACCGTCGTCCGGCAGCCCGCGCGAGGGGGCCGCGGCACGCCGGGCCGGTCGGTCCGTACCGGGCATCAAGGCCCGTGCCACGTTAGGGTGATGCGTTGCGTCCAGCCCAGCCGGGAGGGCACCGCGCCTTCGGTCCGGCCCCCGGGTGTCCGGTCCGAGCGGCGCCGCCGGCTGCCGAGTCGAAGGGAGACGCCGTTGCGCATCGTCGACGCCCGGACCGGGGAGCGCGCCGAGCTCCGGCCCCGCCGGGTCGGGCTCCTGCGGGTGACCGTCGTGGTGGGGGAGCGGGATGGCCGGTTCGACCTCGGGGACCTGCGGGCCCTGTTGGCCGGTGACGTGCTGGCCCGCACCTGCGAGACGCAGGGACTGCAGGTGTTCACCGGGCTCGCCGTACCGGACGGTGCGCAGGAGCAGGCCGGGGCCCTGCTGAAGGCGGCGGAGGAGATGGGCATCCACCCGCCCGGACGGCTGAGCGCGCACGGAGACGCGGGGACGGCGGACCTGGTCATCGCCGGCCGTCCGCAGCCCGGCTCCGACGCCGTGGCGCCGGCGCTCCTGGTCACCGGGCCGGTCAGCGGACCGGTCGCCGGGCCGGTCGCCGGATCGGTCGTCGGATCGGTCGTCGAGGAGGCTTCGGACGGGGGCCCGGCGAGCGGTTCCCCGGGGTCCGCACGCGATCCCTTCGCGCTGCGCTTGGTCCTCCTGGAGCACGCCGTCACCGATCCGGTCCGGATCACCGCGGCCGCGCTGGCCGATGCCGGGGAGAGGATCGCCCGCTGGCGGGCGCTCGTGGCCGACCTCGCCGGTGCGCCGTCCGGGCCGCTGGACGCGGACATGGTCCAGGCGGGCTTCGACGGGCTGGACGAGAACCTGGACGCCCGGGTCGCGGTGCGCGCCCTGCAGGCGCTGGACGAGCGGTCGGACCTGGCGGCCGGGACCCGTTTCGAGACCTGCCTGCGCCTGGACCAGGTGCTCGCGCTCGAACTCGCCCGCGACATCGGGCGTGGGCCCCGTTGAACCGTCCGGGCGCTGTGCCCGCGCCCGGTCGCGGGCGGCCCCGGGGTCGCCTACGGTGAGGGCACGGTCACCCTGCGAGCGGCGCTGTGGACCGCTGGGGCGGACCGGCAGGGGGGAACACCGACGAAGGAGTCCCCGTGACCACTGCCCGAGACATCATGCACACCGGCGCCCAGTGCATCGGCGCCCACCAGACGCTGGACGAGGCCGCGAAGATGATGCGCGACAAGAAGGTGGGCGCGCTGCCGATCTGCGGCGACGACCAGAAGCTCCACGGCATCATCACCGACCGCGACATCGTGGTGCGCTGTCTCGCCGAGGGGAAGGACCCGGCCACCATGACCGCCATGGAGCTGGCCGGGCACCTGCACTGCGTGCGGGCCGAGGACAGCATGGACACCGTGCTCAAGAAGATGGAGCAGCACCAGATCCGGCGCATCCCGGTGATCGACGGCGACCGGCTGGTCGGCATGATCAGCGAGGCCGACCTGGCGATGGGCCACCGCGACGGCCACCAGGTGACGGACCAGCAGATCATCGAGTTCATGGACAGCGTCTACATGAAGCGGTGACGCCCGCCCGCCGTTGAGCGGAGCCCTGTTGAGTGGAGCCCCGCTGAGCGGAGCCCCGTCCCCACGGGTGCGGACGGGGCTCCCTGGCGCCGGCGGTCCGGTCAGCCGGCCCGGTGGGGAAGGCCGGCGCCGGCGGCGAGTTCGGCCACCAGCCGCGTGGTGAGCGGCACGCCGATGCCGTGCCGTTCGGCGGCGCGCAGCACGGCCCCGCCGATGGCGTCGAGTTCCAGTGCGAGGCCCGCCTCCGCGTCGCGCTGCATGGAGGACTTGCTGTCCGCCGGGAACGCGTCGTAGCGCTGCAGGACTTCGGCGACGACCGTCTGCCCGCCGCAGGCCCGGCTGACCGCGACGGTCTCCTCGACCAGGGCCGTCAGCTCGTCCCGCCGCTCGGAGCGGATCGCGCCGATGGGCTGGCGATGGCGGGTGGTGAGCAGGGCGAAGGGGGCGAGGAAGGCCAGCTTGGCCCACAGGACCCGGTGCTCGTCGGGGAGGACGTGGGTGGTCACGCCGGCGCCGGTGAGCAGTTCGGCGAGCGGGGCGAGCCGGTCCGGCCGGCCGGCCAGATCGACCTCGACGAACGGGCTGCCGTGCCTGATGACGCCCGGCGCGGTGCGGGCGGACTCGACGCGGACGACGGCCGGGACGACGCGCTCGTCGCCGTAGGCCGCCCGCAGGGTGTCCGCGTGCTCGACGCCGTTCAGCAGCGGCAGCAGCACGCCGTTGGCGAGCCACTGCGGCGGGACGCGGTCGAGGGCCTCGTCCAGCGCGGTGTTCTTGACCGTCACCAGGCACAGGTCGACGGGCTCGCGCAGCACGGTGTCCGCCTCGACCGGCGCGGTGAAGTCGCCGAACTGCCTGCTGCTGACGCGGATTCCGTCCCGGCGCAGCGCGTCGGCGGTCTCCTCCCGGGCGAGGCAGATGACGCGGTGTCCGGCGCGGGAGAGCAGCGCGGCGAGCAGGCCGCCGACGCCGCCGGGGCCGAGCACGGCCACGGTCGAGCGGTTCGGGACCGGGATGGATCCGGGCGTGGATGCGGGGGCGGCTGCGGGGACCGCTGCGGTGACGGGGTGTCCGGATGCGGACATGGAGGGGCTCCTCTCGGTTCGTGGGTCGGCACCTGGAAGGTTGCCGCCCTGGGCCCGGCGTGATCATCTACTCAGGACACGGCCGCGTCAATCCTCGCCCGGGCGTCGCGCGGTGAGGGGCCGGGGAACCGGCCCGACCGGGCGGGCGTTGCTGGCTGAGGACACGTGGGTGCGGCGGCCGGTAGGCGCGTTGCGGCGTGGCCGGTCCGTACAGGGAAAGGAAGGGCACATGCACGTCACCCTCGCCGAGGAGCTGATGCTGCTCTCGCTGGACGACGAGTCCGGTGTGGCGAAGGACGGTTCGAGCGCCGGATGGGCGGTGGCGGGAGGCTTCCTCGCCGATCTCGCGCTGGCCGGGCGGGTCGCGCTCGACGAAGGCCGGCTCAGCGTCACCGACCGTACGCCGACCGGTGATCCGCTGCTCGACGAGCGCCTGGAGCGGATATCCGAGTGGGCGGCGAACAAGGCGCCCGGCAAGGCGAAGGCGGCGGACTGGCTGGCCAAGGACCACCTCACGGCGGTCCGGGCCACCGTGCGGCGGCTGTGCGAGCGCGGCCTGGTCGTGGAGGAGCGCCACCGGCTCCTCGGTCTGTTCCCGGTCCGGCGCTATCCGGAGGCGGACGGCTCCGTCGAGCGTGAACTGCGCGCGCGGCTCGCGGCCGTGATCCGGCACCACCAGGCGCCCGACGCCCGCACCGCGACCCTGATCGCCCTCCTGCACGCGGCCCGGCTGCACGGCCTGGCCTTCTCCGACCTCCCGCGTGCGCGGGTCGAGCTGCGGTTCGCGGAGATCGCCGCGGGCGACTGGGCGGGCGAGTCGGTCGGCCAGACGGTCCGGAACATGCGCGTCGCCGTCGCGGCCGTCACGGCCGTGACCGTCGCCGCGGCCGCCGCCGGCTGACGGTCGGCCGGGAGTCGGCCGGTGGCCGGTGGCGCCCGTTGTCCCGGGCTCGCCCCCGGGCCCGTCCCGGGACAACGGGCGGGCCCGGGACGGCCGTTACCGCATCCGCGGGTCGGGGACCAGGTCGGGGACCAGGTCGAGGACGAGATCGCGGGGCAGGCCGTGGGTGTCGTGGAGGTAGTGGAGGTCGTCCTCGCTGAGCGGGCCGCGGAAGCGGGGGCGGGAGAGCACCTGGCGGCCGCGGACCAGCAGGCGGTCGAACCGTCGTTCCTCGTCGAGCAGCACCCGGTGGACCGACTCGGGGTGCACGTCCTGGCGGAAGTGGTCCAGCGTGTGCCGGACCAACTCGCCCGGCAGCTCGCCGAGTCCGTGCTGCTGGTCGTCCCGGCGCAGGACGGTGAGCACCCGGCGCAGCAGGCGGCGCAGGACGTAGCCGCGGCCGGTGTTGGAGGGGCGGACGCCGTCGCCGATCACGACGACGGCCGAGCGCAGGTGGTCGCAGACCAGCCGCAGTGACGGTTCGTCCAGCTGCCACAGGGTCGGGACGAGGCGGCGCCAGGGGTCGAAGGTGTCGCAGTCGAAGACGGACGGGCGGCCCTGCAGCAGGGCGGAGAGGCGCTCCAGGCCGAGGCCCGTGTCGACGTTGCGCTGGGGGAGCGGCACGAGGGTGCCGTCGTCGAGGCGCCGGTGGCGCATCATCACGTGGTTCCACACCTCGACCCAGCGGTCGTCCCGGGTGGGGGTCGACTGCGGCGGGGTGTCGCCGGTCCACAGGAAGATCTCCGAGTCGGGGCCGCACGGGCCGGTCGGCCCGTTGGACCACCAGTTGTCCTCGACGGTGAGCTCGACGGGGACGCCGTGGCGCTCCCACAGCTCCAGGGAATCGGTGTCCGGGCCGACCTGGTCGTCGCCGCCGAAGACGGTGACGTGCAGCAGGCCCGGATCGACGCCGAACCCCTCGGTGAGCAGACCGTAGCCCCAGTCGAGGCTCTGCGGGCCCTCGTAGTCGCCGAGGGACCAGGTGCCCAGCATCTCGAAGACGGTGAGGTGGGTGCGGTCGCCGACCTCGTCGAGGTCCGTGGTGCGCAGGCAGCGCTGGACGTTGACCAGGCGGCGGCCGAGCGGGTGCGGACGCCCCTCCAGGTGGGGCGTGAGGGGGTGCATGCCGGAGGTGGTGAACAGCACCGGGTCGCCGGGCGGCGGCAGCAGGGTCGAGCCGGTGATCCGGTGGTGGCCGCGGTCCTCGTAGTACTCGATGAAGGTGCGGACGAGCTGGTCGGTGTTCACGGGGTGGCTCCTTCGCGGGGGCGGGAGGGCGCACCGGACAACGAGTCCACGCGATCATCGGAAGCGAGGCGGGGAACGCCTCGAAGCCACCACCGGCGGACCGTTTCCGGTCGCCGTGGGGAGAGGGGTACGTCAGACGGCGGCAACCGGCGAGCTGGTCGCTCGCGCGGTGGCGGTGATCGGGCCGGTGACGTTCATGACGCCGAGGATAACGCGGTCGGCGCCCCGGGGCACCCGAATATTCCGCCCTCGCTCAGCCGATCGGTGGTGCGAGGTATTCCAGGGCGTAGCCGCCCCGGTCCGTGCTGCCGTCCCGGTCGCCGTCCCTGTCGCCGGAGCGGGTGACGCGGGCGATGCCGGGCGAGTCGAGGTGGGCGCCGGCCACGAAGTGGTGCGGGCGGGTCAGTTGCTCGAGGAGGGCCGCGCGGGCGGTGCGGGCCCGGGGCTGGTCGCCGTCGTACTCCCAGGCCACGTTCGGCCGGTCGAACTGGAGCGTGGGGACGTGCACGGTGTCGCCCCAGACGAGCAGGCGGCCGGCGCCGCTCCTGACCTCGTAGACGGTGTGCCCGGGAGTGTGGCCCGGCGTCGGGACCGCGGTGGTCCAGTCGTTGACCGCGACCCGCTCCGACACGGGCACGACCCGGTCACGGATCGGTGCGAGCCGGCCCTCCGCGAACACCGCGGCGTCGCCCGCGCCGATCCACACGCGTTCGAGCCTGCCGAACGCCTCCGAACCGTCCGGCGCGATCAGGCCGTTCACGTGGTCCGCGTGCCGGTGGGTGATGGCCACGTCGGTGATCCCCGCGCGGTCGACGCCCGCTTCGTCGAGCGCGTCGTGGAGCAGCCCCATGGTCGGCTCGTGCCAGACGTCGGACGCGCCGGTGTCGATGAGGACCGACCGCGTGCCGTCGGTGACGAAGAAGGCGTTGACCGACAGCCGCAGGTTGCCGTCGGCCAGCGGGACGGAGGACGGCAGCACGTCGAGCGTGCGGCCGTCCTCGTCGCGCAGCCGGGCCGGCGGCATGTCGAGGTACCCGTCCCGCAACGAGACCACCCGCAGGTCGCCGAACTCGAACGTGGCATGGTGGCGGCCACTTGAGATCAAACGCATGGAACCCCTCCGTCGGGTCGGGCGAGCAGCACGTGTCCCCGACAGAAGATCAGATCTTCGCCAGGAGGGACAACTCGCCTCCTGGCCCTGCGACGTGGCTCAGCCCGCCGCGGCCAGGAGGGCGTCGGCGAGGTCGGTGCGCTGGTACAGGACGGAGCGGCCGGAACGGTGGGAGGCGACGATACCGGCCGCGCGCAGGGCCGTCAGGTGCTGGGAGACCCCGCCGGCCGACATGCCGGTGCGGTGGGAGAGCTCGGTGGTGGAGGCCGGGGCGGCCAGTTCGGCCAGCAGCAGGGCGCGGGAGCGGCCGAGGACGGCGGCGACCGCCTCCGGCACCCGCGCGGCCGGCTGCTCCCAGAGGACGCCGATGCCCCGGCTGGGGTAGCAGAGCTGCACCACCTGGTCGGGCCGGTTCACCATCATGGTGCGTCCGGGGCCGACGAAGGCGGACGGAATCAGCAGCAGGCCCCGCCCGGCCAGGCTGCCGGAGGTGCCGCAGTCGGCCAGCGGCAGCGTGAGCCGGTCGGTGCACCACTCCACGCTCGGGTGCAGTTCGCGCAGCACGGCCGCCGAGCCCTCGGCGGCGAACCGGCGGGACTGGTGCAGCACGTCGCTCTCCAGCACCGCCCGGATCCGGGACCAGTGCGGGGCGAGCGCCACCGCCCAGTAGCCGCGCAGTTCGTCGACCAACCGCGGCAGCACCGCCGCCGGGTCCCGGTGGAACGCGGCCACCTCGGGCGTCCAGTCGACCAACTGCTCCAGGTCGGCGCGGATCCGCTCGGGGGCGGTCCGGGCCAGCACCGCGAGCTCGCCCGTCAGCGCCGACTCGGCACTGGCGCTCGGCGGGACGGGACCGGGCGGCGGGTTGAGGAAGTCGGGCAGGTAGCCGCTCGGCGTGATCAGGTCGGCGAGCAGGCCGGTGCCCAGCCCGACGGCGGCCAGCTCGGGCCTGGCCCGCTCGGCCCAGCGGCGGTGCAGCGGCCCGACGGCGCCCCGGGCGAGCAGCCGATGGCTCGTCACCACCTCCCACAGCGGGGAGTAGGCGAGCCTGGTCCCGGCCACGTCCCGGGTCGAGAAGGCGAGTTCCAGCACGATTCCCCCCGTGGTGGCCAGTGGATTCAGCGGCCGTGGATTCGGCTGAGCCTGAATGAATGGAGCCACCGTAGCGGTGGCCGCAGGATTCCCGCCATGACCTCCGCCATGACCTCCACCACCAGCTCCGTCAGCACTGCCCCCGCTCCCGCCGCCGGCCCGGTCCCGGCGCCGCCCAGCAGTCCGGCCGGCGGCTTGTTCAGCGGCCTGCGCGACGGCCTGCGCAGCCGGTTCGCCGGGTTCGGCGGCCCGTTCTGGGTGGTGATCGGCGGCACCATGCTGAACCGGCTCGGCAACATGGTGGTGCCGTTCCTGGTCTTCTACCTGGGCTCCCGGCACATCGCCACCGGCCAGGTCCCGTTCGTGCTCGGCGCGCTGGGCGTCGGCGGCCTGCTCGGCCCGGTGCTGGGCGGGCTGCTCACCGACCGGTTCGGCGCCCGGCTCGCGATGGTGACCGGGATGCTCGCCACCGCGGGCAGCCAGGCCCTGCTCTTCGTCGCGCCCGACCCGGTCACCCTGGCGCTGGCCACGCTGGCCCTGGGCGTCGGCGGCACCCTGCACATGCCCGGCGCCTCCTCGGTGATGGCCGGCGCGGCGCAGGGCGAGCGGCGCCGGGTCGCGTTCGGGCTGCTGCACTGGTCGATCAACGTCGGTGCGGCGCTGGCCGGGGCGCTCGGCGGGTTCCTGGCCGAGCACGGTTACGGGCTGCTGTTCGCGCTCGACATGGCGACCTGCCTGGCGTACGGCGCGCTGGTGGCCGTCCGCCTGCCCCGCACCACCGGCGCCGCGCGGGCCGACTCGCCGCGGGACGGCGGCGGTTACGGCGTGGTGCTGCGCGACCGGCTGCTGCTGCTCCTGATGGTGCCGGTGCTCACCGGCGAGGCGGTGTACGCGCTCACCGAGGTCACCCTGCCGCTGGCGATCCGCGACCACGGCCTGCCGCCGACCGTCTTCGGGCTGGCCGCGGCCGTCAACGCGGTGCTGGTGGTGGCGCTGCAGCCGATCGCCAACCTGGTCCTCACCCGGTTCGACCGGACCCGGCTGTGGGCGGCCGGGTCGGCGCTGGCCGCCGCCGGGGTGGCGCTGACCGGCGTGGCCGGCGGCACCTGGGGCTTCGTGCTGACCGTGGTGGTGTGGAGCCTGGGCGAGGTCGCGGTGAGCGGGCTGTACAGCTCGATGGTGGCCGATCTCGCCCCGGACGGGGCCGCCGGCCGCTACCAGGGCGTCGCGGGCTGGGCCCGCGGGCTGGCCCGCTTCGCGGCCCTGCTGCTCGGCTCGACGGTCTACGCACTGCTGGGCCCGGCCGCCCTCTGGTGGGGCGCCCTGGGGGCCGGGCTGGCCGGCGCGGCGGTGGCCGTGTCGATCGGCGGCCGGTTCCGGGCCCGGGTGCGGGCCAGCTGACCAGGCGTCCCCCTGGGGCCGGTCCCGACCTCGCCGGCAGCGATGTCAGTCCCTCCTTGTACTGTCTACCCCAAGCAACAGCAAGATCAGCACGGGGGAATGACCAATGATCAGGACCGATCCGGACACACCCGACCTTTTCCTCACCCCGGTCGACGACGTCTTCATCCGCAACCACGTCGGACCGCACCCGCGGCTCGACCCCGCCACCTGGTCGCTCAGCGTGGAGGGCCTGGTGGAGCGGCCGCTGCGGCTGGACTTCCCGACCATCCAGGGCCTGCCGCAGACCCGCTTCACCGCCGTCCACGAGTGCTTCGGCAACCCGCTGCACCCCACGGTGCCGACCCGCGCCGTCACCAACCTGGAGTGGGTCGGCGTCCCGCTCGCCGCCGTACTGGAGCTCGCCGGGCCCCGCCCGGAGGCCCGGCACGTCTGGCTGGAGGGCGCCGACTCCGGCGACTTCGGGGACGAGCGCGACGTGAGCTTCCTCAAGGACCTGCCGCTCGACCAGGCGGGCACCGAGGTCTTCCTCGCGCACACCATGAACGGCGAACCGCTGCGTCCCGACCACGGCTACCCGCTGCGGGCGGTGGCGCCCCGGATGTTCGGCACCAACTCGGTCAAGTGGCTGAGCCGGATCGTGCTGGCCGCCGACCGCCCCGACCACCTCTTCACCACCCGCCTCTACACCCGCGTCCTGCCCGGCGAGCACGAGGCCCGGCCGGTCCGCGAGAAGGACGTCTGCAGCAAGCTGCTCACCCCGGGCGACGGGAGCACCGTCCCGGCCGGGAGCCGCGAACTGGCGGGCTACGCCTGGAGTTCCACCGAAGTGACGGCCGTCGAGGTCGCCGTGGACGACGCCGACTGGCAGCTCGCCGAGCTGGACCGGCGCGGCCCGGACCCGACCTGGCAGCGCTTCCGCCTCCGCCACGACCTCACCCCGGGTCCGCACCGCATCCGCTGCCGGGCCACCGACTCCGCCGGACGCGTCCAGCCGCTCACCGGGGACCGGAACGCCGTCCACGAGATACGCGTCGTCGCCGAGGCGGACAGCCGACCCGGTCGGTAGCCGGCCGGCCGGGCCGTGGCGGGGTCGTATCCTGGCCGGTCATGCGGAGCATCGACTGGGACGGCGTCCGGGAGCGGGTACGCGCGCTGCGTGAGGAGCGGCCATGGAATGCGGCGTGGGCCGAACTGGCCGCGCCGCTGGCCGAGAGCCAGGTGGCGGAGGCGGAGCGGCAGTTCGGGATCACCTTTCCGGCGGACTACCGGGAGTTCCTGCTCCGGGTCAGCGCGGGCGGGCGGTGGCCCAGGGAACTGCGGCGGGGCCCGGACGGCTGGCACTGGGTGGGGGACGCGGACACCCAACTGGAGCGGCTGCACGTGCCGTTCCCCGATCACGACGCGGCGCTGGCGGCGAGTGACGAGGTGTGGGAGACGTTCGTACGGGAGGAGGACTACACCGACCCGGCCGAGTTCGCGGCGGCCCGGGACGTCCGGAGCGAGGCCGTGGAGGCCGCCGAGCGGGACCGGGTCACCGGCGGTGTGTTCCTGGCGGGCCACGGGCACTGTTTCAGCACCCTGCTCATCGTCAGCGGTCCGGACCGCGGCAGCATGTGGTTCGACGGGCGGTCCACCTGCGAGCGGCTCAACCCGCTGCTGACGGATGCGGGCCGGCCGGCCGGCTTCGGGGAGTGGTACCTCGACTGGCTGGAACACGAGGAGCCGCTGACCACACCGGAGTTGGAGAAGGCCGCCGGCGACCGGTGGCACCGCGGCGTGGGCACGCCCATCTGGCTCCGCTGGTTCGACGACTGGGAGGACAACCGCCGCGGCCGGTAGCCGCTGCCGGGGGTGCGACCCACCTCGGCCCGGGGCTCGCCACCAGCAGGAGACATCACGAACGAACACCTGTCGGCCACTCAAGGTGAGTGTTTGTGTTGAGCCTTGTCGGTTTGTGATGTGTGCAATATCGTATGGCACTCCTCCCTCACTCGCGCCGCGACCCGGCTCCGCCCTCGGGCGGCCCGGGGGCGCGGCGCACTCACCCATTCGGGAAGCCCCCACATGCGCAGAACCCCCCACCGCGTCGCCGGCATGGTGGCCGCCCTGGCCCTGGCCGCGTCCGGCCTCGGTGCCACGGTGCTCACCGGCGCCACTCCGGCCGCCGCCCTCGGCAACGGCACCGCCCTGACCCCGCCCATGGGCTGGAACTCCTGGAACAGCATCGGCGCGTACGTGACCGAGAGCCAGGTCAAGCAGACCATCGACTTCATGTCGGCCAACGGCCTGGTCCAGGCCGGCTACAACACCGTCACCATCGACGACGGCTGGTCGATGCGCCACCGCGACGGCCAGAGCACGGACTTCGCCAAGACGGCCGACAACGCCATGCAGCTCTACGACGGCAACGGCAACCCGGTCAGCGGCACCGACGGCAGCGGCAACGACCCCACCAGCGGCCACCTCGTGCCCGAGCCGGGCCAGTTCCCCGCCCAGGTCGTCAACGGCAGGACCGTCAACGGCATCCAGTACCTGGCCTGGTACGCGCACAGCAAGGGCATGAAACTCGGCCTCTACGCCACCGACACCTACACCACCTGCCAGGGTCACCCCGGCAGCCTCGGCCACGAGAGCACCGACGCCGCCGACTTCGTCTCCTGGGGCGTCGACTTCGTCAAGTACGACGACTGCCCGTACGGCCCGACCATCACCGGCCCGGACGGCTACGCCTACTACCCGCAGGGCGAGGGCAAGGAACTCACCCAGTCCATCTACGCCCGGACCCAGACCTTCCAGCGCGCCCTCGACGCGGCGACCGGCGCCGCGGGCAAGCCCAAGGTCACGCTCAGCCTGTCCGCACAGCCCGCGCACACCGGCATCCCGTACCTGCTGGCCGCCAACGACCCGGCCCGCACCGATCCGCTGATCACGGCCGCCGGCACCCCGCCGCACCAGGCACCCGGCTACTCGCCCACCGGCGTGTGGTGCGGTCAGGTCGCCAACATGTGCCGGATCGGCGGCGACCGGGACAGCGAACTGGACGGCGTGCTCTACAACGGCCAGTTGCAGACCGCCCTGAAGTACCCGGGCAACGTCCACCCGGGCAGCTGGAACGACCTGGACATGATGTTCGCCGGCTGGCAGGACACCTACGGCGTCTGGGGCGTCACCGACACGGACAAGGGCCACAAGCCCTTCACGGACGACGAGTCGCGCACCGAGCTGTCCGTGCTGTCGATGATGGCCGCCCCGCTCATCTCCGGCGCCGACCTGCGCACCGCCGCCGACTCGCAGCACACCGCGAACGGCTACACCTGGTCCACGGGCATCACCTCCTCCGCGCTGTCGCTGCTCAAGAACCCCGACATGATCGCGATCGACCAGGACGGCCTCGCCAAGCCCGCCACCCTGGTCGGCAACCCGCCCGCGTCCCCGACCGCCCCCGTGGTCCTCAAGCGCCAACTCGCCAACGGTGACCTGGCCGTCGCCCTGATCAACCAGGACCCGAACAACTGGGCCATGATCAGCGCGGGCTTCGCCGACCTCGGCCTGACCGGCTCCAGCTACGGCTACCGGGAGCTGTGGACGGGCGCCACCGGCACCGCGACCGGATCGCTCGGCGGCAACTGGATCCCCGCACACGGCGTCGCCCTGTACCGCATCGCCGGCGGCAGCATCGGCAGCGGCGGTGGCACCGGCGGCACCCGGCCGAGCGTCGTCGGCGACGGCAAGTACCACGCGATCAGCGCCGGCGGCACCGCGGGCCAGGCGCTGGAGGTCCAGGGCGGCTGCTACGCCGCGGTCGGCGGCAACTCCGACATCAACGCGTACCAGAGCGGCAACGCCGCCCAGCAGTGGCTGTTCACGCCCAACGCGGACGGCACCGTGACGATCACCGACAACTGCTACACCGCCGCCCAGGCGCACACCGTGCTGGCCGCCGGCGCCGGCGTCGGCAGCGCCTACCTGCTCAACCCCTCGCCCAACAACCCCTGGCAGAAGTGGAAGGTGACGCAGAACAGCGCCGGCGCGCTCACCGTGACCAACGTCGGCAACGGCCTGACCCTGGACGTCGCCGGGAGCGCGGCCGGCTCCACGGGGATGACCAACCCGGCCAACCCGGCTGCGGCCGGGCAGAGGTGGACCGTCCTGTCCTGACCGCCCCGGCGCGGCGCCGACCCTGACACCCGGCGCCGCGCCGGTACTCGTCCGGGTCGGTACCCGTCTGGCCGGTGCCCGTCGTGCCGGTGCCCGTCGTGCCGGTGCCCGTCCGCGTCGGCGCGCGTCCGGGTCGGACGCCGGACGACGGGCAGCTCAGGCCAGCCGCGCCACGGCCAGGGACAGCGCGCGGTCGAGCGCCGCGTCGGCGTCGCACGGCACGTCGGGCCGGACGCCGGTGCCCTCCCAGTTGGTGCCCGAGACCGGGCTGACCCCGCGGGCGACGGGCACGCTGAGCTCCAGGTGCGGGTGCACCGTCCAGCCGTCCCGCGGGTGCGCGCCGCCCCGGGTGGCCTCCCCGACGACCTCGGCGCGCCCGACCTGCTGCAGGTCGTAGGCCAGCTCCTCGCCCGCGGAGAAGGTCTTCCCGCTGGTCAGCACGTAGAGCGGCTTGCTGGCGCCGAAGCGGGCGCCCGGCACGAACGGGGGCGTCCAGGACTGCTCGGCCACCGCTCCCTGCCGCGAGAGCATGGTCATCAGGTGGGTGCGGCCGTCGAGCAGGTAGCCGCAGACGAAGGCGACCGTGTTCGGATCGCCGCCGGTGTTGCGCCGCAGGTCCAGGACGAGGGCGCGGGCGGGGGCCACCAGCGAGAGCGCCGCGGTGAGCGGCTGCGCCGCCCAGTCCAGCGGGAACATCTTGGGCCCGATCTCCAGGACCGCGACGCCGCCGTCGAGGAGTTCCACCCGCGGCACGCCGCCGAGGGAGGCGTCGAAGTCCCGTCGCATCGCGGCGAGTACGGCCGAGCCCCGGTCCGGCGGCACCGGCTCGGCGTGGAACTGGAGGGCCAGGTGCAGGTCGCCGTTGACGGACCGCAGGTCGGCCGTCACCGCCTCGGCCAACTCCTCGGCGGATCCGGTCCGGTAGGCGCCTTCGGCGTTCCGGCGCCGTAGCAGCTCGGCCAGTTGGCGGGCGGCGTCGGGGAAGACGTAGTTCTCGCGGACCAGTTCGGCGACCGACTCGACGACGGCGGTGGCGTCCACGGCAGTTGGTGAGGTGGTGGAAGTCATGGGAGGGAGTAGACCAGCGACTTGCCAAAGCGTCAAACGTGCTTAACGCTTGATCCGGTGAGCCACCAACCGGACGAGAGCGTCCAGCGGATCAGCACACCCGGGCAGCACACCGCACTCGCCCACCCCATGCGCCAGCGCCTGCTGTTCGCCCTCAGCAGCCGGCCGTCGACGATCAGCCGCCTCGCCGCGCAACTGGGCGCCAACAAGGGCAGCGTCTCCCACCACCTCAGGGTGCTGTGCGAGGCGGGGCTGGTCCAGGACGCGGGAACGCGGCGGGTGCGCGGCGGCACCGAGAAGTACTACCGGCGGACCGCCGAACGACTCCTCGTCGACGAACCGCAGGCCGAGGGCACGGCCGCGCTGTTCGGCGCCGTCGCCCAGGAGCTGGACCGCTCGCCCGTCGACCACCTCCTGACCCTGCGCCACCTCCGGCTCAGCCCGGCCAAGGCCGCCCGGCTCGCCGAGGCGCTGGCCGCGCTGGTCGACGAGACGGAGGAGGACGCCGAGGGCGAGCCCGTGCACGGCCTCCTGGTGACGCTCTACCAGCAGGCCGGGACGTAACGCCCCTGCGCTCAGCCGTACGGGACGACGGCGACCGGGCAGTGCGCGTGGTGGATCGCGGCGCGCGCCACCGGGCCGAGGTGGTGGTGGAGGAACGGCAGGTGGCGGGTGCGGCGGCCGACCACGAGCAGCCGGGCCGTCGCCGCCGCGTCGACGAGCTCGACGGCGGCCTTGCCGCGGACCGGCTCGGCCGTCACGTCCACCCCGGGGTGGCGGGCGCGCCACGGCGCCAGGGCCCGGGCGAGCCCGTCCTGTTCGACGGCGGAGAGCTCGGCCTGCTGCCCGTCGACCGCGCTGGGCGACAGGTACCCGCTGCCCGCCGGCGGCGCCCAGACGTGGACGACGCGCAGCGGCGCCGAGCGGAGCGCCGCGGCCTCGAAGGCGAAGGCGAGCACGTCCCCGGCCGGGTGGGCCAGGTCGAGGCCGACCGTCACCGGGCCGTCCGATCCGGCCTCGCCCGCCCGGACGAGCACCACCGGGCAGCCGGCCCGGCGCAGCACCTCCTGGCTCACCGAGCCGACCAGGGAACCGAGGACGGCGCCCAGCCCGCGCGAGCCGAGCACCAGCAGGGCGGCGCTCTGCGCGGCGGTCTCCAACGCCTCGACCGGATCGGCGGACACCGTCGACGAGGAGACCGGGACGTCGGGTGCCAGGGCCCGCAACTCCCGCTCCCGGTCGGCGAGTTCCGCCAGGGCGTGACGGTACGTCTGGTCGCTGCCGACCACGTCCCGCTTCGGCCAGGGCCAGGCCCGCAGGAGTTCGAGGCTCAGCCCCCGGCGCTGCGCCTCGCGGGCGGCCCACTCGGAGGCGGTCAGGCTCTCGGGCGAGCCGTCGACACCGACGACGACCGGTCCGGTCATGGCGCGCTCCTCAGTCCCGCAGCGCGTCGAGCGCCGCGACGAGGCGCCGGGCCGCCTCGTCGGCGACCTCGCCCAGCCCGCCGTCCGGCCCGGCCAGCGCGACGAGCGTCTGCGGGTCGACGGCCTCGACCAGCGTGGTGTCGCCGTCCGTGCGGACCACCACGTTGCAGGGCAGCAGCAGCCCGATGCGGCGGTCGGCCCGTAGCGCGCGGTGGGCGAGGGCGGGGTTGCAGGCGCCGAGGATCAGGTAGTCCTCGATCTCCTCGCCGATTTTCTCGCGCAGGGTCGCCCGGACGTCGATGGTGGTCAGGACGCCGAAGCCCTGCTCCTTGAGCGCGGCGGTGACCGCGTCGACCGCCTGGCGGAACGGCTGGTGGAGCCGTACGCCGATCCCGTACTCCATGGTCCCTCCTCGGGGCCCCGGCCCCAGTATCGGCAGGCGCCGGGGTCGGCGCCTCCCGAGGCGACACCCCCGCTGCCGGCGGATCCGGGTCGGACGGTCCCGGGCGCGTGTTCCGTAGGGCCCTGGAGCGCCGGGCGGAGCGCGCGTGGGCGGCGGACCGGGCGCAGGTGGAGCCGCGCTGGTCGGGGCGGCGGTAGCCGTCCGGCGCCCGGCGGTCCTGGCGGTCGCGGTTCCCGCGGCGATCACCGGGGGCCCTAGACTCGGCGGCGGCCGGCGCGTCGGAGCGCGGGCCACCGCTGGTGAAGTCGACGGGGGAGGGCCAGTGGAACGCATCGGGACCGTGGGCGCGGGCGGGATCGGCCGGGCCGGGGTGGCGCGTCCGTGCGAGGGTGTCGAGGAGCCGCCGGCCGTCCAGCCGGCAGAGGCCCGCCTCCAGGATGCGGGGAACGTCCTGGTCGCGCCTTCGATGGTGCACGATCACGAGGTGGTCAGGGAGTTCTTCGGGACCGTCGTCACGCCGGAGGACCTCGCCTCCGGTTCGCCCGACCTGGTGCGGAAGACCGTCTACCTGTACGGCGACCTGTCCGGGATCGACGGCCGCCGTCTGCGGGCGGCCGCCCGGGTGTTCGCGGTCGACCAGGAGGACGTCGACGAGGCCTGGCCCCTGGTGGACGTGGGCCGGGTGCCCGTCCGCGTGCACGGCGTCGGCGTGTACTACCGCCGCTTCTTCGACCTCGACGCCGACCACTTCGGGCGGATCCGGGCGGAGCACGTGTTCCAGTCCCTGACGGAGTCGACCAAGCCCGGGAGTGCCCATCGCAGCGGGATCTACCTGACGCCCGTCACGCGGGACGGCGACGAGCTGCACTTCCGCCTGCTCCGGTGCTCCACCAACCTCTCCGGGCCGACCGAAGGTTTCCGCCCGACCGACACGGCCGTCGTCGAGGCCCTGAACCGCGAGGCCGCCGCCGTCTTCCGGGGCCAGGCGCCGCTCAACCACGTGCTCGCGCAGGTCTACCACAACACCGGTGCCACGCCCGGGCGCAAGCAGTCCAAGGCGAGGATCTCGGCCCATGCCGACAAGACCAAGGACATGCCCGGCAACGGCATCATGGCCTTCTGCACCTTCTACGACCGGCTCGACGGGCTGCGGCCCCTGGCCGGGGACGCCTTCGACCACGGCGTGCAGGGCGTCAGCGGGCTGACCAGGCTCCGGTTCCGCCTCAAGGAGCCGGTCGAGGCGCACGCCGGGGCCGCGCTCCCCCCGCAGTTCACCCTGACCCTCTATCCGGGCTCGGTGTTCTTCATGCCGCTGTCCACCAACCGCCTGTACACGCACGAGATCCGGCCCTCGGCCCTGGACGCCGAGTCGCTGCCGACCCGCCTGGGGTACGTGGTGCGCTGCTCGAACACCGAGGCCGTCCACCGGGACGGCCGGACGTACCTCAAGAGGGCCGGCGAGCTGGTGAAGCTGGGGCCGCCCACGCAGGACGGCATGGACGAGCTGCGCAGGCTGTACGCCGAGGAGAACCGGACGTCGGCCTTCGTCGACTACGGCGACCGGTTCCGCTTCAGCATGAACTCGGGAGACTACCGTGCCCCCCACCTCTAGGATTCCGGACGAGATCCTGTCGTGCGTGCTGCCGGCCGAGCGGAACCTCTTCGCGGAGCTGTCCGCGACGGCCCGGCTGGAGGAACTGGGGAAGGGCCGGCGAGGCGCCGTCCTCACCAGGGTCGACGAGGCGGGCGACGTGCCGTTGGTGCGGACCACCACCCGGTACGGCAGCCCGGCACAGCGCTTCCGGCCGGTGCACGAGCGGCTGGCCCGGCAGGTCCAGGAGCGCACGGGGATCCCCGTCGCCTTCAACAACGCCCTCATCGAGAGCTACACGAACGCCTACACCCGGATGGGCGCCCACTCCGACCAGGCCCTCGACCTGGCGGACGCGTCGTTCATCGCGGTCTTCTCCTGCTACCGGCACCCCGACGCCGGCCCGCCGAGGAAGCTGGTCTTCGAAGCGAAGGCGGCCGACGGCGAGAGGTTCGAGATCCCGCTGGTCGACCACGGTGTCGTCGCGTTCTCCGTCGACGCGAACCGGCGCTTCCGGCACCGGATCGTCCTGGACGCGCCCGCCGAGGCGGCGGACAACGCGTGGCTGGGGGTCACCTTCCGCACCTCGAAGACCCTCCTGCGGTTCCGCGACGGGCACGCCCGGCTCCCGCAGGGCGCGCGCCTCACCGCGGCCGACGAGGAGCAGCGGCAGGAGTTCTACCGGCTGCGGCGCCGCGAGAACCAGGAGACGGACTTCGGCTACCCCCCGCTGACGTACACCGTCAGCGAGAGCGATCTGCTGCCGCCCGTGTGAGAGCGCCGCTCGGCGGGTCGTCACGGGCGCGGGGCGTCACGGGCGCGGGGCGTCACGGGGCGAACGGGTCCCGGAAGTCGTCGATGACGACGACGCCGGTCGGCCCGTAGGTCTCCAGGGACTCCAGCACCGCGCTCGCCTGGTGGAGGCCGACGGTGCGGGTGACGATCCGGCCGGGGGCGAGGCGGCCGGTGGCGATCATGTCGAGCATCGTGCCGAACCGCTGGGCCGTCCGGACGTCCGGGCGTCCGCGACGGGCGGGTCAGGACGGGTCGGCGGAGGCCTGCGGGAGACGGGCCTCGATCTCCTCGAGGACGGGCCGGTACGCCTCCTCGTACGTGCGCATCCGCGCCGCGCACTCGGCGAACAGCCGCCGGGAGCGGGCGCTGCGGTGGGGCAGCATGCCGTAGCGGAGCAGGCGCACCGAGCGGTGGTCCACCATGAAGCCGGCCTTGCAGCGCACGCCGTGGGCGTGGCGCACGACGTCCTCGGCGTCGCTCAGCAGGCTCTGGTAGGCGTCGTGGGCCGTCTTCCACCGGGCGGCGTCCTGCGGGGTGCCGGGCACCTCGACGCCGCGCACCATCGGCTGGACGACGTCGTACAGGGTGAATGCGAGCCCCTCGGGGACCTCGGCCCACCGCATGGTGCTCCACGGCCACGCGATCAAGGTGTAGGTGCGCTGCTGTACGCGGATCACGCTGTCCCCCCGGAGTCGGTGCGCGGCGGGCGGCCGCCCGGGGGCCAGCGTAGAGGCAGCCGGCCGCGCGGGCCGCCCCACAGGCCCTGGCCTGCGCTCTTGCCGGTCGGGGGAGGAGGCGGCCTGGACGGCGGGCGGTCGGCTTCTGCGAGAATCGACCCGTCCGGGAACCAGAGCGGCAGGAGGCTCGTGTGGGCGGGGACGGAGTGCGGCCGCGGATGCCGCAGCTGCGGTTGGACGAACTCCTGGAGGAGCTCCAGGCGCGGATCGACGCCGCCCGGGGCACCCGGGACCGGGTGCACAGCCTGCTGGAGGCCGTGCTGTCGGTCGGCCGGGAACTGGACCTGACGCAGGTGCTGCGCCGGATCGTGGAGGCGGCCGCCGTCCTGGTGGACGCGCGGTACGCGGCGCTGGGCGTGATCGGGCCGGACGGCGAGACGCTGTCGGAATTCCTCACGGTGGGCCTGTCGGAGGAGGAGATCGCGCGGATCGGCCCGTACCCGACCGGGCGCGGCCTGCTCGGCGAGCTGATCCACCGCCCGGCCCCGCTGCGGCTGGAGGACCTCTCCGAGCACCCGTCGTCGGTGGGCTGCCCGGCGCACCATCCGGTGATGCGGACCTTCCTGGGGGTGCCGGTGCGGGTGCGCGAGGAGGTCTTCGGGAACCTCTACCTGACCGACAAGCAGGGCGGGGAGGAGTTCGACGCCGACGACGAGGCGGTGATCTCCACCCTGGCGGTGGCGGCCGGCGTGGCGATCGACAACGCCCGGCTGTACGAGGAGGCCCAGCGCCAGCAGCGCTGGCTGGGCGCGAGCGCGGAGATCACCCGGGCCCTGCTGTCCGGCGGCTCCCGGTCCGAGGTGCTGGAGCTGATCGCGCAGCGGGCCCGGGAGATCACCGGCGCCGACCTCGCCGACGTCTCCGTGCCGGTGGCCGGGACGGACACCGTGCGGGTGGAGCTCGCCCTCGGCGGCAACGCGGCCGGCCGGACGGGCCTGGTGGTGCCGCTGAAGGGCTCGCTGTCGGGCGAGGCCTGCGCCTCGGGGATGCCGGTGACCACGGCGGACCTGGCCGGCGATCCGCGGCTGTCCGCCGGACCGCGCCGCTTCGACGGGCTCGGCGCGGCGGTCGCGGTGCCGCTGGGCCGGGCCGAGGGACAGATCGACGGGGTGCTGCTGCTGGCCAGGGAGACCGGCCGGCCCGAGTTCACCGACCGCGAGACCGGCCCGCTGCTGGGCTTCGCCGACCAGGCCGCGCTCGCCCTGGAACTGGCCGAACGCCGCCGGGACGCCGAGCAGTTGGCCATGCTGGAGGACCGCGACCGGATCGCCCGCGACCTGCACGACCTGGCCATCCAGCGGCTCTTCGCGACCGGGATGACGCTGCAGAGCGCCGCCCGCTTCATCGAGCACGAGGGGGCCTCGGACCGGGTGCTGCGCGCGGTCGGCGACCTGGACGAGACCATCAAGATCATCCGTTCGACGATCTTCGGGCTCCGCGCCCGCGAGGAGCGCGCCGGGCAGGGCCTGCGGGCCAGGGCCACGCGGGCCGTCGAGCACGCCCAGGCCGTCCTCGGGTTCCCGCCGCGGCTGAGCATGGAGGGCCTGCTGGACACCGACGTCCCGGCGGAGGTCGCCGAGCACGTCGTGGCCGTGCTGGGGGAGGCGCTGAGCAACGCCGCCCGGCACGCGAGGGCGGACCGGGTGGAGGTCGTGCTGCAGGCCACCGGGACGCAGGTCGTGCTGACGGTGCAGGACAACGGCGTCGGCGTCCCGGAGCAGGGGCGGCGCAGCGGTCTGCGCAACCTCGCCGAGCGGGCGCAGGCCCTCGGCGGCGTGTTCGAGGTGACCGCTCCGGTCGGGGGCGGCACCCGGCTGCTCTGGTCGGCACCGCTGGCGTGAGGCCGGGCGGCGGCGGACGGTCACGCGGTGGGGCCCGCCCTCGTCGAGCGGACGAGGGCGGGCCCGGAGCACCCGGGGGCGGGCGGCGGATCAGACGTCGGTCGAGCCGTCCAGGTTGACGTAGGCGTAGAAGACGCCGATGTCGTAGCCGTCCTTCTGGGTGTTGAAGGTGGCGGTCAGGTCGGTGTCCCCGTTGCGCAGGAACGGCGAGATGTCCCAGCGGTTGGAGTCGTAGCCGAAGTTGTTGCGGTTGTACGGGTTCCGGGCGAACTGGTCGGCCGGGGTGAGCTCCTCGATGGTGGAGTTGAAGGCGTCGTTCGGCGCGTGGTTGACGTCCTGGAAGAGCGTCGACGGCCCGTTGGTGGACTTGACCGACAGGGTGTCGCCGGTCCACTTGAGGTCGCCGTCGTAGACGACGAAGCCGAGCTTGCCCCCGACCGGGCCGCTGTGCGGGGTCTGCAGCCCGCCCAGGTGGATGTCCAGCTGCGGGCTGTCCGGCAGTTCGACCTGGAAGCCGTCCCACAGGTGGATGTGGCGCATCGGCTTGCAGTCGTTCTCGTACGCGACCACGATCGTCCAGCCGCCCCAGCTGTGCGGCTTGACCACCGAGTCCATGTTGGCGACGGTGTACGTGCCGTTGCCGGCCTGCTTGACGAGGTCGGTGATGTCGGCGGAGGCCTGGTAGCTGCTCTCCACGTCGGTGGTGATGTAGCCGATGGACGGCTGGTCGTTGTTGACGGCCCGGTACTGCGCCTCGCCCGGGATCTTCAGGTAGACCCCGTCGATCTGGCTCTCCGGCAGCACGGTGTCGCCGATGCCGCGGGTGCCGCCCCAGTACAGCCGCGCGTACTTGACCTTGGAGCCGTCGAGCAGGCCGAGGTCGGCGGAGCTGGCGGAGTAGATCGGATCGCCCTCCGGGCCGATCGAGCCCGGGTCGATGTTGATGTACTTCATCTCGTACTTGTTGTTGATCGGCATCGGGCCGAGGCCCTGGCGGGCCTGCTCGCACGGCACCTGGGCCGGGTCCAGGGGGGCCTTGGTCTCGTCACAGGTCATCAGCGAGTTGCTGATCCGGGTGATGGAACCGTGGAAGTCACCCTGGAAACGGGTGGTGAAGGGCAGCGGGTTCGAGGCGATGGTCGTGGCTCGCGGGTCGGCCTTCGACGAGCCCGAGCCCCGGGCGTCGGCGAGCGTGGGGGCGACCAGCAACTGGCCCGCGGCGGCGGCGAGGGCGGTGCCGACGACGACGGCCCGGCGGGCGGTCAGGCGGGTGGCGGCGGCACGGCTGACGGATGAGGAGGGCATGGGGTCCTCTCGGGACGAAACGGACGTGCATCCCATCGGACCACACCGTTTCGCCACGGACTCGCCGCATTCCGCCACTGGAGAAACGTTCCGGCGGAGCTTCACCCGCGCGGAGGCCCCCGCCGCCCCGGTGGACGCCCGGGACCATCGGGTGGGTGCGGCAGGGACCGCCGGCGTGGGTGACCGGGACGGTCGGCCCCTGGGGCGCGCCGCCCGGCGGGTCGAGGATCTTCAGCGACACCACCGCGAGGACCGGCCCGGTCCCCGGGATCCAGCAGCCGGCGAAGGAGCCCCCGATGTCCGTACGCGACCGCGCAAGACCACCGGAGAGCACGGCGGACGACGGGACGCCCCGGCGCGGCGGGACCTTCGGGCTCCCCGGCGCCACCGCCCTGGTGGTCGGCAGCATCATCGGAACCGGGGTGTTCGCGCTGCCCTCGGCGCTCGCCCCGTACGGGCCGATCGCGCTGGTGGCCTTCGTCCTGGTCACCGTGGGCGCGCTGGCGCTCGCCGTGACCTTCGGCCGCCTGTCGGAGCGGGTGCCGGGCAGCGGCGGCCCGTACGTCTACGCCCGGGAGGCGTTCGGCGAGTTCGCCGGGTTCCTCACCGCCTGGTCGTACTGGATCACGGCCTGGGCCGGGAACGCCGCGATCGCGGTGGCCTGGGTCGGCTACGTCGAGGTGTTCGTCAACAAGGGCCACCACACCTGGGCCTCGATCGCGATCGCCCTGGTGGGCCTGTGGCTGCCCGCGATCGTGAACCTGACCGGGGTGCGCGCGATCGGGGCCTTCCAGGTCGTCACCACCGTGCTGAAGTTCCTGCCGCTGGCGTTCATGGCCACGGCCGGCCTGCTGTTCGTGAAGTCCGGCAACTTCGGGGCCTTCAACGCGAGCGGCGGCTCGGCGCTGGGCGCCGTCTCGGCGGCCGGGGCGATCGCGCTGTTCAGCTACATCGGCCTGGAGACCGCCTCGGTGGCGGCCGGGCGGGTGCGCGACCCGAAGCGCAACGTGCCGCGGGCGACGGTGTACGGCACCCTGGCCTGCGCGGCGATCTACCTGCTCGGCACCCTGGCGGTGTTCGGCACCGTCCCGCACGACCGGCTCGGCTCCTCCGCCGCGCCGTTCACCGACGCCATGAACGGCATCGCCGGCGGGCACTGGGCCGGGAACCTGGTCGCCGTCGCCGCGATCGTCTCCGGGCTCGGGGCGCTGAACGGCTGGACGCTGATCTGCGCCGAGATGCCCATGGCCGCCGCCCGGGACGGGCTGTTCCCGTCCGCCTTCGCCGGCACCCGGGGCCGCGGCGAGGTGCCGGCCTTCGGCATCGTCTCCGCGACGGTGCTCGCCTCGGCGCTCACCGTGATCAGCTACACCCGCTTCACCCGGGTGTTCACCGAGATCGTGCTGCTGAGCGTGCTCACCGCCGTCATCCCGTATCTCGTCTCGGCCGCCGCCCAGCTGTACTGGCTGGCGCAGCACGGCCGGGCGGAACTGGACCGGCGCCGCCTCCTGCGCGACACGGCCGTCACCGTCCTGGCCCTGGCCTTCTCCTACTGGTCGATCCAGGGCAGCGGCTACCAGACCGTCTACTACGGCCTGTTCGCCGTCCTGCTCGGCATCCCCGTCCACATCTGGCTGAAGCGGCCGCACGTCCGGCCGATGACGCCGCGCCACCAGCACTGAGAACCGTCCTTGACCACGAGGGAGCACACCGAGATGTCCACTCTGCGCGTCGACTCGGAGGCCGGCCGCCTGCGGCAGGTGATCCTGCACCGCCCGGGCCTGGAACTCGCCCGGCTGACCCCCCGCAACGTCGACGACCTGCTCTTCGACGACATCCTGTGGGCCAAGCGCGCCCGCGAGGAGCACGACGCCTTCGCCCAGGTGCTGCGCGACCACGGCGTGCGCGTCCACCACTACGCCGACCTGCTCGCCGAGACGCTCGACCTGCCGCCCGCCCGGGCCTGGCTGCTCGGCCAGGTCGTCACCCCCGCCGTCGTCGGGCCCGCGCTCGTCGAGCCGGTCCGGGAGCTGAGCGAACAGCTCGACGGCGCCACCCTCGCCGCGTACCTGATCGGCGGGGTCCTCAAGGCCGACCTGCCGCTGCGCACCCCCCGCAGCCTGCTCTGGAGCACCCTCGGCGAGCAGGACTTCGCCCTCCCACCACTGCCCAACCAGCTCTTCCCGCGCGACAACTCCTGTTGGATCGGCGGCCGTTACAGCCTCAACCCGATGGCCAGGCCGGCCCGCCGGCGGGAGACCCTGCACACCGCCGCGATCTACCGCTTCCACCCGCTGTTCGCCGAGACCGCGCCCCCGCTGCTCGACGGCACCACCACGGCCCCCGGGTTGACCCTGGAGGGCGGGGACGTGCACGTCGTCGCCCCCGGCGTGGTCATGGTCGGCATGGGCGAGCGCACCACCGCGCAGGCCGTCGAGACCCTCGCCCAGCAGCTCTTCCTGACCGGCACCGCGCACCGGCTGATCGCCGTCCGCCTGCCGGAGAGCCGGGCGTTCATGCACCTGGACACCGTCCTGACGATGATCGACCGGGACACCTTCACCGTCTACCCGGGCCTGGCGGACGACCTGCGCTCCTGGACCCTCACCCCGGCGCCCGAACGCCCCGCCGGCTTCGACGTGCGGGCCGACACCGACCTCGCCGCCTCGCTCGCCGAGGCGCTCGGCCTGGACAAGGTCCGCTTCCTGTCCGCCGAGCAGGACGCCCGGGCCGCCGAGCGCGAACAGTGGGACGACGGCAGCAACTTCCTCGCCCTGGAGCCCGGCGTCGTCGTCGGCTACGAGCGCAACACCACCACCAACACGTACCTGCGCAAGCAGGGCGTCGAGATCGTCACCATCGCCGGCTCCGAGCTCGGCCGCGGCCGGGGCGGCCCGCGCTGCATGAGCTGTCCGATCGAGCGCGACCCCGCCAACTGACCACCGAGCCGGCCACCGAGTCGGCCACCGAGCCGATCACCCGAGGAGCAACCGCCATGACCGTCGACCTCACCGGCCGCCACTACCTGCGCGAACTCGACTTCACCGCCGCCGAGATCCACCACCTGCTCGACCTCGCCGCCGAACTGAAGGCCGCCCGGCAGGCCGGCACCGAGACACCCCGGCTGACCGGCCGCAGGATCGCCCTGATCTTCGAGAAGAGCTCCACCCGGACCCGCTGCGCCTTCGAGGTCGCCGCGGCCGACCAGGGCGCCATGACCACCTACCTCGGCCCGGACGGCTCGCACCTCGGCCACAAGGAGAGCATCGCCGACACCGCCCGGGTCCTCGGCCGGATGTACGACGCCGTCGAGTACCGCGGCTTCGAGCAGGACGCCGTCACCGAACTCGCCGCCCACGCCGGAGTCCCCGTCTACAACGGCCTCACCGACCAGTGCCACCCCACCCAGAGCCTGTGCGACGTGTTCACGATGCGCGAGCACGCCGGGAAACCGCTGGAGGAGATCTCTTTCTGCTACCTCGGTGACGCCCGCAACAACACCGCCAACTCCCTGGCGGTCATGGGCAGTCTGCTCGGCATGGACGTGCGCGTCGCGGCCCCGCGCGAGCTGTGGCCCGCCCCCGCGCTGGTCTCCGACTGCCTCCGGCTCGGCCGGGACAGCGGCGCCCGGCTCACGCTCTGCGAGGAGGTCGAGGAAGCCGTGACCGGGGCGGACTACCTCTACACCGACGTGTGGGTCTCCATGGGCGAGGACCACGCCCGCTGGCCCGAGCGCATCGCCCGGCTGCTGCCGTACCAGGTCAACGCCAAGACCCTGGCGGCCACCGGCAACCCCGACACGGCCTTCCTGCACTGCCTGCCCGCCCTGCACGACCGCCGTACCGACCTCGGCGCCGAACTCGCCGAGGAGCACGGGCTCGACGGCCTCGAAGTCACCGACGAGGTCTTCGAGTCGCCGGCCTCGCTGGTCTTCGACCAGGCCGAGAACCGCATGCACACCATCAAGGCGATCCTGGTCGCCACCCTCGGGAGGAAGTGACCATGCGCATCGTCGCCGCCCTCGGCGGGAACGCGCTGCTCCGGCGGGGCGAACACCCCGACGCCGCCGTCCAGCAGCACCACGTCCACGACGCCGCCCGCTCGCTCGCCGAACTCGTCACCGCCGGAAACGAGTTGGTGATCACCCACGGCAACGGGCCGCAGATCGGCCTGCTCGCCCAGGAGAGCGAGAGCGACCCGGAGCTCACCGCGCCCTACCCGCTGGACGTCCTCGGCGCCCAGACCCAGGGCATGATCGCCACCCTGCTCGTCCGCGAGCTCCTGGGCCGGCTTCCCGGCCGGGCCGTCACCGCGCTGACCACCCACACCGAGGTGGACCCGGACGACCCCGCGTTCGAGAGTCCCGGGAAGTTCATCGGCGGGCGGCTCACCGAGCGGCAGGCCAGGGCGATGGAGACCGAGCGCGGCTGGACCACGGCGCGCGACGGTGAACACCTGCGCCGGGTCGTCCCCTCGCCCCGCCCCACCGCGATCGTCGAACTCCCCGCCGTCCGGGCCCTGCTGGCGACCGGAGCGGTCGTGATCGCCGCCGGGGGCGGCGGAGTCCCGGTCACCCGGGACCGGGACACCGGCCTGGTGCGCGGCATCGAGGCCGTCGTCGACAAGGACCTGGCCGCCGCGCTGCTCGCCGAACAGCTCGACGCCGACGCCCTGTTGATCCTCACCGACGTCACCCACGTGTTCACCCGCTTCGGCACCTCCCGCCCCGGCCCGCTGGTCACCGCCACCCCCGGCCGGCTGCGCGAACTGGACCTCCCGGAAGGGTCGATGCGCCCCAAGGCCGAGGCCGCCGCCGCCTTCGCCGAACGGACCGGCGGCCTCGCGGCCATCGGCCCCCTCGACGACGCCCTCGGCACCATCCTCGGCACCACCGGCACCACCATCCGCGCGCTGCCGGCACCCGCGGGACCGGGACCCGAGGCACTGCCGAAGGGACCTTCAGCCCTCGGCCCCGCCGACCGGCACGCGGCAGTCTGAGAACCACCCGCAAAGGAGAACCCTGATGACCCGTCTGCAGAGCCGGCCCGCCACCGAAGTCCTGGTGGCGACCCGCGGCGAAGTCTCGCCGGCCGCGCCCGACTACGCCCGCACCAAGCTGCACGCCGTCCTCGAACGCCTCGACGAGCCGGTCCTCGCGGCCCGGGTGAAGCTCACCCAGGAGGCCAACCACGCCGTCGCCAGGCCGTCGATCGCCCAGGCCGTGATCGACCTCAACGGACGGCCGGTACGAGCCCAGGTCGCCGCCACCACCATGCAGGAGGCCGTCGACCTGCTCCAGGACCGCCTCAACGCCCGGATCGCCCGCGTCCGGACCCACCGGCGGCACCACCACCGCCACCACGCCGAGACGCCCGCGGTCGTGCCCGCGCCCACCGGGCAGGAGCACCGGCCGCAGCGCCGCGCGCTGGGCGTCGAGGAGCGCCGGGTCGTGCGGCACAAGACCTACAGCCTCGCGCGGCAGACCGGCTGGTCGGCGGTGTTCGAACTGGAGGCGATGGACTACGACTTCCACCTGTACACCGACACGGAGACGGGCCACGAGAGCGTCGTCCACCGGGACGCGGCGACCGGCGAGTACCGGATCACCTCGGCCGGCACCACGCCCGACACCGACCCGGGCCTCCCGGTGACCGCCGCCGGCGCCCCCGCGCTCACCGTCGCCGAGGCGGCCGCGCGCCTGGACCTGGGCGGCCTGCCGTTCGTCTTCTTCACGGACGCCGCGACCGGCCGGGGCAACGTCCTGTACCACCGGTACGACGGCCACTACGGCCTCATCACTCCCGTGGACCAGTAACGGGGGTGAGGCCCGGCCGGTCGTGGGGGCCGGACCGGGCCCACGCAGAGCGCCGGGAGCGGGTGGGGCCGCTCCCGGCGCTGCTTTGTGTCTGCTGCCTCGGGGCGTGCCCGTGTCGCGGGCAGCAAGAAGCCCTCCCCGGATCGGCGATCCGGGGAGGGCTTCGAGTTACCGGGGGGCTCAGGCGAAGGCGGTCTTGAGGGCGGCGAGGACGGCGTCGGGCTCGGTCAGGGCGTGGTGCACCGGCGGGACGGGCAGGTCGAGCCCGAGCAGGCGGTAGGCGGTGACGGCCTCGGACCAGGGCCGTTCGGGCGGACCGGGGGAGCGGCAGGGACCTTCGGACCGCACCGGAGGGCTGCTCGGCCCCTGTGGCCCTCCCGGGGCGAGCGGGAGTGTGGAGCAGGACACCGAGGGTCGCGTGCAGCTGCGCCGCGACCGGTGAACGAGGGAGGAGCGTCGTCATGTCGCACGCCGTAGTGGTCGGAGTCGACGGTTCGGAAGCGAGCTGGGCCGCCGCCGAGTGGGCCGCGCGGGAGGCCGAGCGCAGCGGCCGGCCCCTGTGCATGCTCCACGTCGGGGCGCAGGAGGAGTTCGCGCCCACGGAGCCGGACGAGGCCGTCGAGCCCCTGCCGCAGGCGGTGCTCGCCGTCCGGGACCACATCGCGGGCGTCCTGCCGGGCCTGGAGCTCACCTGCCGGCACGTCCCCGGCAACCCGGCGTACGCGCTGGCCGCCGCCGGCTGGCGGGACAGCCTGCTGGTCGTCGGCTCGCGCGGGACCGGCGGGTTCGCCGGGCTGCTGGTCGGCTCGACCGCGCTGCGCACGGCGGCGCGGGCGCACTGCCCGGTGGTGCTGGTGCGGGCCGGGTCGGAGGGCCAGGGGGCCGCCGGCGGCGACGTGCTGGTCGGGCTGGACAGCGTGCGGCCCTGCGGCGAGCTGCTCTCCTTCGCCTTCGCGGAGGCCGCCGCGCGCGGCGCGACCCTGCGGGCGCTGGAGAGCCGGACGTACCAGTCCGGGCCGTACGTGACGGAGGGGCCGGTGGACCAGCGGGAGATCAGGGACGCCCTGGCGGAGGCGGAGCTGACGCGCCTGCGGGACACGCTGGCGCCCTGGCGGGAGAAGCACCCCGAGGTCCGCGTCGAGGCCGAGGTGACGGCGTGGCCGGCCGGGCGGGCGCTGGTGGAGGCGTCCCGGGGCGCCGCGCTGACCGTGGTGGGCCGCCGGACGTCCGGGCTGCACGCGGCCGCGCCCTGGCTCGGCGGCGTGGCGCACGCCGTGCTGCACCACGCGCACGGCCCGGTGGCGGTCGTGCCGCACGACTGAGCCCATCGGCGTGCGGAAAGCGGCCGTGGCACCGACGAACACGTCGGCGCCACGGCCGCCTCGGCGTTTCCGTGCGGGCGCTCGGCCGGGACCAGCGGTCCCCGGAGACGGGACCTTCGACTACCGGGTGTGCCCCTTCGGCAGGGTCCCGGGCAGAGCCGGCCGGGGGAGGGTGGAGGTGGCAGCGCGAGCGGGACAGCCGCTCGCGCGAGCCCTGATGACGAACCGAAAGGTGGTCGTAGCCATGCCCCGTCGCCCGCAGACCGAGGAGCAGCCCTCCTCCGGGCCGGCCCCCCACCCGGACGCGGCGCCGAGCCCCGAGGCCGTCGTCGGCACGCTGGTCGCCGACGCGCTGACGGCGCTCGCCGCGTACGCGGACTACACCCAGGACCAGGTCGACGACATCGTCAAGAAGGCCTCGCTGGCCGCGCTGGAGCGGCACACCGGGCTGGCCGCGCTGGCGGTGGAGGAGACCGGGCGGGGGCTGTTCGAGGACAAGGCGGTGAAGAACGTCTTCGCCTGCGAGAACGTCACCCACGTGATGGCCCGGACGAAGACGGTCGGGGTGGTGCACCGGGACGAGATCGACGGCATCGTGGAGATCGCCGAGCCGGTCGGCGTGGTCGCGGGCATCACCCCGGTGACCAACCCGACCTCGACCACGATCTTCAAGTGCCTGCTCGCCCTCAAGACCCGCAACCCGATCGTGTTCTCCTTCCACCCCTCGGCCCAGCGCTGCTCGGCCGAGGCCGCGCGGATCGTGCGGGACGCGGCGGTCGCGGCGGGCGCCCCGGCGCACTGCGTGCAGTGGATCGAGGAGCCGTCGATGGCGGCCACCCACGCCCTGATGAACCACCCGGACGTCGCCACCATCCTCGCTACCGGCGGCAACGCGATGGTGCGGGCCGCCTACTCCTGCGGCAAGCCGGCGCTGGGCGTCGGCGCGGGCAACGTCCCGGCGTACGTGGAGCGCAGCGCGGACCTGCGGCGGGCGGTGAACGACATCGTGCTGTCGAAGTCCTTCGACAACGGCATGATCTGCGCCTCCGAGCAGGCGGTGATCCTGGACGCGGAGATCCGCGACGCGGCGCTCGCCGAGTTCCGCACGCTGAAGGCCCACCACGCGGACGCGGGGGAGAAGGCGCTGCTGGAGCGCCACCTGTTCGGCACGGGCGACGGCTCCTCCTGCGCCGGGGAGCGGTTGAACGCCGACGTGGTGGGCCGCTCGGCCGCGCAGATCGCCGAGGCGGCCGGGTTCGAGGTGCCGGCCGACACCTCGGTGATCCTCGTCGACTGCGACGCGGTCGGGCCGCGGGAGCCGCTGACCCGTGAGAAGCTCTGCCCGGTGCTCGCCGTCCTGACCGCTCCCACCCGCCGGGAGGGCGTCGAACTCGCCCGCGCGATGGTCGAGTTCAACGGCCTCGGGCACTCGGCGGCGGTGCACACCGAGGACGCGGCGTTCGTCGAGGAGTTCGGGCACGCCGTCAAGGCCTGCCGGATCATCTGGAACGCGCCCAGCTCGCAGGGCGGCATCGGCGACGTCTACAACGCCTTCACGCCCTCGCTGACCCTCGGCTGCGGCAGCTACGGGCACAACTCGGTGGCGGGCAACGTCTCGGCGCTGAACCTCGTCAACATCAAGCGGATCGGGCGGCGCAACACCAACATGCAGTGGTTCAAGGTCCCGCCGAAGATCTACTTCGAGCGCAACTCGGTCACGTACCTGGCCAGCATGCCGAACGCGCACCGCGTCGTGGTCGTCACCGACCGGACGATGGTGGAGATCGGCCACCTGGAGCGGGTGCGCGCCGTGCTGGACCGGCGTCGCGAGCCCGTCGAGGTCCGGGTCGTCGACTTCGTCGAACCCAACCCGAGCATCGACACCGTCCGCAGGGGCGCCGAGCTGATGCGGGACTTCGCGCCGGACACCATCGTGGCCCTCGGCGGCGGCTCGCCGATGGACGCCGCCAAGGTGATGTGGCTGATGTACGAGCACCCGGAGGTGGAGTTCGCGGACCTGAAGGAGAAGTTCTTCGACATCCGCAAGCGCGCCTTCACCTTCCCCGACCTGGGGGAGAAGGCGAAGCTGGTGTGCATCCCCACCACCTCGGGCACCGGCAGCGAGGTCACCCCCTTCGCCGTCATCACCGACACCGCCACCGGCCAGAAGTTCCCGCTCGCGGACTACGCGCTCACCCCGAGCGTGGCCATCGTCGACCCGGCGCTCACCACCCGCCTGCCCCAGCACGTCACCGCCGACTCCGGCTTCGACGCGCTCACCCACTGCATCGAGACCTACGTCTCGGTCTACGCCAACGACTTCACCGACGGCCTCGCCCTCCAGGGCATCCGGCTGATCTTCGACCACCTTGAGGAGGCCGTCACCAACGGCCCGGACAACCCGCTCGCCCGCGAGAAGATGCACAACGCGGGCACGATCGCGGGCATGGCCTTCGGCTCGGCCTTCCTGGGCGTGGTCCACGCCATGGCGCACACGCTCGGCGGGACCTTCCACGTCGCCCACGGCCGGACCAACGCCCTCCTGCTGCCGCACGTGATCCGCTACAACGGCGCGGCGCCCGCCAAGGTCACCGGCTGGCCCAAGTACGGGAGCTACCAGGCCCCCGAGCGCTACCGGGCGATCGCGCGGATGCTCGGCCTGCCGGCCGACACCCCCGAGCAGGGCGTGGAGTCCCTCGCCGCGGCGGTCGAGGAACTGCGCGACAAGGTCGGCATCCCGCGCTCCTTCAAGGACGCGGGCGTCGACGAGACCGCCTTCCTGGCGGCCCTGCCGCGGCAGGCGATGAACGCCTACGAGGACCAGTGCGCCCCGGCCAACCCGCGGATGCCGATGCTCGCGGACATGCAGCAGCTGATGCGCCAGGCGTACTACGGCGACCAGGCCTGAGAGAGGACACCGAGATGACCACCTCGCAGCAGCACGAGCGCACCACCGACGAGCGCACCGCGGACTCCCGCACGGCCTGGGACGGCTTCCGGGGCGGCTACTGGCGGGACGCGATCGACGTCCGCGACTTCATCCAGCACAACTACACCCCCTACCGGGGCGACAGCGCCTTCCTGGCCGGCCCGACCGAGCGCACCCTGGCGGTGTGGCGGCGGATCACCGACCGCTTCCCCGAGGAGCGCGCCAAGGGCGTCCTCGACATCGCGTACGACACCCCGTCGAGCATCACCGCGCACGCGCCCGGATACATCGACCGGGAACGGGAGTTGATCGTCGGCCTGCAGACCGACGCCCCGCTGAAGCGGGCGATCATGCCGTACGGCGGCTGGCGGATGGTCGCCGGCGCACTGCGGACCTACGGCTACCCCGTGTCGCCGGAGCTGGAGAAGGTCTTCACCGAGTACCGCAAGACCCACAACGACGGCGTGTTCGACGCCTACACCCCCGAGATCCTGGCCGCCCGCAAGGCCGGCGTCGTCACCGGGCTCCCGGACGCCTACGGCCGCGGCCGGATCATCGGCGACTACCGCCGCGTTCCGCTGTACGGCGTGGACCGGCTGATCGCGGCCAAGCGGGCCGAGAAGGCGGCGCTCGACCCGGCGCCCGCCGACCCGGCCCTGGTCGAGTCGACCATCCGCGAGCGGGAGGAACTCGCCGAGCAGATCAGGGCGTTGGGCGAACTGAAGGAGATGGCCGCGGCCTACGGGTACGACGTCTCCGGCCCGGCCTCGACCGCCCGCGAGGCCGTCCAGTGGCTCTACTTCGCCTACCTGGCGGCGGTCAAGGAGCAGAACGGCGCCGCGATGTCGCTGGGCAGGACGTCGACCTTCCTCGACGTCTACCTCCAGCGCGACCTGGATGCCGGTGTCCTGACGGAACGTCAGGCACAGGAGCTGGTCGACGACTTCGTCATCAAGCTGCGGATCGTCCGCTTCCTGCGCACCCCCGAGTACGACCAGCTGTTCTCCGGCGACCCGACCTGGGTCACCGAGTCGATCGGCGGCATGGGCCAGGACGGCCGTCCGCTGGTCACCCGGACGTCCTTCCGCTACCTGCAGACCCTCTACAACCTCGGCCCGGCGCCCGAGCCCAACATGACCGTCTTCTGGTCCCCGCAACTCCCGCGCGGGTTCAAGGAGTTCTGCGCCAAGGTGTCGATCGACACCTCCAGCATCCAGTACGAGTCCGACGAGCTGGTGCGCCCGCGCTTCGGCGACGACACCGCGATCGCCTGCTGCGTCTCCGCCATGGAGGTCGGCAAGCAGATGCAGTTCTTCGGCGCCCGGGTCAACCTCGCCAAGACGCTGCTCTACGCGATCAACGGCGGCCGGGACGAGCTGACCGGTGCCCAGGTCGGCCCGGCCACCACCCCGGTCGGCGGCGTGGTGCTCGACTACGGCGAGGTCCTGGCCCGGCTCGACCAGCAGCTGGACTGGCTCGCCGAGACCTACGTCCACGCGCTGAACGTGATCCACTACATGCACGACAAGTACGCCTACGAGCGCCTTGAGATGGCCCTGCACGACCGGGACGTGCGGCGCACCATGGCCTGCGGCATCGCCGGGCTCGCCGTGGCCGCCGACTCGCTGTCCGCGATCAGGTACGCGAAGGTCAGGCCGGTGCGGGACGAGACCGGGCTGGTCACCGACTACCTGGTCGACGGCGACTACCCGGCCTACGGCAACAACGACGACCGCGCCGACGCGATCGCCGTCCGGCTGGTCGAGGAGTTCATGGCGAAGGTGCGCCGCCACCCCACCTACCGGGGAGCCGAGCACACCCAGTCCGTGCTGACCATCACCTCCAACGTCGTCTACGGCAAGAAGACCGGCAACACCCCGGACGGCCGCCGGGCCGGCGAGCCGTTCTCGCCCGGCGCCAACCCGATGAACGGGCGGGACCGCCACGGCTACGTGGCCAGCGCGCTGTCCGTCGCCAAACTGCCCTACGAGCACGCCGAGGACGGCATCTCGCTCACCAACACCGTCACGCCGGACGCGCTCGGGCGCACCCCCGAGGAGCGCGTGCACAACCTGGTCGGCGTGCTGGACGGCTACACCACCTGCCGCGGCTTCCACATGAACGTCAACGTGCTCGACCGCGGCACCCTGCTGGACGCCATGGAGCACCCGGAGAGGTACCCGCAGCTGACCATCCGGGTCAGCGGCTACGCGGTCAACTTCGTCCGGCTCACCCGCGAGCAGCAGCTCGACGTGGTCAACCGCACCTTCCACGGCTCGCTGTGACGGCCGCGCCCACCGCCGCCGCGCCGGTCGCCGGCAGGCTCCACTCCTGGGACCTGTCCACCGGCGTGGACGGCCCCGGCACCCGCTTCGTCGCGTTCCTCTCCGGCTGCCCGCTGCGCTGCCTGTACTGCCACAACCCCGACACCTGGCACCTGCGCGACGGCCGGCGCGCCGACGCGGACGAGATCCTCGCCGAGGCCGCCAAGTACGTCGAGTTCATCCGCGCCTCGGGCGGCGGCGCCACCGTCAGCGGCGGCGAGCCGCTCCTCCAACCCGTCCTCACCGGCGAACTCCTGCACCGCCTCAAGCACGAACTCGGCCTGCACACCGCGCTGGACACCTCCGGCTTCCTCGGCGCCCGCGCCACCGACGCGCTGCTCGCCGACACCGACCTCGTCCTGCTCGACATCAAGTCCTGGGACCGCGCGCTCTACCGCCACCTCACCGGCCGGGAACTCGCCCCCACCCTGCACTTCGCCCGCCGGCTGGCCGGCCTCGGCAAGGAGGTCTGGGTCCGGTTCGTCCTCGTCCCCGGCCTGACCGACCCCGCCGAGAACGTCGAGGGAGTCGCGGCCTTCACCGCCTCGCTCGGCAACGTCACCCGGGTCGACGTGCTGCCCTTCCACCGCCTCGGCCTGGCGAAGTGGCGCGCCCTCGACCTGGAGTGCACCCTGGCCGGCACCCCGCCCCCCACCCGCGAGCGGACGGAGGCGGCGCGCGCGGTGTTCGCCGCCCACGGCCTGCACGCCGTCTGACCCTCCCGCGCCGGCCGGGTCGGGGCTGAAGGTCCCTGCGGTCAGGGCCCGTTCGGACCTTCGAGGCCGCCGCCGGAATCCGGATCCTGGATGCACACGAGAAACCGAGGGAGAACAACCATGAGCGAGCAGAACGCGTCGGAGCAGCCGCGGATCGTGGTCGGTGTCGACGGGTCCCCGGCCTCGGTCGACGCGCTGCGCTGGGCGGTCGGCCACGCCCGTGCCCGGGGCGCCGTCGTCGTGGCGCTGAGCGCGTGGCAGTACCCGGTGGCCACCGGCTGGGTCGTGCCGGTGATGGAGTACGAGGACCTGTCCGGCAGCTACCGGAAGATCCTCGACGACTGCGTCCGGCAGGTGGCGGACACCGACCCCGAGGCGGAGGTCGAGGCCCTGGTGGTGGAGGGCGGCGCCGTGCAGTGCCTGCTGGACGCCGCCCGTGGCGCGGAGCTCCTGGTCGTCGGCAGCCGGGGCCACGGCGGCTTCACCGGCGCCCTGCTCGGCTCCGTCAGCCAGCACTGCGTCCAGCACGCGCCCTGCCCCGTGGTCGTGGTCCGCCACCCCGAGGCCTGACCCGCCCATCCCCTGAACCCCGTACCCCGACACACGGCCTCGCCGCCGACCGGAAAGGAGTGACCCGACCATGCGACACCGGATCGTGGGAGAACTGATGACCTCGGCCGTCGTGCACGTGCGGCCCGACACCGGCTTCAAGGAGATCGTCCGCCTGCTCGCCGAGCACGACATCACCGCCGTCCCCGTCCTGGACCACGAGGACCGGCCGCTCGGCGTGGTCTCCGAGGCCGACCTGCTGCTCAACGAGGCGGCCCAGGAGGACCCGGCCGGACTGCTGCTCGCCCCGAACCTGCCGCCCCGCGAGCGCGCCCGCAGCCGGGCGACCACGGCCGTGGGCCTGATGACCGGCCCGGCGGTGTGCGCGCGCCCGGAGTGGACGGTGGTCGAGGCGGCGCGGCTGATGCAGGGCGAGCGCGTCAAGCGGCTGCCCGTCGTCGACGAGGCCGGCCGCCTGGTCGGCATCCTCAGCCGTAGCGACCTGCTCCGGGTGTTCCTCCGGCAGGACCGGGCGATCCGCGAGGAGATCCGGGCGGAGGTGCTGCGCCGGACCCTGAGCATCGAGCCGGACACCGTGGACGTCCGGGTCCAGGACGGCTGCGTCACCCTCACCGGAACGGTCGGCGACCGCAGCCTGGTCCCGGTGATCGAGCGCCTGTGCCGCGGCGTGGACGGCGTCGTCGACGTCACCAACCGCCTCGGCCACCGTGCGGACGCCTGCGTCGACCCGTCCTGGGCGGGCTGACCCGCCGCAGCGACCGGCACCGGTCGCCGTCGAATCTCGACGGCGACCGGTGCCGGTCGCGCGTTCGGTGCTCAGTGCTCAGTGCTCAGTGCTCAGTGCTCAGGAAGGGTTCTTGACCGCGAGTTGCGCCATGCGTGTTGCGATGGCAGCCGTCGACGGCGTCTTCGACTCGGGGCTCTCGGCGATCATGGACGTGCTCGGTACGGCGAACGCGTTGAGCGGGCGGGACGACGGCGCACCGCCGTTCTCGGTCACCGTGATCGGCGCGGGCCCACAGGTCCGCACCGGCAACGGGCTGAGCCTGGCGACCGTCCCGGCCGCAGAACTCCCGCACGGAATCGACCTGTTGCTGATGCCGGCGGTGGGCTTCCAGGCCCCCGAGCGGGTGGTCGCGGCGGTCCGCGAGCCCGCCAACGCCTGGCTGCTCGACCTCGCCGAGGCCTCCGCCGCCGCCGGGACGGCGCTGGCCGCCGCCTGCAGCGGAGCGTTCTTCCTGGCCGAGTCCGGCACGCTCGAACAGCAGCGCGCCACGACGAGTTGGTGGCTGGGCCCGGCCTTCCGCGCCCGCTACCCCGCCGTCGTGCTCGAGGACTCGCGCACGCTCGTCCAGGACGGCTCCGTCACCACCGCGGGCGCCGCCTTCGCCCACATCGACCTCGCCCTGTGGGTGGTGCAGCGGCACAGCCCGGCCCTGGCCGACCTCGTCGCCCGCTACCTGCTGATCGGCGACCGGCCCTCGCAGGCCGCCTTCGCCCTGCCCACCCGGCTCGCCCAGGCCGACCCGCTGATGACCGCCTTCGAACGATGGGCCCGCGCCCACCTGGCCGACCCGCCCCCGCTGGCCGAAGCCGCCCGCGCACTCGGCGTCAGCCTGCGGACCCTCCAGCGCACCGCGCAGACCGTCCTCGGCAAGTCGCCGCTGGACTTCGTCCAGGACATCCGGCTCGACGAGGCGACCTTCCTGCTGCGCACCACCGCCCTCAGCGCCGAGGCCATCGCCGGCCGGGTCGGCTACCGCAACGTCAGCACCCTGCGCGAGCTCGTCCGCCGGCGCCGCGGCTCCTCCCTCGAAGCGCTGCGCCGCGGCGCCGGCGACGCTCCCGCGCCGTAGCGGAGGCTCTACCCGCACGCCGCGAGCGCCACCCGGGCGTCCGCCTCGCCGGTCGATAATCGGTGGCCGAGGCGGCGCCCCCGGTGTTACCAATGCGTCATGTTGCAGGGCGCTCACATCACCCTCCGGGCCCGGCACGAGGCCGACGTCCCCGTGCTCCAGGCCGAGCTGTACGACGACGTCGAAACCCGCGCGCGGGCCGACTCCCGGCCGTGGCGGCCCGTCCCGCCCGGGGCGGCGCACTCGCCGTACGCGGTCTCCGGGCCGTCACCCGAGGTCGCCTGCTTCTCCGTGGTCGAGACGGCCACCGGTGAGCTGGCCGGCGAGGCCCTGCTCTGGGGCATCGACGCCCACAACCGCACCGCGCACCTGGGCATCTCCCTGCGCCCCGGCCACCGGGGGCGAGGGCTCGCCGCGGACACCGTCCGGGTGCTGTGCCACTACGGCTTCGTGGTGCTCGGGCTGCACCGGCTGCAGCTGGAGACGCTCGCGGACAACACGCCGATGCTCCGGGCCGCCGCCGGGGCGGGCTTCACCGTCGAGGGCACGCTGCGCCGTTCGGCCTGGGTGTACGGGGAGTTCGTGGACGAGGTCGTCCTCGGCCTGCTCGCCGAGGAACACCGGCAGCACTGAGCCGAGCACCGCCCGTCCGCGCCCGTGCGGGCGGCTGCGGTGGCGGCGTGGACGCGGGTGAGTGCGACGGCGATGCCGAGGTGGTCGCGTCCGGCGAGGTAGCCGCGGGCGAGCGAGGCCGTGGGCTCAGGCGAGGTCGAACCAGCCGAGGACGGTCTGGGCGAGCAGGATGGTGGACATGGCGGCCACGCCGACGACCACGGCGGTGGCCGCGATGCGGTAGCGCGGGCTGTTGGCGGCCTCGCCGAGGACGGAGCGGCGGTTGGTGAGGACGAGGAGGTAGACCAGGACGATCGGGCTGATCAGGCCCTGGAGGACCTGGGTGCCGATGAGCAGCTGGATGACGTCGACCGGGGTCAGCGCGACGATCGCGCCGAGGGCGATCTGGGCGGTGAACAGCCCGAGGAACAGCGGGGCGTCGCGGAAGCTGCGGGAGACGGAGCGCTCGACGCCGGCGGCCTCGCCGACGGCGTAGCTGGCCGAGAGCGGTACGACGGCGCCCGCCAGCGCGGAGGCGCCGATCAGGCCGAAGGCGAACAGGAGCTCGGCGCCGTGCCCGGCGACCGGCTTGAGGGCCTCGGCGGCCTGTGCGGCGGACTCCAGGGGCCCGGTGCCGCCGATGGCGGAGGCGGTGGCGATGATGATGGTCAGGCTGATCACGCAGGCGAACACGGCGCCGAGGACGGCGTCGGCCCGGATCAGCTTGTAGTCGGCGGGCTTGGCGCCGCGGTCGACGACCCCCGCGGCGGCGTAGAACTGCATGTAGGGGCTGACGGTGGTGCCGATGAGGGCGACGGCCAGGAGGATGAAGTCCTTGCTGGGTTCGATGTGGGGGACGGCGAGGTGTTCGCCGACCTGTCCCCAGTTCGGGTGGCCGAGGACCATGGCGACGGGGTAGGCGAAGAACGCCAGCGACATGATCAGGAAGATGCGCTCGGCCCACTTGTAGGAGCCGAACAGCACCAGGGACCAGAGCAGGACGGCGGCGGGCGGGATGACCGCCCACTTGGGGATGCCGAGGAGCTCGAAGGCGGCGCCGATCCCGGCGAACTCGCTGACGACCAGGCCGGTGTTGGCGAGCAGCAGACAGAAGACCGCGAGGGCGGTCAGGCGGAGGCTGAACTGCTCGCGGATCAGCGCGCCCAGGCCCTTGCCGGTGTGGGCGCCGAGGCGGACGGCCATCTCCTGCACCATGACCAGGGCGACGGTGACCAGCACCATGAAGAACAGGGTGCCGTACGTGAACTGGGAGCCGGCGCTGGCGTAGGTGGCGATGCCGGCCGCGTCGTTGCCGGCGTTGGCGGCGACCAGGCCGGGGCCGGCGACCATGGCGACGGCGCCGATGCGGCGAAGGCGCCGACGGCGGCCGGGTGTTGTCGCGGGGGTGGGCGGTGCGGCGGCGGGAGCGGGGACGGTGTCCGGGTCGCGGGTCACTTGAGGAGTCTCCGGAAGTGCAGGCGCCCGCGCTCGGGCAGCAGGGAGTCGAGGATGTCGTCGGCCAGGACCCGGCCAAGTGGGCGCCCGGTGTCGTCGACCACGAGCAGGGAACTGGCCCGGGCGGCGACCAGCCGGTCGGCGGCCTCGGCGAGGCGGGTGTCGGGCGGGACGGCCACCGGCGGGCCGAACTGGGCCAGCCAGGCCACCAGGTCCGCGACCAGAGCGGTGTCCTCGGCGACGGCCAGGTCGAACAGCGGGAGGTCGCCGAGCAGCCGGCCGTCCTCGTCGATCACGGTGACGGCGTCGATGTCGGTGCGGTGTTCGGCCTGCGCGGCCAGCTCCGCCCGTACCTGGGCGATGGTCTGGGCGGGGCGGGCGGTGACCAGCAGGGTGGTCATGGCGCCGCCCGCGGTGCCCTCGCGGTGGGTGAGCAGGGTGCGCAGCTCGGCAGCCTCGGGGGCGGGCATCCGGGCGAGCAGGGTCTCGCGCTCGCCGGGGTCGAGGTCGCGCAGGGCGTCGGCGGCCTCGTCCGGTTCCATCTCGTCGACCAGGCGTGCGGCGTGCTCGGGCGGGACTTCGCGGAGCAGGTTCTCCAACTCGGCGGGTTCCATCTCCTCCAGGGCGTCGGCGGCGTGCTCGGGCTCCAGCCAGCCGAGGAGCTGCTGGCGTTCGTGGCGGCCGAGGTCCTCCAGGATGTCGGCGAGGTCGGCCGGGCGCAGCTGGTGCAGGGCGGAGCGGGAGGCACGCAGCCGCACCTCGGCGGGACCGTGGGTGGCCTGCTCGCCGAACGGGGCGACGGACTGCCAGTCCAGGACGCGGTCGGGGGTGGGGCGGACCTGCCAGCGGCGGGGGCCGAGGCGGCGCAGCAGGGTGGGCAGGGAGACGTCGACGCCGACCAGGACGGTACGGTCGGCCAGCGGGGCCAGGTAGAGGTCGGCGGCGCGGGTGACCTGGACGCCGTCGACGTCCACCAGCTGGTGGTCCATCACATCGCGGGCGAGCAGCGCCTCGCCGGGGCGGCGGTTGAACTCGCGCAGGTCGACGCGGGCGGTCCGCAGCCGGACCTGTCCGGTGAGGACGCGTTCGACCTTGCCGGCGCGGACGAAGGCGCGGCGGCGGCCTATTCGGATGATCAGGCCGGTGATCGGCGGGTAGGGGTCGGGTCCGTAGAGGCGGGCGACGAGGTCGACGACGCGGCCGACCTCCTCACCGGCCTGGTTGGTGACCGGGCCGCCGATCAGCCCGGCGACGGAGACCAGTGCGTCCCGGACGGTTCGGGTGGCGCAGGCGCGGCGTGCGACCTCGACCCTGCGGTCGCGCAGCCGAGCCGTGGCCGACATGAGCAAAGTGGCGGTAGCCACGAGGAACACCCCCTGGGGCCCCGGCGGGAACGGGGCGACGGGCAGCCCGGAACACGCCTGTCCGTCCCTGACCACAGCAGCACGCGGGCTCCTCGCGCACCGGGGCACCCTGTTCCGGCGACGCGGGACGGGGACGGGCGGGGCGGCAAGGCCGACGAGGTCAGGGTTGGAGAGGCTGTCCCAGGCCGCGGACGGACGGCGAGGACGACGAGGACAACACGGTCATGGGCCGACTATGGCCCGGACTACTGTCCATTTCGCCTCCTCCCGATCCCGGCCGCGAATAGTGGTGTCGCGGCGGCGCGGCAAGGGGAACCGGGACGGTGTCCCGGCGCACCCCAACTCGTCAGAGCTTTGGCACTCCACGGCGTGTCCGGCCCGGTGGGCCGGAAGCCACTTCGGATCAACCCTTAGGTCGGGAGGATCTGTCCTAACCCTGGGCGTCTCTCGACGTCGTCGGATCAGTGGCCTGTGTCCGTGAAGACGCCTCACCGAACGAGGTGTCTGTTCAAACCGCGACGATGATAGACCGCGGCCGGGCGCGAAGCCCAATTGGCCAGCCCGACCCGCGCGTGACCTGACCCGCGCGCCGGCCTGACCGCGCCCCGGCGGTCCGCCGTCAGGCCGGCGCGCCGGGGCACGGCTTCCGGGTCCGCCGTGCCGTCAGGCCGGAGCGGCGCCGGTGCCCGCGAGCACCTCGGGCCGCAGCAGGCCGGCGAGCGTCCCGGCCGGGAGCAGGCCCTTCTCCAGGACGAGTTCGGCCACGCCCCGGCCGCTGGTGAGCGCCTCCTTGGCGATCTCGGTGGCGGCCGTGTACCCGATGTGCGGGTTGAGCGCGGTCACCAGGCCGATGGAGTTCTCGACGCTCGCGCGCAGCGCCTCGGTGTTGGCGGTGATGCCGACGACGCAGCGGTCGGCGAGGGTGCGGCAGGCCGCGCTCAGGTGGGTGATGGACTCCGAGAGCGAGTGGAGGATGATCGGCTCGAAGGCGTTGAGCTGGAGCTGGCCGGCCTCGGCGGCCATGGTGACGGCGACGTCGTTGCCGATCACCTCGAAGGCGACCTGGTTGACGACCTCCGGGATCACCGGGTTGACCTTGCCCGGCATGATGCTCGAACCGGCCTGCACCGGCGGCAGGTTGATCTCGCCGAAGCCCGCGCGTGGCCCGGAGGACAGCAGCCGCAGGTCGTTGCAGGTCTTCGACAGCTTGACGGCGACGCGCTTGAGCACGCCGGACATCTGGACGAACGCGCCGCAGTCCTGCGTCGCCTCGACCAGGTTGGCCGCGGTGACGAGGGGCAGCCCGGTGATCGCGGCGAGGTGGCGGCGCGCGGATTCGGCGTACCCGGCCGGGGCGTTGAGGCCGGTGCCGATCGCGGTCGCGCCGAGGTTGATCTCGTGGATCAGCGAGACGGCCTCGGCGAGGCGGCTGCGGTCCTCGTCGAGCATGACGGCGAACGCGGAGAACTCCTGCCCGAGGGTCATCGGGACGGCGTCCTGCAGCTGGGTGCGGCCCATCTTCAGGACGTCGTGGAACTCGACGGCTTTGCCGGCGAAGGCGTCCTGGAGGACGGCCATCGCGTCGAGCAGGCCGCGTACCGCGAACACGGTCGCGATCCGGACCGCGGTCGGGTAGACGTCGTTGGTGGACTGGCCGAGGTTGACGTCCTCGTTGGGGTGCAGGTGCCGGTACTCGCCCTTGGCGTGGCCCAGCAGCTCCAGGGCCCGGTTGGCGATGACCTCGTTGGCGTTCATGTTGGTCGAGGTGCCGGCGCCGCCCTGGATGACGTCGACGACGAACTGGTCGTGCAGCTCGCCGCGGCGGATCTCGCGGCAGGCCGCGACGATCGCGGCGGCCTTCGCGGGCGCCAGCAGGCCGAGCTCCTCGTTGGCGAGGGCGGCGGCCTCCTTCACGGCGGCCAGCGCGTCGATCAGGTGCGGGTAGGCGGAGATGGGCGTGCCCGTGATAGGGAAGTTCTCGGTGGCGCGCAGGGTGTGGACGCCCCAGTAGGCGTCGGCGGGGACGTCGCGGTCCCCGAGCAGGTCGTGCTCGCTGCGGGTGGCGGTCGTCATCGTGTGCGGGTCCTCTTCCTGGGGTTTCCGATGTCGGGTGGTCGCGGGTCGCGGGTCGCGGGTCGCGGGTCGCGCGGCGCTCACGCGGGGTGGGCGAGGGCCTGCGGCGTCAGCGCCGGCACCGGCCGGACGCTGCCCACGGGCAGCCCGCCCCCCGCCGTGGCCTCGCCGGCGCACTCCACCAGCAGGCGGGGGTCGACGCCCGCCAGCGCCAGGGCGGCGGCGGCCACCGGGATCCGCGCGCGGTTCGCGCCGTCCGCGATCTTCACCGCGACGGCGCGGCCGTCCGGCAGGGCGGCGATCTGGACGCCCTCGAAGCCGTCCTTGGCGAGCAGTCCGGGCACCGCGCGCATCAGTGCGGCCGTGTCCCGTCCGGTCCCGGAGGCCATCTCCGGATGGGTGCGCAGCGCGTCCGCGACCCTGGCCTCGGCGGTGCCGGGAGGCGCCGTGGCGATGCGGGCGGCGGCGCGGGCGAGGCCGTGCAGGGAGACGGCGAACAGCGGGGTGCCGCAGCCGTCGACGCTGACGTGCGCGGACCGCTGCCCGGTGAGCTCCTCGACGACCTCGGCGACCGCCCGCTGGAGCGGGTGCGCGGGGTCGAGGTAGGTCTCCGGGGGCCAGCCGTTGAGCCGGCAGAGGTAGAGCATCGCGGCGTGCTTGCCGGAGCAGTTCTGGGCGAGCCGGGAGGGCGGCCGGCCCTCGCGCACCCAGGTGTCGCGGACGACCGGGTCGTACGGCAGGTCCGGGACGTTGCGCAGCTCGTCCTCGCCGACACCGGCGAGTTCGAGGATCCGCCGGGCGCCCGCGAGGTGGCGTTCCTCGCCGGAGTGGCTGCCCATCGCGAGGGAGAGGAGTTCGCCGTCCAGCGGCAGCCCGGCGCGCACCATGGCGACGGCCTGGAGCGGTTTGAGGGCGGATCGCGGGTAGCAGGCGACCTCGATGTCGCCGAGCCGGAACCGGACCTCGCCGTCGTCGCCGAGGACGACGACGGAGCCGTGGTGGACGCCCTCGATCAGGCCGCCGCGGGTCACGTGGGCGACGGGGGCGTGTCGGGGCTCGCGGATCGGGGGTGCGTCCGCGGGGGAGGGTCTGTGCATCACTGCCTCGTTCGAAGGTGGGTCACTGCTGGTCGGCGGGTGTCAGCTGTCGGACCCGGCGGCGGCGCGGGCGATCCGGCCGCGGATCGCGAACCAGCCGGCGACCAGCACGGCGGCGATCAGCGGTACGCACAGCACGGTGGTGCGGCTGGCGCCGCCGTCCGCGTACATGAGGACCAGGACGGTCGCGAGGAAGGCCAGCGTCACGAGTTCGGTCCACGGCGAGCCCGGCAGGCGGTAGGCGGGGCGCGTCAGTTCGCCGGCCCGGGTCTTCCGCCAGAAGAAGAGGTGGCAGATCATGATCATGCCCCAGGTGGCGATGATGCCGATGGCCGCGAGGTTGAGCACGATCTCGAACGCGTCGGCGGGGACGACGTAGTTGAGGCCCACGCCGAGGACGCACATGCCGCTGGTGAGCAGGATGCCGCCGTACGGCACCTGGCTGCGGCTCATCCGGGCGGTGAAGCGCGGGGCCGAGCCGTTGACGGCCATCGAGCGCAGGATGCGGCCGGTGGAGTAGAGGCCGGAGTTGAGCGAGGACATCGCCGCGGTGAGGACGACCAGGTTCATCACGCTGCCGGCCGCCGGGACACCGATGTGGGACAGCACGGTCACGAACGGGCTCTGGCCGGAGGTGTACTTGTTCCACGGCATCAGCATCGACAGCAGCACCACCGAGCCGACGTAGAACAGGCCCACCCGCCACATGATCGAGTTGATCGCCTTCGGCATGATCTTCTCGGGGTTCTCGGTCTCCCCGGCCGTCACGCCGACCAGTTCGACGGAGGCGTAGGCGAAGACGACGCCCTGGATGATCAGCAGCATCGGCAGCAGCCCGTTGGGGAAGATCCCGCCGTTGTCGGTGATCAGGGCCGGGCCGGGCACGGCCCCGTCGACGGGGTGCCGGGTGACGAGCAGGAAGATCGCGATGCCCATGAAGACGACCAGGGCACTGACCTTGACGATCGCGAACCAGAACTCCAGTTCGCCGAAGATTCTCACCGAGATGAGGTTCACGGTGAGCACCAGGGCCAGGGCTATCAGCGCGATCACCCACTGCGGGATGTCGGAGAACAGGTGCCAGTAGTGGGCGTACGTGGCCACGGCGGTGATGTCGGCGATGCCGGTGGTCGCCCAGTTGAGGAAGTACATCCAGCCCGCGGTGTAGGCGCCCTTCTCGCCCAGGAACTCCCGGGCGTACGAGACGAAGGCGCCCGAGGACGGGCGGTAGAGGACGAGCTCGCCGAGCGCGCGCACGACGAGGAAGGCGAAGACGCCGCAGACGGCGTAGGCCAGGAACAGGGAGGGGCCGGCGTCGGCGAGGCGTCCGCCCGCGCCGAGGAACAGGCCGGTGCCGATCGCCCCGCCGATGGCGATCATGTTGACGTGCCGGGGTTTCAGGGACTTGCTGTAGCCGGTGTCGCCGGCGTCGGTGTGACGGGTCGTGGGGCGCTTCTCGTCCTTGAGGAACTGCTCGCTCACGCCTCGGCTCTGCCTTCTCTCGGAGTGTCCGCGCGCTGGGGGCGCACGATGTCGGTCAGGGTGGCCTCCACGCGGTGGAGGTGGTGGGACATCGCCTCGACCGCGTCGGGCTCGGAACCGTCGATCAGGGCCTCGACGATCGCCCGGTGCTCGCAGTTGGACTGCTCGCGCCGACCGCCGAGTTCGTTGAGGAAGGTCGACTGACGCGCCAGTGCGTCACGGATCTCCTCGATGACCCGGCGGAACACGGGGTTGCCCGAGGCCTCGGCCACCGCCAGGTGGAAGACGGTGTCCAGCGCGACCCACGCGGTGGTGTCGGTCTCCCGCTCCATCCGGTCGAGCAGGTGGCCCAGGTGGTCCAGGTCCTCCGGGGTGCGGCGCAGCGCCGCGTACCCGGCGACCGGGATCTCGACGTGCCGTCGCACCTCCAGGAGGTCGCTGGCCGCGTAGTCGCCGAAGGTGGGGTCCTCGACCGTGTTCGCCACGACGAAGGTGCCCTTGCCGGTCTTGGACACGGTCAGGCCCATGGCCTGCAGGGCCCGGAGCGCCTCCCGCAGCACGGGCCGGCTGACCTCCAGCGTGCGGCACAGCTCCGCCTCGGAGGGGAGCTTGTCGCCGACCACGTACTCGCCGCGCTCGATCGCGCTCCGCAGGTGGCCGAACACCGCTTCCATCGCGCTCACGCGCCGGGGGATCCCACTTGCTGTCTGGCTGTCTGACAGGTTCACGGGGTGATCCTCGGGGTCCGGAGCGGTGCTGTCAAGGAGTCCGTGCGCGGGACGGCCGGGCGCGGCCGACCCCCACGACGGGGGGAAGGGATCGGCCGCGTACCGACCAGGCGGCGGCGGCTTGCGCATCCGGGCCGCGAGCAAGAATCCTGCTGCTGTTCACGCTTAAGCACAAGAAAAGACATCTTCGCGACAGATAAGCGAGCCTTAACACCGTGCAGAGACTCGACCCCCGGCTGCTCGCCACCCTCGAAGCCGTGGTCCGCCACGGCTCCTTCAACGCCGCCGCCCGCGAGCTGGGCTACAGCGCACCCGCCGTCTCGCAGCAGATCGCCGAGCTCGAACGCCGCGCCGGCCTCCGAGTGATCGAGCGCCACCCCGTACGCGCCACTGCGGCCGGCGAGGTCCTCCTCGGCGCCGAACAGCGCCTCCGGAGCGCCCTGGCCGCCGCGTCCACCGAACTCGACGCGATCCGCGCGGGTACGGCCGGACGGATCCGGCTCGGCGCCTTCGCCTCCGCCGCCGCCGGCATCGTCCCGCAGGCGCTGGCACGGCTGCACGCGACCTACCCCGACGCGCGGGTCAGCCTCTCCCAAGTGGAACCCGAAGCCGGCTACACCAGGCTCAAGCGGGGGGACATGGACCTGGCCCTCAGCTACGACTACGACTTCATCCCGCTGCCACCGCCCCGGACGCTGCGCCGCACGCTGGTCGCGCGGGACCCGGTCGTGGCGGTGGTCCCGGCCGACCACCACCTCGCCGACCGGGACGTCATCGACCTGGCCAGTCTCGCCTCCGAGACCTGGATCGCGGCTCCGGAGGCCGCGCTGCGCCTGGAACTGCTCGCCCAGATGGCCAAGACGCCGGGCTTCCAGGCCCGTCTGGAATACGACGGCGACGACTTCAACACGGTGCTCGGCTTCGTGGCCGCCGGCCTGTGCGTCGCCGTCATGCCGCAGCTGGCCCTCCCGCCGCGGAACCCCCGGATCGTGGCGCGCCCCCTCGCCGACCCGGAGCTGACGCGCTTCATCTACACCGTCCGCATCGACACCCGGCACGCCCCGCGTGCCCTGCTGGCGCTGGAGGAGATGCTCGCCGCGCAGGCGTCGGCCGCGCTGTCCTGAGGCGCGGCCGACGCCTCGACGGATCCGCGACCGGGCCGGGCCGGGCCGCCGTCCGGCTGGGGCGGGCTGGCCGGCGGGCTGGCCCGGGCCCGGCCGGTGACGGTGCCGGTCAGCCCTCGGTCGGGTCGCTCCGGTCGGCCGTGAGCCGCTCGCGCCACTCGGCCACGGCGGCGGGCGACAGCGACGCGAGGCGGGCGATCGCCTCGTCGTCCCGTCCGTCGGTCCAGCTGAGGACCCGGGTCAGCACGGTGTTCCGGACCAGCCGGATCTCCTTGAGCAACTCCTCCAGGCGCTTCAGCTCCTCCCCCGTGGCGGCGAGCGTCTCGTCGATCGCCGTCCGTTCCTCGGCCCGCTGCTGCCGCAGGTGGGCCGTCAGACCGGTGAGGACCACGCCGTCGTCGGCCGCGGCGCGGCGAAACGTTTCGGCGAGGTGGTCCAACACGCAGTCGGTGGCGTCGGCGAGGCTCGCTCCCACGACCTTCGCGCCCTCCCAGCTGCTCCGCCCGGCGTCGCTGGTGTGCAGCCAGACCCCGGCTTCGACCGGCGTGCGGTCGCCGCAGGCGGCCGCACGGCAGGCGTACAGGGCCGCCCGGTGACCGTAGAAGGCGTAGCCCTCCTCGATCCGGACGCCCGCCGGGGCGCACACCCGCCCGGGAACGCCGCCGTAGCCGGAATCCGGTTCGTAGGCGGCGTAGGCGTCCAGCTCGGCGTCGGTGGCCGTCGCCCACGCCGGGTCGCACAATTCCGGGTTCCGGGCGAGGAAGCCCGCCACTTCGACCCGCCATCCCGGGACCGGGCTCATCCGGGGGACGGGCCAGACCGGCGTTCCCGTCGCGTCGAGCGTGTGGCGGCAGGCCTCCTCCAGATCGCTCCAGGCCGTCGCGGCCTCGGCGGACCACTCCAGGTCCGCGGCGGGGCCGACCCGGTGCAGCGAGCCGATCACCCGCTGGACCAGCGGCAGGATCCGCCGCGCCAGCGCGTAGAGCTCCTCCGCGGTGAAGAAGCGCCAGGTCTCGCCGCCCCGCTCGTCGGTGGTGCGGTGGGGGAGCGGGTGGGCGAACACGGCCGGGCACGGCAGGGCGCCGTCACCGACCTCCGCCCTCCGGTGCCCCGGCAACCGCGGAGCGGCCTCCTCGTCCCGAGTCCGCCAGTCGGTGTCCCCGAACCAGACCGCGCCGGTGCGGAGGTCGACGGCCAGCCACTGCTGGTACCCGTTGCCCGGCCCGAACCGCTCCCGGTCGTGCTCGGCCTGTCGGTCGTGCCACACGTACTCCGCGGGAGGCGGGCTGAGTTGGACGGCGACGAAACCCTCCTGGGGGGTGTACCCGACGACGACGTGCGCGGTCGGTGCGTGGTGCTGGGTCCCGGACATGCGGCTCCCTCCGTGCCGGACCGTGGCGGATCCGCCACTGTGCGGCACCGAGCCTGCCCTGCGCGAGCTGTATGATCAAATCCGATCACTTCTGGACTTGTCGCCCACCGAAAGTCCGCACACGTGCGGATGCGGCGGGGCCCCGGGAGCAGGGCGGGACCTCCTACCCGGGTCGTGACGGACACTCAGGAGGGAGAGGTGCGCGGGTACCTGACGCGACGTCGCGAGCAGCCCCGGGGTCGTCTCCGGGTCGCGCACCGGATGATGCCGGGCCGTCAGACCCGGCGGGCGTGGGAGGTGAGGCGGTCGGCGAGCGCGAGGACGAGGTCGCGCAGTTCGTCGGGGCGCTCGATGACGAACGGCTGGTCGAGTGCGGCGAGCGTCCGGGGCAGCCAGTCGAGCTGCTGCACCCGCAGCTCGACCCGCAGCCAGCGCTCGGCCGCCGGGTCCTGACCGGCCGTGGGCTCGTGCTCCGCCACGCTCGCGACGGCCTCGGGGAGGTGCGCGCGGACCTGCTCGACCGTCCCGTGGATCCGCAGGGTCACCTCGTGCCGGTACCCGGCCGTGGCGAATCCCGACAGCACGCGCTGCGCCGGATCGGGCCCCGCCGGCGGGTCGAACGAGCCGGGCAGGGTCCGCGCGTCCGCGATGCGGTCGAGCCGGAAGGTCCGGTCCTCGCCGATCCCGGGGTCCTCGCCCGTGACGTACCACCGGCCCGCATGGGCGACGATCCCGTACGCGTGCAGAGTGCGTTCGGTGCGCCGTCCCCCGCGGTCGGTGTAGCGGATCGAGACGGGCCGGCGGTGGCGCACCGCGTCGGCGACGGTCAGCAGGAGCCCGGCGTCCGGGGTGTCGAACTCGCCGGGCCGGTCCGTGAAGGCCAGGGCCTCCAGCACCGTGTCGAGCCGGCGGGCGACGTGCTTGGGCAGCACCCGCCGGATCTTCGCCGAGGCCGTCTCGTTCGCCGTGCGGTCCCTCGTCGTCAGCCCCGCCCGGCGGCCGGCGACCAGCCCGAGCAGCACGGCCAGCGCCTCGTCGTCGCTGAGCATGAGCGGAGGCAGCCGGTACCCGGGGGCGAGCCGGTACCCGCCGTAGCGGCCGCGCAGCGACTGCACGGGCACGTCGAGGTCGATCAGCTGGTCCACGTACCGGCGCACGGTGCGCTCCTCGACGCCGAGCCGGTCGGCGAGTTCGGCGGCCGTCCGGGTGCCGCCCGACTGCAGGAGCTCCAGGAGGGTCAGGACGCGGCCGGTGGGTCGGGGCATGGCCGCAGCCTAACGCGAATACCGGACCGGTTCTGTCCGCTAATCCTCCTAGTCTGCGACGTGTACCGCACCGGCACGGCCAAGGAGATTCCCATGGACTTCGTCTCGATCCGCATCATCACCGGCGACGTGGCGCGCCTCGTCGAGTTCTACGAGCGGGCCACCGGCCTGCGGGCGATATGGTTCACCGAGGACTTCGCCGAGCTCAGGACCGGGGGAGCGACCCTCGCGATCGCCGGCACCCGCACCGTCCCGCTGTTCGCCCCGGGCTCCGCCCGCCCGGCCGACAACCACAGCGTCATCACCGAGTTCCTCGTCGACGACGTGGACCGTGTCCACCGGAACCTGACCGGCTTCGTCACCGACTTCGTCAACGAGCCGACCACGATGCCCTGGGGCAACCGGGCGCTGCTGTTCCGCGACCCGGACGGCAACCTCGTCAACTTCTTCACCCCCGTCACCCCGGAGGCCGTCGCGAAGTTCGCCCGCTGACGCCCCGCACAGCCGCTCACCGGGGGCCCGGTATCCCGGGGCCCCGGCGCGCTGCGCCTCAGGACCGGAGCGCGGCGCCCGCGACGGCGGTCACCTGGCCGTCACCTCCTCCAGGTCGGCGAGCAGCTCGGAGGCGACGACCGGGTCCAGGTCGGCGAAGCGCAGCGGGTACTGGCCCCGGGGCCAGTAGTCGCCGGGCGCGCTGTCCAGCCAGACCGTCTCGAAGGTCTGGTCGGGGAACTCGTCGACCACACCGACCCAGATGCCCTCGTTGAGCTCGATGACCAGGTGGCAGGCATCGCCGAGCCGCTTGGAGAACCAGCGCTCGATGCCGGCGTCCTGCGGCACCCCGCGCTCCCAGCCGCGCTTGGTCAGACCGAGCAGGCGCCCCACCGGCACCGTGCAGCCCTCGAAGCGGTGCAGGCGGTTGGCGGCCGCCTCCTCGGCCGTCAGGTGGTGCACGGCCCGGCCGAGCTGCGGGAAGGGCTGCAGGATCTCGTAGTCGGCGAAGAGCTCCGACCACGCCGTCACGGCCTCCCCGAGGTGCAACGGGTGGGCGAGGCGGACCGTCGCGTCCTCGGCGAGGGCGAACGCCTCGTCCGCGACGTCCGCGAAGGTGCGGTCCTCGGCGACCCGGAAGGCCGTCGTGGCGGTGACGGCGTCACCGCCCGGGGTGTCCGCGAGCCAGACCAGGCGCCGCACCAGGTGCCAGGTCAGCGGGTGCTGGACGAAGAGCTCCCGGAACTCCGCGGCCGTCCAGCCGCGCTGGGCGACCATGGCCGCCTCCAGGCGGCGTATCTGGTCGGCGGCGACGGTCCGGACGTCCTTCTTCAGCGCCGCGAAGCGCTTGCGCTCGGCCGGGGCGAGCTCCTGGTCGTCCCGGACGCCGGGGGCGGGCAGATCCTTGCGCCGCTTGCCGTCCGCGTCCAGCACGAAGGGGCGCAGCTGCTCGTCGAAGCCGACCGTGAAGCGGCGCGGCCCGTAGTCGATCACCGTGGTGCCGTCCGCGTCGAGGGAGAAGTCCGGGACCAGACGGTCGGACAACTGCTCGCCGGTCAGGCCCAGGCCCTCCGCCACCTCGGAGATCTTCTCCTGGGCACGGAGCTTCAGGGCCTTGAACTTCACCCGCTGGGCGATGCCGTGCAGGTGCAGCAGCGCGACGTCGCTCCCGATCCCGGCCAGCACGCTCAGACCCTCGACGGCGCGGTGGTGCGAACCCTCGCCGGGCCAGTCCCGCAGGATCGGGCTGAGCCGGCGGACCGTCTCGTCGTCGCCGAGGACCCCGAGCGCGTGCAGCGCCCAGCTCTCCTTGGCGGGCATGGCGGCCTGCCGCCACTCCTCGAACAGCGCCCAGGCGAACTCGGCCAACGAGTCCTTGCGGCACGCCTCGACGACGACGGCGAGCCCCGGGTACGGGTCGGCGGGCTTGGAGAGGGCGAGCATGGTCAGCACGTGCCGGACGGCGTCCTCCGGCAGCGCCTCGCCCGAGGCGAGCAGCAGCTGGGGCAGCACGGCGGGCTGAACCCAGGCGGGCAGCACCGGCATCCGGGCGGGCAGCGCGTTCTCCAGCGGGTCCGTGGCCAGCGCCTCGGCGACGACCTCCGCCGCCTCGCCGCCGTAACGGGCGACCACGGCGGCCAGCACGGCGTCCGTGCCCTCGCCGGCCGCGACCAGACGCAGCGCCTGCTCCGCGGCCCTGCGGGCCGGACCGGCCGCGCCGACCGCGTCCGGCACCAGCAGCAGGCCCGCGGGGATCCCGTGCCGGGCGAACCAGGAACGGGCCGTCGGCTGCACCGACTTGAGCCGGACCAGGCCGTCCGCCATCACCCGCGCCGCGGCGGCGTCGAGGATCGGCAGGAGCAGCGGCGCGAGGCTCGCCGGCTGCGCCTGCGCGACCGACACGGCCATCGACAGCGCCGCCGTCCCGTACTTGGCGACGACGGGGCGCAGGTAATCCTGCCCGCCCCAGAGTTCGGTGGGCCGCCACTTCTCCACCCAGGGGGTCAGCACCTCGGCCGGCCCCTGCATCAGCAGCCGACTTCCGTACCAGAGGCCGGCACGGCCGTCGACGACCCGCGCCGCCTCGGCCGCCCAGTCCGTCGACTCCGGGTACTCCCACCCGGTGAACTCCGCACGGGCCCAGCGCTCCTGCTCACCGGGGCGCCACGTCAGGCTCGGCGTGTCATCCGGCTCCAGGCCGGTGAGCACGCGCGGCTTGCGTCGCGTCCGCTTGCGCGTCCACGGCGGGGCGACCAGCAGCGGAGGCAGGGCGTCCGGCGAGGCCTCGGCCACGCGCTCCCGGGCGCCGTCGAGCGACCGGACCAACTCCGCCACGGCCGGATCGAGCTGCCGGAGGATCGCCGGCAGGCGGTCCTTGTTCAGGGCCACGTGGGAGTTGAGGAGCTGGCGCGCGGCCCGCGCGTTCTTCCCGTCCTTGACCGCCGCGGCGGCCAGCAGCCGCACGGCCCGGACCGGATAGCGCTGGACGGCCTCCTGGAGGGCGGGGCGGGTGTGCTTGTCGTCCAGGCGGGCGAGCAGCAGGCGGAAGGCGTCGTCGGTCGGGAAGCGCGCCACGATCGAAGTCATGTCGCGCACCGCGTCGGAGCCGTAGGCGCACTCGACCGCAGTGCCGAGGAACGGCACGCAGGCCGTGCCGAGGTTGTCGGCCAGCGTCGCGATGAGGGGGAGCGACCAGCCGTTCCACGGCAGTTGCGGGGCCCCGCCGAGGCGTTCCACCTGCGCCGGATCGTCCAGCGCGGGCAGCAGCATCGCCCGGAGCCGCGGCCCCTCGTCGCCGTAGCCGGGCTCGTCGGCGAGGCAGTCGTCGGCCCAGCCCGGGGTGCCCGGCGCGAGGTGGGCGGCGACGACGCGGCGCTGCGCGGTGGTCCGGCACTCCGCGAGCGCGGCGACGGCCTCCTCGTACGTCGCCTCGTCCGCGGCGGCGAGCAGGGCGCGCACCCGGTCCGCCAGCGCGCGTTCGGCGGCCCGGAGGTCGTGCGGCCTCGGAGCCCGGTGCCGCAGCGCCAGGTCGTACCGGTGGGAACCGCTCTGCGTGTAGTGGGTCTCGACCTCGAAGACCTCCGTCACCGCCCGGGCGGCGAACACCAGCCCGTGCCGGGCGACCCACGCGTCGGCGAGCGGGGACTCCTCCCAGCGGCCGGACCGCCACGCGCGCGGCAGCATGCTCGCCACCGCGGCGGCCCCGACCGGGTCCGCCTCCCCGGCCAGGTACGCGCGGGCGGCGCGCACCAGTGCGGCATCGGAGCCGTCTGCGGCCAGCACCCGCTCGACCCAGTCCCGCTCGGAGGCGATCAGCTCCTCCTCCTGCTCCACCGCCTGCGGCCGGGGCTCCGCGACGGCCTGCCCCGCGCCCCCACGGCGCGGCAGGACCAGCGGCCGCCAGGCGGCGGGCAGGACGAAGGTGTCCTCGTCCGGCAGCTCGCGGGGCTCCGCCACCGCCTCCGCGGTCCCGACCGCGTGCTCCGTCCGCGGTCCGGCTACGAGCTCCGAGCGCCGCACAGTTCCTCCTCCATGTCGTGGTCGGCCACCGGGTGCGGTGAGCACCCGGTGATCAATGAGCGAAACCCTAGCGAGCAGGTCCGACAACCGCCCAAGCGTGCGGGACGAGCGTTGTGAGACGTCTCAATCCGCAGGTCAGGAGAGCCGCGAACATCTGAGACACGGAGATGGCGGAGGAACGGTTGCCGCTGCTGTGACCGCGTGTCAGAGTCTGTGCCGCCCCCCGGAAGCCGTTCGAACGGCTCCCCTGGAGCCGCCCCCGTCACGCGGCCGGCTCGACCGCGGGGATCCCGGAATTCGCAGCGCGCTCCCCAGGGCCGAACGACCTGAACCGCCCGCACCGCCCTCGAAGAAGGACCACCATGCTCAAGAAGTCGATCCGCCGCGGCCTGGTCGCGGCGGCCGCCCTCACGCTCTCCACCGCGGCGCTGGCCGGCACCGCGCAGGCGTCGACCACCGCTGCCTGGCTCGGCTACGGCCACACCACCTCGGGCACCGGGGTGTGGTGCGTGCAGCACCTGGTCAACGACTACCGGCGGGCCGCGGGCGAGGCGGCCATCGGCGAGGACAGCCAGTGGGGCCCGCAGACCGACGGCGCCGTGCGGGAGTTCCAGCAGGTCGTCCTCGGCAGCAGCCAGGCGGACGGCGTCGTCGGTCCGGCGACCGGCAGCAAGTTGATGAACTACGACTGGAACGACTCGTACGCCGGGCCCAACGGCGCCTGCAAGCCGTTCGTCCCGACCTACAGCTGACCACGGCGGAGCCCGAGTTACACCACTCCGCCGGACCGGCGGGCGATTCCCCCTGCTCTCCCCTGCTCCCCCTTGCACAGAAGAGGAACCCCATGCGAAACGGACTCAAGAAGCTGGCGGCCACCGGCGCCGTCGGCCTCTCCATGCTCACCACGTCCCTGGTCGGCGCCACGGGCGCGCACGCCGACTCCCAGGACGGCTGCCCCTACCCGTACGTGTGCATCTACGCCGGCCCCGACAGCAGCACCATCGTCGCCGAGTTCCGGGACATCACCAGCTACTACCAGAGCACGTACCACGGGCCGGGCTTCAGCGTCGTCAACACCCGCAACCAGGACACCGTGTGGCTGCGCATCGACCACGGCGGCGGCCCGCTGGACTACGAGTGCCTCACCAACGCGAGCCAGCCCTACAACAGCCTGGGGTCGAGCGGAACCCTCACCGGCATCATGATCAGCTCCAACACCAGCTGCTGACGCCCGCCCCGCGGTAGGCGGGCGGCCCGTCGCCGCTTCGGCCCGGCCGAAGCGGCGACGCCGCCGTCCGCCGCTCACGACGCCTGCGGCGTGCGCCAGGCGAACCAGCCGGGGAACCCGTCCGCCAGGGCCGGGTCCCCGGCCAGCCGCACGCTGCCGTCCCGCACCGCGGCCGGGAACGCCAACGTGCCCGCCACCACCCGGTGCAGCGCCCGCAGCTCCGCCGTCACCCACAGGTCCGCCTCCGGCCCGGGCGCCACCCGGCACACGCTCGCCTCGCCGGGCGTCAGCACCAGCCAGACCGGCTCGCGGGGCTGCTCCGGCCCGTCCTGGAACCGGAACTCGGCCACCACCCGCCGCTGCGGCAGCGCCTCCGGCCGGACGAACTGCCGCAGCCGCCACAGCAGCCACCCCGGATCCACCTGCTCCGCGGCGGGCTCGCCGAAGTACCACTGCCGCGCCCAGTCACCGAGCTGCCACACCAGCGGCTCCAGTGCGGCCCCGGCCGCCGTCAGCCGGTATGCGGGCCGGCCCGCCCGGTCGGGCCCGTGCTCCAGCAGCCCGATGGCCCGCATCCGGCGCAGCCGACCGGCCAGCAGGGTCCGGTTGAGTCCGGGCAACCCGCGGTGGATGTCGTTGAACCGGTGTGAGCCCATCAGCAGTTCCCGCAGGATCAGCAGGGTCCACCGGTCGCCGACCGCGTGCACCCCGGCCGAGACCGGGCAGTACTCGATGCCCTGCTCCACCCACAACCCCCCAGTACTGTTTCGGTACTTCCCGGCGCCGACGCTATCCCGAGAAGCTCGGGCGAGAGCCGATCCAGCCGCTGAGGAGTCCGCACGTGACCGACGCCCGCACCCCTACCCCTGCCCCCGCCGGCCCGTCGACCTGGGCAGCCGGGGACTATCCCGCCATGGCGCACCGGCTGGCGCCGGTCGCCGAGCAGGTGGTCCGACTGGCCGGCGTGACCGCCGGCGCCGGCGTGCTGGACGTGGGCACCGGTACCGGCAACGCCGCGTTGGCCGCCGCCCGCCGCGGAGCCCTGGTCACGGGCGCCGACCCGACCCCCGAACTGCTGGCGCTGGCCTCCGAACGGGCAGCGGCCGAGGGCCTGCCGGTGGTCTGGCAGGAGCTGGACGCGGAACGGATCACCGGCCGCTACGACCGGGTGCTCTCGGTCTTCGGCGCCATGTACGCCCCGCACGCCCGGTCGGCCGCGGACGCGATGATCCGCTGCTGCGCGCCCGGCGGTCGGGTGGTGTCGGCGGCCTGGACCCCCGGCGGGTTCATGGCCGCGACCAACCACGTGTTCGGCCGCTTCCTGCCCCCGCCGCCGCCCGGCGGGCAGCCGCCGACGCGCTGGGGCGACCCGGAGTTCCTGCGCACCCTCTTCCCGGGGGAGCCCACCTGCACGGTGGAGCGGATCGCCTTCGCGTTCGGGTCGCCGGCGGAGGCGGCCGGCTTCTGGATCCGGGCGGCCGGGCACGTCCAGGTCGAGCGGGCGCGCCTCGTCGCGACCGGCCGCTGGGACGCGCTGCACGAGGAGTTGGCGACGGTGTTCGCCGAGTGGAACCGGCAGCCCCGGGACGGGACCGAGGACGGGAACGGGACCGGGGTGCGGGTGGAGGCCGAGTACCTGGTCGCGGTCGTCCACCCGCACTGACCGCGCGGCCTCAGCGTGAAGCCGCTCCGGCGCCACGACGGGGGCGCACGTGCGGCACGGCCGGCCCGCCGGACCTGAGGTTGACGGCCGCGGCCCGCGCCAGCGCCACCGGGTTCAGGAAGCGCAGCGGACCGATCGCCCGGGTCTGGAACCGGTGCATGTGCCGCGCCATCGACTCGTCGCGCGCCGCCGCCGCGAACATCAGCCGCTCCAGCGGGTTCAGCGGGCGGCCCGTGGCGAAGCTGATGTGCCGGTCCTTCTGACGGCGCATCCGCTCCCGGTGCGTCCGCGCGTACTCCGCGAGCGCCGGGTCGAGGTCGCCCCGACCGGTCACGGCCGGGGCGACCGCCTCCGCCAGCCACTTCGCGGACTGCAGCGCCCACCCGCAGCCCGAACCCCACACCGGGTCCCCGGTCAGGGCGGCGTCGCCGATGAACGCGATGCCCGGCGCGATCGGCTCGCGCTCGCGCAGCGGGTAGTCGAGCATCCCGATGATCTTCGATATCCGTTCGGCGGAGTCGATGTCCGGCGCCCCCGGCAGGGCGCGGACGAACGCGTCGAAGCTGCCCTCCAGGTCCGCCCGGAAGCCCGGCAGCCGCTTCTTGTGCGGCAGCACCGCGACGACCGTCACGCCGTCGTCGTTGGGGAACGCGTACGCCATGTCGGGTTCGAGGAACCAGGCGCGCGTCATGTCGTCGGGCAGCGGCAGGTCGCGGTAGTACGCGAGGTAGCCGAACCGGGCGTTCTCGTACGCCCGCGCGGGCACCCCGGCGAACTTCGCCACGGCCGAGTCCCGGCCGTCGGCGCCGACCACCAGCCGGCCCCGGAGCTCCCGCTCGCCCTGCGGTGTCGACACGCGCACACCCACCGTCCGCCCGGCCTCCCGGACCAGCCCGGTCACCTGGTGGCCGAGCAGCAGCTCGACGCCGGGGGTCTGCGCCGCACGGGCCCGGATCATCGGGTCGAGGACGCTGCGCCGCAGGTTGTACCCGGACGGCAGCCCCGGCCCGGCCAGCACGTCGGTCGGCTCGATCCAGCCCCAACGGGTGTACCAGCGGGCCGTGTTGGGGACGGCCCCGGCCCGCTCGATCGCGGGCAGCAGGCCGAGTTCGTCCAGCACCGGGTAGGCGGAGGCGTGGACGTTGTGGGTGCAGAGCACCCGGTACGCGGCGGGATCCGAGCGGCGCTCCAGCAGCGCGACGCGGGCGCCGCGCCGGGCGAGCAGGATCGCCGCGGCGCTCCCGGCGAGACTGGCCCCGCTGATGACGACGTCGTAGTCGCTCCCCGCGTTCTCAGGTGTGGTCATGTCCCTGATCGTTCCACTCGCGGACCGACGCCGTTCAGGGAAACGACGAACTGGTCACCGCTGTCAGGAACATGGGCCGGGAGGTCGCACCCGCGCCGCCGCCTCCCGGTCAGCAGTCCGGGACGGGATCGGTCTCGCTGACGATGGCGGTGTCCTTCATGAACCCGAGCCGGCCGTTGTCGGCGACGGTCATCAGCCAGCGCGTCGGGTGCGGCCCGCCGACCCAGGCCTGGTTGTCCTCCTTGCACCAGAACCAGCTGGGGTTGGAGTTCATGTAGCCGACGACGGTGTTCGGGTCCGGGTAGAGGTGGTTGTTGCCGACCGTGCCGTAGACCGGGGAGCCGGGCACGTTGTAGCAGTACCAGCGGTTGCTCTCCCCGGGCCAGCAGTTGTCGGCCGCCGAGGCGGACGGCGCGGCCACCAGGCCCAGGCTCACGGCGAGGGCGGTGGTGGCAGCGGCGGCGGTGATCCTGGCGGCGCGGACCTTGCGGAACATGTCCCACTCCTGGCGTCGTGCGGGCGAATCGGCTCGGCCCGCAGCGTGCCCGGCCGTCCCGGCGTGTCACACCTCCGGGACCGGTGATGGCCCGAAGTGTCCGGTTTCCGGAGGATCGTGGCCGAACGAGGTCGATTTCCTGTCCGGACCCGGGCGCGGAAGTGTCAGTCGCTCATGCGTCGCGGGTGGGGCCTTTCGGGTGACCTGTGTGTGATCCGTAAAGGTTCGTGTTCCACAGTTGTGTAGTGTTCCCGGTGTTGCCGCGGTGGAGTGGCCGAGCGGTGAGGCAGCGGCTTGCAGGGCCGTTTACATGGGTTCGAATCCTATCTCCACCTCTTTTCCCACTTTTCCTTTTCCCTTTCGGGTCCCCTTTTCCCTTTCGGGTCCCCGCAGTGGCCGTGCCCCGCGGGCCCGCCACCACGGTCGCGGCGACGAGTCCGGCCGATAGGGCGATCATCGTGATCACAACCCACCCCCTCGCTGAGGCCCCGCTGTTCGGGGGCGATGGAATCGTGGCACGAATTGTTGTTCGGCGGTCATGATTTGAGTGGATAGTGAGCCAGCGTGCCGGCCCGAGGTCGAGAGCGAGGTCGACCCTGGCCGTGCCGAGTACCGCGTCGTCGCCGTCGCCGCCGTCCGGATCGGGTCGGGGGCGGAGGGTCGCACGTCCCTCCGCCCCCGACCGCCGGCGCTAGCGGGCGGCTCCGGCGTGGGCGGTGACCGGCACGGTGGGCCGGTCCGCCGCCAGGCGCTCGAAGCAGTCGCGCCACGAACCCTCACGCGGCTGCCACCCGTAGGCCGTCCGGGCGCGGGTGTTGTCCGCGCCGCGGGCCCAGCCCGGCCGTCCCTGGCTAGGGGCGGGCGCCGGTACGCCGAGTGCGCGGGCCAGCACGGGCATCCAGTCGTGCGCTGCGGCCGGTTCGTCGTCCACCACGTTGACCACGCCGCTCGGCCAGTCCAGCGCGGCGAGTGCGGCTCTCGCCGCGTCCGCGACGTGCAGGAACGAGGTCACCGAGCCGTCCGCGGCGAGTTCGCCGCGCCGCAGGCGGCCGGCGACCGGGCCGTCCGGCTCGTACCAGGTGCCGGGTCCGTGGAACATGCCGTACCGCAGGATCACGTGCTCGGGGAGCTCGGCCACCGCCCGTTCGAGCGCGAGCACGCCGTCCACGGACGTGGCCCGGGGCTCGGGCGCGTCGGTGTCCAGCGCGGTGGCTTCGGTGGCCGGGCCCTCGCCCGGTTCGTAGGCCCAGCTGATCGACTGCGCGACGATCCGCTCGACGCCGGCCCGGTGCGCCGCGTCGACCAGGTTGCGGGTGCCCTCGCGGCGGATCCGGGCGTTGTCGGCGAGGTTCGCGTCGGCCAGTGCGGTCAGCTGGTGGACGATCACCTGGGGCGCCGCGGCGGCCACGGCGTCCAGCACGCCCGCACGGTCGAACATGTCCAGGCGGACGGCTTCGGCGCCCTGGGCGCGCAGCCAGGCGATCCCGCGGGGCGTACGGGAGGTGGCCGCCACGCGGTGGCCGGCATCCAGTAACAGGGGCAGCAGCAGGCGGCCGACGGCGCCGGTGCCACCGGCGAGGAAGACGTGCATGGCCATCGTTCCTTTCGTTCCTTTTTCAATTGTTGAGGACTGTACCGTCTCGCTCCGGACCGCCGTGCCGGCTGCCGCCCCGCCACGGCGCGCCCGGTCCGACCGCGCCGCGGACACGATCGGGTGACGGCGCCTCATGCGCGCCGAGGACGGCACGAACTGTGTGAGTATCCGAAGGCCCGTACGGCACCCGCCCGACCGGAACCAGCGTGGAAGGACTCCGAGTGGACCAGACAGGCCGTCCCCTGCTCAGGCACCCGCGACCGCCCGGCATCGACACCCTCGACTTCACCGTCCGGCACGGCCTCGACGCCATCGCCGACCCGCGCCACCGCGCCATGGTCGCCGACGTCCTGTCCGCCGGCCTCGTCGACCGGATGATCGCCCTCACCGATTCCTTCGACCCGTCCGCCGACCTCGCGCAGGCCCGCGCCGACGCCGAGGTGCTCACCGCGGAGTTCGCGGCCTTCGGCGTCACCGTCCCCGCCGCCACGACCGCCAACATCACGCTGATGCGGGCCCTGATGGTGCCGATCGCCGACGACGCCCTCGCCCTCGCCGTCGACCGGATCTGGGTGTTCGTCACCACCACCGACGACGTGTGCTGCCACGACCGTGCCGAGGCCGAAACCATCCTGCGGGCGGGCATGCTGCCCGGGGTGACCGCGTCCTCGCCGAACACCCGGTACATCCGGCACATGTTCGGCGAGATCGCGCGGTTCTGCGATCCGACCTTCCTCGCCGCCTTCAAGAGCTTCTTCTACAACGCGATCACCGGTGTCCTCATGGAGGCCGAGTTCACGCCGGACGCGTCCGACCACGTCGACGGCGACTTCGTGCGCGTCTTCAACGGGTTCTCCCAGTTCTGGTGCCTCACCCTCCAGTTCGCCGACCCCTGCCTGGAGGCCTCGTCCCACCGGGCGTTCTGGTCGGCGGCGCTGAGCCACGGCGTCTCCTTCCTCAACGACGTCAACGACGTCCTGTCCTTCTACAAGGAGGCGGTGCACGGCGAGGACTTCGCCGTCAGCCGGATCCACCGCCGCTCGCTCCAGGAACGCATCCCCTACCTCGCGGCCTACCGCCGGAGCCTCGACAGCGGCCTGGCCGCCTACCGGAGCGTCCTCGACCTCGCCACCGACGACCAACGGCCCCACCTCGACCGGTACATGACCGGCTTCGCCTACTGGCACTTCCACTGCCGCCGCTACCGCTGGTCCGACGTCTACCCGGGCCTGACCATGATCGACGTGTGATCGGCGCCTGATCGGCGTGGGGCTCCGCCGCTCCGGCGGAGGGCGGCTCGGTCAGGCGGTGGCGGCGTCGAGGGGCTCCAGGCCGGCCAGTTCGTCCTCGGACAGGCGCAGGGCGCCGGTCGCCACGTTCTGGGCGAGGTGGTCGATGTCGCCGGTGCCGGGAATGGCCAGGACGTGCGGGCCCTGGTGCAGCGTCCAGGCCAGGCGGACCTGGGCGGTGCTCACACCGCGGGCGCGGGCGAGGGCCCGCACCTCCCTGCTGTCGTCGGCGGGCGCGCCGGCGGTGCGGCCGTTGCCGGCGATCGAGTAGAACGGCACGAACGCGACGCCCTGGTCACCGCACAGGCGCAGGAGTTCCCGCTGCTCGGGCGCCGCACCGATGCCGTACATGTTCTGGACGCAGACCACCGGCGCGATGGCCCGGGCCTCGGCGAGGTGGTGCGGGTGGATGTTGGACAGGCCGAGGTGGCGGACGAGTCCGGCATCGCGCAGTTCGGCGAGTGCGCCGAAGCGCTCGGCGACGGAATCGCTGCCGACGATGCGCAGGTTGACCACGTCGAGGTGGTCGCGGCCGAGCTGGCGCAGGTTCTCCTCGACCTGGCCGCGCAACTGCTCGGGGGTGGCGTGCGGCAGCCAGGTGCCCGAGGGGCCGCGGCCGGGGCCGACCTTGGTGGCGATGACGAGGTCGTCCGGGTAGGGCGCGAGGGCGCGGTTGATCAATTCGTTGGCGGAGCGCAGCGACGAGAAGTAGAACGCGGCGGTGTCGATGTGGTTCACACCGAGCTCGACCGCCCTGCGCAGCACCGTGATCGCCTGGTCGCGGTCGCGCGGGACGGCGTCGGGCGCGAACGCCTCGCCGTGCTGGGTCAGGCGCATCGCGCCGAAGCCGATCCGGTTGACGGTGCGGTCGCCGAGCTTCCAGGTGCCCGATGCCGCCGCGGTGATGGTCTGTGAGGTCATGGCGGCATGATCGGCGCACGGTAACGTGGCGGGCCAGTGATTCACACATGTCCGAATCCACCGGGGGGTGCTCGTCATGGCGGAACTCGCGTTCTCGGCGAACGATCTCGCGAAGGTACGCTTCGCCGTCTCGCCGATGTGGGAGGTCGCGCCGAGCTTCCGGCTGCTGATGTCGACCACCGCGCACCCGGTCCACCGGCCCTGGGTCGAGCAGGTGCGGCCGCGTGTGCTGGCCGCCGGCCTGGAGCGAGGATGGCTGGCCGAGTTGATCGGCCCCTCCGGCTACGTCCCCGACTTCCTCACGCCGGCTCCCGGCCAGCCGGCGCCCGCTCCGGCTGCGGAGTGGGACGCGATCCGGGCCACGCCCGCCGACCGGGTGCGACAGGACCTCGACCACCTCGACCGCCACCAGGGATACCTCGGCCCACGGCTGTTCGGCCTCCGCGCCGACCCGCCCGCCGGGCTGGCCAGGCTGACGCAGGAGATCGAGACCTACTGGGAGTCGGCGCTCGCGCCGTACTGGGCGCGGATCAGGGCCGTCCTGGACGCCGATGTCTTCCACCGGGCCCGCACCGTCGCCGAACACGGCGCGGGGCACCTGTTCAACGACCTGCACGCCTCGGTGAGCTGGGACGACGACGCACTCACCCTGGCCCGCCGGAAACGGGACATGCCGCGCCACCGCGCGGGCACGGGGCTGCTGCTGATCCCGTCCGCGTTCACCGGCCCCGGCCTGCGCACCCGGATGCGACCGCCGGACCCGCCGCAACTCGCCTATCCGGCACGTGGCGTGGGCGCACTGTGGGAGAAGCGGCCGGCCACGGGTGCCGGTGCCCTCAGCCCCGTCCTCGGCCGCTCGCGCACCCTGTTGCTCACCGAGCTGGAGACCCCGGCCTCCACCACCGAGCTGGCCCGCCGCACCGGACTCTCCCCGGCCGCAGTGTCCCAGTACCTCACCGCGCTGCGTGGTGCGGGTCTGGTCAGCGCCCATCGCGCCGGCCGCTCCGTCCTCTACGCCCGCACCGGCGCCGCCGAAACCCTCCTCGCGGCGTCCTGCTCCTGAAGGTCCGGCGCGGGCGAGGGAGCTTCCCGGTGCTGGGGGACGACCGGGCCGCATGACGTGTGGTGGTACAGGCCGATGCCCGGGAAACCCGGGTGCTTCGACGGGCGGCGGTCGGGTAGTGTGCGGACCATGTCGAGTCCTGAGTCGGACAGGGTGGGGGCTTTCGGTCACGCCGTCAGCCCCCCGAACCACTGAGTTCGTAGCGCCGTTTGTCGCGCCGTTTGTCGCGCCGCTTCGCGCGGTGGGACGCGTGTGCCCGGGGCTGGCCGCGGTGACGAGATGGCCTTCTCGTTCCTCTCTCACCCCGGAGCCACTCGATGCCTCTGCCGCTGTACCTGCTTGCCCTGGCGGTCTTCGCCATGGGGACTTCGGAGTTCATGCTCGCCGGCCTCCTGCCGGAGATCGCCTCGGATCTTGACGTCACCGTCGGGACAGCGGGCGTCCTCACCCCGGCCTTCGCGATCGGCATGGTCGTCGGTGCCCCTCTGGTGGCCGCGCTCGCCCGTCACCGGCCCAGGCGCGCGGGCCTCCTCGGGTTCGTGCTCGTCTTCGCGGCGGCTCACGCCGTGGGCGCCCTGTGGGTGCCGAGGCTGGTCACGGGAGGGGCTCCTCCGTCTCCCGGGCCGGGACGGCCCGCTGGGCGGGGACGCCGGTGCGCTCGTTCTGCAGGTCCCACAGTTCCCGGAACCGGCCGCCCGTGTCGGCGACCAGCTCGGCGAACGTCCCTTCCTGGAGGACCTTCCCGTCCTCGAGGACGACGATCCGGTCGGCGACGGCCACGTTGGTGAGCCGGTGGGTGACCAGGACGACGGCGCGCTCGCGGGCGACGGCCCGCAGGTTGCGGAAGATCCGGTGCTCGGCCCGCGGGTCGAGGGCGGCGGTGGGCTCGTCCAGGACGAGGAGCCCGGCCTCGCGGTGGAAGGCCCGGGCGATGGCCAGCCGCTGCCACTGGCCTCCGGACAGCTCCTCGCCGCCCATCCACTCCACGGCCAGGAGCGTGGACAGGCCCCGGCGGAGCTTGGCGACGACCTCACCCGCCCCGGAGGCCTCGGCGGCGCGCAGCACCGCCTCGTCGCCATCGGGGGTCGGCTGCCCGAGGGTGATGTTCTCCCGGCAGGTCAGCGGCCAGCGCGCGTAGTCCTGGGGCACGACCGCGACCTGGCGCCACAGGGCGTGCGGGTCCAGGTCGCGGGTGTCCTGCCCGTCCCAGCGCACCGATCCGGCGGCCGGCAGGTAGAGGCCCGCGAGGAGTTTGGCGAGGGTGGTCTTGCCCGAGCCGTTCTCGCCCACCAGGGCCAGGATCTCGCCGCGGTCGACGTGCAGACTGACCCGGTCCAGCGCGGTGCGCTCGGAGGCGGGGTAGGCGTAGGTCAGGCCGTGCACCGAGATCCGGCGCGGTGCCGGCGGTACGGCGGTGCCGCGCTGCGGCCGGTGGCCGCCGGCGGTGTCGAGGAAGCTCGACCAGTCGTCCAGGTACATGCCGGTGCGGAACAGGTCGGCGCCGTAGCCGACGATGCCGTGCAGGCTGGTGCCGACCGAGCCGAGGGCGAACACCGCCGCGCCGCCGTGCGGCAGGCTCATCCGGCCGGTGCTGACCAGCCACAGCATCGTGCCCCACACCAGGGCGGTGCCGAGGCCGGACGCGGCGGCGCCGATCACCGAGACCCTGGCGCCCTTCAGCGCCGCCTGCCGGGAGCTGACGTCCAGTCGCCGGCCGACCTGCTCGTACTTGGCGAGCAGGAACTCGCCCATGGTGTCGGAGCGGACCTGGTCGGCGTTGCGCTTGAGGTGGATGTACCAGCGCAGGTTCGCCATGATCCGGCGGTCGCCGATGGCGGCCCGGTTCGCCAGGAACTGCACCCGGGCGGCGTGCACCGACGCGATGCCCTGCGGCAGCGCGGCCAGCACGAGGAGCGGCAGCAGCAGGGGGTGGAGCACCGTCAGCACGCCCGCGGCGCCGACGAGGGAGGCGAGTGCGGCGATCAGGTTCTGCGCCTCGCCGACGATGTCGACGCACACCTCGGCACCGCGGTCGGCGGCCTCCAACTCGTCGTTGTAGCCGGCGTGGTCGTAGGCGGTCAGCTCGGCGGCCACGGTGGCGCGCAGGACGGCCGCCTCCGCCTCGCGGGAGATCCGGGGGGACAGGTGGACGGTGACGGTGCGGATGGTGATGCCGAGCAGTGCGCGGGCGCCCGCCGCCGCCGCGATCACCAGGATCGACGGCGCCGCGTGGGTGAGCTTGTCGCCGATCGGGCCCGGGCCGAACAGGGCCGCGATCGCGCCGGTGGTCGCGAACAGCCCGGCCGCGCCGAGGACGGCCGAGACGACCTGGGAGGTCAGCAGCAGGGCGACGGAGGCGCGGTCGATGCGCCAGCCGAGCCGGAAGGCGCGTACCACGAGGGCGGGGAGCCGGCGGGCCATCGAGCCGACGCTGATCGCCTCGATCGCCTTGATGCGCTGGCCGTCCGCCAGCCACTGCAGCTCCTCGTCGGCGGCCTCGGCCGCCGGGGTCGGCCCGGCCGCTCGGGTCGCTCGGGTCGCGGCGCTCATGCGTCCGCCTCCTCTCGGGGGTCGATGGGCATCGGGGCAGGGGTGTGCATCACGGCTCCTCCAGGTGAGGGATTGCCAGGATTGCCAAGTCGGCTTCTATCGAGCCGAGTTGGCGTGCGCCGGTGAACGGGGAGGGTCTGATGATGGAGCTGTTCGAATGCGCCCTTCAAGCGGATTTACCCCCGGGCGAGCCCGGGTCGAATCGGGCGTTTTCGAGCAGCTCCGAGGCGCCGCCGAGCGGCTGCTCCACCTGCTCGCGAGGGACGGCGAGGAGCGCCGGAAGCCAGTGCGCAGGCGGCGAGTGCACGTTCGAGTGAGGCTGTCCGGCCGGGTTCGGGGCGGTCGCGGACGCCCGTCCGGGCAGGGCGTCGGGCAGAGCCCGGCCGTCGCCCGATTCACCCGATCGGTTGGACGGTTGCCCGACCGGGTTTCGGGTCGAGGGCGCTCGCCCGCGAGGGGAGGTGGCGTCCCATCATGTGGACGGGTTCCGTGATTCTCGCGGATTCTCACGGATTCTCGCGCCGGGCCGGGACTTTGCCCCTAAGCTGGCCGACGCAGTTGGTTCGCCCCGTCCGCCAGGCGGGGCGTCGTAAGAGGGAACCCGGTGACGCCTTTCCATTGGCCAGTCCGGGACTGCCCCGCAGCGGTGAGTGGGAACGACCGCCGTCATACGCACTGGGCCCGGATCGGGTCTGGGAAGCGACGGTCAGTAGGTGTCCGTCCTGGAATCAGGGCGGGCGTGCCCCCGAGTCCGAAGACCTGCCACTGCCCGTGCGCGACCGTTCGCGCGCGGCCATCCGGTGACCTCGTGGGCGGGTCGGCGACCATACCTGACGGAGCCGTACCCATCCGAGGTCGCCCGTCCGGTTCGTCCTACCTTCGCGTTCTCGTGCCGCCACCGGGTGCTTGAGGATCCAGACTCGCGAAGGAGAGTCCCTTGACCACGAAGTCCGCAGCCGCGGCGGCCCTCGCCACCGCGTACGGCTACCCCCGCCAGGGCCGGGGCCGGGAGTTGAAGAAGGCGATCGAGGGGTACTGGAAGGGCGCCGTCACCGCCGAGGCACTGCTGGCCGCGGCCGCCGACCTGCGCCGGGAGAACTGGCAGCAGCTCGTCGATGCCGGGATCGAGGAGGTCCCGACCGGTGACTTCTCGCTCTACGACCACGTGCTGGACACCACCGTCGCGGTCGGCGCGATCCCGCCCCGGCACCGGGCCGCCGTCGACGCCGACCCACTGGACGGCTACTTCGCCATGGCGCGCGGCACCCAGGACGTCGCGCCGCTGGAGATGACCAAGTGGTTCGACACCAACTACCACTACCTGGTGCCCGAGTTGGGGCCGGACACCGTCTTCGCGGCGAACCCGGCCAAGGCCGTCGGCGAGCTCAAGGAGGCCCTCGCGCTCGGTCATGACGCCCGCCCGGTGCTGGTCGGCCCCGTGACGTACCTGCAGCTGGCCAAGCCGGCGCCCGGCGTCGCCGAGGACTTCGAGCCGATCACCCTGCTGGACCGGCTGCTGCCCGTCTACGCCGAACTCCTCGCCGAGCTGCGGGCCGCGGGCGCCGCGTGGGTGCAGCTGGACGAGCCCGCCCTGGTCCAGGACCGCACCCCGGCGGAGCTGAACGCCGCCGCCCGGGTCTACCGGGAGCTGGGCGCGCTGACCGAGCGGCCCAAGCTGCTGGTGGCGAGCTACTTCGACCGTCTCGGCGACGCGCTGCCCGTGCTGGCCAAGGCCCCGGTGGAGGGCCTGGCGCTGGACTTCACCGGACCGGCCGCCGCCAACCTGGACGACCTCGCCGCGGTCGGCGGGCTGCCCGGCAAGCGCCTGGTCGCCGGGGTGATCGACGGGCGCAACATCTGGATCAACGACCTGGGCGCCTCGCTGTCCACCCTGGCGACCCTGCTGGGCCTCGCCGACCGGGTCGACGTCGCGCCGTCCTGCTCGCTGCTGCACGTGCCGATCGACGCCACCCTCGAACGCGACATCGACCCGCAGATCGCCCGCTGGCTCGCCTTCGCCAAGCAGAAAGCCCGCGAGGCCGCCCTGCTGGCGCGCGGCCTGCGCGAGGGCACCGGCGCGATCACCGCCGAACTCGCCGCCAACCGCGCCGACCTGGCCTCCCGCGCCGCCTCGCCGATCACCCGCGACCCGGCCGTCCGCGCCCGCACCGCGGCCGTCACCCCGGGCGACACCCGCCGCGCCCAGCCCTACGCCGTCCGGACCGAGGCCCAGCGCGCCCGGCTCGGCCTTCCGCTGCTGCCGACCACCACCATCGGCTCCTTCCCGCAGACCACCGACCTGCGCCTCGCCCGAGCCGACCTGAACGCCGGGCGGATCGGGCCGGACACCTACCGCGAGCGGATGGAGGCCGAAGTCCGCGAGGTGATCGCCTACCAGGAGAAGGCCGGCCTGGACGTCCTGGTGCACGGCGAGCCCGAACGCAACGACATGGTCCAGTACTTCGCCGAACAGCTCACCGGCTACCTCGCCACCCGCCACGGCTGGGTGCAGTCCTACGGCACCCGCTACGTCCGGCCGCCGGTCCTCGCCGGGGACATCTCCCGCCCGCACCCGATGACCGTCGACTGGTTCCGCTACGCCCAGGACCTGACCGACCGCCCGGTCAAGGGCATGCTCACCGGCCCGGTCACCATGCTCGCCTGGTCCTTCGTCCGCGACGACCAGCCGCTCGCCGAGACCGCCCGCCAGGTCGCCCTCGCCCTGCGCGACGAGGTCACCGACCTGGAGGCCGCCGGCGCCGCCGTCGTCCAGGTCGACGAACCGGCCCTGCGCGAAACCCTCCCCCTGCGGGCCGCCGACCGCCCGGCCTACCTGGACTGGGCCACCGCGGCCTTCCGCCTCGCCACCTCGGGCGTGCGCGCCGACACCCAGATCCACACCCACATGTGCTACGCCGAGTTCGGTGCGATCATGACCGCGATCGACGAACTCGACGCCGACGTCATCTCCTTGGAGGCCACCCGCTCGCACATGCAGGTCGCCGGCGAGCTGGCCGGTGCGGGATACCCGCGCGAGGTCGGCCCGGGCGTGTGGGACATCCACTCCCCGCGCGTCCCCAGCACCGAGGAGGCCGTCGAGCTGCTCCGGGCCGGCCTCGCGGCGATCCCCGCCGAGCGCCTGTGGGTCAACCCGGACTGCGGCCTGAAGACCCGCGGCTGGCCCGAGACCCGCGCCTCCCTGGACAGCCTGGTCGGCGCCGCCCGCCGCCTGCGGGCGGAACTCGCCGGCTGACAGCGGCCCCCGGGGGACCGGGCTCGGCACGAGGGCCGAGCCCGCCCCCGGGGGGCCCGCTCATTTGGCTTACACGCCCTCTTTACGCCGCCCTCCGGCCTCGCCCACTCTGAAACGGTCGATGACTGGTGCGGGTGTCGGGCCGGGAGGGGACGGATGTCGAAGGGCACCTCGGGGGAGTACTGGGTCGAGCCGGCGTTGCCGAGCAAGTTCAAGCACGACTTGTTGAGTCGGTACATACCGAAGTTCGGCGGGATGACCGGTTCACCGGGCGGTGAGGTGGTGTACCTGGACGGGTACGCGGGGGAGGGGCGCTATCTCAACGGCGAGCCGGGGTCGGCCGACCGGGTGCTCAAGGTGGCGGCTCACCATCAGGCGAAGGGTCTGGTTCGCTGGACCTGTTTCTTTGCCGAGCGGTCCGCGGAGTCATTCACCCAACTCGAAGCGCTGGTCGCGGAGTACCGGTCCCGTGGCGTGGATGCGCGGGCCTTCCACGGTGACGTGCTCGGGCTGCTCGACGATGTGCTCGCTGCTGCGGTGGGTCGACCGTTGTTCCTGTTCCTCGACCCCTGTGGGCTGGCGCTCCCCTTCGACCGTCTGGTCGAAGTGCTCGCACGCCGACGTACCACCGGCACCTGGCCGCCCACCGAACTGCTACTCAACTTCAGCATGATGGCGGTGCGCCGGATTGGCGGCAACTCGCACTCCCCGAAAGGTTATGAACGCACCAACAAGCGCCTTGACGCGGTCTGCGGTGGGACTTGGTGGCGAGAGTACTTCGCAGACGGCTACACCCACGACGCGGACGAGAAGGTGGCCGGCGAGTACAGCCTGCGCCTGGGGAAGGCGACCGGCATGCGCATGGTGTCGGTGCCGGTCACCAAGGGCCCGGGCCAGAAGGCGGTCTATAACCTGGTGTTCGGAACACGCAGCAACCACGGCCTCTGGGTCTTCGGCGACGCGCACGCCCGTGCCCGCGACACCTGGTGGGAGGGCGTCGAACTGCAGGAGGAGGCCCACGACAACGCCCTGTTCACGATCGCGACCCTGCAACGGCCGGATCCGGCGCAGGTGCAGAAGGAAGCGGTACCGGTCATCGCCGAGAACATCCGGACGCTGCTGCAGCGAGGGAGATCGTTCAAGCTGGTGGACCACACGGTCCAGGTGTTCGGTGACTACTACGGCCAGGTACCGGAAACCGTCGTCGGCAAGGCAATTCGGCAACTGGACGAGGCAGGTCTCATTGCCAAGGGAGGAAAGACGTCGAGGATCAAGAATCTGGAGCTGCGCCCGGCGGTCAGACGCTGACCGGGAGCGGTAGTTGGTCCCAGGTACGCCCGTCGAGCAGGCGGCCGCCGGCCTTGGGCGTGTGGCCGCCCCACTGCTTGAAGAAGAAGGCCACGTCTTCCCGGTGACAGGTGTCGCGAAGGCCTCGGGCCCAGGCTACCTCCATGGGGCGGTGGCCGGGCCCGGACTCCCCACCCGCGATGACCCAGTGGATGCCGTCCAGCTCCAGACCGTCCAAGGGGCCCAACAGTGGCTCGCAGGAAAGGAATCGTACGGCGGCGGGAACCACTCGAAGGTCGTCGACCCGGCCGAGTTCTTCGGAGCTTTCCACTGACACGCCCATCCAGACGTTGGACGGCCACTCCAGCCGGTCCGCCACGCGCCGCAGTCGGCGGGTCCGCTTGGTGAGCACCTGGTACGTGTGCTGAGGTGTATCCGCCATCACCGCGAAGACCCGGCGGACGAAGTCGAACGGGACACGGGCGTGGAAGAGGTCGGACATCGAGTCGACGAAGACCGTCCGCGGACCGCGCCAGCCGTAAGGCGCCCGTAGGGTGTCCGGGTGAAGGGTGAGACCGAAGCCCGGTCCCGAGGTCCGGGGATCGCCGTCGTTCCGGTACTTCGCGGCGCCCATGGCCTTCAACCGCTTCGCCAAGGTGAGCGCGTAGCAGTTGTCGCAGCCGGCCGACACCCGGTCACACCCCGTCGTGGGGTTCCACGTCACCTCCGTCCACTCGATCCCGCTGCGCTCGCCCACTGCTGCTCCTGATCCTCGTCGTGCCCTGCGGCCCCGCCCCCGCAGTCGCCCGCATCCCGTGTTCGGGACCACCCTGCTCCGTTGGGCGCAGCCCTGTCGAACCCGGCAGGTCAGGGCGCGGACGGCGGCGGTCCGGCGAATCCGTGGCGAGCGGGACCGGGCGGTGCAGCGGGCGTGCGAGCATGATCGGATGACTGCGACTGCCGAAGAGGCGTACGAGCTGCACCGGGTGGCGACACCCGTTCTGGAGATCGCCTACCACCGGACCGGCGGGCGGCGCCGGGAGACCGATCCTCCGGTGATCCTCTTGCACGGCTTTCCTTACGACGTGCGGGCGTACGACGAGGTGGCGCGGCTGCTCGCCGAGGCCGGTCGGGAGGTGTTGACGCCGTACCTGCGCGGCTACGGGCCGACCAGGTTCCTGGCCGACGACTCCCCGCGCAGCGGTCAGCAGGCCGCGCTCGCGCAGGACTTGGTGGAGTTCATGGACGCCCTGGGGATCGAGCGGGCCGTGGTCGCCGGCTACGACTGGGGTGGGCGGGCGGCCTGTGCGGCGGCGGCGCTGTGGCCGGAGCGGATCCACGGCCTGGTCGCGGCGGGCGGCTACACCGTCCAGGACATCGCGCGTGCCGCGGAGCCCGCCGCACCGGAGGCGGAGCGCAACCTCTGGTACCAGTACTACTTCCACTCGGAGCGGGGCCGCCAGGGGTTGGAGCGGAACCGTGAGGAGCTGTGCGGGCTGCTCTGGCGGCTCTGGTCCCCGACCTGGCCGCAGGCCCGGGAGGCCTTCGCCGCCTCGGCCCCCAGCCTGCACAACCCGGACTTCGTGGAGGTCACGATCCACTCCTACCGCCACCGCTTCGGCCTGGTCGAAGGCGATCCGCGCTATCAGGAGCTGGAGGACGCGCTGGCCGGACGGCCGCCCGTCGTGGCGCCGACGATGGTGCTGGTCGGTGAGGAGAACGGCGTGATCCCCGCCGCGGACCAGACCGGCACCGAGCGCTTCACCGGGCCGTGCGAGGTGCGGACCCTACCCGGCGTGGGCCACAACGTCCCGCAGGAGGCCCCCGAGGCCTTCGCCTCGGCGATCCTGGACCTGCCGGTGTAGCCCTGGGAACGATCAGCGGTTGCTGAGGCACCGAGATGTCCTCCGGGTGAGGCCGTACGAGCATCGGCGGGTGATCGACGATGAGGAGCTGTCGGGCCCCGACCTGGGCTGGGGGTAACACTCTGACATCTGGGGCGGGGTGGTAGACCGTGGCGTGCCCGGTGAGTCCGAGCACGCAGTTGTTAGTCGGGCTTCTGGACCCGGCCAATGCTTCCCACCCCGGTGGATCAGGCCACCGTGACCTTTCGAGCAGGTCGCTAGCTGTTCTGCCTCTGAGGTGCGGCCAGTGGAGATCCCGGTCCACTGGCCCGCTACCGTTTCGGTCGCACGTTCGGCTTTTCCCGCACAGCCTCGCTCGGCTTCCGGACGCATCCACTGGTGCCTTCTTGTCTCGAGCCGGCCCTCAGAAGATTGTCCCGCTGGCTGATTGACCCACCGGCTACGTGGGTTCGTGACCTTGGCGCGAGAGCGAAGTCCGGCCGTTGTCCGACAGGTTCGCGCGGATCGGTGCGGAAGGAAGCGCGAGTGAATTCACGTGAATTGTATGCGACGGCAAGATCCCTGCGGGACTGTAGACAGTGGTCAACGGCTTGCTCCGGTGGGTCGAGACACACCGTTGTGGCGCAGCGAACAGCAGCGGCGCCCAGTACCGGGCTTGTGCCGGTACCCGCCTCCTGGAGAGTGGTGATGACCGAATCGTCCGACCATTTCAGGGGGTTTCCATGCCGGATTCGAACAGTGGGACTGCCGATCCCTCGCCCGTTCCGCTGGAAGCAGTGCTCGGCGTTAGGTCTGCGGCGGTGCTCGTGGAGCTCCAGCGTGCAGACGGGAAGGCTACCGCGCTCTGTGGGCTGGCCAGCGGCGCGCTGGCCGCGACGGTGGCGGCCGTCCCGCTCTGGTCCACGGGATCAGTGCTGCTGACCGCGGCGGTGCTGGGTGGCTGCGTGCTCCTGCTCGCTGCTGCGGCGGCTGCGCTTCTTGCCATCCGGCCGGTGACACCGCAGGGTCGGTCGCTGGTCGAGTCGGAGCTCTTTCGGCCGGGTCCCGGGTCGATGAGCACCGTCGCCGACCTGGCGACTCTGGAGCGGGCGGCCCTGATCGAAATGGAGGTGCAGCGCCTGCGGCGGCTGGCCGAACTCGCCGAGCGGAAGTTCCGGGCCGTTCGGACTGCAGTGGACCTGATCATTGTGGCGGGCACCGTGACCGGAATCGGCCTGTTGATTACCTGCACGAATTGAGAGCATCATGCCCCTGTTGTCCGAGGAAAATCAGGGGGGGCACATGTATCTCTGCCATGAATCTATCATCGGTGATCAGCTCTGGTCGGAACTGCGCAATCTCGCGCCAGAACGCACCCGTCCCGCCAGATCCATGTTGCTCCGCCAGGGTGACCCCGCCACCCAGGTGATCCTGCTCAGTTCTGGATCCACCCTGGTCACCCTGGCGGGCGCCAACGGTGAGCAGACCCTGCTGGCCGTCCGTGGCGCCGGAGAACTGCTCGGCGAACTCGCGGTCCTGGACGCCCAGCCGCGCTCGGCCTCGGTGATCGCCGCCGAACCGTGCCGCGTCCACCTCATCCCCGCTCCCGATTTCCTCGCCTTTGTCCTCGAACACGATCTGACAATTTCCTTGCTGCGGCACGCCATTGCACGTGTCCGGGAGTCGGAGGCGGTCAGGCTGGAGATGGCGACCGCGCCGGTTCCGGTGCGCTTAGCCGCGGCCCTGGGTCGATTGGTCCAGGCGGCTTCCCGACACGGTGCCGAGACCATGGTGCGGTTGACCCAGACCGAGCTGTCGCAGCTGATCGGAGCCTCCCGGAACGGCGTGGGCAGCGCGATCAAGCCGTGGCGGGAACGGGGTTGGCTCGGGACCGAGGCCGGCGGGGGCCTGGTCATCCGCAACATGTCGGCCATCCAGGCCGACGTGCTCGCCTGAGTGACGCAGGCCACCGCGATGGTGCCCAGTCCTGGGCACCATCGCGGTGGCCTGCCGAGCACCATGGGGCCTCGTCCACCGCCCCGACTGCCGAAAGGCCGCCCACCCATGACTTCCTCCGCCTTCGCGCCGGACCTCGACGCACAGGACCACGACGTAGCGGGCCGTGACGTCCCGCCCGAGCAGGCCGTTCTGGTCGTCGACATGAAGGGCTACAGCCGACTCCCCGAAGCACAGATGGCACCGGTCCGGTCCGATCTGGACAGCATCCTGGAGACGGTCTTCGTCCAGAGCGGACTGCCCGCGCCCCACACCCTGGGCGCCGGGTACAAGGACACGGGCGACGGTGTCATCCTGCTCCTCCCGCCCCGACACGCCGCGCGGCTGGTCGATCCTCTGCTGGGGCACCTGAGTGCGGCGCTCCAGCGCTACGAGGGCGTGCGGATGGCCGCAGCACCGGCCATCCGCGTCCGTGCGGCCGTCCACGTCGGCCCGCTGAGCGTCCCCGACCATCGTGGCGCCGCGATCAACGACGCCTGCCGGCTGGTCAACAGTGACGCGGCTTACCAGGCCGTCGCGGCTGCGACCGCCAACGGGCTGTTCCTGGCGGCCGTCCTCTCGGAGCCCGTCTACCAACGCTCCGTGCAGGCTGGGCGTACCGGCATGGAGATGACGGAGCGACAGTTCCTGGCGACTGTCGCCCGGGTGGCCGAGAAGCCCGGGTTCGAGGCGCCGTGCCGCCTGCTCGTCCCGGGCCTGCCTGCCGACTTCCTTCGCGGGTACCTGACCGCCCCTGGCAGCCCCGCGCCGGGCACTGCTTCCACGCCTCCGGCTCACCCCGCGCCGGAGCAGCCTGCCAGGGCGGGGGCCGTCTTCAACTTCAACGGAGCGGTTACCGATCCCGTCATCGCGGACGAGATCAAGAACCTCCGGATCGACCGCCGCAGCCGCTGAGCCGACACCACTCCGTCCGCCATATCCGTACAAGGGAGAAGCCTGTGTCCGAAACCCTCCACCCGCCGCGATCTGCTGACGAGCCGAACGACGAGGGACATAGCGGCGAAGATCTCGCGTCTCGGCTGCCGAACTGGGTACAGCCTCGGCAGGAGTATCACCCGCAGCCGCCTGACGCTGTGCAACCCTCGGTCGGTGAGGCTCCGGAGCCTCCTGCCAGCTACGAGGCGGCCCCGGGCGTCTACACGGTCCCCGGCTCGGTGGCGCACTTCCACCGTCCGGTCGACGTCGTCGTCGGCGGCGACGTCAAGAAGCTGATCCTCGAGACCCGGAAGCGCGATCTCCTGGAGGGTGAGGAGCAGGACCGAGAGTCTCTCCTGGAGGAGCCGTTCGTCCGCGACGCGTGGACGGACACCTGGCAGGAAGCCGTCGACCCGGAGACTGGCGGATTGCGGGCACCCGTCCTGGTCGTCGTCGCCCCCCGCGCGATCGGCGCCACGACCTTCGCGCTGCGCCTGCTGGCCGAGCACACCGGGCCGAGTACCACGCTGGTCAAACTGCACGCGGACTGGAACTCGCCCGGCCGGACCAGGCTGCCCTTGGAGGAGCGGCACGCCTTCCAGCTCGATCTCAAGGATCCGGAGACCGACCGGGTCTCGGCCGACTTCCTCAACTCGCTCGGGAAGCATGCCGAGCACCTCGCTGGCTGCGGATCCCACCTGGTACTGACAGTGGCTCAGGAGCTCTGGGACGCGCCCGGACTGGTCGCCCGACACGGTGTACAGGTGCTCCGCCTAACGGAGTCCCCCGCCGCAGGCTCCGTGGTGGACGCTCACCTCGAGGCTGGCGGTCACCGCGAGCTGGCAATGGAGATCAGGGCGTCCACGCAGGCCCAGTCCCAGCTTCAAGGCCTGAATGCCGTGGCGGCGGTTCGGGCGGTTCATCGGATTGTCGCGGTCTGGGAGGAGTACCGCCTTTATCAGGGAGCCTCGGCCCTGCACCGGAATGGAGCGGACCAGAACGCGGCGAAGACATTCGAGGAGCGCGTGCTGGACGCGCTGTCGGACTGGCGCGAGGAGTTGGACCAGCTCTTCGGGGACCGGACTGTCGCCCCTAGCAGGATCGACCGCTCGTTGGCGCTTGAGGACCGCTACCTGCTGCTCGCCCTGGCGGTGCGGCAGTCCGCGTCGGTGTCCCTGGTGTCCGCCGGCGCACGACAGTTGCAGGAGGCGGTGGAGTCGGCGGGCAGCGACCAGACGGCAGGGACGGCCACCCAGGCGGCGTTCGCGGCCCGTGGTCTGCGTCGTCGGATCCAGGACGTCGGTGCCGCGGTCGATGGGCGCGACATGGTGCTCTTCGACCGACCGGCCTACGGGCGGGCGGTGCTCGAGTACGTCTGGGACAACTACGAAGTCATGCGCACGCCTCTGCTCCGCTGGCTCGCGAAGCTCGCCGACCAGCCCGAGCCGACGGATCCGGTGGTCCGGACGCTCGGGTCGCTGGCCCTGCGCCACGGCACCAGGGAACACCTCAACAAGCTGACTGAGCTGACCGCGCCTGACCTGCTGGGCGCCGTCCTCAGGGCAGTGGTGTCCGACGAGCATGTCGGACGCCTCGTCTGGGCCACGCTCTACCAGTGGGCTGATACGAGCAGCAGTGCGCCCGTCGTGGTGTCCACCTGCCGCCTCGTTCTGGCCGACTCCGAGGTGAGCGCCGCCGTCGCGAAGATGGCGGTGGTCCGCTTGCGGCGGGTGGCGCAGAGGACCGCTGACCCGGCCGTGCGGCAGAGCGTGCTCACGGCTTTCGAGGAGCTCTCCCGCCAGCCCGCCGGTCGGGCCCGGCTGGTTGCCGAGGTACGGACCTGGCAGCAGGCGAAGGGCTCGCCCTGGAGCGGGAGTCTGGCCTTCCTCGCTCTGATGTCGGTGGACAGGCCGGGGCTGCCATGGCTGCTGTCGGGCGACGCGTCGGAGATAGATGTGCAGCAGGCTCTGGCGGAGCTGCTCGGCAATCCGGACACCGCGAGCGAGACCATCCTGCGGCTCACCGGCTGGATCCGCTCCTGCGCGGGTGAGGCCGATGCCAGCAGCTACGGGCAGCTCCGCGACCGGCTGCTCGTCCCATTCCGCGGGCACCGGATGCTCCAGGCCGGGATGCAGCTGATGCAGGCGCTCACGGGAAACGTCACGGCGCAGGGCGTCAACATCGCCGAGGACTTCTACGAACACCTGGTCGGTGCCGATTTCCACGAGGTTTTCGCGCTCGACGGTGCCGCTCGATGAGGTGGCCGTGGCAGCGGGCCACGGACACCACCGGGTGCCCGCGGCCGTGCCAACTGCCCAGTGCCGAAGAGGGTGTACCGTTCGAGGCAACCTTCACCCTAGTCTGGCGGCCCGCCTTACGGGGCCGGGTCAATCTGGCGGAGCAGGTCCGTAGCGACATCCGCGCCGCTGCGGCGGAAGTGACCGCCGAGCTGCGACCGGATGACCTGCTCGGGGCCGAGGACACCCTGAACGCCGTGCTCGGTGCGCCACACGGACGGCGTACCCCGCACTACCGGCTGCTGTCCGCGAAGTTCGCCCTTCGCCTGTCGCCCACCGCGCAGGAGACCCTGGCCACCCGGCGGGCCGACACCGAACGGATCAGACGGCTTGAGTTCCTCAAGACGGCCCTCTACGACCACCCGAACCTCGTGGTGCTCGACCGCCTGGAGCGGACCTCGGCACTTCCGGACGATGCTCAAGTGGCTGGCCTGCAACGACTCTCACGTGCGATGAGGTCCTGCGATGCCTGGTGGTATCCGCTTCTCGAGCAGTGGGAGGCGGTCGGTGCAGGGTTCAAGGACCTGGAGACCCAGCACGCGGCTATGCAGGTCCTGCTTCGGAAGTCCGTCGAGGCCCTGATGGCGGCCACCGCGCCACCGGACCGGGCTGTCCCGGATGGACGGGCGGGATGAGAACGGCCCTGTGGCGGATTCTGCTCGCCCCGCTCACGACCCTGCGGGCGCTCCGCCTCCAGCGGCTCAGCCGCTCGCCGTTTGACTTCGACAGTGCTTGGCGGCAAGCCCGGATGCACTGCGCGCCCGACGAGGTCGAGTACCTGTTCCAGTGCCATCTCCAGGAGAGCGAGGCCCGCCAGCCCGAGCCGTAGAGCAGATCGGTCCTCCATCCCAGGCGGACGGCGTTGGGACCAGGCGAGCCGGACATTGTTGGCGAAGGCTCTGTGACTGCGCTCTGTTGCCTGGGGCAATGGAGCGCAGTCACTCGAATCGGAAGATGGGGGTTCCGGCCCTGAGATCCGGGGAGTCAGACAGAAAGCCGGGCAGGGCTCTGGAAGCGGCACTTGGGACGGCTACGGCACATTGACCGTCAGCGGCCGAACGCTCGGACGCATCCGGGGGCGTGGGGTCAGTTTACTGACATGAGCCTTTCAAAGGCGCGGGTTTGCTGTCACGCTGCTGCTCCCGGCCCGCTTCCCCACGAGAGGTCCCGATGAGAAGAATCCTGCCTGCCCTGACCGGCGCCGCGCTGTTCGCGGCGGCCGGCCTGACGGTGCTCGCCACCCCCCATGCGGCGAGCGCCGCGGACTGCACGCCCGCCCAGGTGGTGGCCAACGGCGGTTTCGAGTCCGGTAGTTCACCCTGGACGGCACCGAGCGGCGCGATCACCGCCGACAGCGGCCAGAGCGCCCACTCCGGCAACTCCTACGCCTGGCTCGACGGCACCGGTTCGACCCACACCGACACGCTCTCCCAGTCCGTCACCCTCCCCACCGGGTGCGGCGCGGCGACGCTCGGTTTCTGGCTGCACGTCGACACCGCCGAGACGACCACCAGCACCGCCTACGACACACTCGCCGTCAAGCTCGGCACGACCACCGTGGCCACCTACTCCAACCTGGACGCCCAGGACGGGTACGTGCACAAGACCGTCGACGCCTCCGCCTTCGCCGGCCAGACCGTGACGCTCTCCTTCACCGGCACCGAGGACTCCAGCCTGCAGACCAGCTTCGTGCTGGACGACATCACCCTGGACGCCTCCGGCGGCACCACCCCGCCCCAGCCCGGCGACCCGACCCGCACCCCGGCCGCACCCGCGTACACCGTCAACCTCACCAGTGACGCCTCCGGCGGCAGTTGGACCGGGCACGAGAGCGTCACCTTCACCAACGCCTCGCCCACCGCGCTGAACGAGGTGTACCTGCGGCTGTGGGACAACGCCCACGGCAGCTGCCCCAGCACCCCGATCACGGTGACCAACGTGACCGGCGGCACGCCCGCCCCGCTCAGCGTGAACTGCACCGCGCTCAAGGTCACCCTGCCGGCGCCGCTCGCGCAGGGCCAGAGCGGCACCGTCGGCTTCGACCTCGGCATCACCGTGCCCAGCGGCGCCGACCGCTTCGGCCACGACGGCGCGTACAACTTCCTCGGCAACGCCCTGCCCGTCCTGGCGATACGCGACGCGGCCGGCTGGCACCTCGACCCGTACACCAACAACGGTGAGTCCTTCTACTCGGTCGCCTCGGACTTCACCGTCACCCTGGACCACCCGACGAGCCTGCTGGTGCCCGCGACCGGCACCTCGGTGGACACCCCCGGCGCGGCCGGCCGGACCGTCACCAAGGCGACCGCGAGCAAGGTGCGCGACTTCGCCTGGGGCGCCGGCCCGTTCACCCGGATCTCCGGCACCTCCGCAGCCGGTGTGAAGGTCAACGTGTACTCGGTGGCGGGGATCAGCGCGGCCGACGCCAAATCGATGCTCTCCACCGCGACCTCGGCGGTCGACGCCCACGCCCAGCGCTTCGGCGCCTACCCGTACGGCGAACTGGACGCGGTGATCGACAACAACTTCTGGTTCGGCGGCATGGAGTACCCGGGCTTCGTCCTCGACCTGGTCAGCACCACGGCCCTCACCCACGAGATCGCCCACCAGTGGTGGTACGGAATCGTGGGCGACGACGAGTACAACGCCCCCTGGCTGGACGAGGCCTTCACCGACTACGCCACCGACCTCGCACAGGGGAAGACCGGTAACGGCTGCTGGAACAACGTCTCCTGGGCCTCGTCGGCGGAGAAGATCACCAACTCCATGGCCTACTGGGACGCCAACTCCTCCCGCTACTCCACGGTCGTCTACGGCTACGGCAAGTGCGCCCTGCACGACCTGCGCCGCACGATCGGCGACACCGCGATGACCACGCTGCTGCGCAGCTACGCGCAGGCGCACTGGTACGGCGTGTCCACCACCGCGGAGTTCAAGGCCGCGTCCCAGGCCGCCACCACCGTCGACCTGACCTCCTTCTGGAGCCAGCACCGCATCGACGGCTGAGGCCCGCCGGACGTGGGGCCCGTCTTCGACCTCCCGCCTGCGGGAGGTCGAAGACGGGCCCCTAGTGGTGGCGTGAGGCCGGGGGTGTGCTCACCGGGGAGCACCCGCGCCGAGTTCCGCTACGCGGCGCCGTGGACGCCCGGGGCGACGAAGCGGCGGTGCAGCGGGCTGAACACCACCTCGGGCTCGCCGGAGATGCCGGCCTTCTGGATCGCGGGCGCCAACCGTTCGGCGAAGAACGTCTCGAAGGCCTGCTGGGACTCCCAGACGTCGGTCACGTGCAGGCCCTGCGCGTCGAACCAGGCGATGTGCACCTGCCCGCCGGCCGGCTCGACCTCCTCCCAGCGGACCTCGTCGCGCACGGCGTTGTACTGCTCGGGGGTGGTCCCGGCCCACCGCATCGACATCACCACAGCCATGTCACCGCTCCTTCACTCGCGTCCGCTCCCCGTAGCGGTTCGATTTCCCGCCTTCCAGCCAACTCCCGTTCAGGCCCGCACGCACGTCGATCCCGCCGCGGGCTACTTCTCGACGAAGACGAGGTCCTCGATCGGGCGGGTCATCCGGAACGTGTTGCCGTTGGTGACCTCGACGACGTGCTGCAGGCCGATGATGCTGTCCTGCTGCTCGGGCACGTGGAACTCGTCGGCGCCGCCCGCGAGGTAGGCGGGCAGGCAGGTCAGGGAGGGGCCGAACAGGCGGACGTAGTCGGCGAGGCGGCGGAACAGCTTGGGGACGATGACCTGGTCGTCGGTGAGCGTGGCGAGGCTGTCGATCTTCACGCCGCTGGTGGTCTCGTCGTACGACCAGACGCTGCCCGGGACCTTGTCGTCCCGGGCCTGCTGGGCGGTGGCGGCCATGTCCGCCCGCAGGTCCTCGGGCAGGTTGCCGTAGAACGTCGGGTAGACCAGGCCGCGGGCGAGCAGGTGGTGGTTGGCGGTCCGGTTCAGCATGGCGACGGTGACGTCGACGCGGGTCCCGCTCCTGGCGGGCTTCGGCGAGTTGCCGATCATCGGCGCGTCGCCGCGCCCGACCAGGGCGACGCAGCGCCCGTAGAGGTCGGCGCCGGAGGTGAGGATGTAGCCGGGGACGGTCTGCGGGGTGGAGGCGGTGACCTTCTCCTCCGGGTCCTGGACGACCTGGCTGAAGCCCAGCCAGCTGAGCATCTCGTCGCGGGCGGCGTGTGCCCCCTTGTCCAGCGGCTGGTGGACGAAGGTCGGGCCGGCGCCCTTGTAGTGGGTCTCGGTGGCGTCGATCCCGTCCACCCGGATCGAGGCGCCGCCGAACTCGTCGCGCTTGACGCGGTGCTCGCCGGGGACCTCGCACCAGAAGCCCGGGTCCTGCGGGGTGAAGTGGACGGTGTCGCCGTCCGGCCGGTCGCCGAGGATCCGGTACGAGCCGGTGATGAGCAGCATGGGCATGGTTTCCCTCCGTGTCCGATCGGGTGCCCATTGTTGCTCGGTACCCGAACCGCCTGTGGGGGCCAGGAGGGAGCGGCGAGTCCGCGGATGGCGCGAGTCCGCCGGTGGCACGAGAACGGCCCCGCCGGGGTGCGGCGGGGCCGTGCCGGGCTCGGGTGGTTCGGGTCAGCCGACGCGGCCGGGGTTCTTGCGGGCCACGACGGCGCCGTTGGCGCCGGTCGCCTCGAAGGAGATGGTCCGGGGGTCCTCGAAGCCGGTGTCGGTGAGCCAGCGCGTGAGCTCGTCCGCGGAGTAGCTCTGGCCGCCCTCGGTCGAGACGATCATGTTCATCCCCATGAGGGCCGCGTTCGCGGGCCCCGTGTGCTCGGAGTCGAGCATCAGCTCGCAGAGGATGATCGCGCCGCCGTCCTCCAGCGCGTCGTAGCACTTGGCGAGCAGCTTCCGGCCGGTGCTCTCGTCCCAGTCGTGGAGCACGTTGCTCAGCAGGATCACGTCGTGGCCCGGCGGCAGGGACGCATCGGACAGGAAGTCGCCGGCCGCGGCGTGCACGGCCTCGCCCACCCCCGCCTCGCGCGCTTTCTGCTCGATGACGCCGCACACGTGGTCGAGCTCGACCACCGTCGCCGACAGCTGCGGGTAGCGCTGGCAGAGCACGATCGGGAACGCCCCCGACCCGCCGCCGACGTCCAGCAGCCGGCGGTGGGCGCCGAAGTCGTAGGCCTCGCCCAGCGTCCGCGCGGTCGACATCGAGAGGGAGTGCATCGCCTCCCAGAACAGTCGCGTCATCACCTGGTCGTCCGCGCCGAACAGGCTGTCCTGCGTGGCCGGGTCCCAGGTGAGCGGCTTGTCGGTGCGCAGCGCTTCGACGATGCGGTGCCAGGCCGGGTACTCGCGCTGGTCGCAGTAGCGCACGAGCCCGCCGAAGTAGCGGGGCCGGCCCTCGACGAGGAACTCCTCGGCGAGGGGGGAGTTGCGGTACCGGCCGTCGTCCTTGGTCAGCAGCCCCAGCGAGGTGAGGGCGGCCAGGAACATGTCCGCCGGCCGCTCCCGGAGGTCCAGCCGCGCGGCCAGGTCCTCCCGGGTGAGCGCCTGCCCGTCGGCCAGCTCGGTGAACAGCCCCGTCTCCACCCCGGCCGCGAGCGTTTTGAACTGCCAGAACGCGGACGTCAGTTGCATCAGCGGCACCGGGGACGGCATGTCACGGTCGGTTTCCGGCAGGTTCGTCAAGTCTCTCTCCTCCAACTCGGTCGAGCGTCGACTGTTCGCGGGCAGGCCGAACCGGACGACCCCGGGCCGGGCGCCGCCGCCCGGCAAATATGGCATGGGCACGGAGCTTTTTCGGGCCCTCGGAGGCAAGACGGGACGGGTGGGAAGAAAGAGTCGCACGGGGCGGGGGAGGCGGCCGCGCGGGGCGGCCGCCTCCCCCGGGAGTGGAGTCAGTCCTTCCCCACGTCCTTGACCTTCTCGGCCGCCTGCTTGAGGTCGCTCTTCATCTGCTTGCCCCGGCCCTCGGCCTCGACGACCGGGTCGTCCATGGCCTTGCCGGCGGCCTCCTTGGCCTTGCCGTGGGCCTTCTCCGCGATGTTGCGCAGCTTGTTCTCGGTGCCCATCGGGCGCTCCTCTCGTCGTTCCGCCCGTGCGGGGCGGTCGGTTCGTGGTGCCGAGTGCGGGGGCCGGTCGGTCGATCCCCCGGCAGCGTCTGCCCCGGATCGGCGTTTCCACACCGGGCGGTCGAAGTCCACCCCCCGGCCGCGTCGACCCGGGCACGGCCGGGGGTGTGGGCCGAGGCCGTGCGGGCACCCGCCGTACCGTGACGAGCCGAACCAGAACGACCGCCCTGACCGGCAGCGACCCGCACGGCCCCGGCTGGCGGCGGGTGCGCCGAGGGCGGGGCTTCGGCTACCGGGACGCCGACGGCAGCCCGGTGGGCGACCCCCGGGCGATCGCCCGGGTGAAGGCACTGGCGATCCCGCCGGCCTGGACGGACGTCTGGATCTGCCCCCATCCGCGCGGGCACCTCCAGGCCGTGGGGACGGACGCGGCCGGGCGGCGGCAGTACCTCTACCACCCGGACTTCCGGGCGCAGCAGGAGCGCGCCAAGCACGACCACGTCCTCGCCGTCGCCCCCGCCCTGCCCGGACTGCGGCGCCGGGCGGAGGAGGACCTCGCCCGGCGCGGCCTGGGCCCCGAACGCGTCCTCGGCTGCGCCACCCGGCTGCTCGACCTGGGCTTCTTCCGCATCGGCGCACCGGGCTACGAGCGGGACAACGGCTCCTACGGCCTCACCACGCTGCGGCGCGACCAGGTGTCCGTACGGCGCGACCGGATCCACTTCGCCTACCGGGCCAAGTCGGGCCGCGAGCGCGACCTCGTGCTGACCGACCGCACCACCGCCACCGCCGTACGGGCCCTGCTGCGCCGACCGGATCCGGGGGCGCGGCTGCTGGCCTTCCGGCAGGGCCGGGTCTTCGCGGACGTCGACGCCGCGCGGCTCAACGGCTACCTGCGCGAACACAGCGGCACCGACCTGTCCGCCAAGGACTTCCGCACCTGGCACGCCACCGTGCTGGCCGCGGTGGGGTTGGCGGTCTCCTGGCCGGTGGCCGGGCGTTCCCCGGGCGCCCGGCGGCGCGCGGCGGCCCGGGTGGTCCGGGAGGTGGCCGACTACCTGGGCGACACGCCCGCGGTCTGCCGGGCCTCGTACCTGAATCCGCGGCTGTTCGAGCTGTACGACCAGGGCGTCACCCTCGCCCCCGCCCTGCGGAACCTCGCGCCCGGCGACGGGCTGGGGCTGCCCGGCACCGGCGAGGAGGTCGAGCGGGCGGTGGTCGAGCTGCTGACCGGCAAGGGCTGCTGACCGGCAGGGGCTGTTGAGGGGCCCGGGCTCACGGTCGCCTGGCGGCGGCCGGTCGCGCCCAGGCGAGCAGGCGCTCGCGCGGCCAGGTGGTGACCAGGCGGTCGGGCCCGAGGCCGAACCGGGCCGCGCGGGCGTAGCCGGAGGTGAACCAGTGCAGTTGCTCCGGGGCGTGGGCGTCGGTGTCGACGGCGAACAGGCAGCCCGCCTCGACGGCCAGCCGCAGCAGTTCGTCGGGCGGATCCCGGCGTTCGGGGCGGCAGTTGATCTCGACCGCCGTCCCGGCCGCGGCACAGGCGGTGAACACCGCCGCGGCGTCGAAGCGGGACGGCGGCCGGCCGCGGCCGGTGACGATCCGCCCGGTGCAGTGGCCGAGCACGTTGGTGCGCGGGTCGCGGACGGCGGTCAGCATCCTGGCCGTCATCGGTTCCGGATCGGCCCGCAGCTTGGAGTGCACCGAGGCCACCACCACGTCGAGCCGGTCGAGGAGTTCGGGCTCCTGGTCGAGCGAGCCGTCCTCCAGGATGTCGCACTCGATCCCGGTCAGGAGCCGGAACGGCCCGTCCCCGGCGTTGTGGCCGGCGGTGTCGTGGGCCGCGGCGTTCCGGGCGGCGGCGTTGTGCGCCGCGACCGCGTCGAGCTGGCGGCGCAGCCGCTCGGGGTCGAGCCCGTGGGCGATGGTCAGGCGGGGCGAGTGGTCGGTCAGTACCGCCCAGTCGTGCCCGAGCGTGCGGGCGGCCTCGGCCATCTCCTCGATCGGGTGGCCGCCGTCCGACCAGTCGGAGTGCAGGTGGCAGTCGCCGCGCGCGGCCGCCGCCAGGTCCCATCCGGCCCGCGCGGCCGGTCCCGCCGTGCTCTCCAGCCGGGCGAGGTAGCGCGGGACGGCGCCCGTGGAGGCCTGGGCGATCACCTCGGCGGTGACCGGCCCGACGCCCGGCAGGCGCCGGGCCTGCACAGCGTCCACCGGACCGGGCGGCAGCGCGCGGACGGCGTCGGCCGCGGTGTGGAACGCCCGCACCCGGTAGGGCGAGGCGTCGTTCCACTCCAGCAGGAAGGCGATCCGCCGCAGCGCCGTCGCCGGGTCCATGACGTCCCTCGTGGGCCGGCCGGATCAGCGCGCGGTGGTGTGCGGCGCGCCGCCGGGCGCCGTGCTCAACGGCCGAGCGCGTTGGCCAGTTCGCGCTTGTTCATCTTCGAACGGCCCTTGATGTTGCGGTGCTTGGCCTCGTTGTACAGCTGGTCGTAGGTCGGGCCCTGGCTGCCCTGGTGGGAGCGCTGCCCGCCGCGCCGGCTCGACGACATGTCGTGCGTCGACGAGCGGCTCGCGGTCTTGGACTCGCCGTGCCGGGCCCGTTCCTTGTTGACCGTCCGGGCGGCGATCTCCTCGGCCCGCTTCTCGCTCTCGCCGCGGTCGAGGGCGCTCTCCTTGATGTGCTCGTACTGCCGCTCGCGCTTGGGGCTGGATCGTCGGGGCATGGCCGCCGCTCCTCTCGTGGTCCGGGTCGTTGCGCGGGGGCGTATACCCGGACGAACCGCAGGAAACCGCCCGAGCCGGCCCGACCCCGCCCGACCCCGTACGACCTCCCCGTCCGGCCCGGGCGGGGAGCCCTCCGACCGTGTGAACTCCCGGTACCGGGGTAGCCGTGGGAGCCCCGAACGAGCCGGCGGAGGAGCCTGCGATGGACAGACGCGTCGAACAGCTCGATCCGCCGCGCCCGGCACGCTCCGACGTGGCCGACTGGCCGCTGGACGGAGCGGACGGGAGCCTGCCGCCCGACCGGACCCAGGCCATCCTGGAGGCGGCGAAGCGGATCGGCTCGCTGCTCAAGGCCAAGGACCACCCGTTCGCCCTGGCGGGCGGGGTCGCCGCCTACGCGCACGGCGCCGCCGTGCGGCTCCAGCACGACGCCGACTTCTGCATCCGCCGCGAGGACGCCGACGCCGTCACCCACACCCTGCGCGAGGCCGGGCTCCAGGTGTTCCTGCCGCCCGAGGACTGGCTGGTCAAGGCCCGCTGCCTGGGCCAGGACGTCGACCTGATCCTGGAGCTCGCCAAGCGGCCGGTCACCTCGGAGCTGCTGGACCGCGCCGAGGTGCTGCCGGTGGACTCCGTCCACATGCCGGTGCTCTCCGCCACCGACCTGGTCAGCAGCCTGCTGGCCGCGTTCTCCGAGCACCACTGCGACTTCGGCGCGGTGCTCTCGGTGGTGCGGCCGCTGCGGGAGAAGGTCGACTGGCGGCGGGTCCGGGCGGAGCGCGGCGGGGCGCCGATGCCGGCGGCGTTCCTGTTCCTCCTGGAACGGCTCCAGGTGATCGAACCCGAGGAGGCGGACCGATGAGCGGCGCCGACGACACCGAGTACCGGCTCGCCCACCTGCGCGACCGCCTCGCCGACGACGAGGTCGGCGAACTCGGTCTGCGGATCGAACTGCACGGCGCCCGGGTCACGGTGCGCGGCACCGTGCCGAACGAGCGGCGCCGGGCGGCCGTCGAACGCATCGTCAACGAGGCCCTGGCCGGACTGACGGTGCACACCGACATCGCGCTCGTCGACGGCCGGCCGCCGACCGGGGTGGAGGACCTGCCGTGATCCGGGTGGCCGCGGTCGGTGACATCCACCTCGGCCCGGACAGTCGGGGCCTGCTGCGGCCCGCCTTCGCCACGCTGGGAGAGCTGGCGGACCTGCTGCTGCTGGCCGGCGACCTCACCCGGCACGGCACCCCCGAGGAGGCGGTGGTGGTGGGGGAGGAGGCCGGCGGCCTGCCCGTGCCGGTGATCGCCGTCCTCGGCAACCACGACTACGACGCCGGCGGGCCGGACGAGGTCACCCGGATCCTGACCGCGCACGGCGTACGGGTGCTGGAACGCGCCTCGACCACCGTCCGGGTGGACGGCCGACTCGTCGGCGTGGCCGGCACCAAGGGCTTCGGCGGCGGTTTCGCCGGTCGCAGCGGCGGGGAGTTCGGCGAGCCCGAGATGAAGGCCTTCGTCCGGCACAGCCGGGAGTGCGCGGACGGCCTGCGCGCCGCGCTCGACCGACTGGCCGAGGAGGGCTGCGACCTGCGGATCGCCCTCACCCACTTCGCCCCGGTGCCGGACACCCTGGCCGGCGAACCGCCCGAGATCTTCCCGTTCCTGGGCAGCTACCTGCTCGCCGAGGCCATCGACGGGGCCGGCGCCGACCTGGCCGTCCACGGCCACGCGCACCTGGGCACCGAGCGCGGCCTCACCGCCTGCGGGGTGCGCGTGCGCAACGTCGCCCAGCCCGTCCTCGGCCGCGCCTTCGCGGTCTACCAGCTGCACGCCCACGGCGACTGATACCCAGCCGGCCCGCCGCCGGTCAGGCGTCCCGCAGCCGCGCCAGCGCGTCCTTCGACAGGCTGACCCGGACCAGCGCGGCGGCCAGGCGGGCGTGGTCCTTCGGCGGCACGAGGCCGCCCAGGCCCCGGGGCGTGTGCGGCAGCCCGAGGTCCTCGGCCGCGCCGCACGCGCGGTCGTCGAAGAACGGCCGCAGCCACGGCCACACCGCCTGGGCCTCGCGGCAGAATATGCCCGCGCCGACCGGGCCGATCCTCGGCACGTCCTGCAGCAGCTCCCGCAGGGCGTCCGGATCGCGGTCGGCCTCGTCCCGCATCCGGCGCAGGTCGCCGTGCCAGCGGTCGAGCACCAGCCGCGCCCCTTCGCCGAGGGCGGTCGCGGTGCTCTCGTCGTACCGGACGTAGTGGGCCCGGCCCAGGGCGTCGACCCGGTCCTGCCAGCCGGAGTCGGCCATCGCCCGGGGCGTGCGGAACCCCGCGGCGGACAGCTCCCGGGCGGCCCGGGTGGCCGTCCCGGCGCTGATCCGAATGGAGCAGAGCACGGTCAGGACCAGCAGCCGGTACAGCGGCGAGGGCTTGTCCCGCAGCGTGATGCCGGCCTCCTCGGCGTAGGTGCGGCCGTGCTCGGAGAGCAGCCGGGAGGTGATGGTGTCGACCGTCATCGCGCGAGCACCTCCCTCCTCGGTGCGCCTCCTCGGCGCCCGTCAGGTCCGGGCGGGGCGGCGCCCGGTGGGGACCCGAGGCTGCCCCGGCCCGCACGGGCGAAACGTCCCCGGGCGGCGGCCGGTCGTCCGGGGACCGGAGGTCGGGCCCGGCGCGGTGGTTACACCGCCCCTGGGCGGGCACACGCGCGACCGGTCGGGAACGGCCCGGCCGCACGGTACGAGGAGGTCGCAGATGAGCATGGTGAAGGAGTCCGTGGACGTCGGTGTGCCGCTGCACACCGCCTACAACCAGTGGACGCTGTTCGAGGAGTTCCCGCGCTTCATGGAGGGCGTCGACGCGGTGACGCAGCTGGACGACCGCCACAACCACTGGCGGACCAGCATCGGCGGCGTCAGCCGGGAGTTCGACACCGAGATCGTCGACCAGCAGCCCGACGAGCGGATCGCCTGGCGGACGATGGACGGCGAGGTGGAGCAGAAGGGCGTCGTGACCTTCCAGCGGCTCGACGACGTGCACACCCGGGTGCACATGGCCATCGACTTCCGGCCCGAGGGCATCGCCGAGAAGGCCGGCGACATGATGGGCATGATCGACCGGCGGGTGAAGGGGGACCTGAAGCGCTTCAAGGAGTTCATGGAGGAGCGCGGCCGGGAGGAGGGCGGCTGGCGCGGCCGGATCACCCCCGGCTGACCCGCCGCCGCCGGACCGGCGTCCGGTCGGCGTACGGCCGGCGTATGGCTGGCGTACGGCCGGAGTACGGACACACCGAGGGCCCGGACGGCCTGCCGTGTACGGCACCGTCCGGGCCCTGGTGTGCGGGCGCGTCAGCGGGAGTCGGCGAGAGTCAGCGCGAGTTGGCCCGCGTCGGCGAAAGTCAGCGCGAGGGGAAGCGGTGGCGCTCGACCAGGCCGGCGAACTCGTCCCAGAACGCCGGATCGGGCCGTCCGCCGTCGGCCCGGACCGCGACCCCGGCCAGCCCGCTCGGCGTACCGAACCCGGCCGCCCGGGACAGCTCGACGCCCGAGCCCAGCACCGCGACCGGCTTGCCGTGCCGCAGCGCCTCGGCGAGGAAGGCGACGGCGTCCGGATCGGCGGGCAGCGCGCGGTGGCAGCCGTCCGGTACCACGACGGCGTCGTACAGCACCGAGGCGGTGGTGGGCAGCGGGTGGTCCACCGGCAGGTGCTCACCGTCCTGCGCGAGCACGTGACCGCCGTGCGCGGCGAGCGTGTCGACGCGGGCGCCCGCGCCGCACAGCCGCGCACGGGCGGCCCGCACCTGGTCGCCGTCCACCCCCGGGCCGGTCAGCACGGCGACCCTGCGGGTGCGGATACCGCGGCCGCGCAGGTTGTCCAGACTCAGCGCGGGGGAGGTCCGCGGCCCGGCCGTGCCGTTACCGGCCGAAGCCGCCCGCCCGTCCAGCGGCGCCGCCCCGTTCGCCGGCGCCGCCTCGGGCTCGGGCACGCCGATCCGCCGGGCCACCTCCGCCGCCAGGCCCGGATCGACGTGCACCAGGTTCCCGACCGTGCGCTGCCGGACCTCCTGGTCACCGACCTTGCCGAGCTCGAAGGCGAACGCGGCGGTGATGTGCCGCTGCTCCCAGTCCGCCATGCTGCGCCAGAACAGCGCCGCCTGGCTGTAGTGGTCGCCGAAGCTCGGGCTGCGCCGGCGGACCGCCGATCCGTCGATCCGCTCCTGGTAGTGCTGGAACACCCCCTCGGCCAGGTGGCCGCCGCCCATCGTGGCCGGGCAGCCGCCGCCGACGGAGTTCGGCGTGTAGCTGGTGCCGTCGTGGACGACCTGCTGGCCGTAGCCGTCCCGGTGGTCGGTGCGGACGTCGGCGAGCGGGCGGTTGACCGGCAGCTGGGAGAAGTTGGGGCCGCCGAGGCGGATCAGCTGGGTGTCCAGGTAGGAGAAGTTGCGGCCCTGCAGCAGCGGATCGTTGGTGAAGTCGATCCCGGGCACGATGTTGGCGGTGTGGAACGCCACCTGCTCGGTCTCGGCGAAGAAGTTCCGCGGATTGCGGTCGAGCACCATCCGCCCGACCGGATGGACCGGGACCAGCTCCTCCGGCACCAGCTTGGTCGGGTCCAGCAGGTCGAAGGGGAAGGCGAACTCGTCCTGTTCCGCGATGAGCTGGACGCCGAGTTCGTACTCGGGGAAGTCGCCCGCCGCGATCGCCTCCCACAGGTCCCGGCGGTGGAAGTCGGGATCGCGCCCGGCGGTGAGCTGGGCCTCGTCCCACACCTGGGAGTAGACGCCGAGCACCGGCTTCCAGTGGAACTTGACGAAGGTGGCGCGCCCCCGCGCGTTCACCAGGCGGAAGGTGTGCACGCCGAAGCCCTGCATCATCCGGTAGCTGCGCGGGATGGCCCGGTCGGACATCACCCACATCAGCATGTGGGTGGTCTCGGGCTGGAGCGAGCAGAAGTCCCAGAAGGTGTCGTGGGCGGAGGCGCCGGTGGGGATCTCGTTCGCCGGCTCCGGCTTCACCGCGTGGACGAAGTCGGGGAACTTGACCGCGTCCTGGATGAAGAACACCGGCATGTTGTTCCCGACCAGGTCGTAGTTGCCGTGCCCGGTGTAGAACTTGGTGGCGAAACCGCGGACGTCCCGCACGGTGTCGGCGGAGCCGCGCGGGCCCTGCACGGTCGAGAAGCGGACGAAGACGGGCGTGCGCCGGCCCGCCTCCTGGAGGAAGTCGGCGCAGGTGAACTCGGCCAGCGACTCGTACGGTTCGAAGAAGCCGTAGGCGCCGGCGCCGCGGGCGTGCACGACCCGCTCGGGGATGCGCTCGTGGTCGAAGTGGGTGAGCTTCTCGCGCAGGTGGAAGTCCTCCAGCAGGGTGGGGCCGCGGTCGCGGACGGCGAGCGAGTCGTCGGTGCTGTCGACGCGGACGCCCTGGTCGGTGGTGAGCGGGCCGTCCGGGTCGGCGGCCCGGGCGGCGTCCAGCGCGACGTCCTTGGCGTCCCGGTCGGCGGCGGGCTCGGGCGGCTCGGGCGTCCCGGTCGGTCGGGGCGGCGGTTCGGGCGGCGGCTCGGGGGGCGGGGTCCCGGTGACCAGCGGGGTGCGGGCGCGCTGCCCGGGGGATTCGGGGGCGTTGCTCATCTCGCCTTCTCCGTCCTGGAGTTCGGGCCGTACGGCCGGACGTGGGGGCCGCCGGGAGGGGGGTCAGTGCCGCAGCAGGAGGTAGGCCGCCTCGGCCGGGTCGTCGGCGGCCGAACAGGCCGTGGGCGTGCACGGCGGGCACGGCCCGGCCGTCGGCCGGCCCGGCTCCGGGACCCGGATCGCGTGGGCGCCGACCGCGAGCGCGGCGGCGATCACGGCGTCCTCGCAGCCGATCACCGTGACGCGCGCGGGCGGCAGACCGAGCGCCCGGCAGGCGGCGGTCACCAGCCCCGGGGCGGGCATCCGGCAGGCGCAGCCGTCGTGCGATCCGTGCGGACACACCGCCCACACGTCGACCGCGCCCAGCAGCGCCTCGGCCCGGGCCTGGACGGCCTCGACCTGTCCGCGGCCGAGGAGCCCGCGGGCCACGCCGGGCTGGTTGCTCAGCACGCCGATGGCGAACCCGGCCCCGCGCAGTACCGCCAGCGCGGCCCGGACCCCGGCCATCGGACGGACCATCGCGGGGTCGCCGTTGTAGGCGACGTTCTGCAGGAGCGTGCCGTCGCGACCGAACAGCACGGCACCCGCCGGGCGCTCGGCCGTCGCCGGGCCGACCGCCGGTCCGTCCGGGCGGAGGAACAGCCACGGCCCGGGCGGGCCCTGGTCCTCGATGTCCGGGCGGGGCTTCGGGACGGTCAGTACGAGTTCTCCGAGGTGGTCCATGCCCCTGCGGGTTGCCGCCGCCGAGGACGGCAAACGGCGCGCGGCGGGCGGATCCGGATCGGCCGGTCGGTCGCCGGGGGAGCGGTGCCCGGTCGTGTCGTGCCGTGCGGGCCGTCCCGTGCCGGTCGTCCCGTGGCCGGTCGTCCCGGGCCCGGCGGCGATCCCGGCGGCGGCCGGGTTTGGCCCGTGCCCGCCCGGGGACACGCCCGACCGGCGGGGGAGCCGCGAGGAGGAGACCGAGGAGACCGAGGAGACCAGCGATGTCGAACGATGCCATTGTCCTGCTGCGGGAGGACCACAAGGAGGTCCGCCGCCTGTTCCGCGAGTACCGCGGTCTCGACAGCGCCGGCGGCGCCGGCGGCGCCGGCGACGGCAACGGCGGTGACGGCGGCGACGACAGCGCACGGCGCAGGACGGTCCAACGGATCGTCGAGTCGCTGACCGTCCACACCTACCTGGAGGACGAACTGGTCTACCCCAGGATCCGCCAGGAACTGCCCGGCCTCGCCGAGGAGATGGACCAGGCCGAACAGGAGCACCACGTCGCCGACCTGCTCTGCGAGGAGCTGAGCCGGATGGATCCGGGCGACGACGGCTACGACGCCAAGACCGCCGTCCTGATCGACGCCGTCGAGCGGCACATCGAGCGGGAGGAGAACGACTGGTTCCCCAAGGTGCGGGCCGCGCTCGGCCGCACCGAGCTGCGGGAACTGGGCGAGCGGATGCAGGCCGTACGCGAGACCGCGCCGCGCCACCCGACCTCGGGCGGCGTGCTGCACCGCATCGCCGACGTGCTGGAGGGCTGACCCACCCCCGCCCGCGGCAGGAGGCACGCCCAGGAAGCCCAGGAACGCCCAGGAACCCCAGGAACCTCAGGAAGGAAGTCCCGTGCGGCACGACGAAGACCTTCTGGACCAGCTCACCGCCGAGCACCAGGCCGTCCTGGTCCACTTCAGCGAACTCAGCGGCCTCCCCAGCGGGGACCCGCAGCGCAAGGAGCTGGTCGATCTGGTGACCGACCAGCTGGTGCGCCACACCCGCGCCGAGGAACAGCACCTCTACCCGCTCGCCCGCGACCGCCTGGCGGACGGGCCTGCCGTGGTGGAACGCGAACTCGCCGACCACCGAGGAGTGGAGGCCCTGCTCACCGAACTCCGGCCGACCCGGGTCGACTCGCCCCGCTTCGACCGCCTGGTGGCCCGGCTGATCGAGGAGGTCACCGGGCACGCGGGCGAGGAGGAGAGCCGGCTCTTCCCGGCCGTGCGGGCCGTCACCACCGAGGCGGAACTGCGCGACCTGGCGGTCCGCGCCCGCGAGACCGAGCGGCGCTCCTCCGGTCGGCCCCACCACCAGCCGCCGACCGAACGCCCCGCCGACCGGCTGCCCCCGCCCGAGCGCCCGCTGATGGAACGGCTGCGGGCCTTCCTGACCCCGGGCGGACCGCACTGACCGGTCACCCGCGCCTCCGGAAGGCCGACCGGACGGGGAGCGTCCGGGGCGCGGTAGCCCGGGTTTCGCCCCGGCGATCCCGGGCAACCGCGCGATGACCCACGGTGGCCGACCCCGGTCGGCCCCCGGCCGGCGGGGCCGCCAGGAGCGGTGACCACGGACGAGGACGGCTCGGAGGTGCGAGGACGTGCGGGAACGAGTGGACCGGATCGCCGATTCCTGGGGTGACCGCACCCCGTACGGCCCCGGCGCGCCCTGGCCGGTGCCGGCCCCCTCGACGGCGACGGTGCCGTCCCCCACGACGGCCCCGGGCGCCGGTGCGGGGCCGGACCTGCTGGAGGACCTTCGCGACCTCCACCTCGCCGCCGCCGGGAACGCGCTGCGCCGGGAGACGCCCGCCCAGGCCGCGCGGGCCGTCCGGGACGAGCCGTTGCTCGCCCTCGCCACGGCGTGCCGCCCGCAGACGCTGCGGCACCTGCGCTGGACGACCACCATGGTGAAGACACTCGCTCCGCAGCTGCTCGGCAGCCCCGACCCGGAGGTCACGCGATGACCGCGTACGCCGACCACACCGTCCCCGGGCCCCCCACGGGGACGCCGGACCGATCGGGGGTCGCGCCCGTACCCGGCCGTCCCGCGAGCCCGGGATGGACCTTCCTCACCAACCACGCCCGGGTCCTGGTGCAGATCGCCCGTGACCCCGGCATCAGGGTGCGGGACATCGCCGTCGGCTGCCTGCTCACCGAGCGGGCGGTGCAGCGGATCATCGCCGACCTCGAGGAGGCCGGCTACCTCACCCACGAGCGCCGGGGACGGGTGAACCACTACGAGGTGATCGCGGGCAAACAGCTGCGCCACCCGGCGGACGCCGGGCCCACCCTCGCGGAGCTGCTGGCCGTCCTGCTGCGCGGGGGCGGCCCGGGCGAGGGGGAAGGTGCCGGTCCGTGGTGGCCCGCCGGCTCTCCCGCCGCGCGCGGACGGGAGCGCCCGGGGGCCGCCACCGGGAGCAGCGGCATCAGTGCCGCTGATGGGTCCTGAAGCGGACCTCGTTGGACGTGATCGCGGCCGTGGCACCAGGATGGCCGCATGACCGTGACCTCCGCCATCGCATCCTTCGCCGTCGTGGCCGGCATGCTGACCGTCATGCCCGGCCTGGACACCGCGCTCGTCCTGCGCTCCGCGATCACCCTCGGCAGGCGCCGGGCCTTCGCGACGGCGCTCGGGATCCTGTGCGGCGTGCTGGTGTGGGGGGTGGCCGCCGCGGTCGGCGCCACGGCGGTGCTCACCGCCTCCCACCTGCTGTACGACGCGCTGCGCGTGGCCGGCGCCGGGTACCTGGTGTGGCTGGGGGTCGGCATGGTCCGCAAGACGCTCAAGGAGCGCGGCCGAGCCGCGTCGGGGGACGCGGCGGGCACGGCGGACGCCGCGGGTGCGGACGCGACCTGGCTGCGGTCCTGGGCGCGCGGGCTGGGCACCAGCCTGCTCAACCCGAAGAACGGCGTCTTCTACATGGCAATGCTGCCCCAGTTCATCCCCATCGGTGCCCCGCACCTGCTGATGGGGGTCGTCCTGGCGGCCGTGCACGACCTGGAGGGCCTGGTCTGGTTCAGCGCGCTGATCTTCGGCACCCAGCTCGTCCGGCGGTGGCTGAACCGCGCCTCGGTGCGGCGGGCCATCGACGCGGTCACCGGTACGGTGCTCGTCGGCTTCGGTCTCAAGCTGGCACTCGCTGACGGCTGATCGCCGCGGCGGCCTCCTCGGCGGCTTTCTCGACGGCCTCCTCGACGACCCGGGGCAGCCAGTCGCTGACGGCGGAGAAGCGGAAGCCCAGGCGCGCCGCCCGGCCGGTGTCCATCGCGTAGCAGCGGTCGAAGGAGAACGGTGAGGTCGGCTCGGCCCCGCCGCCGACCAGCCGGGGCTCGGTGCCGGTCACCCGGCCCACGGCCGCGCACAACTCCCGTACGTCCAGGGCTCCTCGGGAGGCCGCGTTGACCGGGCCGAGGAAGTCGGCCGTCGCGGCCCAGGCCAGGAAGCGGGCGATCTCCGCCTCGTGGACGAAGGACGCGCGCTGCGGCGAGGCGTGGACGGCCACCGGCAGGCCGCGTCCGATCCGCTCCACGTAGTGGGCCAGCCGGCCGGTGAAGTCGGCGCCGCCGAGGACGTGCGCCGTCCGGACGGTGACGACGTCGAAGGGGGCCTGCCGGGTGAGCAGCGCCTCCGCCTGGCGCTTGCCCTCGGCGTAGTGATCCGACGCGAACTGCTGGTCGTGCCAGGGGAGTTGCAGGTCCACCGGCTCGGCCGCCAGGTCGAGCGCCGCCTCGGTGAGCGGCGGGCCGCCGGGCCGGCCGAGGTGGGCGTAGACCTCCACGGTGGAGGTGAGCAGGTAGCGCGGGGTGCGGTCGGCGAACACCCGGGCGGCGACGGCCGCCTGGACGGGGGTGTAGCAGACCTGGTCGATGACGGCGTCGAAGCGCCGGTCGGCGAGCGCGGCGCGCAGGGCGCCCTCGTCGTTCCGGTCGGCGCGCAGGTGAGTCACGCCGGGCGGGGCGGGGGTCGAGCCGCGGTTGACGACGGTCACCGTGGCGCCCGCGTCACGGAGTTCCTCGATCAGCCGCCTGCCGAAGTAGCGGCTTCCGCCGATCACGCACACGTCCACGTCCATGTCCTCGGTCCTCTCTCGTTGCTTTCGGTGGGACCAGCCTGCCGCGGATCGGTCGTCAGCAGTAGTGTGGGGATGGCGCACCCGTCATTAGGAGAACTGTTGATCGACGTCCAGCGACTGGCGGTCCTGCGGGAGGTCTCCCGCCGCGGCAGCTTCAACCAGGCGGCCCAGGCCCTGCACTGCACCCCCTCGGCCGTCTCCCAGCAGGTCGCCGCGCTGGAACGCGGCCTCGGCGCGCCGGTGGTGGAGCGCTCCACCCGAGGGGTCACGCTCACCGACGCGGGCCGGCTGCTGGTGGAGGCCGCCGACGCGATCGCCGCCGAACTCGCCGACACCCAGCAGCGCATCGCCCGGCTGACCGCCGAGCGGACCGCCCTGACCGTCGCCACCTTCGCCAGCGGCGGACGACGGCTGCTGCCGTCGGTCCTCGCCGGCTTCGCCGCCGACCACCCGGAGGTCGAACTGACCGTCCTGGAGGCGGAACCGGAGGAGAGCCTGCCCGCCGTCCGCGAGGGGCGCGCCGACCTCGCCCTCGCCTACCACTTCGCCGGCCCGCCGCCCGCCCGGCCCGGCGACCGCTCCGGGCTCGACTGGACGGCGCTCGGCGAGGACCCGCTGCGGGTCGTGCTGCCGCGCCGCCACCCCGCCGCCGCCCGCCACCGGGAGCGCCCCGAGGCGCCGCACCTGGCCGAACTCGCCGACCAGCGCTGGATCCTGGGCTGCCGCAAGTCCGCCGACCAACTCGCCCACCACGCCGAGCTGGCCGGCGTCGAGCTGCGGATCTGCTGCACCGCGACGGACTACGAGTTCGCCCAGTCACTGGTCCGCGCCGGGATCGGCATCGCGCTGATCCCCGAGATCGGCCTTTCCCGGCACCCGGACCTGGTCGCCCTCCCGCTGGCCGAGCCCGGCCCGCGCCGCCACCTGGGCCTGGCCCTCGCCCGCCGCCGCCGCGGCCGCGGCCGGGCCGCGCGCCTGGCGGAGGACCTCGCCTCCCGGCTCGTCGCCGGAGGAACGGGAGAGGACTGACGGCCGCCGGCGGGCGAGCAGAGCTGCCAGGCCCGTGGTCCCGCGGTGCCCCCCACCTGCGCTAGTCTCCCGCAATGCCCAGCATGGATCGATCCTTCGTTCGACACCGGCGGGGCGTGACGATCGCGGGCCTCGTGCTCAGCACCGTCGCGCTCGCCGGCTGCAGTTCAGGTGGTACCTCTCCGGCTCCGGCCGCAGCGGCGTCCCCGCCTGCCGGTTCCACGAGCAGTGCGGCGCCGTCAGCTGCCGCACCGGTCGCGGCGAGTCCCACGGCCGCACCGCTGTCCTTCCGCTACCACGCGCTGGGCAAGCAGGAGTTCATCGACCAGACGCTGTCCATCGGCAACCGCGGGCGGACGAGCGTGGCGCCCACCCTGGCGATCACGGCCGTGGACGGCAGCGGGAAGGACCTGCCGGACGTACGGGTCACGACCGCGTACGGGAGCGACCGCGGCAGCCTCGTCGTCCAACCCGGCGGGGGCTTCGACGTCCTCGCCTTCAGCGGAGCCGGCGCCGACCAGGTCGCCGATGTCCGGGTGACGGTCAAGGAGTCCGCCCCGGCGGACCTGCCGGCCGACGTCTCCCTCGTCGAGGCCGAGCCGGCGGACGCCGCCGGTCGGCCGATGAGCAAGTTCGACGCCTTCGAGCAGGTCGTGCTGAACAACCCGAACACCACGGCGGTGTCGGTCCGCGTCGTGTACCTGGTCTACGACGAGCCGCAGCCCGGCAAGTCCCAGCAGGTGGTCGAGGCGGTCCCGATCGGCGGGCTGACCGCGGTCCCGGCCGGGGGCACCGCTGCCGTGCCCGTGTCGGGAGAGGCGAAGGCGGCCGTGCGGAAGTACGCGCACGGCCCGGCCGTCAGCGTCAAGGTCTACTTCTCCCGGTAGCCGGTAGCCGGTAGCCGGTAGCAGTCCGCTCGCTTCGGAACGCACAGCCGTGCGTACCGGAGCGAGCGCACGGTCGGCGAGTGGGCTCGGGGGAAGATCACCGGTGCGCCGGTGATCTCACTCACATGGCCGTGACCAAGGGCGAGGTCGGTCTCTTAGGCAGGACATGACGACGACTCCCAGCGGCCTGGCCCGGCGCGAATCCACGTACTGCCCTTCCCCGTTGACCTTACGTCCGCTCTCTGACGCCCCGTCGCCCGCGCCCGCGGCCGCGCCCGCTGGCCGTTCCGTGAGGGCCGAGCTGACCCGGCTGCTCTTCGCCGCGGACGAAGGCTCAGGGCACCGCGCCTGGCGGGCGTTGGCCGCCGACCCGGCCCTGCACCCGCGGACCGGGGACAGCGGCACCGAGCGGATCGCCGACGCCTACCGGCGGTTGCGGCTGCTCAACGGGCGTCTGGACGCCGCTGCGCTGGCCGCCGACCCGGCCCGGCTGGCGGCACTGCACGAGTGGACCAGCACCGTCGACGGAGCACTGACCGTGCTCACCGGGATCCACTACAACCTCTTCCTCGGCAGCCTGCTCGACCACGACCCCAACCCCAAGAGCCCGCTCGACGGGTACCTCCGGATGGACCGCGTCGGCACCTTCCTCTGCACCGAACTCGGCCACGGCAACGACGCCACCGCGCTGGAGACCGTCGCCGACTACGACCGCACCGACCGCACCTTCACCCTGCACACGCCCAACCCCGGTGCCCAGAAGTTCATGCCCAACACCAGCGCGGCCGGGGGCCCCAAGTCCGCCGTCGTCGCCGCGCGCCTGCGCGTCGACGGGCGCGACCACGGCGTCTTCCTGTTCCACACCCCCCTCGTCGACGCGACCGGACCGCTTCCCGGCGTCACCGTCCGCGCTCTGCCGGTGCGGCCCGGAAGCCCGGTCGACCACTGCCTCACCTCCTTCGACCGCGTGACCCTGCCCCACGACGCCCTGCTCACCGGCGCGCACGGCCGACTCGCCGACGACGGGACGTTCACCAGCGCCTACGGCAGCCGCAGGAAGCGCTTCCTCACCGCGATCGGCCGGGTCACCGCCGGCAAGCTCTGCATGAGCGCCAGCGCCACCGGCGCCGCCCGGTCGGTCCTGGCCATCGCGGTCCGTTACGCCCACCACCGGGAGATCTCGGGTGTCCGGCCGGAGCAGCGTCGCCCGCTGTGGAGCCTGCGCACCCACCACGGTCCGCTGCTCGCCGGCCTTGCCACCGTCTACGCGATGACCGCGCTGCACCGTGCGGTCGTGACCCGGTGGACCGGGCACGACACGGCCGACCCGGCGGACCGGGATGCCGCCGAGCGGCAGGTCGCCATCGCCAAGGGGTGGACGACCTGGCAGGCCCGCGACCTCATCATCGAGGCCCGGGAGCGTTGCGGCGCCCAGGGGCTGCTGCCGGTCAACGGGATCATCGAGGCCGCCGCCGACATCGAGGGCACCATCACCGCCGAGGGCGACAACCTCGCACTGTGGGCCAAGGCGGGGGCGGAACTGCTCCTGGAGGCAGGGGCGGACGGCGCGGCGGACGAGCCCGGACGAGGCGGTGACGACGGGACCCGCCCGGGCCGACCCGCCGACCTGGCCGACCCGGCGGCCCGGCAGGCCCTGTTGCGGACGGCCGGGCACCTGCGGCTGGCCCGCGCCAGGATCCGGCTGCGCGAGGTGCCCGTCAGGGACGGCGTGCGCCGCTGGAACTCCGCCGCCCCGGACGCCCTCGCCGCCGTCACGGCCCGGGCCGAGTGCGACGCCGCAGCAGCCCTGCTGGCCTGGACGGACGCCGCCACCGAGCCCCGCACCCGGGCCGTGCTGCTCGACCTGCACCGCCTGTTCACCCTGGACCGGATCGCCACGCACGCGACGACCCTGCTCGCCGCCGGCGTCCTCACGGCGGAACAGGCCGGGGTGCTTCCGGAACTGCAGGAACGATCAATCGCACGCCTGGCCGGACACGGCCGCACGCTCGTGGACGCCTTCGACCTGCCCGAGGCGCTCATCGCCAGCCGTCCCATCGCCACCGCGGGGTACCAGGACGCCTTCGCCTCGTGATCCGTCCGGCCGCGCCCGCCGGCGAGGTCCACGGCCCTCAGGCCAGGAAGCCCCGCAGCAGGGCGGCCGTCGCGGCGAGGTGTTCCTCGGTGGCGCGGCGGGCGGCGTCGCCGTCGCCGGCGAGGATGGCGCGGACCATCGCGCGGTGCTGGTCGGCGGCGTGCGCGATGTTCCGGTCCAGCATGGGGATGGCGTTGAGGAGGTCGTTGAGGCGCATCCTGGCCTCGGCGATGGCCGTGGCGAGGGTGGGGGAGCCGGTGAGTTCGCCGATGGCGAGGTGGAAGCGCGAGTCGAGCTGGCGGTACTGCTCCTGCGGGGCCTGCTCCAGGTCGGTCAACCGGCTTTCCAGGTGGGCCCGTTGGTCGGGGGAGAGGGGGCGACGGGCGGCCGCCTCGGCGGCGCCGACCTCCAGGACATGACGGTAGGTCAGCGCGTCCTCCAGCGCGCCGCCCAGGTCGCGGGCGGCGCGGCGCAGGTCGGCGACGTCCGGCGCGGGCATCCGGTAGGTGACGAAGGTGCCGCCGTAGCGGCCGCGGCGGGGCTCGACGCAGCCGGCCTGCTGCAGCGTGCGGAGCGCCTCGCGCAGGGTCTCCCGGCTGACGCCGAGCCGGGCGGCGAGGTCCCGTTCGGCGGGCAGGCGGTCGCCGAGTCCGAAGACGCCGAGCTTGATCGCCTGGAGCAGCCGCTCGACGGTCTCCTCGAAGGCGTTGCCGGTCCTGACCGGGCGGAAGATCGCCCCGGCCTGCCAGTCGAGCCGCGCTCGGTCGAGCGGTTCGTCCTCGTCCACGCCGGAATCGTACCTACGAACGGGTTTCCCGCACTCGTTCCCTTCTCGCTCTTGACGCGGCCCCGATCCAGCCGGAACGATGCTGCTCACCCACCCCAATGGTCTGGTTCCGGGCCATTGAAGAGCTGTCCTCGAAGTGCTGTCCCCGAAGTGCCGTCCTCGAAGAGCCGTCCGACCGTCGAACCGGCCGGGGGTGCCGCGCCACGCCGTCGTGGCCCGGTGCTCTCCGGCACACCCTCAACCCCCAGGGGTGCCCATGACCGACGCACGCTCACCCGACCACCCTGCCCCCGAAGTGTTTCCGGCGAACACCGCCCCCGTTTCCGCTCCGGTTTCCGCCGACGCTCCCACTACCCCCGTCTCCGCCCCCGTTTCCGCCGACGAGGAGCGGCTCCGCGAACTGGGCTACACCCAGGAACTGGCCCGCTCGATGTCGGGCTTCTCCAACTTCGCCGTCTCCTTCTCCATCGTGTCGATCCTCTCCGGCTGCCTGACCCTGTACGGAACGGGGATGAAGACCGGAGGCCCGGCCCTGATCGTCTGGGGCTGGCCGGTGGTCGGCCTGCTGACGCTCTGCGTCGGGCTGGCGATGGCCGAGATCTGTTCCAGCTACCCGACGGCCGGCGGGCTCTACTACTGGTCCGCCAAGCTGACCCGCACCCGCGGCCCGGCCTGGAGCTGGTTCACCGGCTGGTTCAACTTCCTCGGCCAGGTCGCGGTGACGGCCAGCGTCGACTACGGCGCCGCCTTCTTCACCAACGCGTTCCTCACGCTCCGCTTCGGCGTCGAGGCCAGCCCCGCGCACACCATGGAGATCTTCGCCGTCATCCTGCTGGCGCACGGCCTGCTCAACACCTTCGGGGTGCGCCTGGTCGCCGTCCTCAACAGCGTGTCCGTGTGGTGGCACCTGGTCGGCGTCGCGATCATCGTCGGCGCGCTCGCCTTCCTCCCCGACCGGCACGCCTCCGTCTCCTTCGTCCTCACCGAGTTCGTCAACCAGACCGGCTTCCACAGCCAGTTCTACGTCGCGCTGCTCGGCCTGCTGATGGCCCAGTACACCCTCACCGGCTACGACGCCTCCGCCCACATGACCGAGGAGACCCAGGACGCCGCCCGCTCCGGCCCGCGCGGCATCGTCAACGCCATCACCGTCTCCCTGGTGGCCGGCTGGATCCTGCTGCTCGGCATCACCTTCGCGATCCGCGACTACGACGGCGCGCTCAACAGCGACACCCAGGTCCCGCCCGCACAGATCTTCATCGACGCGATCGGCGCCGGCGGCGCCGAGTTCCTCCTGCTCATCGTGATCGGCGCCCAGTTCTTCTGCGGCATGGCCTCCGTCACCGCCAACTCCCGCATGATCTACGCCTTCTCCCGGGACGGCGCGCTCCCCGGCTCCCGCCTGTGGCACCGCATCGACCCGCGCACCCAGACCCCGACCAACGCGGTCTGGCTGGCGACCGGCGGCGCACTGCTGCTCGGCCTGCCCGCGCTCTGGAACACCACCACCTACACCGCCGTGACCTCCATCTCCGTCATCGGCCTCTACATCTCCTACGTCATCCCGGTCTACCTGCGGCTGCGCCAGGGCGAGGACTTCCCCCGCGGCCCCTGGCACCTCGGCCGGTGGAGCCGGCCGATCGGCCTCGTCGCGGTCGGCTGGACCGCGGTGATCACCGTCCTGTTCATGCTCCCCACCGCCAGCCCGATCACCACCGAGAGCTTCAACTACACCCCCGTCGCCGTGGCCGTCGTCGTCGGCTTCGCCGGACTGTGGTGGCTGGCCTCCGCCCGGCACTGGTTCACCGGGCCCCACGTCCAGGGCACACCACCCGAAACCGGCGCACGCGACACCGAACTGGAGGTCCGATGACCAGCCCCCGGCTCACCCTCGACGAACTGCGGGACCGCGTCGCCGACGGGTCCGTCGACACCGTCGTGCTCGCCATGACCGACATGCAGGGGCGCCTGCAGGGAAAACGCGTCGCCGCCGAGTACTTCCTCGCCGACGTCGTCCCCGGCGCCGCGGAGGGCTGCGGCTACCTGCTCGCCGTCGACGTCGACATGGACACCGTCGACGGGTACGAGGTCTCCTCCTGGGACGGCGGCTACGGCGACCTGACGCTGCGCCCCGACCTCGCCACCCTGCGGGCCGTCCCCTGGCACCCCGCCACCGTCATGGTCCAGTGCGACGTCACCCACCACGACGGCACCCCGGTCTCCGTCTCCCCGCGCCAGATCCTGCAACGCCAGCTGGACCGGCTCGCCGGCTACGGCTGGCAGGCCCACGCCGCCACCGAGCTGGAGTTCATCGTCTTCCGGGACAGCTACGAACAGGCCTGGGACAAGGACTACACCCGCCTCACCCCGGCCAACCAGTACAACGTCGACTACTCCATCCTCGGCACCGGCCGGATCGAGCCCCTGCTGCGCAGGCTCCGCAACGACATGGCCGGCGCCGGCCTCACCGTCGAGTCCGCCAAGGGCGAATGCAACCTCGGCCAGCACGAGATCGCCTTCAAGTACGCCGACGCCCTCACCACCTGCGACAACCACGCCGTCTACAAGACCGGCGCCAAGGAGATCGCCGCCCAGGAGGGCTGCAGCCTCACGTTCATGGCGAAGTACGACGAACGCGAGGGCAACTCCTGCCACATCCACCTGAGCCTGCGCGACGAGCACGGCGCCCCGGTCTTCGCCGGCGACCGGCCGCACGGCTTCTCCCGCACCATGGAGCACTTCCTCGCCGGACAGCTCGCCTGCCTGGCCGACTTCGCCCTGCTGCTCGCACCCACCGTCAACTCCTACAAGCGCTACGTGCCCGGCAGCTTCGCGCCCACCGCCATCGCCTGGGGCCGCGACAACCGCACCTGCGCCCTGCGCGTGGTCGGCCACGGCCCCTCGCTGCGCTTCGAGAACCGCGTCCCCGGCGGCGACGTCAACCCGTACCTCGCGGTCGCCGCCCTGATCGCGGCCGGACTGCACGGCGTCGAGCAACAGCTCGAACTCGAACCGGAGTTCACCGGCAACGCGTACACCTCCAACGCACCCCGGGTGCCCGCCACCCTGCGCGACGCCGTCGACGCCTTCGAGCGCAGCGCCGTCGCCACCGAGGCCTTCGGCAAGGACGTCGTCCGGCACTACACCCACGCCGGACGCACCGAACTCGCCTCCTACCAGCGGGCGGTGACCGACTGGGAACGGCGCCGCGGATTCGAGCGGCTGTGACCGGCGACGACCGCCGACCACCGCTGATCGGCATCACCGGCTACCAGGACGACGCCGCCTGGTCCGTCTGGAACCAGCGCGCCTCCCTGGTGCCCCAGACGTACGTCGACGCCGTCGTCCGCGCGGGCGGCACCCCGGTGCTGCTGCCACCGCAACCCGGCGGGGTCGGACACCTGCTCGACGTCCTGGACGGGCTCGTCCTCGCCGGCGGACCGGACATCGACCCGGCCCGCTACGCGGCGCCCGCCGATCCGCGCACCGGCCCGCCCCACCACACCCGCGACGACTGGGAGAGCCGGCTCCTCGGCGCCGCCCTCGCGCGGGACCTGCCGGTGCTCGGCATCTGCCGCGGCATGCAGCTGCTCAACGTCGAACTCGGCGGCACCCTCCTCCAGCACCTGCCGGACGGGAGCCACCAGATCGTCCCCGCCCGCTTCGTCCGCCACCGGGTCGGCCTGGTGGACGGCAGCCGGCTCGCCGCCGTCCTCGGGGCGGCCACCGAGGTCTCCTGCTACCACCACCAGGCCGTCGACCGGCTCGGCGCCGGTCTGCGGGCCACCGCCTGGAGCGCGGACGGCACCGTCGAGGCGATCGAACTGCCGGGCCGCCGCTTCGCGTTGGGTGTCCAGTGGCACCCCGAGACCGACCCCGACGACATACGCCTCTTCCACGCCCTGACCGCCGCCGGCCGCACCACCGCGAGCCGCACCACCGCCACCCCAGGGGAGACCAGCCCATGACCGAACCGGACCTCCACGAGGTCGTCAACCCCGCCACCGAGGAGGTGATCACCACCGTCGAACTGGCCGGCCTCGCCGAAACCGACGCCGCCGTCGCCCGCGCCCGCGCCGCGTTCGACACCTGGCGCCGGGTGGCGCCCGCCGACCGGGCCCGGCTGCTGCGCGCCTTCGCCGCCGCCGTCGACGCCGACCGGGAGCACCTCGCCGCCCTGGAGGTCGCCAACGCCGGCCACACCATCGGCAACGCGCGCTGGGAGGCGGGCAACGCGCGGGACGTCATCGAGTACTACGCCGCCGCGCCCGAGCGGCTGTTCGGCCGGCAGATCCCCGTCGCCGGCGGCATCGACGTCACCTTCCAGGAGCCGATCGGCGTCGTCGGCGTGATCGTGCCCTGGAACTTCCCGATGCCGATCGCCGCCTGGGCCCTCGCCCCGGCGCTGGCCGCCGGCAACACCGTCATCGTGAAACCGGCCGAACTCACCCCGCTCACCGCCCTGCGCCTCGGCGAACTCGCCCTCCGGGCCGGGATCCCCGAAGGGGTGCTGCAGATCCTGCCCGGACGCGGCCCGGTCGTCGGACAGCGCTTCGTCACCCACCCCGACGTGCGCAAGGTGGTGTTCACCGGCTCGACCCGGGTCGGCAAGGAGATCATGGCGAGCTGCGCGGCCCAGGTGAAACCCGTCACCCTCGAACTCGGGGGCAAGAGCGCCAACATCGTCTTCGCCGACGCGGACCTCGCCAAGGCCGCCGCGACGGCCCCCTACGCCGTCTTCGACAACGCCGGCCAGGACTGCTGCGCCCGCTCCCGGATCCTCGTCGAGGCGTCGGTGTTCGAGGACTTCATGGCGCTGCTGGAGCCCGCCGTCCGCGGCGTGCGGGTCGGCGACCCGGCCGACGAGAAGACCGAGATGGGCCCGCTGATCTCTGCCGCCCACCGGGCGCGGGTCTCCTCCTACGTCCCGGACGGGGCCGCGGTCGCCTTCCGCGGCAGCGCCCCGGACGGGCCCGGCTTCTGGTACCCGCCGACCGTGCTCGCGCCCGTGCGGGACGACGACCCGGCCTTCACCGAGGAGATCTTCGGACCGGTCGTCACGGTCGTCCCGTTCCGCGACGAACAGGACGCCCTGCGCATCGCCAACGCCACGGAGTACGGCCTGTCCGGCTCGATCTGGACCAGGGACGTCGGGCGCGCCCTGCGGGTCTCGCGCGGCGTCGACGCCGGCAACCTGTCCGTCAACTCGCACTCCTCGGTGCGCTACACCACGCCGTTCGGCGGCTTCAAGCAGTCCGGCCTCGGCCGCGAGCTCGGCCCGGACGCCCTCGACGCCTTCACCCAGACCAAGAACGTCTTCATCTCCACGGAGGAATGATCAGCATGACCCAGCGACTCGACGGCCGGGTGGCCGTCATCACCGGCGCGGGCAGCGGCATCGGCCTGGCGACCGCCCGCCGCTTCGCCGCCGAGGGAGCGAAGGTGGTCTGCGCCGACCTCGACCCCGAGAGCGGCGAGAAGGCCGCGAACGAGGTCGGCGGCCTGTTCGTCCAGGTCGACGTCACCGACGAGGACGGGGTGCGCGACCTCTTCCAGCGGGCCGTCGACGAGTACGGCCGGCTCGACATCGCCTTCAACAACGCGGGCATCTCCCCGCCGGACGACGACTCCATCCTCACCACCGGCCTGGACGCCTGGAAGCGCGTCCAGGAGGTCAACCTCACCAGCGTCTACCTGTGCTGCAAGTACGCGATCCCGCACATGCAGCGCCAGGGCAAGGGCTCGATCATCAACACCGCCTCCTTCGTCGCCGTGATGGGCGCGGCCACCTCGCAGATCTCCTACAGCGCCTCCAAGGGCGGCGTGCTGGCCATGTCCCGCGAGCTGGGCGTGCAGTTCGCCCGCGAGGGCATCCGCGTCAACGCGCTCTGCCCCGGGCCGGTCAACACCCCGCTGCTCCAGGAGCTCTTCGCCAAGGACCCGGAGCGCGCCGCCCGCCGCCTGGTCCACATCCCGCTCGGCCGCTTCGCCGAGCCCGAGGAGATCGCCGCCGCGGTGGCCTTCCTCGCCTCCGACGACTCGTCGTTCATGACCGCCAACACCTTCCTCGTCGACGGCGGAATCTCCGGCGCCTACGTCACCCCGCAGTAACACCCCCCGGCCCCGGCTCGCCCGCCCCCGCCCGCTCGGCGGGGGCGGGCGAGCCGCACTCAGCGGCTCCTGCGGCGGTCGCGCAGTAGGCGGACGAGGTAGAGGGGGACGCCGATGGCGGCGCCGAGGATGAGGGCCCACTCCGCGAAGAAGGGGAAGCCGGGGTGGAAGCCGGTGGTGTCGGCGGCGGCCAGGGCGGTGGTGAGTGGCTGCTGGGGCATCGTCTGGTCCTCGGGTGTCGACGGGGCTGGGGTCAGCCGACGCGGAGGTCGGGGCCGGGCTGGGTCCGCTCCGGGGCGGTGCCGTGCATCAGGGCGATGTAGCCGTCCTCGACGGTGGCGCTGACGCGCTCCGCGTCCGGGGCGGGGCTGGTGGGGCTGATGACCCGGTACGTGGTGCCGGTCGAGCCGGGGGTGACGTTGACGGTGGGGAGGCCGGGGGGCGGGGCGGTGGCCGGCTGGGTGAGGTGCCACACCATGCCCTCGGCGCGGGTGGCGAGGTCGCCGATGGCGCCCTGGAAGGCGACCTGACCGCGCTCGATCACCACGACGTTCGGGCAGGTCTGCACGACGTCGTCGACGATGTGGGTGGAGAGCAGCACCGTCCGGTCGCCGGCCAGCCTGGCGAGCAGGGCGCGGAACCGCAGCCGCTCCTCGGGGTCCAGCCCCACGGTGGGTTCGTCGACGATCAGCAGCCGGGGGTCGTTCAGGATGGCCTGGGCGATGCCCACGCGGCGCTTCATGCCGCCCGAGTAGCCCTTCACCTTCCGGTGGGCGACATCGCCTAGCGAGACCAGTTCGAGGACCTCCTCGACGCGGGCGCGGCGGGCGCGCCGGTCGGTGATGCCCTTGAGCAGCGCCATGTAGTCGAGGAACTGGCGGGCCGTCAAGTCGGGGTACAGGCCGAGCTCCTGGGGGAGGTAGCCGGTGGTGGCCCTGACCTCCTGGCGCCGGCCGCGCGAGGTGAGCTCGGTGCCGTCCACCGCGACGCTGCCCGAGTTCGGCAGCAGGACTCCGGTCAGGACCCGCATGAAGGTGGTCTTGCCTGCTCCGTTGGGGCCGAGCAGACCGACCATGCCGACGGGCAGGCGCAGGCTGATGCCGTCGAGGGCGCGGACCTCGCCGCGCCGGAAAGTGACGGTCAGATCGGTGATGGTCACGTCGGGCGCGGTCATGACGGGTTCCTCCGTGTGAGCACGAGCTGGGTGATCATGAGGGTGGCGAGCGCCATGAGCAGCAGGAAGGCGATGCTGAGGACGGCCTCGCCGCCGGTCGGGGTGATTCCCCGCTGCCTGGCGTCGAACAGGGTGCCGTGGAACCAGGCGCCGGCCGGGTACTCGCCGATGGCTTCGAAGGGCGTGCCGGCGGGGGTGGGGATTCCGAAGCGCGGGCCGACCATGTTGCCCCAGATCCAGTAGCCGAACACGCCGATCCGGTAGAGCACGGGCCCGGTCAGGTACGGGACGGTGACCGAGCAGGCCGAGATGAAGACCAGCCCGGGCAGGACGATGGCGGCGAACGCCGCGAGGCCGACCGGGATCACCCCGGCTCCGTGCCGGGCGGTCAGATAGCCGAGCAGGCCCACCCAGGCGACGGCGACCGGTGTGATGGTCGCCGCGCCGGCGCCGATGGCCTTGCCCCACAGGCGCGGGCCGATGCCGGTGGGCGTCGAGGCCAGGAGGTCGTTCAGCTCCAGCCGGGACTCCCGCCGGGCGCGGTCGGCGAGGACGGCGCCGACGCCGATCGGGCACAGCATGACGAAGTTGCCCGCCCAGTCCGCGACCAGGAAGGGCAGGTCCGTCGAGCTGGTGAAACCCGGCGGGAAGGGCGACGCGCAGCGCAGCGCGATCAGCCCGAGCACGACCACCCAGACCGCCGGGCGGCGCACCTGCATCAGGTACTCGTAGCGGGCGGCCGCGACGGTCTTCGCCCACCAGCCGCGAGCTGCGGTCGGCGGGGTGGTGCGCTGAAGGACGGTGGTCATGCGGTCTCGCTCCCCACGAATCGTTCGGGACGCCCCAGCAGCAGGCCGGCCGCGATCACGGCGGCGACGCCGACGGCGGGCAGGGCGATGCGGTTGACGGTCCATTCGTGCGCCGGGACCTTGGCGTCGACGCCCAGGAACAGGTACTGCGCCCGCAGCACCGGGTGGTCCAGGACGGCGCGCTTCATCAGGTCCTGGGCCAGCCAGATGCCCCCGATCAGGCCGGTGGCGGCGCCCGGGCTGCGCAGGCCGATGGCGATGAGCATCGCCAGGGCGACCAGCCAGAGCATCGGCGGGGCCCACACCAGGACGTAGCCGCCGGTGCCCTGCCCCTCGGGCCATGCGTCCAGGGCGCGGAACACGACGGCGTCCACCAGCGTGACCAGGGCCGCCGGGACCACCACCAGGCCGACCCGCAGGAACAGCACCCGGCGGTAGACCGTGCTGGTCATGACCAGCTCGGCGCCGGGATCACGCCCCACGATCGAGGAGGCCGCGACGGCGGTGCCGAGCGGGGCGAAGCCCGCCAGGACGGCGCCCGCGGCGAGGTCGAGGTGCTCCGCGGCGGCCCCGGTGGCACGCATGACGATCACCAGGATCGCGCCGCCCAGTGTTGCCGCCAGCGCCGTCACCGGCGCGGCGATGCCGATGATCCGCAGCTCCAGCCGGAGGCGGTCCCAGGTGGGCCGGTTCACGTCCACCTGCCGGCTCGTACGGGCCCCGCCTCGCCGCGGGGTGTGTCGAGGTCTCGTTGCATGCCGTCAAGCCTGCTCACGCCGACCGCGGGCCGTACCGGCCGAAAGTACGGAACGGGCGGATCGGAACGGTCCTTTCGGCCGGTACACCGGCCGTGCCCCGGTTCCGTAGTCTGAGCGCCGTGAGGATCAGGGAACGGCTTGCCGCACTGGGCGCACGGGCCGCCGGACGAACCGATGTCCTGCTCGGGCTCGCCTTCGCGGCGGTGCTGGCAGCGACGGCCTACCTGCGTGCCGACGCGGGGCGCCGGGACTGGCTGCTCGACTTCGGCCTCAGCGCGGTGGTGTGCCTCGCGGCGCTGCTCCGGGGGCGCGACCGGCTGGTCGCCGCGTCAGTCGGCCTGGCCGCCGCGGCTGCCGCCGTCCTCGCCTCCAGCAGGGGGTTCCTGACCGATCAGCCCGGCGTCGCCGCGTCCTTGGCGCTGGCCGTCCTCGCCGGCTCGGCGGTGCGGGCGCTGCCGCCCCGGCGAGCCGTGGCGGTCGCCGCCGCCGGACTCGCGGTCACGGCACTCGGCCGGCTCGCCTCCACCTCGACTGCCGTCGGCTCGTTCCACGCCGGCGTCAAGGGCTGGTCGGTCGGCCTCGGTACGGGGCTCGCCCTGCGCTTCCTGGAGCATCGCCGCCGGGCCACCGTCGAGGCGGTACGGCGAGACGAACGCCTGGCCCTGGCCCGGGAGTTGCACGACGTCGTCGCCCACCACGTCGCCGGCATCGTGATGCACACCCACGCCGCCCGGATCATGCTCCGCAAGCAGCCCGACCACCTCGCCTCCGCCCTGGCGGACATCGAGCGCTCGGGCACCGACGCCATGGACGCGATGCGACGGGTGGTCGCCCTGCTCCGCGACGCGGAGGACGGCGCCGCCGTCACCGCCGGGCCGGAGCAACTCGTCGACCTGGTCCGCCGCTTCGAGGAGCACGGACCGGCCGTCGACCTCCGGCTGCCCACCGGGCCGACGAGCTGGCCGCCCGTGGTGACCACCACCGTGTACCGGGTCGTCCAGGAATCCCTGACCAACATCGTCCGCCACGCCCACGGCGCTCGCGCCGTCACCGTCACCATCGACCAGGGCCGTCCGGACCTCACGGTCGAGGTCGGCGACGACGCTCCGTCGCACCCCTCGAACCGCCCCTCCCCGCGCGGCGGCTACGGCCTGGTCGGCATGCGCGAGCGCGTCGAGGCGCTGGGCGGTACGCTCGACGCCGGCCCGCGGCCCGGCACCGGCTGGACGGTACGGGCCAGCCTGCCCCTGCGAGCCGGAGACCGTCGATGAGCATCAGCGTCCTGCTCGCCGACGACCAGGCCATGATCCGGACCAGCCTGCGCCTCATCCTGGAGGACGAGCCCGACATCACCGTCGTCGCGGAAGCACGCGACGGCGCCGAGGCCGTCGCCCTGGCCCGCCGACTGCGGCCCGACGTCTGCCTCGTCGACATCCGCATGCCCCTCCTCGACGGCATCGACGTCACCCGCGCACTCGCCGGCCCGGGCATCGCCGACCCGCTGCGGGTCGTCATCGTCACCACCTTCGGACTCGACGAGTACGTCCACGGCGCCCTCCAGGCCGGAGCCCTCGGCTTCGTCCTCAAGGACGGCGACCCCACCCTCTTCACCGCCGCCGTGCGGGCCGCCAGCGTCGGGGACGCCCTGATCTCCCCGTCGATCACCCGGCGCCTGCTCCGCGACCTCGCCGCAGTCGGAACCCCGTCCGCCCGCCGGCCCGACACCCCGCTCACCGACCGGGAAACCGAGGTCATCCGCGCTGTCGCCCGGGGCAGCACCAACCAGGAGATCGCCGCCGCCCTCTTCATCTCCGTCAGCACCGTGAAGGGCCACCTCGCCGCGATCCAGCACAAGCTCGGAGCCCGCAACCGCAGCGAGATCACCGCCTGGGCCTGGGAATCCCGCCTCATGCCGGGCAGCGCCGGCCGATAGCACCGGCGCAACGGGGGGAACCATGCGAATCGCGCACGCGTCACCGGAGCCGGCTCTGCGGGCCTTCGTCGAGCGGTACTGGTGGTGCGAGGGGGAGGCCGGCGACCTTCCGCTGCTGCTGCCCGGAACGGGCGCCGAACTGTGGATCCACTACACGGGCGGGGTCGAGCCGTGCCCGGCGGACGGACTGCCGCCGCGGCCGCTGCCCGCCGCGCACCTGGTCTGCCTGCGGCAGACGCGCTGGTCACTGACCTCGCGCGCGGCAGTCGGCTTCGTGGCCGTCCGGTTCCGGGCCGGTGCCCTGCGCCACTTCCTCGGCCCGGGCATCGACGACGTGGCCGACCAGGTGGTGAGCGCCGCCGACCTGTGGGGCCCGGCGGGCCGGCGGATGACCGACGAGGTGCGCCTGGCCGCCGATCCGGGCGCTCGCACGGACGTCCTCGACCGCTTCCTCACCGGGCTGCTCGACGGCCACCACCGGGCCGACGCGTGGATGGACGCCGCGGTGCGCCTGGTGTACCGCAGCCCCGGCGACCTGCGGATGGACGCACTGGCCGAGCGGCTCGGGGTCGGCGCCAGACGGCTGCAGCGGGCCTTCCCGCCGGCGGTCGGGGCGGGCCCGAAAGGGTTCCAGCGCCTGGCCAGGTTCCAGAAGCTCACCCGCGCCCTGCTGCTGGAGGACCAACGCCGTTATCTGCCGGCCGCGTTGGGCGCGGGCTTCTACGACCAGAACCACTTCATCCGGGAGTTCCGGCACTTCACCGACCAGCGCCCGACCGCACTGCTGGGCCGGGGACTGTCGCATTTCTACTATCAGCCGCTGCGCGATCCCGGCCAGGCTGGGCACCGACTCGGAGAAAGGGAAGTGCGATGACCATGGTGGTGGCGATCCTGCAGGCCAAGCCCGGGCAGGAAGACACTCTCGAGGAAGCCCTGCGTGAGGTCGCGGCGCGCTCCCGGGAGGAGCCGGGGGCGATGGCCTACACGGTCGGCCGCCGGCAGGGCGGCCGGTTCCTGGTCGCGGAGCGGTACGCGGACCGCGCGGCGTGCGACGCCCATTTCGCCGCCCCCTACGTGACCGGTCTGCTGGCGCGCTTCCCGGAGCTCCTGGACGGCGAACCGCAGGTCGAACTCACCGACGTCGTCACCGGCTTCGTCCGCTGAACGTTCGCCCACTGAACGTTCGCCCACTGATCATCCGTCAGCTGAACGTTCGTCCGCTGAAGTACGCACCGAGCCCGCCGGCCGTCCTGCGGGGATGGGCAGTGGTCCCGCCCCGCACAGGAACCGGACACCAGAGGAGGAGTGACGGTATGCCCCGCATCGAACCGCTCGACCCGCCCTACCCCGCACCGGTCGAGCAGGCCCTCCGGCGATGGATGCCGCCCGGTGTCGAACACGAACCACTGGCACTGTTCCGGGTGTTGCACCGGAACCCGGACCTGGCGTCACGCATGTTCGCCCTGGGCGCCGGCCTGCTGGCCCACGGACTCCTCCCCGACATCGATCGCGAGATCGTCATCGCCCGCACGACCGCCCGCGCCGGTTGTGCGTACGAATGGGGCGTTCACGCCGCGGCCTTCTCCCAGCAGGTCGGGCTCACCTCCGAGCAGGTCCGGGCGACCACCGACGCCGACCCCACGGCCCGGGCCTCATGGCAGCCCCGGCACGCGGCGCTGCTGCGCGCGGTCGACGAGCTCCACGACGCCGCCCGGCTCTCACCGACCGCCTGGAACGACCTGCGCGAACACTACGAGGAAGCCCAGCTCCTGGAGTTCCTCGTCCTGGCCGGCTGGTACCGGACCATCAGCTACCTGGCCAACGGACTCCTCCTGGACGAGGAACCCTGGGCAACCCCGTTCCCGGCCCGCTGACCCGGGAACCCGGGGACTGCCGCAGCGGGCGGGCGGCGTACGGGTGTCGGCCGGTCGACGCCGGCCCGCACCCCGAGAGCGTGCGGACGGGGCCGCGCCGCCGTCGCCCTACGGGGCTCCCTCCTGCTGCCGGCGCATCCACTCGGCCACCGCCCGCTCGGTCTCCGCGAGTTGGTCGGTCGGGCTGAACTGCAGGAGCTCCGTGCCCGCGTCCACGTACGGGCGGTGCCCCGGCGGCACGTAGAACGCGTCGCCGGTCTCGTACGTTCCTCGTGGTCGGCGAACGCGAAGCGCGTGCGCCCGGCGAGGACGTAGCCCCAGTGCGGGCACCGGCACGCCCCGCCGGGCAACGACTGCAGCGGGCCGTCGAGATCGGCGTCGGCACCGAAGGAGACGAACTCGACCGTGTAGCCGTCCATCTCCTCGCGGCGGTCGACCACCGGCCCGTACTCCTCGACCCTGGACGCCGTCTCCTTGGACACCTTCGGCATGGCGGTCCTCCCTCACCACGTGGGCACCGGTGCGTCTGCCCCTGTATCGAGTCGACCACCCGGACGGGCGAGCCGCATCCGGACCATCCCGCCCCCCGGCGGCCCGGGGCAGGGGGTGCTCGCCGATTTTCGGCTCCCTCCCGTCACGGCGGCCACGTCTACCGTTGGTCGAAAGGCGGCCGAGGCGGACGTGGAGACGGCGATGAGGGTCGTGTTCGTGCACGGGGCGTGCGTGCGGGACGGGGCGTGGTGGTGGCACCGCACCGCAGAGCTGCTGCGGGAGCGGGGGGTGCTGAGCGTGGCCCCGGCGCTGCCGAGCTGTGGCGAGGCGGGCCGGCCCGGCGGCGTCGGCGGTCCGGGGCTCTCCGAGGACGTCGCGGCGGTGCGGGGGGTGCTGCAGACCGGCGACGAGCCGACCGTTGTGGTCGCCCACAGCTACGGCGGCATCATCACCGCGGAAGCCGCCGCCGGCGTCGGGTCGGTACGCCACCTGCTGCTGGTTTCCAGCTACCTGCCCGAGGTCGGGCAGAGCCTGTCGGAGTTCGGGGACGGCGGCCCCGCCCCGTTCCTCGACATCGACTCCGACGCCGGCACCTTCGGGGTTCGCCCCGAGCTGCTGGTGGACACGTTCCTGCAGGACTGCGACCCCGAGGTCCAGGCGCGGGCGGCGGACCACCTCGCCCGGCAGAGCCTGCAGGTGACCGGGCAGCCGGTCGGGGCGGCCGCATGGCAGCAGGTGCCCTCCACGTACCTCGTCTGCGCTCAGGACCGCGGCACCCCGCCGCGCCTCCAGCGCGAGTTCGCCCGCCGGGCCGGCAAGGTCGTCGAACTCGACGCCGGCCACCACCCGTTCCTCTCCCGGCCCGGTGCGGTCCGGGACCTGGTGCTGAATCTTGCGTAGCCCACGGGGGCCGCAGGCGGATTGCCCCACGGGACCGGGGGGTCAGCCGTGTTCCGCCGAGCCGGTGAGCCGGAGCTTGCGCTGGGCGCGCTGGTAGAACGTGGTCCGGCCGAGTCGTACGACGTGGGCCGCGGCGGGCAGCATGGTCACCTCGACGACGCCGCCCGGTGCGACGCGGCCGACCAGGCGACCGTCCGCCTCGACGGCGAGGTCGCCGCTGTGCGGCAGGACCTCCAGCTCAAGTCGCTCGCCGCTGGAGAGGAACACGGAGCGGTTGAAGGCGGCATGGGGCGCCACGGGGGTGACCAGCAGACCCTCCGCGTTGGGGGAGACGATCGGGCCGCCGGCCGAGAAGCTGTACGCGGTGGAGCCGGTCGGCGTGGCGACGACGACCGCGTCGGCGGTGTAGGCCACGAAGGGCTCGCCCTGGACCCGTACGGCGACCGCCGCGGACTTGTGCCCCGGGCTGCGCAGGAGCACGACGTCGTTGAGTGCCGTCTCCTGGGCGTCCCCGAAGCGGGCGTGCACGCCGGAGCGGGCCTCCACGGTGAAACGGTGGGCGTCGATGGCGTCCAGGGCGCCGGGGAGTTCCGGTATGTCGACCTCGGCGAGGAAGCCGAGGCGTCCGACGTTGACGCCGAGGACCGGTGCGTGGCCTCCCGTCGCGAGCCGCATGGCGCGCAGCATGGTGCCGTCCCCGCCGAGGCTGATCATCAGGTCGGCGCTCGTGGTCATCTCCTCGGCCTCGACCGGGATGGCGTCGCAGCCGATCCGCGCGACCTCCGCCGCCAGCCCCACGACCTTCGTCCCCCGGGCCCGGCTCCAGCGGACCACGGCCTCCACGATGGGCGCGCAGGTTCGCTCGGGGTGGAGGACCAGCCCCACTGTGCCGATGAATCCCATCCGGGGCACCTCGATGTCGGCCAGGCCACTGTTGCTCCCTCCAGTCACGCACAGACGGTCGGTACCTTCAAGGTCACCGCAGGCCCGCGTGATCACGTCGGGCGGCATCACCTCCCGCCCGCCGGGACGTCTCGACTCCGTACGACGTGACCGCCCGCTGCTGCTCGTGACGGAATCTCCGTGCGAGCCGGCTGGTTGGGATGCGGAGAGAGAGTCCGATGGCTTCGGCGTCCGACGTGCCGAACCGGCGCCCGGCGGAGCCTTCATCGGGAGGCGTGTGCGATGGCTGACAGCCCGATCCGCGGGATCGATCCCTCCGCGCGGCCGAGCGGGGACGGGTGCGTGGAGTGTCTGGCGGGGGACGGGCCGGGGTGGTGGTTCCACCTGCGGCGATGCGCCGAGTGCGGGCACATCGGCTGCTGCGACTCCTCACCCTCACGACACGGCACGAGGCATGCCCGAGAGGCGGGGCATCCGTTCCTGGCCAGCTTCGAGCCGGGTGAGGCGTGGCTGTGGAACGTCGAGACCGAGGAGTACTACGAGGGGCCGGAACTGGCGGCGCCCGCCGCGCACCCGGCCTCGCAGCCGGTGCCCGGCCCGTGGGGCAAGGTCCCTGCCGACTGGCAGCTGCACCTGCACTGACGCGGTCAGAGCGGCGGGGCCGACAGCCGCGGGTCCGTGATGCCACCCGGGCAGGCGAGTCGGCCGACGTCCCAGCCGGCCCGGGCGGCTCCGGCGCGGTACGCGCTCTCGTAGAAGGCGAGTACGGCCGCCCGCGGATCGGCCTCCGTGCGGGCCGCGTCGTAGCGCAGTACCGCCAGGTGGCTGTTGCCCAGCTCGACCCACCGTGCGGATGCGGGTGTGAGCGGGTCCTCGGCCAGGTGTGCGGGCTCGGGAGCCGTGTAGGAGTAGAAGGCCGGTTCGCCCAGGTTGGCGTCCCCGAACCAGAACCCGAAGCTGATCAGCTCCCGGGAGTACGCCTCGCGGGTCACCGGGTCCGTCTGCGCCGGCTGGTCGACGGCGCGTCCGGAGAACCGGGTGTGGGCGATGTCGAGTGAGTGCCAGAAGAGGTGGACGGGGCTGACCTTGCCCGAGAACCGTGCCGCGAACTCCTCCAGCACCAGCCCGACCTGGCCGAGTACCTGCCAGGAGCGGTTCGCCCAGACGGGATCGTAGGTCGCGTGCTCGAAGTCCTCCGCGAACGGCCGGCCGGAGTCGCCGGAGTCGGCCAGCCGGTAGGGCCGGGGGAGCGGGAGCTCCACCCGGACGCCCAGCCCTGCCAGGGTCTCCAGGGTCTGCCGGTAGAACGAGGCGACGGACTGGCCGAGGAGCGGGAACGACTCCGTCCTGCCGTCCGCCATCGCGACGACCAGCCGGTGGTCGACGAAGTCGAAGTCGATGGTGAAGACCGGGTTGCCGTCGACCTGTCCCATGGGCCGAGTGGTGATCCCGCGCCCGGTGAGATGGAAGGCGACGTTCCACCAGTGGTTGCGCCGCACGCTCGCCGCGAGGCGGATCTTGCCGACCACCTGGGTGAAGCGGTGCAGCGTCTCCTTGGTGCCTCGCCACTCGGCGAGCGGAATCGGCGGGAACATCTCCATCGCGCATCCCTCCTGCCGGTCGGCCGCAGTTCCATGATGACCACGGTCCTCCGGGCGTGCAGACGGAGGCCGGACCCGGCGGCAGACGGCCGTCCCGCCGGCCCCGACTGCGCACCGCCCGCCTGACAGCGGCCTCCGGCATAGCATGAAGAGGTTCGGCTCGACGCCCCGTACCCCTGGGTGAGGAGGCCGCCATGGCGCAGAACGGCAGCGGCGGATTCGGGCAGCTGGACGGTTCCCGGTACCTGCCGATCTCCGAGCACGGCGTCATCGGTGATCTCCGTACCGCCGCGCTCGTCGCCACCGACGGGACCATCGACTGGTACTGCTGCCCGCGCTTCGACGCGCCCAGCGTGTTCGCGTCCATCCTCGACGCGGATCGGGGCGGCTGCTTCGAACTGTGCGCGGACGTGCCGGCCCGCACCAGGCAGTTCTACTTCCCCGACACCAACGTCCTGATCACCCGGTTCTTCGCCGCGGACGGGGTGGCGGAGATCCAGGACTTCATGCCCGTCGTCGACGAGTCCCGCGAGGCGGACCGCCACCGGCTGATCCGGCGGGTGCTCTGCGTCCGCGGCGTGATCCCGTTCCGGGCGCGGATCGCCCCGCGCTTCGGATACGGCGCCGAGGAGCACACCGTGCACCTCGAAGGCCAACGGGCCGTCTTCCGCTCCCCGTCGCTCTCGCTCGCCCTGACCTCCACCGCGCCCCTGGAGCGCGCGGGCGTGGACGTGTGGTCGCACGTCAAGCTGCTGGAGGGCGAGTCCCACGTGTTCGCCCTCGACCGGATCGGTGACGGCGTCCCGGCCCGGCCGTGTCCGCGCGCCGAGGCGCAGGAGCAGGCCGAGGCGACCGTCCGGTTCTGGCGCCACTGGCTCGCCGGTTCGCGCTACCACGGGCGGTGGCGGGAGATGGTGAACCGCTCCGCGCTCCTGCTGAAGCTCCTCACCTACGCCCCGACCGGTGCGATCATCGCCGCACCGACCACCAGCCTGCCCGAGCGGATCGGCGGCGAGCGCAACTGGGACTACCGGTACGTGTGGGTCCGTGACGCCGCCTTCTGCGTCTACGCCCTCCTGCGCCTCGGGTTCACCTCGGAGGCCGAGGCGTTCATGGGGTTCCTCGGCGAGCGCGGCATCATGAGCGGCACCGGTGCGGGCGGCCCGCTGCAGATCATGTACGGCATCGACGGGCGCAGCGAGCTGCCCGAGTACGAGCTGCCGCACCTGGAGGGCCATCTCGGCTCCGCACCGGTCCGGGTCGGCAACGCCGCCACCGGCCAGCTCCAACTGGACATCTACGGAGCCCTGATCGACGCCGTCTACCTCTACGACAAGTGGGGCCAGCCGATCAGCAGCGCCGGCTGGGACGCGGTCGGCGCGGTGGCGGACTGGCTCTGCGACCACTGGGACCAGCCCGACGAGGGAATCTGGGAGACCCGCGGGGGCCGACGCGACTTCGTGTACTCGCGGCTGATGTGCTGGGTCGCGCTGGAACGGGCGATCCGGATCGCGAACCGGCGTGGCCTCCCCGCCGACCTGCCCCGCTGGCGGCAGGCCCGCGACGCGATCTACCGGCAGATCATGTCCCGCGGCTGGTCGGAGGAACGCGGCGCGTTCGTCCAGGGGCTCGACGACAAGGTCCTCGACGCGTCCTTGCTGATGATGCCGATGGCCAAGTTCATCTCGCCCACCGACCCCAAGTGGCTCGCCACCCTGGACGTGCTCACCTCGGACCTGGTCTCCGACTCGCTGGTCTACCGCTACGACCCGGAGTCCAGTCCGGACGGGCTCCGGGGCTCCGAGGGCACCTTCTCGATCTGCTCCTTCTGGTACGTCGAGGCGCTCGCCCGGGCCGGCCGGCTGGAGGAGGCCCGGCTGGCCTTCGAGAAGATGCTCACCTACGCCAACCACGTCGGCCTGTTCGCCGAGGAGATCGGCCGGACCGGCGAACAGCTCGGCAACTTCCCGCAGGCCTTCACGCATCTCTCGCTGATCAGCGCCGCGTTCAACCTGGACCGCGCCCTGGGCTGACGGTGACGTCGCAGGAGTCGGACAGGTCGGCTGATTCTTCTGAGTTGGCTGAGTCGGCGCCGATGTCGCAGGGCGGGCCGCCCGGCTCGCCCCCGGCGACGGCGCGGGCGAGCCGGGCGAGCTGGGCCCGGAGCACCTCGCGCTCGTCCTGGTCGATGCCGGAGAGCAGCTCGTCCTCCGCAGCCCGCACCTGCCGCCGCAGGTCACGGAGGGTCTCGATGCCCTGTCGGGTCGCGACGATCCTGCGCCGACGGCGGTCGGCGGGGTCGAGTCGACGCTCCACGAGGCCCGCCGCCACCAGGTCGTCGAGCAGGTAGGTCATCACCGTGCGGTCGATCCGCAGGTAGCCGGCCAACGCGATCTGGTTCGGCCCGTCGCCGTCGACCACGGCCGCGAGCGTCTGGAATCCGCGGGCGCCACGGGCGACGCCCGCGAGCACCGGAGAGACGGCCGTCCGGTAGGCGTGCGCCACCGCCATCAGCGAGAAGCCGAAGTCCTCCGCGAGGTCGGCGCACCCCGTGGCCGGCGCAGTCTGGGTCTCGCTGCCCGAATCGGGAATTCCTCCCATATCAGGAATGATAGGCGCCGGTCTGCTGTTGGCGAGATTGTCTGCTCAGCAGACGATCTGCCGGGCAGCGCAACCCCGCAGGTGCCACTCACGCCGGGCACCGCGAACGAGGAAGGCCAGGCCCGTCATGCTCAAGATCGGCATCATCCTCGGCAGCACCCGCCCCCACCGCAACGGCGAACAGGTCGCCACGTGGGTGCTCGACATCGCCTCGCGCCGCACCGACGCCGAGTTCGAACTCATCGACCTCCGCGACCACCCGCTGCCGCACCTCGACGAACCCCTGCCGCCGTCGCTCGGCCAGTACCAGAACGAGCACACCCGGCAGTGGGCGGCCCGGATCGCCTCGTTCGACGGGTTCGTCATCGTGACGCCGGAGTACAACCACGGCATCCCCGCCGTGCTGAAGAACGCGCTTGACTTCCTCTACGCCGAGTGGAGAAACAAGGCGGTCGGCTACGTGTCCTACGGCGGCGTCGGTGGCGTCCGCGCCGTCGAACAACTGCGCCTGGTCGCCGGCGAGCTCCAGATGGCCGACGTGCGCCAACAGGTCGCGCTGTCCCTGGTCACCGAGTTCGAGAACTACCACGTCTTCAAGCCCGGTGACTACAACCTGCCCGCCCTGAACACGATGCTCGACCAGGTCATCGCCTGGAGCACCGCCCTGGCACCCCTCCGCGTCCCGGCCCCCATCGCGGCGTGAGCCCACCGGAGAACCATGGGCGGCAGCGCCGACAACGGCAGGGCCCGCGGCCAGGTTCCTGCCGTCAGCACTGCCACAGGAAGACGGCTTGTGCGCAGGGCTCGCAGGCGAAGGCGTAGGCCTCGCCGCGACCGCCGAAGTTCATCGCGGTGGCGTGGTCCCGCCCTTCCTCGAGTTGGACGACGAGCGGCATCTCCCCTGCGCAGGCCGGGCAGGCAGGGGTCTCGTCGTTCTGCAGCCACGCGGGCCGCCCGCCCAGCTGGCCGAGGACGTCCAGCTGGGTCCGGCCCGGCCGGCTCGCCCAGTCCTTGCAGGCCTGGCCGTAATCCGCTGCCGTGGACGGCTCCTCGTACGCGATGGCGCTCACCGCGCCGAGCAGGATCGGCTCTCGGTCGTCGTCCTCGTCCTCGTCCTCGTCCAGCGTGGGCACCGGGATCGGCTGGAGTGCGGCCGTGGGGAACAGCAGTGCGCGGTTGCCGCCCGCCTGCGGATCCCACTCCTCGCACATGCCCGGGTCGTTCTGGCACATGAACAGGGCGAGCACGTCCCGTCCCTCTGCGGCGCCCTGGCCGGTGTGGCGGCCGAGATCGTCGAGGAGCACCTGCGCCAGGAACTGCATCGGCCCGTCGCACGTGGAGCACTGAGGCCACGAAGTCCCGGCCGGGGCCAGCGGCACCCCGCCGGTGCGGGTGACCAGTGCGGTGGGCGCGGTGGTGCCCGCGTACGTCATCAGGGTCGTCGTCACAGCTGAGGACTGTATGACAGGCCGCCGACGCCTCGGTTGATAGGGGCACCACGCCATCGCGGCTGAGTTGAGCTCACGTGTTCGTACCGGCTGTCAGGGGTGACTGGCACGATCAAGCCATGGGAAACCTCTACGACTACTACGCGGCCGCTGACGACGCACAGGCACTGGGCATCTTCGAGGACGGCCGGGTCGACGACCGGTTCGGTACGGTCGGCCTCAAGGGCGTTGACCCCTTCGCGCTCCTCGGTGCGATCGAGGCAGCCCTGACGGGAGTCCCCGAGGAGCAGGTGGAAGCCGCCCCGCGCTTCTGCGAGTTGCTGAGCGATCCGCACCACGAGGGCCACTGGCTCGTCTCGCTCACCGACACCCTCCGTGACGCGCTCGCGCTGGCCGGCAGCAGCCGGCTGGAGGAGGCCGCGTCCGCGTGGACGCTCACCGAGGACGGCGCGGGCCACGACGCGGAACTGATAGCCGACTTCCTGGAGCGCCTGGCCGACCTCGCCCGTGACGCGGGCCAGTGCGGCCTGTACTGCGGCATCTCCCTGTAAGCGAGCCGAAGTCGGGCCGATCGACCGGCGCGCCCTCGACAGCCGGGACAGCCGAACGTCCGCCTTCCGTGACCAACATTCGGGTCTCCGTCCCGGCCCGCGTGGGCGATCCAGGACGGCTCCGAAGCCGTGATCACGCAAGGCACGGCGAAGACGATTTCAGTTGCCAGAGGCCCCCGGAGCAGCCGATCCTGTTGCCCTCGAGAGCGGAGGCGGACATGGGACTCGTGCTGTTCCCAGGCGACGGCAACAACGACAGCCCGGACGTCTGCTGGTCCTACACGAGGTTCGCTGATTTCCGCGAGCGCCTGGCACGCACCGAGGGCATTGATCCCTCGACGATGCACGGCTTCGGCGGGGATCCCCCCTGGAGCACCGCTGCCACCACCCTCGCGCCGCTGCTGGGCCACCCGGAGACAGGCGGCCCGAATCTCACGCCTGACCAGTGCGCAGCGATGCTGCCGCGGCTCGAAGAGATCATCCTCCAGTGGCAGGAGGACGACCGGGACCCTCTGGCCGACCAGCACCTCGACGACGCTCGCCGGCTCCGCGTCGTCCTGTACTTCTGCGCAGATCGCCAGGTCGATCTCCTCTTTGTCTGACAGCCGGCGCATCGCCGGACATGAGGCCGTGCCGCTGTTTACGGGCAGCCCTAGAAGACTCGACCTACAGGAAATGACCGGAAGGCCAGAAGCCTGAACAGCGTCCTTCGAGTCCTTGGAGGTGGGAAGTGAGTGACAAGCGCTCCGCGGAAGACCCGGAGGAACTGGACGTGATCCACGACCGATGGATTGGTCGACGCAATCGCGACTCAAGTAAACCGGAATATCGGGCAGAATGGTACGGTGAACAGTGCGGCTTTTGTCGCTACTGGTTCCCCATGGCCGGCAAGCTTGGGCTCGACTACGGTGCCTGCGCGAATGGAAAATCCGAGTTCGATGGGGCCGTTCGATTTGAACACGACGGTTGTGAGGTTTTCGAACACTCGGGCCGGTGGTCCATTCCATCTGACTTCTGATCCACGGGGCACTGAAAATGCGGAACGGGCCGGACCTCTCGGGGACCGGCCCGTTCCGCCTTCCTCCGCGCGCCGCCGACGGCCTCCAGCATGGCCCCGATGACAGCGCGGTGCCGGTCCGCGGGCCTGGTTGGCGCGGCGCGTAGAGCGAACGGGCAGTCGAACGTATCGGTGCGACTGGGCCTCAACTGCCAGGTGTGGTGCGCCGCCCCAACGGCGGGATCGCGTGCACGGCGGGCGTGGTCGCGCTTTCGTGAGTTCCCGGAGGGGAAACAGGCAACAGGGTTGTGCGGGTTGCCGGTTGGTGCGCCTGTGCGTTGCTGCGGTTCCGGGTGCGGCGGGTCGTGGCGGAGTCGGTTCGGCTCGAAGTGGCTGATCGTCTGTTTTGACCAACAGAAAGGTTGTTGCGTGCGGTGTCCCGCCCCACACTGGCCTGACCGGCGGCGAAGGGGGGTCTGGTGGGGCTATTCGTGGGGCTCTTCTTCGCATCGGGACTGGCCCTTCTCGTGGCTGGGCTCGGCCATCGTGCAGCCGTGCGGGAGCTGTACCTGGCGGAGCGGGAGGCGGGAGAAGGGGAGAGTGTTGAGCGGCTGTACGAACTGGCGTGCCTGGCCCGGCACGTGGGTGAGACCGCGCTCCTGCTGATGCACGAACGTGGTGACCTGGTCGCGTCCCGCTCAGGTGATGTGACCGTCACCCGCCGGAAGCTGAAGGGCGACTTCGAGGCTGCGGTGGTGGCCTCGGTGGGGCAGGTCCGCACACGCGACCTGCTGCACGTGGTGGCTGAGGTGGAGGCGGGCTCGGCTGTCGCGGCGTTGCGGTGCCGGCTCACGCGCCGAGGCCTGCTGCAGGACGGCAACCTGTACCTGCGCGCGGCGACGGCTGCTGCCCGGCTGCGGCTGGTGCTGGGGCTGTCGATGACGGCCGGCGTGGTGGCCGTGTGCTGGATGGTCGCGGACGGGGGAAACGGCCTGCCGGCGGCGTTGGCCTTCGAAGCTCTGTGCTGTGCGGTCGTGCTGTTCGTACGCCGGCACAGGCCGCACCGCCGCCACACCACCGCGCTCGGCGACCGGGTGCTGGCGCGAGCCCGTGCCCAGGCCCGCTGGCGGGACACCTGGGGAAGCGTGGCGTTCGGAGGGCTGAACGCCCTGCCGCCGGAGCACGAACTCCGGCTGGCGCTGGCCGCGTCGCAGGCGCGAGCGCAGGCTGTGCGCGAAGCGGCGGTCGCCGCCGCCCGTGCCCGTCGCGCCGCCCGCGCTTCCGAGGGGGGCCACGACGGTGGTGGCGTGGGCGGTGCGTGTGGAGGGGCTGGGTGCGGTGGCGGCGGGTGCGGGGGCGGTGGCTGTGGGGGCGGCTGCGGCGGTGGAATGTAGATCCTGAGGCGCCTGAGTGCCGGTCGTGAGCTGCCCGCATGCGACATGGGCGCCCCGAACGGTGGCTTGTGCGAGTCCTCGGCGTTTTCGGGCTGTGGGCAGGCTGGCATCTTGCCTTATCGGGCCCGGTCGCCCGGGTCGAAGAAATGCCGTCGACCGAGGGAGACTTTTTTCCCGTCACGTGCCCGCACCGCGGTGCCCGATAGGCAGCATGCCGCGACTGAATTCGGCACGTAGTGGGCGCAGGCGCCACCCCTAGTGGTCCAGTCCGGCGGGAACGCGGCCGCGCCGATGAGCAGGAGTCGGGCAGAGCTGTTTGACCTCACGTCAATTCGCCTTCCTGCCGGCAGATTGCAAAGGTGAGGCCCAGCGCATTGCCTGCCCGTTAATGCGCTAATCTCCTGCCTGGCGTGATCACAGGCTCGCCGATCTCGAATTTGGGGGGAATGACATGGCAATCGGACGACGGCAACTCCTCACCTCCGTCGCACTCACAGCCCTCGCCGCACCTCTGCTGGCCAAGGGGGCCGCGACCCGCGCGTCCGCGGCCGTGGGTGCGCCCGTGGCCGCCGGCTCCGGGCCGCTGTTCATGCAGGTCGTCGCGCACGAGGACGACGACATCCTGTTCATGAACCCGGACCTGTCCAACGCGCTCGCCAACGGCACTCCGTCCGTCACGGTGTTCGTCACCGCAGGGAACATCACCGGCGACTGCGCCGGGTCCTCCTGCGACGGCCCCGCCGGCGACTCGGTGCGCACCTGGAACCGGCAGATGGGCGCCATCAACGCCTACTCGCGGATGACCGGGGTCGGCGACACCGACCCGTCGACCGACGAGGTCGGGCACTGGACGGCCGAGGTGTGCTGGGTCGCGGGCAAGCAGGTCGAACGGTACGTCCTCAAGGACCGGCCGGTGCACCTGATCTTCCTCAACCTGCACGACATGGGCCTCGCCGGCCTCCTGGACGGCGGCACCGGCACCACGATCGTCCCGAAGGGCAGCCTGCTGTCCGGACCGTCGACCTACACGGCCGCGGACGTCGTCGAGGTGCTGCGGCAGTTGATGGTGACGTACCAGCCGACCGTGCTCCGGGCCCAGGACGAACTCCCGGACAGCCGGTACGCGGGCGACCACTCGGATCACGTCACCGCCGCGAAGTTCGCCGGCCAGGCGGCGAGTCAGTACGGCGGTGCGCTGATCCAGGTGAACTACCGGGACTACAACATCACCGACTCCCCGGCGAACCTCGACCCGGCGACGGCCGGCGTCAAGGGCCTGTTCGTCTCCGAGTACGCCAGCCACGACCACGGGGGCGGCTGGGAGACCGCCTGGTACTCCCGGATGTACTACCGCTGGTCCCGCGGCACCTCCTGGGCCGGACTCAACCAGGACGGCCGACCGCAGGTCTTCGTCGTCCGGGCCGGCGCCCTGTACACCTACTGGCGCCAGGCGGACGGCACCTGGGGCGGTCCGGCGCGGATGGCCGACCCGGGCGGGCGGCTGGCGCCGGGCATAGCCGTCGGCACCAACGCGGACGGCCGGATGGAGATCTTCGCCCGTCGCCTGACCGACCACCACATCATCTCCCTGCCGCAGGGCACGCCCAACGGCTGGTGGTGGAACAGCTGGGCCGACCACGGCAACCCCAACGCCGGGCTGGGCAACGCCGACCAGGTCGGCGTGCCCGCGGTGGCCGCCTCCTAGGACGGGCGGCTGGAGATCTTCGTCAAGAACGGCGGCGGCGGGCTCAGCACGATCTGGCAGACCACCCCGGGCGGCGTCTGGACGGACGCCTGGCAGGACCTCGGCGGCACCGACCTCCAGGACCCGGTCACCGCGATCCGCAACGGGACCGGGAGGATCGAGGTGTTCGCCAGCACCCGCACCGGGATCGTCAACTGGTGGCAGACCGCTCCGAACGGCGCCATCGCCGGCCCCGGCCCGGTCCCGGGCGCCCAGCCGGCCAGCCCGCCCAAGGCCGTGCTCGACCAGGACGGCCGCATCGAACTCGCCTACCGCGAGGCCGGCACCGGCGCGATGCTGGTCAGCTACCAGAGCGGGCTCGGCGGACCGTGGAGCCAGTCCCAGGCCAACCTCGGCGGTCACGCCGGAGTGGGCGAGCCGGCGGCGGCCAACCTCGGCGGACAGGTCGTCCTGTTCGAGCGCAACGGCGGCGGCGGCGTGAGCACCACCGCGCAGACGGCCCCGAACTCCGGCTACGGCCCCTGGCAGGACCTCGGCGGCACCGTCCTCGACTACCCGACCGCGCTCGTCGACGGTGGGGGTGTCCTGCACGTGTTCGCCATCGGGACGGACGGCCGAGTGTACTGCCGCACGGGCACCACGCCCACCGGCTTCGGCGGCTGGCAGGGCCTGCCGCTCTGACCGTCTCCCCGGCGGCCGACCGGTCGGGAACCCCACCGGTCGGCCGCCGGGCACCGGCCCCCGCCCGTCCGGGTACCGACCCTCCCGCACGCCCGGGCACCGCCCCCCCGTACGCCCGGGCACCGGCCCCCCGCACGCCCGGTCCGCAGCGGTCCGATCAACGGACGTCGGCGGTCACGGCAGGGCGGGGGTCGCCGCCTCGATGACCGCGTTCGGCCGGTTCAGGGCCGCGCGGTGGGCGGAAGGGGTGGTGCCGTAGCGGGCCTGGAAGGCCTGGCGCATGGTCTCGGTGGAGCCGAAGCCGCAGCGGCGGGCGACGGCGGTCAGCGGAAGGGCGGTGGACTCCAGCAGGCGGGCGGCGGCCTCGCTGCGGGCGGTGCGGACGAAGCGGGCCGGGGAGTCGCCGAGTCGGGTGAGGAAGAGCCGGGAGAGGTGGCGCTCGCTGACGCCGGCCCGCGCGGCGAGGGCGGCGGTGCCGAGGTCGGAGTCGAGGTTGCCGGTGATGTGCAGGACGATCTGCCGCAGGACCCGGTGCTCGGGTGGCGAGTCCTTGATGTAGACGGACAACTGCGCCTGGTTCCCGGGGCGTTGCATGTAGGTGACCAGCCAGCGGGCCACCGTTCGCGCCAGGTCGGGGCCGTGGTCGGCCTCCACGAGGGCGAGGGTGAGATCGAGGGCGCTGGTCACGCCGGCGGAGGTGCAGACGTCGCCGTCCACGATGTAGAGCGGACGCGGGTCCACGGTGACCGCCGGGTACCGGTGGGCCAACTCGTCGGCGTAGGCCCAGTGGGTGGTCACCCGGCGCCCGTCCAGCAGGCCCGCTGCGGCGAGCAGGGTGGCACCCGTGCACACCGAGGCGACCCGGCGACTGCGGGCTGCCAACCGCCGTATTTGGCCGATGAGTTCGGGATCGCCGGCGGCCCGGGCGTGGCCGTGGCCGCCGGACACCAGCAGGGTGTCCAGCGGGCCCCGAACACGTTCGAGGGCGGCCTGGCTGATCATCGAGGGCCCGCTCGACGCGCGCACGGGCCGGCCGTGCAGGGACGCCACGGTCACGTCGTACAGGGGCTCCGCAGCGAGCCGGTTGGTGGCCTCCAGGGTGTCGGTGACACAGGCGAGGTCGAGCAGTTCCACCTGGTCATAGCCGATGATCACCACGCGGCGGGCAGTCGTCGTCACGGCCGCCACCCTAGCCGAGCAGGTCGGACGGCCAGGGATCGCATGATTCGGGACATCGCGCCGGGGATCCGGTTGTCACCGTCCGAGGCGGGCGCGACGGTGGTGCGGTGGCCCGGCCGGGGGTCACCGCCCAGCATGCCCCGGTGCCGCACGCGCCGCGGCCAAGGACAAAACCCGGACCGCCCAGGACAACCCGGACCGCCCAGGACAACCCGGACCGCCCAGGAGAACCGAGATGACCAGCGCCACCGTCCACGACCTCGCCCTCGCCCGCGCCGGGTGTTCCGGCGGTCTGCGGGAGCGCGAGGACTCCCTGGCCCTCCTCCGGGACCTGCTCGTCCAGACCGGCACGGGCACCGGCGGAACGGCGGTGATCCGAGGCGGGACCGGCACCGGCCGCACCGCGCTCCTCGACGCGGTGGTCCGCGAGGAACGGTCGCACGGGACGGTCGTGCTCAACGCCCGGAGTTCCGAGCAGGAGTCGAACGTCCCGTTCGGCGTGGCGCTCCAGCTCTTCGAGACCGCGCTCCAGGGGCAGCCGACGCCACTCGTGCCCCTCACCGGCATCGAACAGTGGGACGGCTCGCTGCACGGCATCGACCTGCCCTCACGCCTGTGGCGGCTGCTGCGGTCGAAGGCCGCGGCCGGACCGGTCCTCCTGGCCGTCGACGACGTCCACCTCGCGGACCCGCCCTCCCGCCGCTGGCTCGCCCAGGTGGCACGTCGGCTGGAGCGGCTCCCCGTCCTGCTGGTGGTCACCGAGCGGTGGCAGTACGACCTTTCCCCGCAGGCTCCCGGCTTCGCCGATGTCCTCGGGCAGTCCGCGGCGGAGACGTGCACGCTGAGGCCGCTCAGTCCGCCGACCTGCGCCGCGCTGGTTCGCGCGGCTCTCGGGGACGGCGCCGCACACGGGCTGGCCCAGGACTGCTTCCGGGCGACCGGCGGCAATCCCCTGCTGCTACGGGCACTGCTGGCCGACCTGCGGGAGACCACCGCCGGTGCCGCCCTCACCCAACTGCCCTCGGCGTGCACGGACTTGTACCCGGGTGGCTATACCGGCGCGGTGGCCCGGTGGCTGCGGAGCGCCGGTCCGCGGACGGCCGCAGCGGCCCGGGCCCTGGCCGAACTGCAGGACGAGGAGGGCGCCTTGGCCCTCGTGGCGGAGACGACCGGCGTGGACCCCGCTCGGCTCCCCGGCTGGACCGCCGAGCTGGCCCGCCAGGGCATGCTCGGGGACGGCGGGTCGGACGGCCGGTGGACCTTCCGCCATCCCCTGCTGCGCGACGCGGTCCGAGCGTCCGGCGACCGGCACCAGCGCGTGGCGGTGCGCCGCCGCGTCGCGGAACTCCTGCACCACCGCGGCGATCCGGAGGACGCGGTGGCCCGCCACCTGCTGGTGATCCCCGCCGTGGGCGCGACCTGGGCCGCCGACGCGCTGATCGCCTCGGCCGGCTTCGCCGTCCGCGCCGCGCGGCCGGAGGAGGCCGAGGCCTGCCTGCGGCGGGCACTGGAGGAACCACTGCCCGCCGACCGCCGCAGCGCGGTACTCGGCGAACTCGGCTGCCTGGAAGCACGGGCCGGACGGGCCGGCGGGGCCCGGCACCTGGCCCAGGCGCTGCGCCTGGAGCGGAGTCCCGGAGGGAAGGTGCGGGTCGCCACCGCCCTCGGCACGGCACTGGCCGGCCGTGGCGAGGTGCACGCCGCCCTGGACGTCCTACGGGAGCTGTCGGGCAGTTGCGCGGACTCGACGGAACCGGCGCACGCTCTGCAGGCGGCGACGGCGCTGATCGCCGCGCACGACAGCGACAGTTGGCTGCGGGTGGTGGCGGAACTCAAGAGCGCCGAGGAGCGATCGCCGGACGGCGTCGCCCCGACCGTACACGCCCTGCTCACCGAACACGCCGCGGCGGCCGGGCTGTTGTCGGCCGACCAGGTCATGGAACGGGTCCGGTCGTGGACGGCCGTCCCGCTGGATCCGCTGCTCGAACCGTACCTGCTGGCGTCCGCCGCCGGCCTGGCCCAGTGCGCGGACCAGTGGCAGGAGGCCGACCGGCTGGTGGCCCGGGGGCTCGCCGCCGGACAGCCGCGGCTGCTGCACCCCGGTCACCAGCGCCTGGCGGACGTCCGGGCACGCGGTCAGGTGCTGCGCGGCCGGTACGACGCGCTGCTCACGGACGCCACGCTGCTCACGGACACCGAACTGCTGCGGGCACCCCGGACGGACGGCATCCGGCCGCGGCCGGGCACCGTCCACCTGCACGCCCAGGCCCTCATCGCCCTGACCGAAACCGGGCGGTTGACCGAGGCCCGGTGCCTCGCCGATGCGCTCGGAGCCGGCGGACCGTACGAGTCCTGGGAGTGGAACGAATTCCTCTACGCGCGAGGCCTGCTGCTCGCGGCCTCCGGTGATCCGCGCGGAGCCCTGCGCAGCCTCCTGGAGTGCGGACGGCGGCAGTCCGCGCGCGAGGTGGAGAGCCCGGTGGTGACGCCGTGGCGGTCCGCCGCCGCCGACTGCCACGTGGCTCTGGGAGCGCCCGAACTGGCCGTGCCGCTCGCGGCGGAGGAACTTCGACTCGCCCAGGTGTGGGGAACGCCCCGGACCACGGGCAGGGCCATGCGGGCCCTGGCGGTGTCCCTCGGCGGCCGGCGCGGTCTGGAACTCGCCGAGCAGGCGGTGGACGTGCTGCGCGGCTCTGCGCAGCCGCTGCCCGAGCTGGTCCCCGCGCTCGTCTCGCTGGGGAAGGCGCTGCACGGCGCCGGCCGGTACCAGCGTGCCCGTACGGTGCTCCGGGAGGCCGCGCAGGCGGCCGAGCGGCTGAGGGCCGCGCGGCCACGCGCAACGGTGAGCCGGACCCTGGACGAATACGGCGCCAGGCCGCCGCGGCCCGAGCACACCGGGGGCGGCGCGCTCACCGCCGGCGAACTGCGCGTCGCACGGATGGCTGCTTCCGGGCACGGCAACGGGGAGATCGCCGCGCTGCTCCACATCGCCGTGCGCACGGTGGAGACCCACCTCACGCACTGCTACCGCAAGCTCGGCATCCGGGGCCGCGCGGATCTGGCCACCGCGCTCGACGAGCGGAGGTGAGCGCAGCCGGCGTGCGTGGGCCCGGAAACACCGCGACGATTCAGGGCCGGAACAGCACCTTGACGGCGCCGTCCTGCTTGGCCTGGAACATCTCGTAGGCGGCCGGCGCCTCGGCGAGTGGGACGTGGTGGGTGGCGAACTGCTCGACGCCGAGCGGGTCGCCGTCAGTGACCAGCGGCAGCAGGTCGGACATCCAGCGCAGGACGTTGGCCTGGCCCATCCGGACGGTGAGCTGCTTGTCGAACATGGTCAGCAGCGGCAGCGGGTCGGTCATGCCGCCGTACACGCCCGAGACGGACAGCGTTCCGCCGCGCCGGACCATGTCGACGGCCAGGTGCAGGGCGTGCAGGCGGTCCAGGCCGACCCGGGACATCAGCCGGGCGGCGAGGGCGTCGGGCAGCAGCGAGGTCATCCGCTGGGCCGCGGTGGCGGCCGGGGAACCGTGGGCCTCCATGCCGACCGCGTCGATCACCGCGCACGGGCCCCGGCCGCCGGTCAGCTCGCGGGCCGCCTCGACCACCCGGCTGCCGAGCCGGCCGAGGTCGAGCACGTCGACCCCGCGCCGCTTCGCACGGTCCAGCCGTTCGGGCACGAGGTCGATCCCGATCACGGTGCCGGCGCCCCGGTGAGCGGCGATGCGGGTGCACATGTCGCCGATGGGGCCGAGGCCGAGCACCGCCACGCTGCCGCCCGGCGGGACGCCGGCGTACTCGACGGCCTGCCAGGCGGTCGGAAGGACGTCGGTGAGCAGGACGAAGCGGTCGTCGGGGGGCCCGTGCGGGACGGCGACCGGCAGGGTGTTGCCGAAGGGTACCCGCAGGAGTTCGGCCTGCCCGCCCGGGACCTGTCCGTAGAGCTTGGTGTAGCCGAACAGGGCCGCGCCGGTGCCGTAGGCGTGGACCTGGGTGGTTTCGCATTGGGACTGCAGCCCTCGGACGCACATGAAGCAGGTGCCGCAGGAGATGTTGAACGGCACGATGACCCGGTCGCCGGGCGTGAGCGCGTGGACGCCCGGTCCGGTCTCGCGCACGATGCCCATGGCCTCGTGACCGAGGATGTCGCCTTCGTCGAGGAAGGCGCCGAGGACCTCGTACAGGTGCAGGTCGGAGCCGCACAGGCCGGTGGTGGTGATCTCCACGAGGATGTCCGTCGGTTCCTCGATCCGCGGGTCGGGCACGCTCCGTACCTCGACTGTGCGGCGGCCCTGCCAGGTGACTGCTTTCATCGTTCCTCCTCCGGGTCCGTGGCACCGGGCAAGGGGCTCAGCGCCACTGGGCGGTCGGTTCGTTGTTGCGGTGCGCGGCCCGCTCGCCGAGAACGGTGAGCCGGTGGAGCACGCCGCCCCTGCGGTGGCTGCGGGCGGCGGCGGCCCCGGAGAGGCGGGCATGCCGGCGGTGCGGCGCACGAGCTGCGTCACGGGCCTGGTCGCAGCTGGTCGTGGAGGAGCTGCAGCGCGGCCGTGACCGCGGCGTCCCGGATGTCGTCCGGCCGGGTGGAGGGGGCTGTCGGTTCGGTCGTGCGGCAGCCGTGCGGATGGGCGACGGCGACGTAGACGGTGCCCACGGGTTGCCCGTCCTGAGGGGCTGGGCCGGCGACACCGGTGGTGGCCAGGCCGTAGGTCGCGCCGGTGACGGCGCGAGCTCCCCGGGCCATCTGCGCGGCGACCTGCGGGTCCACCGCTCCGGCACGCGCGAGGAGGGCGGCGTCGACGTGCAGCACGCGCGCCTTCACGTCAGTGGCGTAGGCGACGACGCCCCCCAGGAACGTCTCACCCGCACCCGGGGCGTCTGCCAGGGCCGCCGCGAGACGCCCGGCGGTCAGCGATTCGGCGACGGCCACGGTGTGCCCGGAGGCGGCCAGCGCCGCGGTGATCTGCCGGACCAGAACGGATCGCCGAGCGGGAGCGGCCTGCTCGCCGCGCTTGTCCTGGCTGGTCCGGTGTGACACTGCGCTCGCCCTATTCGACGCTGACGCGGATCGTGTCGAGCGCTGGGTCGGCGCTGTCGGGAACGAGCATGCCCGCCTCGATGCCGCTGCGCAGGTAGTCGAGGACGTCCTGGTTCAGGCGCTCGCCGGGCAGGGCGGCGGGGATGCCGGGCGGGTAGGGGGTGAGCATCTCGGCGACGGTCCGTCCGGCCGCCTTCTCGACGGGGACCTGTTCGGTGGGTCCGAAGAACGCGTCGCGCGGCAGCAGGGCCTGCTCCAGCCGCAGCCGCTCGGGGCTCGGCAGGTGGACGCGGGGCGCCGGCCGCAGATCGGGCGCGATCACGGTCAGCTCCCGCAGTCCGTTCAGCAGGGCGTCGGTGGTGGTCGTGTCGTCGGCGTGGGTGAGTTGGGCGCTGACCCTGCGGTGGTCGCACAGGTGGAGGGCGAGATGGTGGTGGGAGCGCAGCCAGTCGCCGGCTCGGTAGCCGGTGGTGCCCAGGTCCGTGATGTCGACGATGACCTGGAGCGGGTCGAGGTCGGCCGCGTGTCCGGGCGAGCAGAAGTCGTCGCGGCCGTGGACGTGCAGTCCGTCGAGCTCCTGGACGCGCTCGCGGACGGTGTCGGCGAGGTCGAGTGCGTGGTCGTAGAGGGCGCGGCCGTGCTGGACCATCTGGCGGCGCCAGCCGTCGAGGGCGGCGTAGACCAGGGTGGAGGGGCTGGTGGTGCCGAGCAGGTCCTCGCGCTGCTTCAGGGCGGTCCGGTCGACGAGGTCGCCCTGGAGGTGGAAGACGGAGCTCTGCTCCAGGCCGGAGCCCATCTTGTGGACGGAGGTGACGCACACGTCGGCGCCGGCGTCCATCGCCCAGCGGGGCAGGCGGGGGTGGAAGGGCAGGTGCGCGCCCCACGCCTCGTCCACGATCAAGGGCTTTCCGGCGGCGTGGCAGGCCTCGGCGATCGCCTCGAGGTCGGCGCACGTCCCGTACGGGGTGGGGGAGGTGACCAGGGCGCCGCGGGCGTCGGGGTGCTCGTGCAGGGCGGCGCGGACGGACTCGGCGGACGGCGGGTGGGCCAGGTGCAGGTCGGCGTCCCACTGGGGCTCGACCCACACCGGGCGGATGCCGGCCAGGATGAGCCCGGCGATGACCGACTTGTGCGCGTCCCGGCCCACCAGCAGCTTCTGGTGCGGCCCGGCGACCGCGAGCATCGCGGCCTTGACGGACAGGGAGCTGCCGCAGGTGGAGAAGAAGGTGTGATCGGCGCCGACCGCCTCGGCCATCAGTTCCTGGGCGTGCCGGAGGATGCCGCGGGTGTCGGTCCGGTCGTCCAGCCCGCCGGTGGCCAGCACGTCGGAGCGGAAGACGTCCGCGCCCAGCGCCTGGATGACGCGGGGGTCGGCGCCGCGGCCCTGCTTGTGGCCGGGTGGGGTGAACACGGTCAGGGGGTTGGCGTGGAAGGCCGCGAGGGCTTCGAGTACCGGTGCCTGGGACTGGTCCATGCCGGCGCGTCTGCCCGCAGCCCGTGGCGGGAAACGGGGGCACCGGACGGCGGTACCGGACGGCGGAACAGGACGGCGGAACAGGACGGCGGTACCGGACACGCCGGCACCGCCGTTCGCCGTCCGCGCCCGGTCAGCCGGCCGCCCGGGTGAACCGGATCATCCCGCCCGTGGCGCGGGGCTGAGCACGGACAGGCCCGAGCCCGCGCCTCGTGGGGAAGCGACGGCGGCGCCCGCCGGCCGGGAGAAGTCGCCGGTGACGGGGGCCGCGGTGGCGAGGGTGCCGGCGTCGGCGGTGAGGTGGGCGAGGTCGTCGACGACGTCGGCCAGCGAGCGGCGGCGGGCGAGGACGGCCCGCTGCCGGTCGGCGCCCGTGCCGGCGGTCATCCGCTCCTTGAGAAGCAGGCTCGCGAGGACGAGGTCGCCGGATCGTTCCAGGGCGGGCGTGGCCAGGTCCATCAGCTCGGTGACCAGCAGGGCCATCGGCAGGCGCCGGCCGGTGGACGGGTGTGTGCCGACGCTGGTGAGTCCGCCGAGCGCGGCCTGCCGGTGGGCTTCGCGCAGGACGGCGGCAGGCATCCGCGGTGGCGGTGCGCCACGGTGGTGCGCGGCGAGGAACGTGTGCGCGAGGGCCCGCAGCAGGACGGCGAGCAGGAGCGGGGTCCTCACGTCCGCGTTGGTGTCGGCGATCCGCACCTCCAGGGTGGGCAGGTGTTCGGAGGGCCGTGCGTACCAGTACAGCATCTTGCGGTCGAGGATCACGCGCTGGGCGAGCAGCCTGTTCACGGTTCGCTCGTAGCCCTCCGCGTCGAGCGCGGGCGCGGGTCCGCAGGTCGGCCAGGCCAGGTAGCGGCCGGCGCGCAGGCTCGCGGCGCCGCGGTCCAGTCCTTCGCAGAAGGGCGAGTTGACGCACAGCGCCTGCAGGGCGGGCAGCCAGGGGCTCAGGTGCGCGCTGATCGCCAGGGCCTCGACGCGGTCGAGGTCGCCGAGGTGGACGTGGCAGCCGCAGATCTCACCGCCGCGCTGGTCGGCGGTCCGGTGCACGTGGGCGGCGACGCGCCGGTAGCGGTCGGTCGGCGTGACCGGCAGCGGATGGCGGCTGGGCAGGACGGCGAGGCCGCTGGCGACCAGGCGGCACCCGGCGCTCTCGGCCGCCGCCACCATGGTCCGGCGTGCGGCGACCAGCTCCGCGTGCAGGGCCGAGGCACTCGTGACGGGCCGGGTGCACGTCTCGACCTGGGTGGCCAGGAACTCGTACTGCGCCCGGTCTCCGAGGGTCCGGGCCGCCCGGGGCACCACGAGCTGCGCGCGCGCAGCGGTGGACCGGGTGGCCGGATCGACCAGCAGGAACTCCTCCTCGACCCCGAATCTGAGGACCCGGCCGGGGTCGCCCCGCAGCCGTGCGTCACCGCGTGGAAATCCGTTGTGCGTCATGGAACCGTGCTCCCGGGACCAACGATTGTCGCTGGGCGTATGTCCCGCGCGCACGGGCGGAAACCGCGCCGCCCCGGCCGGCACGGTCCGCGCGCAGTCGCGGGAATCGGGCCTCTCGGTGTGCAGGGCGCCACGACCGGGGCAGACGCGGGGCATGGTGAAGATCGGATACACGATGATGACCGAGCAGCGCGACCCCCGCGGGCTGGTCGAGGACGTGGTGCTCGCGGAGCAGGCCGGTTTCGACTTCTCGGTGATCTCCGACCACTCCTTCCCGTGGCTGGACGAGCAGGGCCACGCCCCGTACGCCTGGGCCGTGCTCGGCGCAGCCGCGCACGCCACCTCCCGGATCCCGCTGATGACCTACGTGACCTGCCCGACGTTCCGCTACCACCCGGTGGTGGTGGCGCAGAAGGCCGCGACGGTGCAGCTGCTGTCCGAGGGCCGTTTCCGGCTCGGGCTCGGCAGCGGCGAGAACCTCAACGAGCATGTCGTCGGCCGGGGTTGGCCTGCGGTGACGGTCCGTCAGGCGATGCTCGCCGAGGCCGTGCAGATCATCCGCGCCCTGTTCGACGGCGGCTACGTCACCCGCCGGGGCCGCTACTTCGACGTCGACGGCGCCCGACTGTGGGACCTGCCGGACCGGCCGCCACCGATCGGCATCGCGGTCTCGGGGCCGGACTCGTGCGAGCTGGCGGGCCGGCTGGCCGACCTGGTGATCGCCGTGGAACCGGACCCCGCGCTCATCGCGGGCTTCGCGGAGCACGGCGGGGCCGGGAAGCCGGCGGTGGGCCAGCTGCCGGTGTGCTGGGACACCGACCGGGACGCGGCGGTACGCCGGGCCCACGAGCAGTTCCGCTGGTTCGGGGGCGGCTGGAAGGTCAACGCCGAGCTGCCCGGGACCGCCGGCTTCGCCGCTGCCAGCCGATTCGTCCGGCCCGATGACGTCGCCGAGGCGATCCCGTGCGGTGACCGGGTGGAGGACTTCGTCGAGGCGGTACGGCCCTTCGCGGACGCCGGGTTCGACGAGGTGGCGCTCGTCCAGGTCGGCGGCGACAGCCAGCCGGCGTTCCTCGACTGGGCCGGGAGCGCCCTGCTGCCCGCGCTTCGCGCCGCCCTCTGAGCCCTCTGAGCCGGCCTTCCTGCCGCCGTCCCGACGACGAGGACGGCCGGGTCGGTGTGCGGACACTGCGGGGAGTGCCGAATTACTTGACACTCTCAACTGTTCAGTCCTATCGTTTCGGCATTACTTAATGGGATGAACCATCGAGTGAGTCAACACTTCTTGCGAGGAGCACCACCCATGAAGGCCATCACCTACCGCAGCTACGGCGGACCGGACGTCCTGGAGTACGGGGACGTGCCCGAGCCCAAGCTCGGCCCGGACTCCGTCCTGGTCCGCGTGGCGGCGGCGTCGGTCAACCCGGTCGACTGGAAGATCCAGGCCGGTTACCTCGACGGCATGATGGACGTGGTCTTCCCCGTGATCCCGGGCTGGGACGTCGCCGGTGTCGTGGAGCGGGTCGGCGTCGGCGTGACCGAGTTCACGCCGGGCGACGAGGTGATCGGCTACGTCCGCGAGGACATGGTCCGCCGCGGCACCTTCGCCGAGTACGTCGCCGCGCCCGTGCGCACCCTCGCCCGCAAGCCCGCCAACCTCGACTTCGCCGAGGCCGCCGGCCTGCCGCTGGCGGGCCTCACCGCCTACCAGGCGCTGACCGGCGCCCTGGAGCTCAAGCCGGGCGAGACGGTCCTGGTCCACGCGGCCGCCGGCGGGGTCGGCTCGCTCGCCGTCCAGATCGCCGTCGCCCTCGGCGCCCGGGTGATCGGCACCGCCAGCGACCGCAACCACGACTACCTGCGCGGTCTCGGCGCCGAGCCGGTGGCCTACGGCGACGGCCTGGCCGAGCGCGTCCGCGCGCTGGCGCCGGAGGGCGTCGACGCCGTACTCGACCTGGTGGGCGGCGAAGCCCTCGGGATCTCGCCGGCCCTGCTCGCGGAAGGCGGCCGCCTCGCCTCCGTCGCGGACGGCGCCGTCCTCGGCCTCGGCGGTCGCTACGTCTTCGTGCGCCCCGACGCCGCCGACCTCACCGCCCTGACCGACCTCGCCGAGAGCGGCCTGCTCACCGTCGAGGTCGCGGCGACGTTCCCCCTGGAGCAGACGGCCGACGCCCAGCGCCTCAACGCCGCCGGCCACACCCGCGGCAAGATCGTCGTCACCATCCCCTGACCCCCCGCCTGAACCGCCCCCTCTCCAGGACCGTCCCGCACCACCCGGAAGGACCCGTCGTGTCCCTCGTCGTGATCACCGACTGGCTCGCCGACACCGGCGCCGAGCAGCACGTCGCCGATCTGCTCCCCGCCGTCACCGAGGCCGCGCTCACCGAGCCCGGCGTGCTCTCCTACCGGGTGGTCCGCTCCCTGCGCGACCAGGGCGCCTTCGTCGTCTTCGCCGAGTACGAGGACGAGAACGCCCTGGCCGCCCACCGCGACAGCGTGCCCTACCAGCGACTGGTCCTCGCCGGCATCACCCCTCACCTCATCGACCGCCAGGCCGAGGCCTACGCCCTCGTCTGACCCGACCCGCCTCCCCCTCCCCGGCGCGCCGCCTCCTCCGGGCCCGCGCCGGCCGATTCTCCGTCCTCCTGAACGCTGCCCCGAGCGCTCGGCCGCGGAAGGATCGTGTGTCTCGTGTGTCTACGGTCGCGTGTGCGCAGCCGGAACGTCGCGGAGGCCACGAGGGCGCTGCCCAGCAGCCACATCGGGCCCAGGAGCAGGTGGAGTCCGGGTGCGGTGGGGAGGAAGCCGGAGGTGACGCCGGCTTGCATGGCACCGTAGGAGGGGAGGAAGCGGACGATGCCGTTGCCGGAGGCCGGGTTGGCGACGGGGTTCTGCAGGCCCATGTCGATGAGGCTGAGCATGATGATCAGGAACATGCCCTCCAGTTCCCCGCGCAGTGCGACGCCCAGCATCACGCCGAGCCCGCCGAAGGCGAGGGCCGCCCCGAACAGTGACAGCCACAGCATGACGGGCTGATCGGGTACCCAGTAGCAGCAGATGACGGCGACGGCGTAGGCGCAGATGAGCGCCGCCGCGAGGAGCAGGGAACTGAGCTTCGCCGCGAGGACGTGGGCGCGCGGGTAGCCGGCCATGGCCACGCGCTGGTCGAAGTGCGCGGATCGGTAGGTGGCGATGAACATCATGAAGCCGACGATCAGGGTGACCGCGTTGACGGCTCCGGAGATCTTGCTGATGTGGTTGCCGTCGACGGTGATGACCTGGTCGGAGGCCCGCAGCAGGAACGGGACCGGGGCGTTGGTGATGACCAGGTAGACCAGGGTGATCCAGATCGGGATGAAGAACACGACCAGGGCCAGTGCGAGCCGGTTGCGCAGGTGTTCGACGAGGGCGTAGCCGGTGGCGATGCGGTAGCGGGTCCAGGCGCTCCGCATGTCAGCCCGCCGCCGTGGTGCCGGAGCCCGCGATGACCGGTTGCCCCGCGCGGTGGGAGAGTTGGCCTGCCTCCAGGTGCCAGAGCCGGTCGAAACGGGCGATGTCGAAGGCCAGGTGGGAGACCACGAGGACGGAGCGCCCTCGGTCGCGCAGAATCGCCGCAAGGTCCCAGAAGCGCTCGTAGGTCTCCCAGTCGAAGCCCTGGTACGGCTCGTCGAGCAGGAGCAGCGGGGGGTCGTGCATGAGCGCGAGGGTGAGGTTGAGTTTCTGTTGTGTGCCGCCGCTGAGAGTGGCCACGCGGTGTCGGCGGTAGTCGGAGAAGTTCAGGATGTCCAGCAGTTCGTGGGCCTGCGCCAGATCGGGAAGGTCGTAGGAGATCTGGAAGAGGCGCAGGTGCTGGTCGACCGTCAACGCGGGGTTGAGGACCGTGTGCTGCGGACAGTAACCCAGGCCGACCGGGTAGGTGACGCTTCCGCGGTCGGGGGTGAGCAGACCGGCGAGGATGCGCAGCAGGGTGGACTTGCCGGCCCCGTTCTCGCCGACGATGCCGGCCAGGCAGCCCGGGGCGAGGGCCAGGTCGACTCCGCGCAGCACGTGGTGGCGGCCGTAGGACTTGTGGACGTCGGTGACGCGGAGGACTGGTGCGGGCATCAAGGGTTCCGGGGATGGGAGGGGGCGAGGTGCTTGTCGGTGGGCGGTGTGTCATTCGTGTTCGCGACGAGCGGCGTAGGAGCCGAGGGCCGCGAACATGATCGAGTGGTAGCTGCACGGCACGAGGTCCTGGAGGGGTTTCCAGGCCGTGTCGATCTCCTGGCGGGCCTCTTCGACGCATGCGTGGACGGCTCCGCAGTCCTTGAGGGTGTGGGCGATCCGGCGGGCGGTGGCAGCGTCGACTCCGCCGTCGCGCACCGTGTGCCACAGGTCGCGCATGCGGGCCCTGGGCAGCAGCCCGACGGCGTGGGCGAGCGGCATCGTGGCTTTCCCTGCCCGGAGGTCTTCGGCCGTGTGCTTGGTCGGCGTGCGTCCCTCCGCGTCGTTCGGCGCCGTCACGCCTTGCAGGTCCATCACGTCGTCGCTGATCTGGTAGGCGAGGCCGATCGCCTCGCAGTAGTCCCCCAGAGCGCTGATCTGATGCTCGTCGGCCCGCGCGATCACCGCGCCGATCTGGCCCAGTCCCCGTACGGGCACGCCGGTCTTGAGGCGGTGGGCGGTTCGGATCCGGCGCAGCAGCGGCTCGGCGTCGCCGCTGGCCACGGCATGGTCCATGGCTGTGCGGTGGCCGGCGATGTCGATGGCTTGGCCGGCGTGGCCTGCCCGCAGGACCTGCAGGTAGAGGTCGTAGACGCGCAGCCGCAGCCGGTCGTCGTCCGGCAGGATTTCGCGCAGTACGCGGTGGAGGACGAAGTAGGCGCTGGTTCCGGCGTTGACGGCAACCGGCTCGCCGAACACGGTGTGGACGGCGGGCCGCCCCCGGCGGACTGCGGAGCGGTCCTCGACGTCGTCGATGACCAGGTTTCCGGTGTGCAGGATCTCCACGGCGCCGAGTAGGGATCGGTAGGGTTCACTGCTGACGCCGAACAGTTCGATCGCTGCGGCCGCCACGTACGACCGCCAGCTCCTGCCGAGGCCCGCCGTGGCGTGGCGGATCGGCTCCACCAGGCACGCGTGCAGGTCGTCGGTCACGAGTTCGTCGAGCCGCTCGGGCCGGTCCTCGGACCCGGCCAGGGAGACGAGGTCACTGCGGAGGGGCCTGCTGGGGTAGAGCCGGTCGATCTCCGTGCGGGTGACGTTCCGGACGCGGGTGACGTACCGCTCGAAGTCGCCGATCCGGTTCGCGGGGAGCACCTCGGCGATCCCGTGACCGCGCACCGGGCGTCCGGCCATGGTGCCGTCAACGCTCACCTGTGCCTGCAGAATCCCGGAGACGAAGATCAGCGACCTGATCTCCTGCTCGGGGAACCACGCTCTGACCCGCAGGTGGGTGTCGTACTCGGGGATGTCCAGATCGTAGGCGGTGTCGTAGGTGTTGAGCGTGGCCAACGACGTCCAGGGGTCAGTGCCCCGCAGGTCGAAAGGGGCTTCGAAGCGTTCGCCGCTCGGTGAACACAGCATCAGGGCTTGATGGCTGAGGGCCGATCGCCCGCTGGTGAGGTCGGTCTCGGTGAAGCAGTCGGTCGCGATGTCCCAGCCGTTGTCCAGCGTCAGCCCGAGGTGAGTCCGGCGAAGGTCGGCTCCGCACGCAGGCGCCGATGTGCCCACCTGCACGTCGCCGAACGCCCGCTCGTACCAGCCTTGCCCCCGGACGGCAACGGATGTCCCGCCGCTGCGGAACGTTCCCGCCACGTCCATGCGCGGCACGCAGTAGGTGGACAACGGGCCGACGCGAGTCGGGTTGACGAACTGTTCGACAGTCGGTTTCACAGGCTTCATCCGCAACGAGAAGCCGCTCAGTTCGCCATCGGCCTCCACCACGAAACTGCCGTCAGGTGCCTTTCGTAGAGCCGTGACGCCGCCGAAATCCAGATCCAGGCCGACGCTGCCGACGCGCACGGGCCGAGGCAGCTCCCGGTCGGGCCGGGGAGTCCGGCAAGCCAGCGCTTCGACCAGGGCACGGCGCACGCGGGGGTCCACGACCGCGTCGCCGCGGTTGCCCCTGGGACCCACTTCCCGCACGCGACTGCGCACAGTAGCAGCGTGATTACCAAAAGGAAGGGATCGGATCACCCGTCCGGGTTGCGCTCGGAGCCCGCGCGCCTGCGCGGAGAGGACCAGGGCCTCCCCTTTCGAGGCAGCTGGCGACCTGCTGTGGATTCCGCTTCTGACGCCCCATCGGGTGGTGCCAATGACTTAACACAACCAGGTAGTCCTGACCTGGTCTATTGCCAGGGGGTAGTCGCATGGACACGTACGATGAGGAACTGGGTAGGAGTATCTACGCTTGGGTGGAGGCCGAACTGGCCGCTTCGCCCGAGTGGGGGCCCGAGAGGTACGCGAGCATCTGCCGGCGCTTGGAGGACGGCGCACCCGCTGTCGCCGCTGAGGAGTAGGGCGTGGAGCCACAGGTTGCGGACCGCAGGGCGGTCCTGGAGGCGGCCGGGAGCAGGGCTGCCACAGACGCGCTGCTGGCGCTGTTGCGCGGCGGCGGCTGGCGTCCGGCCGCTTGGACGCGGTTTCTCGTGCTGGCCGCGGAGCGGTCGTGGCAGGAGGCCGCCCGGCGGCCGAGGGCGTTGGCGGAGATCTCGCTGCTGCACGGTGCTCTGCTCGCTGCCGGCCGGGGCCGGGGCCGCTGGTGGGTGGCTACGAGTTGGGCCCTGGCTGCGAGCCACCTTGGTCTGCTGGAGGACCGCCGGTCGTTGGGGGCAGCGAATGCCCTCACACTCGTACGCGCCAACCTTCCGGTGGTCGGCGCCGCGCTGGGCCGGTGGATCGGGCTGGTCGCCGCCGCCAGTGATCTGGCGGACGGCGCTGTGGCCAGACGCCTCGGCACAGTCACGCCGTTCGGGGACTACGCCGACTCGTTGGCCGACGCGGCCTTCTGGACCTGGCTGACGGTTCGCAGCGAGCCGAGCCGCGCGGTCTCGGTGGCGGCAATGGGGGCCTGGGCGGCCCCGGTCGCCGTCGTCGCGGCTGGGAGCCTGGCCCATGGACGCATGTTCGACCGGCCCCGTCCGGCGGCTCTGCGCCCGGCAGCGGCTCTGCAGGCGCTCCTCGCCGTCAGGCGCGCACTGCGACCCTGACGTACCGTCATCCGCCGCTCAAAGCTCGCCGCAGCTGGTCGACCGAGGGTGCTCCGGAGACCGCGCCGTCCATGTCCCGGAACAGCCGGCACGACAGGCTGGCGGGCTGGCCGGGCTCGGTGAAGGGGTCGGACCCGTTGATCAGGAGAGTCGGTGAGCCGTGCATGCCCAGGCGCTCGGCCTGTTCGGCGTCGGTCACCACATGGGAGGTGACGGCGGGGGCGTGCTGCCTGGCGAGTGCCTCGGCGAGGCGCTCGCGCAGGAGCGGGGCGTTCGGGCAGTCGGGGACAGCGAGGATGGTGAGCTCCATGGCGTCCGCCTCCTTCTTGGTCGTTGGTCTTCTTTCGGACGGTAGACCTTCCATCGCACTGGAAGGTCAAGTCGTAGGGTGGAGGTGTGCGCATCGGGGTGCTCGCCGCTGGTGCCGGGGTGTCGACGAAGGCGGTCCGGTTCTACGAGCAGGTCGGCCTGCTGTCTGCCCCGCCGCGCACCTCCGCTGGCTACCGTGACTACCCGCCCCGGGCCGCCGACCGGCTGGCCTTCGTTCGCGATGCTCAGGCGGCCGGGCTGACGCTGGGCGAGATCCGGGAGGTGCTGCGGGTCCGCGACGAGGGCCAGGCGCCGTGCGAGCACGTGGCCGTGCTGATCGCGGAACATCTGCGGGCGGTGGAGGAGCGCATCGCGGAGCTGACCCGTACCAGGGCCGAGCTGCTGCGGCTCGCCGAGACGGCAGCGGCGACCGACCCGGGTACCTGCACTGAGGACGACATCTGCCGCATCCTGGCTAGCCAGTGAGGTCACCGGGCCCGGGCGGTGATCCGCCTCAGCGGGATCGGGAAAGGGGTGTCGACGGCTGCCGCGGCCCGCAGGACGGACAGTGCGCGGTGGTGGGCGGCGGGGGTGAGCCCAGGCAGGTAGAGCGAGTCCAGGAGCAGCCGCGCGTCAGACGGCGACGCCAGTGTGAAGGTGAAACGTCTGCGTTCGTCGGAGCGTAGGTCGAATCCCGCCGAGGCGAGGACGGCAGGCAGGTGCGCCAGGGCCTGGTCGTTCGGGTAGCGCAGTCGCTGCCCAAGGGCCAGGAGTAGGGGACCGGCCGTGGCGAGGTCACGCAGACGCAGCGGGCCGGTGGTGGGGAGGGTGGCGATGAGCAGGCCGCCGGGCCGCAGGACCCGGTGGATCTCGGCGAGTGCTCGGTGCAGTGGGGTGAGGAGCATCAGAGCCATCGAGCAGATGACCGTGTCGATGCTGTCTGTGGCCAGCGGCAGGGCGGTCGCGTCCGCACGGACCACAGGCGCGACACCGGCAGCGTGGGCTGCGGCCAGTTCCGCGGTGGAGCGGTCCAGGCTGATGCACTTGGCAGCTGACGGGAGGAAGGCGTGCGTGGGCGCGCTGCCGCAGGCGAGGTCGAGGATCCGGCCGCCGGTGGGCGTGACGGCGGCCAGCCACTGGTACGGGTTCGCCCCTTCGGCGTCGCGGGCGCGGTGGAGAACGGATTCGGTGATGCCGGGACGGAGCCGGTGGAAGCTGTCCAGATAGTCATCCCAGGTCACGGCTGATGCTGCCCGTCCTCGGGCCGGCTGGTGCGCGAGCGCCGCAGGCGGCGCCACCAGGACTTGGGGCGCGGGGCGGGCAGCAGTGCTGGTGCGTGTTCGGCGACCGCGGAGAGTACTTCGGTGGCGCTGGGGTTGACCATCGCGTGTCGGTTGACGGTCACGGTCGGGACGGTTTCGTTGCCGTCGGCGACGGAGCGTACGAAGGCCGCGGCCTCGGGGCTCGACCAGATGTCGGTCTCGGTGAAGGTCAGGTGCTTGGCGCGCAGGCCGCGCCGCAGCCAGGTGCAGTAGGGGCAGCCGGGCCGCCAGTAGAGCACGATCCCGGAGGTGGTCATGGTGCCGGTGCCTCCTTCGGCTTGTCGGCGATGAGCAGGGCGTAACCGGCGGCGCCGGCCGCGACCGCGCGTTGGGCCTGGGCGGTCAGGGCCAGGGCCCGGTGGATGTCCGCCCCGGTCAACGGCGAGCCGGCCTTGCCGGCGGTGGTCATCCGGTGGACGCGCAGGCGGGCGTCGATCTGCTCGACCATGCGCCGCAGCGCGTCGTCGTGCCGTTCGGCCAGCCCGGTTCTCAGTCCCGCCGCCGCGAGGAGTTCCGCGTACTGCTCCAGCGGGCGGGCGTCGGCGAGGCAGGCGACCCAGCCGGCCAGGTCGGTGAGGTCGGGCGGCAGGCCACCAGGGGTGACGGTGATGTCGGTGATGCCCGCCCGGCCGCCGGGCCGCAGGACGCGGGCGAGTTCGCGGGCGGCGGTGGGCTTGTCGGGGAAGGTGCAGAACGCGCACTCGCACACGACCGCGTCGAAGGACCGGTCTTCGAAGGGGAGCTGCTCCGCGTCGGCGGTGCGGAAGCCGACGCGGTCCGCCAGCCCCGCTTGCCGGGCGGCCTCCCGGGCCCTGGCGACGTTCCGCTCGCCGAGGTCGACGCCGACGACCTCGCAGCCGAACTCGGCGGCGAGCAGGAGCGCCGTGCTGCCGGGACCGGCGGCGACATCCAGGACCCGCATGCCGGGCTGGAGTTGGAGAGAGCGGGCGAGGTGGCGGGTGAGGGCGAGGCCGCCGGGGTGGTAGCTGTCACCGAGGATCGCGGCGACGGCATCGGACTGGTAGGCGGTGGCGCAGCACGCCTTCACCGTCTCCGCGGGGTGGGGTGTGGTCATCGCAGGCGCTTTCCGACGTTGGTGGCATCCGACGGCAGGTGTCCGCCGCTGCGGGGGTCGGCGGCGATGCGGGAGCCGTACGGGGACGGCTGGGTGTGGGGCTGGAGTTCGGTGGCGTTGGGCACGACATTGGCGACGCGGACGCCGGTGAGCTGTTCGCGGACCTGCTCGCGGTAGCCGACGGAGTTGTAGGCGCAGAAGGGGATGAGCCGTCCGTCGGGGTGATCATCTCGACGCAGCACTTCATGAGCGTCTTGACGTTGAGGGTGTAGGGGTCCTGGAAGTCCTGGACGACGAGCATGAACGCCTTGTCGGTGGCCTCCTGCAGGGCCTCTGGCAGATCGATGCCGCAGGTGGCGCACTCCAGTTGAGGGCCGCTGGTGTCGGGGAACGCGGAGGCGGACCACAGCTTCTCCAGCGCGGCGCGGATGCCGGTGTCGGGCAGGGCGCGGTTGGTGACGTAGTCGAGGTAGTCCTCCAGCTGCACGAGGCGGGTGACCGGGACGATGTCGTCGCCGTCGGCGAGCAGGTAGGTGATGGAGCGGCAGGTGGGGAAGCAGCAGGGGACAGGGAAGAAGTCGTCCGTCCTGAGCCACTCGGGCAGTTGGGCGGCGATGGCCTCGATGACGTCGGAGTTGGTGAGCCGGTTGAGGGGGTCGAACTCCAGGTGGCGGCCTGAGTGGGTGACGGGCTGGAGGACGACGCCGCGCACGGCCGGGTGCTGGACGCCGAAGCGGATGATGTCGCCGAGTTCGTGGTCGTTGAGGCCGCGTTCGACGGCGGCGGCGAGCATGACGGTGACTCCGGCGGCGGCGCAGGCGTCCAGAGCCCGCTGTTTGAGGTCGCGCAGGTCCTTGCCGCGGATGGCGAGGTGGGTCTCGCGGTCGAAGCCGTCGAACTGGAGGTAGACGGTGACCTTGCGTTCGGCGAGGGCGGGGGCGAAGCGCTTGTCGGTTGCGAGGCGGATGCCGTTGGTGTTGAGGACGACGTTGCGGATCGGGCGCCTGCGGGCGGCGTCGATGAAGTCGAGGATGTGCTTGTGGATGCTGGGCTCGCCGCCCGAGAACATCACCACCTCGGGTTCGCCCTCGGACGCGACGTAGGCGTCGAGCATCTTCTCCACCTGCTCCAAGGTCAGGGAGAAGCCGTCACTCTGGTGGCCGGAGTCGGCGAAGCAGATCGGGCAGTCCAGATTGCAGTCGGAGTTGACCTCGACGATGCCCAGGCAGGCGTGCTGCTTGTGTTCGGGGCACAGCCCGCAGTCGGTCGGGCAGCCGTCCTTCACCTCGGTCTGGAAGACCAGGGGCAGGGTGCCGGGCTTGTTGAACCGGGCGGAGTCCAGGTACGCCTCGGCGTCGCCGTAGACCAGGGCCTCGAACTGCCCGTGCTCGCGGCAGCGTTTGCGCAGGTACACCTTGTTGTCGCGGATGTTGACCTGGGCGTCGACCACGGTCTTGCACAGTGGGCAGATGCTCTTGGTGTACTCCAGGAACACCTCGTCCCGGTCGACCTTCTGTTGGGGAACAGCGTGCTCGGTCATCGCGGGTGGACTCCTTCGGCATTGGTGGGCACCGGACGGGGGCGGGTCGGTGCGGGGCGGCTGGAGTGCAGCAGCAGCGCGGCGTACAGCAGGAGGAGGGCGTCCTCGGTGAGGATGATCCAGGACAGGTGTTGGGGCAGGTAGCGGCCGAAGCAGCCGCACACCGGGACGGTCAGAGCGCGGGCGAACGCCTGGGCGGCCAGGGCGGCCCACAGCACCGAGACGCCGGTGTAGATCCACACCGGTGCACGGCGGCGGGAGCGCGGCGCGGTGAGGAACCACAGCCCGGCGGCCAGTTCGCCGGCGATGAGAACGGCGGCCAGGACGGTCATCGAGGCGTGCCCGCCGACCTGGTAGGCGGCGAGGATGGGCGGCATGTCCGGCCAGGAGGCGAGCTGGGCCGCCGCCATGGCCGTGTAGGTGATGCCGAGGATCAGGCGCAGGATCATCGCAGGACTCCTCGGCGCAGGCCCAGCAGCGCGCTGGTCAGGGCGCGGGTGCGAGGCGTGCTCAGGTTGCGGCGGGCCTTGGCGAGGGCGGCCAGCCACGGCCCGTCGGCGTGGGTGGGGTAGGGGTGGACGGTGGCGGCCAGGCGGCCGGGGCTCCACTTGAGGCGTACAGCGTGGGCGAGTTCGACGATCGCCTCGCCCGCGCGGGGCCCGACGACGGTCGCGCCGACGATCCGGCCCTTCGGACCGAGGACGAGCTGGGTGAAGCCGTCGGTCGCGTTCTCGGTGACCGCGCGGTCCATCTCCTCGTGGGGCAGGAGCCGGGTTCTTGCGGCGTCACCGTAACGGTCGCGGGCCCGGGCGGCGGTGAGGCCGACCTGGGCGATCTCCGGGTCGGTGAACACCGCGTACGGCATGGCGTCGTAGTCCAGGTGGCGGCGCAGTCCGAGCAGCGCGTTCAGCACCGCGTCGCCCGCTTGGACGCCGGCGACGTGGGTGAACGGCAGTCGTCCGGTCACGTCCCCGGCGGCGAAGACGCGCGGGTTGCTGGTGCGCAGCCGTGCGTCGGTGGCGATGAAACCGCGATCGGTGGTGCGGATGCCGCCCGCTTCGAGGCCGAGGGCGGCGAGGTGGGGGCGGCGGCCTGTGGCTACCAGGACTTGGTCGAAGGCGAGGGTGTGCTCGGTGTGGTCGGCTGTGGTCAGGTCGGCGGTGTCCGGCCGTACGGACCGCAGTACGGCGCCGGTGTGGACGGTGACGCCTTCGGCGGCCAGACGGCGCTGGAGCAGGTCCGCTGCCTGCGGTTCCGTCGTTGGCAGGAGACGTTGTTCGGCTTCGACGACGGTGACCTGCGAGCCGAGGCGGGCGAACGCCTGGCCGAGTTCGCAGCCGACCGCCCCGCCGCCGATCACCAGGAGCCTTCGCGGTAGCTCGGGCAGGTCCCAGACGGTGTCCGAGGTCAGCGCCCCCGCCTCCGCGAGGCCGGGTACGGCGGGCAAGTGCGGGCTGCTGCCGGTGGCGACCAGGGCGTGGCGGAAGGCCATGATCCGGCCGTCGGCGTCGAGGGTGCGCGGGCCGGTGAAGCGGGCCTCGCCGCGGATGACTTCGACGCCCAGGCGGGTCAGCGCCTCGGGTGAGTCGTGCGGCTCGATGCGGCCGATCGCCTCCCGTACCCGCACGGCCACCGCGGTCCAGTCGGCGGGACCCGTGGCAGCGGTAAGGCCGTAGCGGTGGGCGCGGCGGGCGGCATGCACCTGGGCGGCGGCGTGCAGCAGGGTCTTGCTGGGTACGCAGCCGGTCCACAGACAGTCTCCGCCGAGCCGGTCGCGTTCGATGAGGGCGACGTGGGCGCCGAGGTCGGCGGCGAGGCGGGCAGCGGTGAGTCCGGCGCTGCCGCCGCCGATCACGACGAGGTCGTACGGGGTACTCACTGTTTCGGCTCCTGGCTGCCCTCGATGCGCACGCCGTGCCAGAACGCGACGTGGTTCTTGATCCGCCGGGCGAGGAACGATGGCCTGGGGTAGTACCAGGCGGCGTCCGGGTTGACGGCTCCGTCGGCCGCAACGGTGTAGTAGCGGGCCAGGCCCTTCCACGGGCACAGGCTCCGCGTCGTCGACTCGGAGAAGTGCTCGCGGTTCAGTGCCTCGGGTGGGAAGTAGTGGTTGCCCTCCACCACCACCGTGCGCGGGGCCTCGGCGAGGACGACTCCGTTCCAGGTCGCACGCATCATCGAAGGTCACCTCCTGGGTGTCGCGGGTCGGCCGGGGTGGCGGTTGGGGCTGCGCTGTCGGTGCTCATCCCCGCCGCCGGCCCGGGTACGCCCGCATCTCGTGGGAATCGAGCCGGCCGGCTACGGCCTCGCCGTCGCGTGCTCGCCCTTGCGGGTGCCGGTGTTGTAGAGGGCCAGGGCCAGCAGCACACCGAAGACCAGGTGCGCGACGAGTTCGAACGGCTGGTTCGCCATCGAGAAGGTGTGGAACGCGGTCCGGGCGAGGAGCTGGAAGTTCAGCAGGTACAGCACACCGCCCCAGGCAAGGCCCGCCACGGCCAGTGCGCCGTTGGTGCGCACGCGGGCGGTGAGCACGGCGAACGCCATGCCGAAGGCCATGGACAGCACCATGTGCAGCACGAGCCCGACGGGGAGACTGGCGGTGCCGTTCATCATCGCGGCATCGCCCTTGACCAGCGTGGAGATCATCAGCAGCGGCGTGTCGGCCGGCTTCCCCATGCCGGTCATGAGCCACATCGTCGCCCCCGCGAAGGCCATACCGGCGGCGACGCCGCCGACGGCGCCGCGGACCAGCTCGGCAACGCTGACCGGCAGGCGCCGGGCGGCACCGATGGCATGAGTGGACACGTGGTACTCCTCTGACTTCACGCAGCCGTCGGCACATTGGTGCCGGCCGCACTGGGGTGGGCTGGAACACTGCTCAGCCTTCTCGCCCGGCCCCAGGGCGCGCAAAGACACTGTCGGCCACACGACAATGTCCATCGCCTATGACGGCCCACCGCCTAGTAGTACTTCGTTAGGTCTGAAGTGGTCTCGTGGGCTCCGGTCAGCGTGTGGTGGGTAACTCTCGGTGGCAGGTGGGGCATTCGCCGGTCCAGGCCCGAATGAGGTCCTGGATGGCGTCGAGGACTCGGTAGAAGGTCAGGCC